>CAYNEY010000013.1:0-40516 GCA_964396375.1 uncultured Polyangiaceae bacterium | reverse complement strand
CAAGAAGACCGCGAAGAAGGCTGCCAAGAAGACCGCGAAGAAGGCTGCCAAGAAGACCGCGAAGAAGGCTGCCAAGAAGGCCCCGAAGAAGGCTGCCAAGAAAGCCCCGAAGAAGGCTGCCAAGAAGGCTGCCAAGAAAGCCCCGAAGAAGGGTCGCAAGGCTGCTAAGGCGATGGCTGCCCCTGCCGTGGTGGTCGAGATCTGAGATTCGTCGCGGAAGTGTCGGGCTAGAACGCACCGGACACTTCGTTCAACGTGACGACTTGCGCGGGACGACGATGGTCGTCCCGCGTTGGTTTTTGGGGGTGTTTTCACATGAAATCGTGCGTTTGCCAACGCCCTGCGCCACGACCCAAGGCGGGTAGATGTGGTTGGTGTGGGTTCGCTCGGCGATGTTTCAGAGTGGCTTTGGGTCTTGGGCTTTGCTCTGGCTGTCTTGAGCGCCAGGTGGAAAAGCGGCGAGTGCCGCCCACGATAGAGCGCGGAGCGCAGGTGCTGGTCGAGACTGCCGCGGCTGAGTTTCGTACGGGAACGGTGCTCACCAACGAGCGAGATGGGTTGCGCGTCCAATGGTCGACGGATGGACAGGTGACGCGAGTCCACCCAGAAGACATGTATCGCCTCCCTCCCGAGTCGAGCCCAGTGGTTGGGGCCTTCGCGGTCTGTGAGCTTGGCGCTCGAGGTTGGACGGCATGTCGGATGCTGGGGCAAATCGAGGGCCAGCTTCGGGTCAGCGACGCCGAGGGCGGCGAGCACCGCCTCGCCGCACACCAGGTGGTGGCGCCAACCGCAGTGACCGAGCTGAACCTACGGCGCCACTTCGAGAGAGTCGGGGTACTGCGAGCTTTCTTGGATGGCGTGCAAGCGGCGGGAGCACCGCGCGCTCCCTTGGGGTATCGACCGCAAGCACGAAGACCCGTGTTGGCATGGCGCGATGGCCGCTGGTACGACGCGCGGGTGGTCGAGGTCGAGCGTCACCGGGTGATGGTGCGTTGGGAAGCTGATCAGAGTTCGACTGAGCTGGGGCTCGATGCCGTGGTTCCGCATCCTCCCTCCTGTGGAATGCCCGAGAAGGGTCGCTACGCTCTGCTGCGTCCCTCCGGACCGGGAGCCCCCTGGGCGCCGGTGCTTGTCGTTCAACTTGCTTCGGTCGATGCCCAGGTCAAGGATGAGCGACAGGAGCTGCGTTCGGCGTTGGTTCGTGACTTGTGTCCGCTGCAAGCGCGGTGATCCGCGCGAACAACAGCACTGTATTGGTTGGAGGCTCGACGAGCACGGAGACATCCATCGTGTCAGTACTCTCGGCGGCCCCGGGAGCGTGGCAGACGCGGCCCTGAACCTGGCCAACTCCGGACAACATGCTGGGCTGCTTCGGTGAGCTCGATTGAGTGACGGCCACCTTGACCCAGCCCTCCCCATCTTCGCGGCTGAGAGCGAGGTCGAGACAACTGCCAGAGGGGACGTCGAAGTGCCGTGGTCTTGCTGGCTGCTGGGCAGTGGAGGGCATGATCGGCTCGATCTCTTGGGCCAGCTGGTTTGGGCTAGCGGATGGTTCGTGGAGCAACCGTGAGAGCAACCGCGCAAAGGCGCGGGGATGGGTTCCGATCACCGGGTTCGTGAGCTCTAGATCCTTCTGCCAGAGCAGAAGCGTTCCAGCACGCTCGGTGACTTCGGTCTCGAGCAGCGTGGATTCGGCGAGACAGGTGACCAGCGTGGCTGAATGTGCACCGCGCACCTCGTCAATTGGCATCGCGTTTGTGCTGGTGAGCCGCATCGCAATCCCTTGACCCTCTTCACTCAGGAGAGCCTCGAGCATGGTGCAGCCGGAGTTTGGTCGGAGGCGGGTTTGCGCGAACTCCCCCGGTACGCGGAAGTCCTCGAAGAGTCGGGATGAGTTGGGGGCGTCGGAGGGGAGACGAGGAGGCGGCCTTTCTGAACCATCCAGATCGAGCCTAAAGACCCGGGATGAGCCGCGGGGGTGCCACGGACTACGCGAGATGAAGAGCGTAAGTTCGCCTCGCCCAGCGTGCGGACGAAGTGCAAGAGAAAGCGAGCTACTCTTCTGTGCGCAGACCAGGCTCCCCTCGGCGTCCGAGGAGAACCGCAAGCTGCCTTTTGGCACACCCTGGCGATCAAAGAGCTGCGCCTGAAGGCCGAAGAGCGAAGGGCTTGGTACCGCGAAGAGATCGAGGCAGGTTTCACCGGGAACTGACAAACTGAGCCAGGTTGGTTCTCGGGCATCTAGCGGTACCTGCTCGACTCGCTCCAGCTGAAAACGGCCGTCGAGTTCACGTTGGCGAAGTGCCAGGCGACTCCGAAGCGTCTCCGACTCGCCCGAGGGTGGGGGTCGGCGTCCCTCGCGATTGAGCCCAAAACGCAGTTCGGTGAGCTGACGGAACTCGAATGGTATGGGCTCAGCGCCCACCACCACCAGCCCCGCACCCTCGGTGACCCTGCCCACCACGAAGAGCGGGAGAGAACGGGTGGGGCACACGAGCAGGGTCGGAGTTGGGTCACCGAGGGTGTCCGAAGCCATGACCGCCCCGTCCTCTCCGAACACGAACAAATCGAGCCCTTTGATGTTTTCGTGACCGCGTGCCAGGATCAAGCTGCAGTGGAAAGGGCGGGTTCGAAGCCGAAGGGTCATCCGATCCCCGGTGGAAAGGGCGTCGGTCGCGAGGATGTGGGGCTGGCCGAGGCCGAGAGAGCTGAGCTTTTTCTCGTCCGGATCGAGCCAACGGGTGGTCACCGTGATGCCCGGATCGGGGGCAGGGGTGGGTGTGCTCGGGAGCGGATGGCTGCATCCGAGCGCACCAAGGCAGATAAGCCAGCCGAAAGGCTTGGGTCGGGTGACGAGGGAACGCGGTAAGGTCACGGACCCACCCCGAGGTCGAAAACCGCAACCCTCGCCGAGGAGTCGAATTCGACACCGGTCGTCACGCGCACCGCTCGCTCATTGCTGGCGACGCAGAAAGCGACCAGTGCCGCGTGCCTCTCACCAACATCAAAATGGGTGCGCTCGCTGGTGCGGACCGAGAGGAGCAGAGGAGCGGGCGAGCCGAGGGTGGATGCTGCTATTGCGAGGTAGCAGCGTCCATGGGCGAGGGACGTGGTGGTGACCACAGTGCCGCGCCCGGTTGTGAAGGAGACGACGGGTGGTTCGTCAAGGCTCCGGACGCGGTGCTCGAACAGCGCACGCGCTGCATGCCGTGAGGCCGCGGGAGGTGTAGTGGACCAACCAGCCAGGGGGTAGGAATACCGCGCGTGCCACAGTTCGAGATCCTGATCGCTGACCCCGAGGACTCGAATGTGGAGAGGTGCGGCGTGCTCGAGACAGAATTGTGCTCGTGGGTACCAAGAGGGCTGAGTCCGCTCCAGAATCGTCTGGGAATCCGCCTCCACCAGTATCACCTCGAGGCGGCTCAGCTTGATGGTGCGACGTGCCACCGCCAGCTCATGGCAACCCGACTCTACGGCGAACTCGAAGCTGTTGCCCTTTTCAGCGGGAACGACGATTGAGGTCACCGAAAGCGCGCCGCTCGTTCGAGCTGCGGAGCCGAGCGCCTCCGACCGCCCGTTGTCGTCCGTGTCCCGCTCGATGAATCCTTTTAGAGCGCTGTCGTCTGGTCCCAGTCCTCGTTCGGTCAAGAGGGTTGCTACCGGCGGCACGTCCGGTCCCTCAAGAGCACGCGTTGCGCTGGTGATGAACCCTGATTCTGAATGCATCACTATCGCCGCGCTCATCCAGGCGTAGCGCTGTGCACCGCAGCGTACCGAGTCGATCAAGCCGAGTCGGCTTGCCTCGGACCAATCACCCTCGCCCTCGATGACGAACTGACTGAACGGGGAACCAATCACCGTCAGCTGAACGCATGGGTATCTGGCAGACATGAGGATCTCGGCCGGAAGGAGCAATGGAACCCGTTCGCCTCGCGCCATATGCCGAAAGGGCAGCACGCGGCGAGGGGAACCTTCGAAACTCTTCATCACTCGAGCCAGATCGGAGTCCAGATCCGCTACTGCCGCGCACGATACGAATGTGGTGATCAGTGCGAAGCACAGCGAAAGTAGCATGAGCCTCAGATCATATAAACGAACGGCCCGGGATCATCCGGGCGGGGTACGCCAAACGCTTCGGCACGCCGGCACAGGTCGGCTATTGAGACGGCGCTAATGCACCCAACCAACGCCTTGCCGAGATCGAGCATCACGGATTCGGTCACTCGATGGGTGTCTAGGGCCATGCGGTGACGTCGACCACCGGCCCCCTTGCCTGAAGAGAGCGCGAGTGGGCCGTCCAAGGCCTCGATCACCGCCACCAGGTTGATTTCTTCAGGGGGGTGAGCCAGACGGTAGCCACCCGCTGGGCCGCGTTTCGCGGCCACCAACCCTGCACGCTTCAGATCAACCAGGATCTGTTCCAGGAAACGTACCGGGATCTCCTGTCGCTCGGCGATGTCCTTCACCTGCGCCGCCTCGCCGCGTCCGAGAAAGGCGATGTCGAAGAGGGCAGAAAGAGCGTAGTGGACCTTGTTCGAGAGCTTCAGCACAACAGTGACGAATTCTACATCGGAATTGTCAAGAAGCCAGGGCAAGAAGAGGCCGAGAACCCTGGTGGCTCAGCCTGGTTTGAAAGCAACCCTCGCGCCTGGGGGCAAAGGTCCCGAGGGGTCCAGGCCCTCCGAAGTGCCCAGAGAAGAGCGGGCTTTCGCCGGTGCCGCAACGGATCGGCGTGCTAGCGTGGTGGCTCCCCGGGTCGCATGAGCAAGTTTTCGATCGTCACGTACGGCTGCCAAATGAACGAGCATGACTCGGCTCGCATGGCTGAGTTGTTACGCCTCGCAGGTCATGAGGAGGCGATTTCGACGGAAGATGCCGACGTGATCGTCATCAACACCTGCAGCGTGCGCGACAAGGCCGAGCAAAAACTGCGCAGCGACATCGGACGCTGGGCCTGTGTCAAGCAACACCGCCCTGAGCTGCTCTTGGTGGTGGCGGGTTGCGTTGCAAAGCAGCACGGTGAAGACCTGATTCGGCGTGTTCACGAGGTCGATCTGGTGATTGGTCCGGACAATATCCCTCAGTTGCCGGCCCTCGTTCAGGATCTCGAGCAAGGCGGTCCCCGGCGTGCGTGCGTCGAGTTCGATCTCGAGGATCCCCAGTTTCTCGAGGCTCGTCCGCTGCCCGGAAGGGATGTGCCACCCACCGCCTTCGTCACGGTGATGAAGGGCTGCGACGAGCACTGCACGTACTGCATCGTACCGCTGACTCGGGGTAGTGAGCGCTATCGCCCGAAAGACCAAATCATCACGGAGATCAAGGGATTGGTGGCGCGGGGAGTGCGGGAGGTCACCCTCCTTGGCCAGACCGTCAACAGCTACAGGGATCCCACCCAGGCCATCGGGGGTGGTGATGGGTGCGGGGCGTTCGCCGAGCTGCTTCGCAGCATCGCCGAACAGGTGCCCAGACTCGTCCGGCTACGCTACATGAGCCCGCATCCTCGCCACTTGACCGAAGAGCTGATCGAGGTCCACCGTACGCTCCCACTCCTCGCTCGGCATCTGCACCTTCCCGTGCAATCGGGCAGCGATCGGATCTTGCGGCGCATGCTGCGACGGCACGATCGCGCAGATTACTTGCAGCGCGCCCAACGATTGCAGCGTGCGGTGCCCGGCCTGTCCTTGTCGACAGATATCATTGTGGGCTTTCCCGGGGAGACCGAGCGCGACTTCGAGGACACTCTCCAGTTGGTGGATAGCCTCCGCTTCGTCGGCGTGTTCGGCTTCAAGTACTCGCCGCGCCCTGGAACAGCGGCCTTCCGCCTTCTGGATGACATACCCGAGACGGTCAAAGCTGAACGCCTGGAGCGGCTCTTTGTCCATGCCGAGCGATGGCGTCGCCAGCACCTCGCTTCTCTCCTTGGTCAAACGGGACAGGTGCTGGTAGAGGGTAGAAATCGCGACCAAGCCTTCACGGGGCGAACGGAGCGAAACGAGATTGTTCATTTTCCGGCACGGGGTGAGCCGACGGGAAAACTGCTCAAGGTCAAGTTCGAGGTTGCATTCAACAATTCCCTGGCGGCAGTGGTCATAGATCCAGAGCATTTCGCCCCCCTCTCGGAGCTGCCAAGGTTTTCTCGTGAGGCTGGGCCCGGCTCTCTGCCCTCCCCACCCACCCACCTGCAGGTGATCTGATGCCGCTTATCCTCCCTTTTCGGAACAAAACCCCCATCATATCCCCCGACGCCTTCATCGCGGAGAACGCTACCCTGATCGGAGATGTAGAGGTGGGCCCTTCGGCGAGCATTTGGTTTGGAGCGGTGCTGCGTGGAGATGTGGGTGCGATCCGGATCGGGGCGCGGGCGAATGTTCAAGATCTTTGCGTGCTTCACATCACTGGGGGGGCATCTGACACGCTGGTGGGCGCAGACGTGGTGATAGGACATGGGGTGATCCTCCACAGCGCCGTGATCGGTGACGGAGCGCTGATCGGGATGGGAGCGATCCTGCTCGATGACTGTCGGATCGGTGAGGGTGCCGTGGTCGCGGCTGGCTCCTTGGTGTCTCCCCGCACGGAAGTGGCCCCATACACGATGGTTCGGGGCTCCCCAGCGCGGCCGGTCCGCGAACTCACCGAGGCGGAGCGAGCCATGGGCAGGAGCGGTGCGCGGGGCTACGTGGGGCTGGCCGCGGATTACTTGCGGCGAGGCGAGCCCTCGGCATGAATGTCTTGGAGCTGCCGCCTTGGGAAGGGTGGTCGCCCATCGACCGAGCTACGCTGGTGTTCATCGAGCACCAGAACCAGCTGCTCTTGATCAGGAAGAAACGCGGTCTCGGTCAGGGAAAGATCAACGGACCTGGGGGGCGGCTCGAACCGAACGAAACGCCGTACGAAGCTGCGCGTCGCGAGGTCGAGGAGGAGCTGTGCGTGACCCCGGTCGGACTCACCGCGTGTGGGGAGTTGAGCTTTCAGTTCGTCGACGGCTACTCACTGTTCGCGACGGTCTTTTCCGCTTCGGGCTACGTTGGCGAACCGCGCGAAACCGACGAGGCGATCCCGCTGTGGGTGTCTCGCGATGCGGTGCCGTATCAGGAGATGTGGGAGGACGATCGGCTCTGGTTACCGTATTTATTATGCGGAAGGCATTTTCGCGGGCGGTTCCTGTTTGACGGAGATCGCATGCTGGCCCATGATACTTTCCCAGTAGATTCGGTTATATGAGGCAGATGAGGGGTGAACCGAGGGAACAGCCTCGGGCTGGCGCGAGGTTTGCTGATAGGGGTCCTATGCCTGGTCGATCGGTGATCTTGCTCGCGGTTCCGCTGGTGCTTCTAGCGATCGCCCTTGGTGCTGGGCTCTCATGGTGGACCACCGCCCCCCTCGGCCTCTGGCCAGGCACCACGATTGGGGGCTACCTTCCACCAGCGCAGGGGAGTCTGGGTGATTGGCTGGAGCAACTGCGCCAGCGTCGCCTGAGAGATCAGCTGCCACTGGTCGGCCCACGCGAGACAGTGGTGCTGTCGATGGGCGAGCTCGGGATCGAACTCGATGTCGGTGCGACCCTGGCCGATGCCACCAAGTCGCGGCGTCATGCCGGTTGGTCGAGCGTCGTTAGTCTGTTCGATGCGCTGCGCGGAAGGCTCGATGTCCCCCTTACGTATCGGATCGACACCGCCAAGGCGCGGGGGGCTCTGGAGGGGATCGCGCCGGCATTTGCGAAAAGCCCTGTCGACGCGCGGCTGGATATCCCTCTACACCGCACGGTGAAGGCGGAATTCGGCGAGCAATTGGCTTTCGAGACCACGCTTCTAGCACTGGCTCGTCCAACGCCGGAACTCACCCTCGGGGTCCGCGTGGCGATCGAGCCGGTGACGCCACGGGTCACCGATGAGATGGTGGGAGGGATCGACGTCTCGTTGGTTCTAGCCGCATACGAGTCGGACTTCCGAACGCGCGCGGGACCTCGCGCGATCAATATCCGGCAAGCGGCAGCAGCGCTCGACGAGGTGATCATCCCACCCGAAGGTATGCTCAGCTTCAACCGCCAGGTTGGTCCACGGCTGGTCGAGCGGGGATACCAGATGGCGCCAGTGATCATCGATGACGAACTCGAGCCAGGGGTGGGCGGAGGGGTATGCCAGGTGGCCAGCACACTGTTCGCTGCCGCCATTCACGGTGGGCTCGAGATTGTCTCCCGGCGCAGCCACAGTCGACCGAGCGGATATCTCCCGCTCGGGCTCGACGCTACAGTGCTCGACGGGGAGGTGGATTTGGTCCTGAAGAACCCCTATTCGGTGCCCCTGATCGTACACACGAGCTTCCCGGGGCACTACCGACTCCGGGTGGAGCTGCTCGGTCGGTTGCCTCCAGCACAGTTCACCCACAGCTATCGAGTCACCAAGCGCTACGATACCTATCGTCGTGTCGTGACCCGGCCGGAGCTGTCGGCTTCGGTCTCCGAACGAAAGCAGAAGGGCAGCCCGGGCTACGACGTCACCAGCACGGTCGTGGCCGAGTACCCAGACGGGCGAAAGGTGACCCGCGAGTATCGAAGTCGGTACTTTCCCGTCCCCGAGGTGTTCTGGGTGGGGAGTGCGGTCACTCGGGACGTGCTAGGTCCGCTCGCGGAAGGCGCCGTCGCTATGACCTGGGATGGCGAGACTATCGAGGGGGAGCTTCCCACGGCGGCAACCCGCAGGAAGAATCCATCCACCACCACGGCCGAGACAGAGCCGAGTCTGCCCTAGCTGGCGCTGCTCCCTTTTGTTGGCTAAATCCCGGAGGTGTCGTCGCTTGCTTGGTTCCTAGGAGTCTCCTTCTTGCTGCTCGGCTGTGATCGCCGATCTGGTTCGGAGAAACCCGAGACCAACCCATCGGCTGCGCCGAGCATTCTGTCGGCTGCGCCGGTCTCGACGGGACACGGAGAGCTTGATCGCCAGGCCCCGCGCTCAGCCCCGGAGCTTGGCGCTACCAAGATCGCCAGCACCATCTATAAGTCCCCCAACGAATCGTCGCGCCGCCTCGGCTACGTGCGTCTGGGTGGCAAGATCCGTCGCGAGGCGGAGCTTCTGACCGAAGGGGCAGGGAAGTGGTTTCGCGTATACCCCACTGGCTACGCGAGCACCGCGGAGTTCACGACCGACCTCGAGAGCCCGCTGATCCGCGCCGCAAGTCGGCGGCCCGCGCTCAGTCGTCCGCTGCCCTACAGCTACGGGTTCGTGCGGGCGACAGCACCGCAGTATCTGCGAATCCCTACCAAGAAGGAGCAGGAGAAGAGTGAGTTCGAGCTTGCTCAGCACCTGGCCTGGTATGCGGAGCATGAGCGCGAGGTGCAGACCGTGGTCTTGGGAGCGAATGACGTGCCGCTCGATTCGCGGGGGGTGCCGGTGCTGGGATTGAAGGCGAATACGGGGCATGTTTTGTCGACCGCGATGGGGCTAGGGCGGTTGCTGGGCGGGGAAACCGAGGATGACCCGATCCCTTTCTGGCTCGCCGACAATCGCCGGCAGATCCCCAACGTTTCGGGCTTCGAGGTGCCCGAGTACGCCATTTTCGCCGATCGGGTGCGGCGCAAGACCGGTCTGTCGTCGGTCGGGTCCTTCGTGGCCCGCGATGGGGACTTCTCGCGTCGCTTCGTGGTAGCCGTCGATCTTCGGCTCATTCCGGCGACCAAGATCAAGCCCGACACGGGTTCACCGTTTCACGGCATCGAGCTCGGCCCTGCGGCGGTGCTTCCCTTCGGTTGGATCGTGACCGACCAGGCCAAGAGCTATCAGCTAGTCAAGGAGCAGGATCAGGTACGGGAGGGGATCAGCTTACCACGGCGAGCACTGGTGCCTCTGACCGGCGTCGCGCGGATCAAGGCGGGCCGACGCTATCTCCAGACCGCCAAGGATCCCACCGCATGGCTTCTTGCCAGCGATGTTGGGGTCGTGGCGTCGCCGCCAAGCTCGCCTGCCGCAGCCGAGAAAGGCGAGAAATGGATCGACATCTCGCTCCGACAGCAGACCCTGGTGCTCTATGAAGGCAAGCGTCCTGTCTATGCCACGCTAGTTTCGACCGGGCGAGATCGCCTCGGAGATCCCAAGACCTCTCTTGCCACACCGCGCGGCGAGTTCCGGATCCGTAGTAAGCACATCGCCGCGGCCATGGATTCTGAGGAGAACTCTAGCTTGTCGGGTGGGAGCCGCGAAAACACCGCACAGACTGCCTCCTCGGACGATCCGGACACACAGGCGACCATTTCGCGGTTGTTGGCGGCGGAGAAGAAGAAGCAAAAGCTGAGTCAGGCAGATCAGCTGCGCTTGCTCAACATCAAGAAGGGGCGTGATCCAGAGTATGGGGTGACACGCCGGCGTGGATCGCTTGGGTTCGAGCTGCGCGATGTGCCATGGATTCAGTATTTTGCCGCTGGATATGCGCTGCATGGCGCCTATTGGCATGATGTGTTCGGCGTTCCTCGAAGCCACGGCTGCGTGAATCTGTCCCCCATCGATGCGCGCTACATCTTCTTCTGGACCGATCCCCCGCTTCCAGAGGGGTGGCACGGCCTCAATGTGGGCAGTGAGATGGGTGAGGGCACGGTGGTCTTCATCCGCGAGTGAGGTAGAAGCTCGGCCGGTCGGCTGTGACATGGCAGGCCCTTTGGCCCTGCGCTAAGACATGTTGTCGCATGGGTAGCCTGCGTTTTGCGGTTCTTGGTTTTCCGGTCGAAGTGCAACCCGCTTTTTTGTGGGTGGTGGCGATTGTGTTCCTACTCGATCCTGAGAGCACCTTGCTGCACAAGCTGCTCCTGGTGGTGGTGTTCTTCGTGTCGGTGCTGATCCACGAGCTGGGTCACGCGGTGGTGGCGCGTCGCACCGGTCAGCGCCCAGCGATCATCATTCACGCCTTCGGTGGGCTCACCACCTGGCAGCCAGACAGGCCCATCAGTCGCCGTCAGGCCATCCAAATCACGCTGGCTGGGCCCTTCTTCGGCATCGGGCTAGCGGTGCTGTCTTATCTTGCCATGCGCACGCTGCCGGAGGGAGTGCTCCTGGCAGGTGCCGACGTAACCGTGGTTGATGTGTTGATGATCCTGCTGCAGGTCAATCTGTTCTGGAGTTTCGTCAACCTCCTACCGGTCTTGCCCTTTGATGGTGGACAAGTGCTGGCCCTCTCGCTCGGCCCGAAGCGACGGATGCTCTCCGCCACCATCTCGATGGTCATTGGGGTAGTAGCGGCGGCCTGGTTCTTCTGGATGAAAATGCCGATCGCCGCGGTCTTGTTCGGTGCCTCCGGCATCATGCAATACTTGTCGATGCAACGGCAGCAGGGAGCGGCGGCGCCGACCGAGCGTGATCTCGAGGCTACGCTGGCTGAGGCGCGCCGTGCGCTGGAGGCTGGGCAGGGGCCGAGGGCACTTGGCTTGGCCCGCGAAGTAACCGAGCGCACCAAGTCCGATCAGCAGCGGCGGATTGCGACCGAGATCCTGTGCTGGGCCGCACTCTTGGTGGGCGATCATGCCGAGGCGCGCCACGCTGTCCGCTGGCTCGGCCACGAGCAGGTCGATCCGCTGCTTTTGGCACGTGTCTACGAGGCCGAGCAGGATGGGCTCCGCGCGGCGGAGTGTCTGCGCAGTGCGCGGGCCAAGGGTGATCGACGAAGCGAGGTAGCCGCCTCCCTTATCCGAGTTCTGCTGGGACTGTCGGCATATGGGGAGCTCACCGAACTCGTTCTCGAGGTGTTTTCTGAGCTCGATCCGGATGAGGTGCGTCAGGTCGCATCGGAACTCAATCGCGTGGGACAAGGTGAACTCGCTGCACGACTCGAACAGGCACTGGCTGATGTCGCTGTGGGCGAGGTCGGAAGGCCGCGTCCGTCCGAGGCCTGAAAACCTCGGTTCTACCTCGGCCGAACGCGAAACCGTGGCAACGCTCGAACACCGAAGTGTCGTCCAGAAACGCCCCTGACGAGCTAGGGTGTTGGTCCCTCTACGGGCATTTGTTCGACCGGCTTCTCACCCACGTTGATGGGGATCCACAGGGCACGAACGCGAGCTTCGGCCCCTTCACGGGTGAATCCAGCTAGCCCAAACAACACGTTCCAGAAGTGTCCCCTTGGGCTCTCCCCGTAGGAGAAGAGCGGGAAGATGTGGAGCTGCCAGTCCGTGCCCCCGTGGACGCGCTTCTCGCCATAGTAGACGTTGCCGACCAACTGTGCCGTGCCATCGAGATCGGTGAAGCGCCAGAACACCGGGAAGCCCACCGTCGCTCGGCTCTCCGTGCCTGCGAAATCGTAGAAGAAGGGAGCGACCACGGTGTGGGTGGCTCGGCCATTGCGACCGAGGTAAAGGAGTGGGTGGATGTTGGTGGACCAGCCGGTAAGATCGTGGGTGTGCTGGAAGAAGGGGGTCACCCAGGTGGTGTCGCTGATCCCATATCGCGTGCTCTTGCCGTAGAATGGGAAGTAGACATGTGTGGACTCCCGCGGGCTCACTCGGTCGTAGTAGAGAGGGAAGAGCAGGCGCTCGGTCAAGTTGATATCGGGATCCTCGTACTGCCAGTAGAGGGGCGTTACCATGTCGAGGCTGGTGCGTCCGCGATACCGGGCGTAGCCCCAGGTCACGAAAGTGCTCTCCCCTTTCTCCCCTCGAGCCAGAAGAAATAGCGGGTTTGCAAGGGTGTAACCGCCGTTCTCGCGTCCATAGTGAAACAGCGGAAACACGGTGGTGTACCGACCTCCGTTCTGCTTCTCCAGAGACCAGTAGATGGGCATCACGTGTAAGAGGTCCCGCTTCTGGTCATGCTCGCGGTAGTACGGACCCCACACGTTGACCCAGGAGAGATCCCGGTCATCGTAGCCGTAATAGTGGAAAAGCGGCGGGATCAGCTCATAGTTGTGCCAGCGGTTCTGGCCGTAGAAATAGAGTGGAGCGATCCCGAAGTCGATGTCCGTGCTGGTGCGGGTGTCACAGCTGGTACCGCCCGAGAAGCTACAGAAGGCAGGACCCACGATGGTTGTGCCACCCTCTTTGTCCAGGTGATCGTAGGTCAAGAGCGGGGGGATCAGGGTGTATCCACCGTCGGGACGCTTCCCGTGAAAAAACAGCGGGGCGAGCCAGGTGTCACTCTCGGTCTTGGTGCTGCGGTTGGCAAACGGGCCCAGCACTGTCGTGCGCGATCCCTCGATCCTATCCCGTAGGTTGAAGAACAGCGGGAAGAGGACGTCGTCGGCGCGCTCGGCGCTGCGGCGGTTGTAGTAGAGCCCACCGGCCACTGTGGCTCGATCCGTGACCGCCGGATTGGTGCGCGAAGGTTGGGTACGGTTCACCCAGAGCGGCGGTAAGGTGGTGGTAAAGCCGTATCCGCCGCTCTCCTCCGTGTAAACGACCCCATAGAAGCTGCGCTTGGTCTCCTCCTCCCGCCGGCCGCGCTCCTGGTTCTCGAGATCCGTGTCGGTGCCAATGCTGGCGGCAACCCGTGGGCTCATCGCCAGTGGTCGCTCCGGCAGGGTGGGCTCACTACCGCTCCCCAGCACCTCGTCGCTGGCGCCTGGCGCCGCGTGCAGCTCGGGTTCATCCGGGTTGACCGGCTTCTGGGCGGGCTTCTTGGCGGGCTCGGGGCTGCCACCCATCGGGCTGCTCATGCCACCACCATAGGGGTCCATGCCGAGCTGCGCGAAGGCCGAGGATGCAGAAGCGACCAGCCCCAACGTGAGGGATGTCGTTCGAAAGAGCTTCACGACACACCTCCCTTTGCAGAAAGTACGCGCTCGCGCAGCTCCGTCACGAGCGTTGTGAACGGGATCAGGAGCTGCTCATGGTTTACCAGGTCTTTGAGTTGCGCCTGCTCGGCGGAGAGTTCGGACTCACCAAGCACCACGACAAAGCGGCAGGTGAGCCCGTCGGCGCGCCGCAACAGGCTCTTCAGGGAGTTGCCTCGTCCATCCACCTCGACGCGGATGCCTGCTTCACGCAGTGACTTGGCGAAGCCAAGGGCGATCTCGGCGGCGCGGGGACCGAGCGGAGCGAAGAACACCGGGCAGGGGGGGGAAGGGGTAGATTCAGGCATGGCGAGCAAGAGGCGCTCGATGCCGAGCGCGAAGCCAACCGCGGGGACCTTCGGGCCACCCAGACCTCCGATCATTTCGTCGTAGCGCCCCCCGCCGCAGAGGGCGTTTTGGGTCCCGAGTTCACCGCTTGCAGCCGAGATCTCGAAGAGGGTCCGCGTGTAGTAGTCGAGGCCGCGTACTAACCGGGGATCAACCTCGTAGTTTACGCCGAGGGCATCGAGCGAGCTTCGAAGGCGGGTGAAGTGGTCGAGATCGTCCCCCTCGAGCACCTCGAGAATCGAGGGCGCCTCTCTGGAGAGTTCTTGATCCCGGGGATCCTTCGAGTCCAGGATCCGAAGCGGATTCTGCGTGAGGCGGAGCTGGGCGTGGGGGCTCAAAGCACTCTGCCGTGCCGTGAAGTACTCGACCAAGAGCTGGTGGTACCGTTCCCGCGCAGCGTTGCCCCCTAGGCTGTTGATAGCTACCCGAAGGTTCATCACCCCAAGCTTGGTGAAGAAGTGGCACAGCATCGCTATCATCTCGGCGTCGGCGATGGGCCCCTTGTCACCGTAGATCTCGCAACCCGCTTGGTGAAACTGTCGGTACCGGCCGCGCTGGGGCCGCTCGGCGCGGAACATTGGCCCGATGTAGAACCACCGAGTGACGGGCTCTCGATTGTTGCGCGCGTGCTCGACGTAGGCGCGTGCCGCACCTGCGGTTCCCTCGGGGCGCAGGGTCAAAGACTGGTCGTGTCGCGTGAAGGAGTACATTTCCTTGTCCACCACGTCGGTACTCTCACCGATGGAACGGATGAAGAGCCCGCTTTCTTCGACGAGGGGAGTGCGGATCTCCTCGTAACCGTACAGCGCTACCGTGGCGCGAAATTCGCGTTCCAGGTTCTGCCAGCGGACAACTTCTTCGGGGAGGATGTCGTTCATCCCCTTCACGGCGCGGAATCGCATCATGCTCTCTCTCAGGCGGGCTCGGGCCGGCCGACCGCGCATATGCTCACAACTTGTCTGGAGGTCAAGACCTGGTGACAAGTTGGGGTATTTTCACGGTTGGACATCTTCTCCGTTCGGCGTGTTGACGAGCGCATGCTAGCTAGCAGCTCGTGAGGGCAGCGGCAGTCGACTTTGGAAGGATTCGTGTCGGCCTCGCAGTTTCCGACGAGCTAGGCCTCATGGCCCATGCTCGCCCCTACCTCGAAGGTAGGCATGCCGGTCAGGTGGTCAAGAAGCTGACGGAGCTGGCACAGCAGGAGGGGATAGATGTTTTCGTGGTGGGTCTGCCCCGGTCGATGGACGGCTCGGAGGGTACAGCGGCGCGGCGCGCTCGAGCCTTTGCTCAATCCTTGAAGGAGCGCTCGGGCCGAAGGGTCGTGCTGCTCGATGAGCGCCTCACCACACGTCAGGCTCACGACCGGCTCGCCGAGCTTGGACTCGATGAACGCCGTCGGCGGCAGCTGGTGGACAGTGAGGCAGCGGCCCTTCTGCTCGAAACCTTCCTTAAGGTGAGCGCCAGGAGGAAGAGATGACCCGGAAGCGGAAGGCGAGACGGCCGCGGACTCCAACGGAACGGGACGCGAGGAGAGTCGGCACACGGCTCTCCCCAGGGCGGGCGCCGTGGCTGCTCATCCTCCTCGGCGCCGTTGCAGTGCTGGTGCCGACCGCGCTCTTCGGTGTGATCTACGTCAGTGCGCACCTGCGGCGGGTCGGGCAGGGGAAGCTGGTGGCGTTCGAGTTGCCGCCGAATCCTTCGGCCGCTGAGCTAGGCCAGGTGCTTGCGGAACAGGGGCTGATTGACCACCGTTGGATGTTTTTTCTGTATCGAGCCACCCTCGGTCACGCGACCCCCCTGATGCCCGGGGAGCACCTGGTCTCCGATGAACTCTCCCCCGCCCAGCTCCTGCTCCAGCTGGCGCGGTCGACGGGGCGTCCGCGGGTTCAGCTCACTATTCCCGAGGGGTTCGAACACCAGCGCATCGCCGCCCGACTCTTCGACAAAGGCATCTGCTCGCGGGAGAGTTTCGTCGCCGCAGTCCATGCCAAACCCTTGCTGAAGGAGCTCGGGATCGAAGCGCCGAGCGTAGAAGGATATCTGTTTCCGGACACCTACCAGTTCTTCGTCAATGAGCGCGCCGAGGATGTGGTGCGGCGGCTGGTGGCGGAAACACGGCGACGTCTGGCCCAGCTCGAGGCGACCACACCCCGCCGAACGCGGAGCGAGAGTGAACTCCTCACCTTGGCTTCGCTGATCGAGAAGGAGGCCATGCTCGACGAGGAGCGCCCGCTCATCGCTAGTGTGTTCGAGAACCGCCTCGCCGATACTGATTTCCGTCCGGTACGGATGCTCCAATCCGACCCAACGGCAGCCTACGGATGCATGGTGACGCGTCCGCTCCTCGAGAGCTGCGGGACTCTGCCTTTGCTCGGCCCCCCGCCGGTCACACCACGGATGCTGCGCGATCGCGCCAACCCCTACAACACGTACCTGCATCCGGGGCTTCCCCCGGGTCCAATCGCGAATCCAGGGAAAGCCTCGATCCTTGCCGCGCTGATGCCAGCTCAGACCGATTATCTCTTCTTCGTGGCCATTGGGGGCAAGCGGCACCGCTTTTCCCGCAGCTTCGAGGAACATCGTCGCGCGATTACCGGTAGCGCTGCACCTCACTGACTTGGGGCAGGTGATTGGCCGGCCCAATGCTGCCCTTGCGCCGAGGTTCTGCTTTCCAGAGCGCGGAAGGAGCGCTAACTAGTGCACCCATGGATCGCACACTGGAGAAAGCCATTCAGACTGTCCGCTTCCTCGCCGTCGACGCCGTCGAGAAGGCTGGGAGCGGTCACCCCGGTACCCCGATGGGCCTGGCCGGGATTGGTGTCGAGCTGTTCACCCGCTATCTTCGCTACGATCCGAGTGAGCCGAACTGGCCGAACCGCGACCGTTTCGTGCTGTCTCCCGGCCACGCTTCAGCGCTGCTCTACTCTTTGCTCCACCTTGCGGGCTACCCACTCACGGTCGACGATCTGAAGCAGTTTCGCCAGTGGGGCTCGAAGACTCCTGGACACCCGGAGGTGGGTCTGGTCCCAGGGATCGAGACCACGACCGGTCCGCTCGGACAGGGCATTGGCAATGCCGTGGGCCTCGCGTTGGCCGGCAAAATGATGGGCGCGCGTTTCCCGCTCGCCGATGGTCCGCTGATCGACTATCGCGTGTTCTGCGTGGCGGGCGACGGGGATCTGATGGAAGGGGTCTCGCGCGAAGCGATCAGCTTCGCCGGACACCTCGGGCTCGACAACCTGAAGCTCATCTATGACGACAACCGGATCACGATCGACGGTACCACCGAGCTTAGCTTCAGCGAAGACATCGAGACCGTGTTTCGTGGCTGTGGATGGCACGTCACCCGTGCCGACGGGCACGACCACGAGTCGCTCCGCGCCGCCCTCGACGAGGCGGTGCGGCACCGCGGCCAACCGAGCCTCATCATCGCCCGTACGCAGATCGGCTATGGCGCGCCGAATAAGCAGGGCAAGTCGAGCGCTCACGGGGCACCGCTCGGGGCGGCCGAGCGCAAAGCCGCCAAAGAAGCCGCTGGGTGGCCGCTGGAGCCAGATTTCTTCGTTCCCGAGGAGGCTTACCAGCCTTTCGTCGCGCGTGTGGCGGAGAACCGTGGTCTGCGTCTCGCGTGGCAGGCGCGATGGGAAGGACTAAACGAGACCGATCGGGTGCGCTATGAGCACCACCTTGACCCGAAGATCACCCCACAACTCCTTGACGAGTTGGTGAAGGCCGCAGGAGAGAAGCCAGAAGCAACCCGGAAGATCTCCCATTTCGTCGAGCAGTGTGCGGCCCGTCACCTGCCTGCGCTGGTAGGCGGTTCGGCGGATCTGGCAGCTTCTGTCCTTACCACCATCGATGGGGGGGGGGACGTCACCCGCGCTGATTTCTCCGGAAGAAATATCCATTTTGGGATCCGGGAACATGGCATGAGCGCCATCGTGAACGGGCTCTCGCTGAGTGGCTTCTTCCTCCCGTTCGGCTCCACGTTCTTGGTGTTCAGCGATTACCTGCGCCCGGGCATGCGCCTCTCGGCGTTGATGGAGCGTCGGGTCATCTACGTATTTTCCCACGATACCGTGTACGTCGGCGAAGATGGCCCCACCCATCAACCCGTCGAACACTTCAACGCCATGCGGTTGATCCCCAACCTTCACCTGTTTCGCCCCGCCGATCCGATGGAGACTGCCGCGGCCTGGTACCACGCTCTCACACGAACCAACGGTCCGACGGCATTGGCCCTGTCCCGCCAGATCCTGCCTGTTCTGCCACGGCCAGCCACCTTCGATCCGAAGAGCATCCTCGGTGGAGCCTACATTGTCCACGACCCCGCTTCGCCCCAGCTGGTGCTGGTAGCGACCGGCAGTGAAGTAGGAACTGCCCTCGAGGCCGCGAAGCTCCTCGAAGCCGAGGGACGTCCCGTCCGTGTGGTCTCGATGCCATGCTTTGAACTCTTCGAAGCCATGCCCGCCGAAGAGCGCGCTCGGCTGCTGCCCCCCGGCCTGCCTCGTGCTGGCTTCGAGCTTGGCACGACCTCCTGCATGAGGACCATCGTGGGCCTCGAAGGACTCGCGATTGGCCTCGATCGCTTCGGCGTCTCGGCGCCCTTTCAGCGCATCCAGAGCGAGCTTGGCTTCGACGCCCCTCAGATAGCGGCCCGCCTCCGCGCCCATTTCTTCGCGGGGTAGCGGAAGAAGAGGTGTTTCGATTGCCTCGACGACCGAGATTAGGCGGCAGGATTCGCCATGATGACCGCGTCACGATGCGGTCTGGGGTTGGTGACTGTCGCGATCAGTCGTAAAGGACCTGAACCCGGCCAATCTGGCCGCCTTCGAGGCGCACCTTGATCCCGCGCGGATGCAGGGCCGCGTTGGTGAGCAAGTGGCGCACGATGCCTTCGGTGAGTGCGCCACTTGCTTGGTCAACCTTGGTCACGATAGCCACGCGCTGTCCAGGCCGCACATCGCTGCGACGCATGGGCGACAAGTGGGTCGGTGTTGGGGTGTGCATCTGAACAGACTGCGCAGAGGTGGGACAACGGGGTTTGTTCTCCGAGACCGCCCGAAGATCCTTCACATTGTTGAGCCAAGCGCCCGCGCGCTCCACGAGCGAGCCAGTGAGGATCAAATCGGTGCCATCCAAGGTGGCACCGCAACCCAGAGCTCGGCGCAGGGCTGCAGCGAGTGCTTCCAGGTTCTCTTGCGGGAGTGACTCGATACGTGTGATGACCTTCCCACTTGTCCCACGAGACTCGAGGCGCAAACGCACCCGTGACGGCGAAAAAGGGGGAGGGCTGGCTGGGGCGAGCCTCGGAGCTTGGGCCAGCGGCGGCTTTGCCACCACGGGCAGCGAGCCCAGGGCTGCAAAGGGGCTGTGGGTCAGGGTCTTCCCATCACCCGGGAGCGCGACCACTTTCTGCTTCGCCATACCCCAAGCTTTCACCGGTATCGCGACTTCGGCAAGCCTGGCCTCCGGTGCCGTTCGGCCCAAGCTCGGCTCTCTTCGACGAGGTTGTCGAGTTCCTCCTGCGTGAACGGCGAGTTGGTCCGCTTGCACCAGGCGGTGATTGCCGAGCGAATTTCGGTCGCGCTGATATGGGAAAATAGGTGATGAATCCGCACCAAAATCCGAAAAAGGTCGTCTGCTTCCGTCTTCTGTCCCACGTTCCCGAGGTAGCGCCTGAGAGGGATGGTGGTGATCAAGCGCTTCTCAGCGAGCGCCTTCGGCGGGGCGAGCGGGGTTCGAGAACCGTGCTCGTGGCTGGCACAGGCGAGACACTGGGTGGCATGGGGTATCGCAAGCAACCGGCCTTCGGCGATGGGCTCACCGCACTCGGAGCAGAAACGTGGCTGACTTGGCATGGGGGTACGAACCGAGAACAGCAGAGCCTAGCGCATCCGATGTGACCTCGGGACTACGCCAGCAGAGGATGGCGAGATCCAGACTCCATCGGCTAGAAAATTGCGGTGACGGTTGGGACGCGGTAAAAGGAACGTTCTCTCGTGCTTCCACTGGTCCTCATCCCTCATCCTCACGTTCGTGTCGATCCGAGTGTTCTCGGAGGGAGTCCGTACGTCGCTGAGTCCCGGGTACCGATCCGACGGATCTTTGCCTTCTATCGCGATGGGGTTCGAGTCGAGACGATCCTGAAACGCTTTCCCAAGCTCGGCGCAGCGAAAATCTTCGATGCGATCGCCTTCGCCCTCGATAATCCCGAGGTGGTCGAGGCCGACTTCGAGCAGGAGCGACTCCTTTTGGAACGATCTGGGTCCCGTGGCCGGAAGCGAGAGGTCTCCGATCAGCAAATCCCGCTGCCTTTCGATGAGAATGAGTGAGGATACCCCGATCGAGGCAAGGGGCATGGTAGGTTTGGACTCTCGGCGGAGCGGCAGAGTTTCACTGTGGGTGAAGCCGTGCTGGCCGGTACTCAATTGTTCTTGATTACGCCAGGGTTGGGGGAGCTAAGATGCGTCTCGACTGTCGTGGCACTGGCGAGAACTAAGGATGGCTTAGCTCACCAAGCCAGGCTCCCAGACGGGCGAGGGGTTGAACGTTGACTCGGGTTCTGGCGCTCCGTCTGGATAACTCAGGAGGAAGGTCCATGAATCAAAAGCGAACTGGCAAGGTGAGTGGTCTCTTGGTGTCGGCGGCGCTGTTGCTTGGAGCAGTAGCCCTCGTCGATTGTGGCGGGAAGATGCCCGGTGGCATTCCCGGCGCCGACTCTCTTCCCGGGGGTTGTCCTGCCGACATCAGTGATGCAAAGGCCTTGATGAGCGCAAACTTCGGCCTAAAAGGGGAGCTGGAGGGCAAGGTGAAGGCCGCGCTGGCCGCAGGAGCCAACTTCCAGGCGATGGCCGGCGAGTTCGAGGCCGAAGTGGCGGCAGCGTGTGCCGGTCTCGCCAAAGATCTAGGCGCCACGGACTATGAAACCAAGGATGCTGGACCCGGCAAGAAGGCAGAGGCCGCCTGCAACGCGGCGGTGAAGGCTCTCGGTACGCTCAAGGCGAAGGCCAAGGGCAGCCTCAAGGTGGATTTCACTCAGCCGAAGTGTGAGGCCTCTATGGACGCGATGGTCGACTGCGCGGCCAACTGTGACGCCAACATCAAGCCGGGTAGCGTGGAAGCCAAGTGCGAAGGCGGGGAGATCAGTGGGTCGTGCAGCGCGGAGTGCAGTGGCACCTGTACCGTAGAGGCAGGCGCCAAGTGCGAGGGCACATGCGGTGGCTCCTGCGAAGGCACCTGCGAAGGTCAGATCACCGGCAAGTGCGAGGGCAAGTGCGAGGGCAAGTGTGACGGCAAGGACAGCAAGGGGAAATGCGCGGGCACCTGCGAGGGCAAGTGCGATGGCAAGGCCAGCGCCACCTGCAATGGCAACTGCAAGGGGACCTGCAGTGCCGAATGTGAGATGAAGGCCAAAGGTAAGTGTGAAGGCAGTTGTTCGGGCGGTTGCAGCGCGAAGATGGAAGCTCCGAAGTGCAGCGGCGAGGTGAAGCCGCCGGAGATGAGCGCCGAGTGCCAGGCGAACTGTGACGCCGAGGTGAGCGGCAAGGTTGAGTGTTTGCCGCCTTCCGTCACGGTTAAGCTAGAAGGCGCCGCCGATGCCGAAGCCGCCACCAAGTTGAAGGCCGCTCTGACCAAGAACCTGCCAGCCCTGCTCAAGGTCACCCTGGGCATGAAAGGTCGGCTCGAGAAGGTCGCTGGAAACGTGAAGTCTACAGTGGAAGGTGTGCAAGCGGCAGTCCAGGGTGGCGGTGACGCGGCGCTCAAGGTCGGGGCTTGCTTCGCGGGCTCCCTCAAAGCCCAGGCCGATGCCTCCGTCCAGGTGAACGTGTCGGTGAAGGCGAGCGCTTCAGCGAGCGGTGAGGCCGGCGCTGGGGGCTGAAAGCCCAGGCAACTGGCTCTCTCAGAAGAGGGCTCCATCCCGTGTGGGTGGGGCCCTTGCCTTATCTCGAGGCTTCTGCCAGGCTCCTGTGCGGTTTTGACCGAGGTAAACAGCCCTTCCCGCAGTAACAGTTTGCGCGGCATCGTCGTGGCCGGGGGAGAAGGTCTACGCCTGATGCCACTCACGGCAGTGGTGTCTAAGCAGCTTCTACCTGTCTACGACAAGCCGATGATCTTCTATCCGCTCTCGGTCTTGATGCTGGCCCAGATCCGCGAGATCTTGATCGTGACGCGACCCGAGGAGCGCGCGTCCTTCGAGCGGTTGCTCGGGGATGGCTCTCGCTATGGCGTAAGGTTCTCCTTCGCCGTCCAGCGTGAGCCTCGCGGTATCGCTGACGCTCTCTTGGTCGGTGAGGAGTTTCTCGCCGACCACCCGGTAGCGTTGATCCTCGGGGACAACATCTTCTATGGAGCCGGACTCCGTGGCTTGCTCGATGTGGCAGAGAGGCGGCTCTCAGGTGCGGTCCTTTTTGGCGCGCAAGTCCAGGACCCCCGCGCCTATGGCGTGGCCGAGCTGGACAGAGATGGCGCACTGACGCGGATCGAGGAGAAGCCTGCGTGTCCGTGCTCCGATCTGGCAGTGACGGGGCTCTACCTCTACGGAGCCGATGCACCACGACTGGCGCGCAGCCTTCAGCCTTCGGTCCGCGGGGAGCTCGAGATCACCGATCTGAACAATCTGTACCTTGAGCAGGCTCGTGCCATACTGCTACCGCTGCCACGGGGTATGGTCTGGCTGGACATGGGCAGCCACGATGATCTGCTCGAGGCAGGGCAGTTCGTGGCCGCCCTTCAGCGCCGCCAGGGCACGATGATCGCCTGCCTGGAGGAGATCGCTTTCCGGCAGGGGTGGCTCGATCGCGCTGCCCTCGCCGAGTTCGGAGCGCGTCTGCCGAAGGGTGTCTACGCGGACTATCTTCGCGGGCTCCTGGGGGAGGGCTGAGCGGTGAGCTTCTCCTTCCTCAAACTCGAACCAGCCCCACTTTGCCTCGTGCGCACCATGACCCACCCCGACCAGCGAGGTCACTTCCAAGAGTTGTACCGTGGTCGCGATTTCGTCGCGGCGGGGATCACCGTCGACTTCGTGCAAGACAATCACTCGCGCTCGAAGGGCGGGGTGATCCGGGGACTGCACTATCAATCCAGCCCCGGGCAGCACAAGCTCGTGTGGTTGCTCCGCGGCAGAACCCTCCACATCGCGGTGGATTTGAGGCCAACCTCCCGCAGCTTCGGCCGCTGGTGTCGGGTAGAGCTGGACGAGGAACGGGGTGAGGCGCTGTACGTCCCGGTGGGCTTCGCGCATGGCTTCTGCACGCTCGCACCCGTGTGTGACGTCGTGTACAAAGTCTCGTCGCCGTATCACCCCAGCACCGAGTGTACCCTGGCTTACGACGATCCGGACCTTGGAATCGATTGGCCTGTCCGTGAGCCCATGGTCTCCGAACGCGACCGTGCGGGGGAGAGTTGGGCACAGCTCCGCGCCCGGCTCGTCGGGGAAAAGCCCTGATGCGAAGTCTTTCTCGGGTTCTGGTCACCGGTGGGTGCGGTTTCATTGGCTCAGCGTTGGTGAGGCATCTGCTGACCGCCGGTGGAGATGAGGTGAAGACAGTCGTCAACCTGGACTGCCTGACTTACGCCGGCTCGCTCCAGAACCTTTCAGCCGTTGCCGCTGATGGGCGGTATCATTTCGTTCTAGGGGATATCCGTGACCGCCTGCTGGTCGGGGAACTGTGCGACCGCTTCGGCATCGAGGTCGTGGTACACTGTGCAGCGTCGTCCCATGTGGATCGCAGTATCACGGATCCGCTCGATTTCGTTGAGGTAAATGTGCTTGGGACAACCAGCTTGCTCGAGGTGTTGCGCGCCCGTCCGCATATCCACCTGCACCAGGTCTCGACTGACGAGGTGTTTGGGAGCCTCGGCTCGAGTGGGTGTTTTTCGCTCTCCCACCCCTACCAGCCGCGCTCACCGTATGCGGCCTCGAAGGCGGCAGCGGATCACTTCGTGCGCGCATACGCACATACCTACGGGATGAGCGTGACACTGTCGCTTTCGACCAACAACTACGGTCCCTGCCAGGCTCCAGAAAAGCTGGTTCCGGTGCTGATCATGGCACTGCTCGAAGGAAGAGAGCTGCCCCTCTACGGGGACGGTAGTCACGTGCGTGATTGGCTCCACGTCGATGATCACGTGCGTGGGCTGTGCCTGGCTGTGCGCGAGGGAGCGCCCGGTGAGAGCTTCTTGTTCGGTGGGGGAGCGGAGCTCTGCAACCTCCGCCTCGCCGAGATGCTGATGGTCCTGGTCGCGGAGGAGACTGGGGCAGAGAAAGATGAACTTGCCCGGCTCCTCCGGTTCGTCAAGGATCGTCCGGGGCATGATTTTCGGTATGCGCTCGACACCGCGACCACCCGCGACAGACTGGGGTTTCAGCCGCAGCATGCACTCGAGCCGGGACTGCGGAGCACAATCCAGTGGTACCAGGCCCACCCAGATTGGGTGCGGGTGATGCGGGAACGTGCCCAGCAGGCGGGGTCGCTCGGTCAGCTCTCCGGGTGAGTTGTTATCTCTTCGACCACCGCGCGTGCCTCTGGTTGTTGTGCGAGCATCTGCAAGAGGCCCGAAAGTGTCAAGGCCGGGCGTGGGGGGAAGTTGCGTCGTGCTGTCAGAAAACGCACTGCTGACTCGACAATCCGCGCTGAGAACTCTGGTTCCTCCTCCGCGGTCGTGACCAGAGCATCGAGAACACGTTCCGCCGCGAGAGGGTCGTGGCACACGAGAAGGGCGTCGCAGCCAGCTCGGATCGCGCCGACGGCGGCCTCTTCCAAGCCTGACTCGATAAGGACTCCTCGCATCTCAAGATCATCGGAGAACACGACTCCTTCGAACCCGTATTGGTGCCGAAGAAGCCCATTGATGATGGTTGGGCTAAGGGTCGCGCAGTGCTCCGGATCCAGAGCCGGATAGCGAACATGCGCCGTCATGACCGCCGCGAGGGCCGTTGTGGCCGCCTCTCGGAAAGGCAGGAGTTCAACGCGCTCGAGCCGTTCGCGGGCATGGGACACAACGGGGAGATCTCGATGGCTGTCGGCGTGGGTGTCCCCATGTCCAGGGAAGTGCTTCCCGCAGGCCATGACCCCTTGATCCTGCATGCCGAGGGCAAAGCTCTGAGCCAGGTGAGCAACCTTCCGAGGGTCAGAGCCGAAGCTGCGCTCACCGATCACCGGGTTGTTGGGATTGGAATCTACATCGAGCACGGGCGCGAAGTTGCAGGTGAAACCGATGGCGGCGAGTTGGCGTGCCACGACCGACCCAGCGCGATAGCAAAGATGCGGGTCCTCGGTTCGTCCGAGGAGGCGCATGGGCGGCAGTCCCACGAAGGGCAATGGGAGCCGGCGCACTGGTCCACCCTCCTCATCGACCGCGATCAGCGGAGCGAGTTCGGGTGGTGCCGCCCGCAAGATCTCCTGGATGAGTTGCCAACCAGCGGCGACCTCAGGCAAGTTGCGCCGAAAGAGAATGACGCCACCTCGCAGTGCGGCACCAAGGGATTCAGCAAGCGCTGACGGCAGACGGGTGTCCGGAAGACCCACCACCAAGAGTTGCCCACAAAGTTGGGGCAGGCTGAGTCGAGCGATCACCTCGAGTCCAGGGGGAGGAGGACCGAGGGTGGTGGTCACGAGTTGGCCTGACTGTCGACGCGGGCGGCCTCGACCATCGAGGCGACCAGGGCGTCGACTCGTTTCTGGTCTGGGCCCTCGACCATGATGCGCAACTTTGGCTCGGTTCCGCTCCAGCGCACCAGCACGCGACCGCGATCCTTGAGCCGCTTCTCGGCACTGGCGATGGCTAATGAGAGCTTGGGCATCTTCTCCAGTGGGACACGAGCCGAGAGAGTGATGTTGGCGAGCCGTTGGGGAAGCGCCTCGAAGATTTGCGCCAGCTCGGAGACGGGACGCCCTTCCCGAACCATCACCGCCAGGACCTGCAGCGCCGCGACCACGCCGTCCCCGGTGGTCGCATGTTCCATGAAAATGAGGTGACCTGACTGCTCGCCACCCAAGGCATAGCCGTGGCGGCGCATCTCTTCCACCACATATCGATCACCCACTGCTGTGCGTCGGAGCTTTCCGCCAGCACGAGCCAGCGCATATTCGAGACCGAGGTTGCTCATCACAGTGGTCACGAGCGTCTTTTTGGGTAGACGATTGGTGCGCAAGAGCCGGGTGGCGCAGATCGCCATCAGCGCATCACCGTCGACGATGTTTCCTCGCTCGTCGACCACGATGACCCGGTCTGCGTCTCCATCCAGCGCGATCCCCAGGTTCGCGTGGTGACGGACGACTAGGTGAGCAACATGCTCAGGATGCAGCGCCCCGCAGCGATGGTTGATGTTGGTACCGTTCGGTTTGTCCCCCACGGTGATCACGGTGGCGCCGAGTTCGGCGAACACAGCAGGGGCGACTCGGTAGGCCGCCCCGTGTGCCGCGTCTACGACCACTTTCAAGCCTTCCAGCGACAAGTCGCGTGGAAAGGTGCTTTTCGCGAAAACCACGTAGCGTCCAGCAGCATCGTCGATCCGCTCGGCGCGACCGATCCGGCTCCCGGTAACTCCACGGTCGAGGCGTGGATCCTGGAGCAGACGCTCAATCGCCTCCTCTTCCTGGTCAGGCAGTTTGAAACCATCGGGTCCAAAGAGCTTGATGCCGTTGTCGTCGAAGGGGTTGTGGCTCGCGCTGATCACCACTCCGGCGTCGGCGCGCATGCTAAGGGTTATGTTGGCGACCGCGGGGGTGGGGAGGGGTCCGCAGAGCATGACGTGTCCACCCAAGGCGCACAGACCGGAGGAGAGAGCGGTCTCGAGCAGGTAGCCCGAGAGTCTCGTGTCTTTGCCGATCACGATTCGGGGCGCCCGCTTCCTTCCCCGGCGCGCCACCGTGGCAATGGCTCGGCCGAGTCTAAGCGCCAGTTCTGGGGTCATGGGCGCCACATTGGCGCGGCCGCGGATGCCGTCGGTGCCAAACAGCTTGCGGGTGGTTTCCTCACTCATGGACCGAGACCCTCCACCTGCTCAGAGATCGATCTGGGGATCGGGAGAGAGGCCAAGAAGCAGCGCTCGCGCAGCACCCACCAGATAGGTCGAGCCTGTCACGACCACCACGCCAAAGGCTCCAACGGTGTGCCTGGCCTTGGCGAGAGCCTCGGGCACACTGGCCATCACCTCCCCATGGCAAACGCGCAGCATCTCCTTCGGATCGACCGCGCGTTCAGGGATCGGAGGCGCGACGAAGATGCGGTGGGCCGCCATTGGCTCCAGCCGCTTCAGCATTGCTCGCCAGTTCTTGCTGCGGAGTGCCCCGAACACGAGAGCAATCTCCCGACGCGACTCGATCTCACCGAGGAGGCCCGGATCGAGCATGTGAGAGAGACTCACAGCTCCATCCGCGTTGTGGGCGCAGTCGAGCAAGGTCAACTCTCGGCCGCCACGGTGAAGTAACTCATTGCGACCGGCCCAGCTTGTGGACTCAATGCCCGAGCACATGGCGTCGGGGGCGAGGCCGAGCTCGCGCCCGATGCTGGTGGCGACCGCCAGATTCGTACCCAGCATGGCGGCGCGCGGATAGGCGAGGGGCTTTCCGACGATAGGCTCGGGGCTCCCGAGCGGGACGATGGTTGCTCCCACCTCGGCTGCCCTCGCCTGGATCACGTCGAGAGCATCTGGATGCAGTCGACCGAGCACGACCCGCGACCCCGCCTTAATGATCCCCGCCTTTTCTTGGGCAATAGCCGCCAGCGAGTCACCAAGATCTTCCATGTGGTCGAAGGCAATCCGAGTGATAGCCGCCACTCGGGGTGGTGGTACGATATTGGTGGCATCCAGGCGACCACCAAGGCCCACCTCGAGCACTGCAAGATCGACCGAAGCCCGAGCAAACGCCAAAAAGGCAACCAGGGTGCTGACTTCGAAGAAGCTGAGCTCTGGATCCAGCTCGAGCACCTCAACCAGGAGCTGCGCCAGTGTATCCTCGGCGATCGGCTCACCATCGATGCGGATGCGCTCATTGTAGTTGACCAAGTGTGGGGAGGTGTAAAGCCCTACCTTGCGTCCATCGGCCTGGGCCATACTGGCCGTGAAGGCCGAGACTGTTCCCTTGCCATTGGTGCCAGCCACATGCACCACCTCGAACTTGCGCTCCGGATGCTGCAGGCGCTCGCAAGCGGTCGCCATTCGCTCCAAACCGAGCTTTCTTCCCATCATCCCGCGGGCGTAGAGACGACTCAATGCTTCACGATACGAGATCATCGACTGACTCCAGGCCTCTCCGAGCCAGCTGCCAACACGAGCCGGCTCAAGGGCAGCCCACGATACTCGATTTTGCTCCCGAGCGGCCGTAGGTTTTCGGACCGACTCTAGGCCCGTTTTGAGTACCCGAGCTTCCTCGATCGGTTCCGGAAGCAGGTGAACATGGCCTCCTGGCCGGCGCGGTCGGTTGAGAACCCATCCGACTCGTTCCACACTCCCGCCATCATGCCGCCTGCCCCAGTGTCCTCCTCCGCCGCGACCCTCACAATCGGCGCCAGACTGGTGGGGCGAGAGCCTCTCCTCCGACGTCTCGATGGCATCCTGGCTGAAGTTGAACAGGGACAGAGCCGCATCGTCACGCTGCTCGGTGCCCCGGGGATCGGCAAGAGTCGCCTGATCAACGAGTTCGTGGAGACGCGCCTGCTGTCTGGGCCGAGGCGACTCATGGTGTACCGGCCGCTCACCGAGACGGTGCGCTCACAGAGCGCCATCCAGCGTCTCCTCTCCGCGCGCTTCGGTTTGCGCCAGGGGCTGGCAGTCGAGCAGGCTCGCGGTTTGATAATGAATGAGGTAGCTCGTGTGCTCGGCGATCGGGATGTGGCTGACGTGTGCTATTTCCTCGGACAGCTGGTGGAGCTTCCGTTTCGCGCCACACCTCTGACCCGGGCTGTCGCCGACGATCCGAAGGAGCTGTTGCTGGTCCGACACGCGATCCTACGCCGTTTCGTGGAAGCGGACGCTGAGCGACAGCCGGTGTGTTTGATCGTGCAGCAACTGGATGCCGTCGATGAGGACTCGCTCGAGCTGTTCGAATACCTGGCGCAGTCGGTGCGGGGAAGGGTGCTGGTTCTCGCGACCGCCCGTCCTGAATTGCTCGGACACCGACGCTCCTGGCTGGAACTCGGGGGAGAACGGCATGTGCGACTGGACGTCGATCGGCTAGGGCCTGAAGCCGCCACCGAGCTTGCGGAGGCCTTGCTCGCTCGCTGCCAACCGGCGCTGCGTGAGCCGCTGGTTGAGGCAGCCGTGTCGTTGGCTCGAGGTAACCCGGGTTTGATGGAGCGGGTGGTGCGAACCTACCATGACCTTGGGGTCATCGAGTCTCGGGATGAGGCGCGTGGCCAGAAGAGCTGGAAGGTCAATGTAGAACGCCTAGCCAGTGTCCAGTTGCCGATGACTGCGGAGGATACGGTCGCGGCGCGCATCGGAGCGTTGTCGGTGGCTGAGAGGCGATTGCTCGAGCACGCCGCTGCGGTCGGCAACGTATTCTGGTTGGGTGCTGTGGTGGTATTGGCCCGGATCGAACGTGCTTGTCCCGAGGTCTGGGATCCGAGTCAGATGGAAGACGTGTCGATGATCCGTGGTATGCTCGAGGATCTGGAGCGCCGCGATTACGTGCTCTCATTGCCGGAGAGCGCTCTCTTCGACGATCGCGAATATGTGTTCAAGCATACCATGGAGCGTGACAAACTCCTGTCGCTGACGCCCAGCAGCACACTTCGGCGTATCCACCTGTGCGTGGCCGACTGGTTTCTCACCAAGCCGAACGTGCTGACGCAAGAAGAGACGTCGGCGATGCTGGCCCAACACCTGGAGCGCGGCGGCTCACGCTCACGAGCCGGCCAGTATTTCCTGACTGCAGGTGATCTAGCACGTGAGCACCAGGCAGCTCGCCGTGCCTCGGAGAACTACACGCGTGGCCTCGACCTGCTCGGTGAATCGGACGCAAGCCGCAGGCTCGATGCCCTTCACAACTATGGTGACGTGCTCCTGATGCTGGGCAAGCCGGATGAGGCGCTCTCGGCATTCCGAGCCATGCTAGAACTCGGGTTTCGCCTGAACCGGGCCAACAAAGGGGGCGCCGCCCATAACCGGATTGGCCGGCTGTATCGAGAACGTGGCTCCTTGGAAGCGGCCCAGCGCCATCTGGAGGCAGGGCTGCAGCTCTTCGAGGCTGCGGGAGACGAGCGTGGGATCGCGGCCAGTCGGGACGATATCGGCCGGCTGTTGTGGATCCGCGGTGACTACCCGAAGGCCCTCGAGCATTTGAGCCGTGCGCTCTCGATGCGCAAAGTTGCCGGTGATCGCCGCTCGATTGCGCTTTCGTTGAACAATCTTGGTCTGGTGTGGATGGATCAAGGCAGCGTCAAGCAGGCTCGACAGGCCTTTGAAGCATCGCTTTCCCTGCGGCGTGAGGTGTCAGACACGCTTGGAACAGCTGAGAGTTTGTCGAACCTGGGTTGCCTCGCGCAGGACCAGAACGACTGGGAGCGAGCTCTTCTGCTTTTTGACGAGGCGTATCAGCTGCTCCGCGGAATCGGGGAGCCCAATCAAGTCGCGCGCCTACTCACTCAGATTGGAGCCACCCAATACCATCTCGGGCGGGCCAGCGACGCGATCGAGGTTCTGACCGAGGCCGAGGGGCTCTGCGACGATCTCGGCGATCGCCTTAACCTCGCGGAGGCGCTGCGCGGACTCGCCAAGGCCTATCTCCACCAGAGGAAGCTGGATCGGGCCCGCGAGAGCATCAAACGCTCGGTGGATCTGTTCGGTCAAGTGCGCGCAAAGCCCCATCTGGCGATAGCCCTCCGCACCCTGGCCGAGGTCACTGCCGCTGGGGCCTGGGGGGAGGGCCACGAGCAGAGGGTCGTGGACTACTTCATGCGTTCGATAGCCCTCTGCAAGGAGATTGGCAATGAACTCGAGGTCGCCCGGAGTTACCGGGCCTTCGCCGAGTTCGTCTTGGGGGAACAGGGCTATCGGCACAACCAGGAGATCGTGAAGGAAGCGCGGACACTGGGGCAAATGGCAACCGAGATTTTTGAGCGCCAACGGGTTACTCTGTCGAGCACCCCGCTCGCGCTCGATGACTGGCTGGGGGCTGAGCCACGCAGCCGCCCTGGTCCGATCGGCTAGAGATGCGGTCAGCTGCGACGGATATCGTAGGCGCGAATTTTCTTGTGCAAGTTGGTGCGCTCGACACCTAACACCACTGCTGCGCGGGAGATGTTCCAGTCCAACGCTCGGAGGGTGTCGAGGATGTAGGCACGCTCTGCGGCATCTCGGTACTCTCGCAGAGTTGGCCGCGGCTCGCCGTCCAGCGTCGGCTGCGTAGCGCGCTGGCTAGGATCCGCGACGGGAACCGGGGTGTTGGTCGTACCGAGCTCATCCTCGAAGGGGTTATCGTGAGGGTCCTCCGGGAGATCCGCCACTGTGATCACGTCACTCGACAGGATGGCGGCGCGCTCCACCACATTCTTTAGCTCTCGAACGTTGCCCGGCCAGCGACGACGTTCGAGGGTGAGAAACACCATCGGGTCGATCTTTTTGGTTCTGAGGCCGTTGTCGCGACAGAAACCAGCAACGAACGCCTCCGCCAACAGGCGAATGTCTCCTGGTCGGTCGCGCAGGCTTGGGACGTGGAGCGGAAACACATCCAGTCGAAAGAAGAGATCCTCGCGGAATGCTCCGTGTCTTACGGCCGCTGATAGGTCTTTGTTGGTCGCCGCAAGCACACGCACGTCCACGTTCAACACGTGTTCCGAGCCGACCCGGACAATCTCGCCGTTCTGCAAGGCGCGCAGCACCTTGGCCTGAGCGGTGAGGTCCATGTCCCCGATTTCATCGAGGAACAGCGTTCCCCCATGCGCCTGCTCGAAGAATCCACGTTTTCTGCCCTGCGCCCCAGTAAAACTGCCCCGCTCATGGCCAAATAGCTCACTTTCGATCAACTCCCGTGGGATGGCCGCGCAGTTGACCTTGACGAAGGCCGCATCGGCTCGCGGACTGAGTCGGTGCACGGCGCGACTTACCAGCTCCTTGCCGGTACCACTTTCTCCGGTGATGAGCACGCTCGCCTTGGTGGGGGCCACTTTGTCGATCTCGACGAACAGCCGCTGCATGGGCGGGCTGGTGCCAATCATCTCGTAGCGCGCTTCAAGTTCTGCGCGCATCTGCTCGACGGTCCGAGATAGCCGCGCCGTACGAATCGAGTTCTTGACGCTGACCACCACCCGCTCACGGTTCAGTGGCTTCTCGAAGAAGTCCGACGCGCCGAGCTTGATGGCGTGGACGGCATCGTGCACTGTCGCGTGTCCGCTGATCACGATCACGGGCAAATCACGGGATGGTGAGTCTGCACAGCGCAACTGTGACAGTGCCTCGAGCCCACTCATCTTGGGCAATTTGAGATCAAATATGGCAAGATCGACAGGGTGGTCTTGCTGCCCGAGGATCTCGAGCGCTTCCTCGGCCGACCCGGCCTCCAACACCCCATAGCCCTCACCCGAGAGCACCATGTGCAGGGTGCGTCGGATGTTCTTCTCGTCGTCAACGACCAAGACCGTGGGGGCAGCAGGGCTGGAAGGGTTGTCGAGAGATGGTTCGGACATGGCGATTGGTGTTTGGGAGATTCAGCGCGACAGGGCGGGGATCTCCGCGAGAAATCGGGACGCGGGGACGTAAAAGGCGCTGTCTGGGTGTTCGGAGAGCACGCGTTCCAAAGCCAGACGAGCCTCTTTGGGCCGCTTCAGCTTGAGGTAGGTCTCACCGAGCAGCACCAGTGCTTCGGGCTCGAGACCGGAACCTGGGTACCGCTCGATCGCGTAGCGACAGCGTGCCTCCGCTGCCTGGAATCTTTGATCGCGCAGGTAGAAGCGCGCCACGTAGAGCTCATGCCGCGCCAGAAGCCCCCCGGTCACGAGCGCCATGTATGAGAGCTCTGGTGCGAAGCGGTAGTCGGGGTAGTCGCGAAGAAAGGCACCGAGCGCAGCGTAGGCATCTACGGCGGCAGCAAGGTCCCTCTCCTCTTGGGGCGGAAGCATGAAGCTGTCCCCAAACTGCTCGAACAAGCCCTTGCAGGTGCGGTAACGCGCGTACACGTTCTCCGGATCGTTGGGGTGATCCTTGACATACTGACGGTAGGCGCTGACCGCCTCGGCGTACTTCTCCTCGGAGTAGGCGATGTCTGCTAGGCGGAGCTCGGCAAGCCGCGCATAGCGACTGTACACATACTCGCGCCGAATCTGCTCCAGCATGGAGGTGGCGCTTTCCCAGTCCCTGTCCTCGATTTCCGCGAGCGCTGCAGCGTAAGCGCGGCGCGCGTTCTCCTCGTAGAGGGGTGGGCTCTGGGGAGGGGGGGTACCGCCACCACAAGCGGGCAGCGTACTGCCGAGCAGGCAGGCAGCGAGGAGGACCAAGACCGTCCAACGTGGCGAAAACACGGGTGAGTTGGTAGCGGTATCCGGACCCGGACGCAAGAACGAGCTGGGCGATTCCACAGCTTCGTGGGAAAACCCCCAGGCGGAGGGCTCCTCTTCGAGCCGTTCACACCAACACGACCGCCGTGGTGGCCGAGAATCCTCGGCCTTGCCCAGGGAAAACCTTGTAGTAATAGGGAGTTCGCATGTCCGAGATCCAGAAGGTGCCAATGACCCCCGCGGGGGCAGTGAAGATGCGCGCGGAACTCACCCGTTTGAAGGAGGAGCGTCCAAGGATTTCACGCGATATCGAAGTCGCGCGGGAGCATGGTGATCTCAGTGAAAACGCTGAGTATCATGCAGCGAAGGAGCGCCAGGGTATGGTGGAGGCGCGGATCAAGGATTTGGAGGACAAGCTCTCCCGTGCTGAGGTGATCGATCCCACCACGTTGAGCGGTACTCGTGTCCGCTTCGGTGCGACGGTCGGACTCTTGAATCTGGACACGGACGAGGCGGTGACCTACCGGATCTTGGGGGCGGAGGAGGCAGATCTGGCCGACGGCTCGATTTCGATCTCCGCGCCGTTGGCTCGTGCCCTGATCGGCCGCGAGATAGGCGACGAGGTAACGGTGAAGCTGCCGGCCGGAACTCGGCGCTACGAGATCACCGACGTTTCGTTCGTCTAGGCTGGCGGAGCCGGCGAGGATGATGGGCGCGCTCGAGCAGGTCGTTTGGGGGGTACTCCTCAGCTGGTTGGCTTGCCTGTTCGAACTGCTGGTGGTCCTGGTTTTGAACGGTGGGGTTCTGACCAGCGTCTGGGAGGTGCAGTTTGCCCTTCTCTACTTCGCCCCGCTCTTGCTTGCGATAACGGGTCTTTTTGCGGTCTTCTTGACTCCGATCGCCCGCCTCCTCCCTCACGCGGATAGGACGGGTGCACGGGTGGCGCTCAGTTTCGTCGGGGCGCTCTTTGGCGGGCTCACTGCTTTCGCGGTGGGAGGAGGACGGCACCTGGCTAGCCCCCCAACCAGGCTCGCGTTCACCGCATCGGTGGCGCTGCTGTCAGCACTGTGTCTGGCAGCCAGTTTGCCCTGGCTCGCCCGCTCAATACGGCAGCGACCGCGGACGGTGGTGATGGGTAGCCTGCTGCTCTTACTCACCTCTGAACTGGCCAATCGGTGGGTTCTAGTCCGGCTCTATCCCGCCTTTCATCTCGCTCTCGCCCTCCTCACAATGGCCTGTGTCGTCTCGATCGCCGTCGTCCTGCCGCTGCCCATGATCGGTGGCGCTCGCGCTCGGCGAAGGGTTATCGTGTCCGTCCTCGCCAGTCTGATCGGCTTGGCGGCGGCAAGCCCGTTGGGCTTCGAGAAGCTCCGTGGTTTCGACAATTTTCGCCTGCTTGTCGCGAGTCAGGCCCCGGTTGCCGGCGAAGTTCTCCGTAGAGCAACCGAGCTGTTTCCCGCACCTTTCGAGTTCAAGCAGGGGGGGGAGCTTCCCGACAGCCGCCCAGGCGCGAGCACCGCACGCGGTTTGGAACTCGCCGACCGAGACATCTTCTTGATCACGATCGACGCCCTGCGTGCCGACCATGTGGGAGCCTACGGTTATCCGCGCCGTACCACCCCCGAACTGGATCGGCTGGCGCGGGAGGGAGTGCGCTTCGAGTACGCCTACGCCCCGACCCCGCACACATCTTACTCGGTCGTTTCGCTGATGACCGGAAAGTACATGCGTCCACTTCTGCTTCAGGGCGCTGGAGTCGACTCAGAGACCTGGCCCTTCTTGTTGCGCCGCTACGGCTACAAGACCGCGGGTTTCTATCCGCCGGCGGTCTTCTTCATCGACACCGAGCGCTTCACACCATTCATCCAGAGCAAGCTCGGCTTCGAGTATGAGAAAGTGGAGTTTGCAGAAGGAGCTGCCCGAGTCGCTCAGGTGCGAGATTACCTGGAACGACTCTCCCCGAAGGAGCGCGTCTTTCTCTGGGTTCACTCCTTTTTGCCGCATGAACCCTACCAGACCCACCCAGAGTTCGACTTCGGTGAGCGTGACGTAGACCGCTACGACTCAGAGATCGCTATGGCGGACCATATGGTGGCCGAACTCGTCAGGCTCTTTCGAAAGCGGAGTCCGACAGGGCTGCTGATCGTGACAGCGGACCACGGTGAGGAATTCGGCGAACACGGAGGCCGCTACCACGGCACGACAGTCTACGAGGAACAGGTCCGGGTGCCTCTCATCTTCCACGCCCCGGAACAGCTTGCCCCACGGGTGGTGCCGGAGCCTGTTCAGACCATTGACCTTCTGCCCACGATCCTTGCAGGTCTGGAGGTGCCCCGTCCGCCGAGAATTCGTGGCCGTGACCTCGGGCCAGTGGCTCGTGGGACAGTCCAAGCAGGGGAGGGGTTTGCCGCGATGGAGACCGACGAGCAGCTTGGTCTGGCACTCGGCAAGGAACGCTTGATCTGCCAGCGCAAGCTTGGAGCGTGCCGGCTGTTCGACCTTCACAGCGATCCAGGCCAGAAATTCGACCTTACTGCCGAACGACGGGAGCGCGCAGAGACCATGCGTCGTCTGGCGCAGCATCTCACCACTTCCCACGGCCTCTATGAAACGGAGGGTCTTCGTAAGGAAGGGAAAGCTTGGCCGCCGGCCATCATCCGGGGCATCAGCGGCGATGTTGACGCTGCCGCCGAGATCGCGCAGCTGCTCGACGATGCGGACCCCCAGATTCGCCGCAAGGCAGCCGAACTCCTATTCGAGTTGAGGCAGCAAACAACCGTCGGCAGCCTCGTGTTGGCGCTCGGTCGGGAGGAGGATTCCGAGGCCCGAACCTGGCTTGCGCTGGCCCTGGTCCGGTTGGGCCGGGGAGCGCCCCTGGTCTACGATGTTTTCCAGTCGCCTGACCTGAACTTCCGGCGTCTCGCCGCCCTGGCGCTAGCTGAAAATGGGGATCGGCGGGGTGTGACGACCCTGATCGAGTGGTGGAAGGAGCGCGAGCGCTGTCCCCACGAGCGCTCGCGGCAGCTCCTCATCGTCTTCGCTCAATTACGCGAAAAGGATGCCGTCGTTCCCCTGCTTGCGACCCTGACGGATGTCCGTCTCAGGCCCCTGATCGCCCAGACATTGGCGCAAATAGGAGATCGTGCCGCTCTTGTTCCGTTGACTCGCGCCCTCGGCGAGGAGCGCTACCAGAGCAGCCGGGTGGCTTTGGCCGATGCACTCGTGCGGCTGGGTGCGGAGGCCGAACTCGCCGGCCCGCTGGTGAGATTCTTGGGAGTACCCGATCCCATCCCGAACGGACTTGATCTCGCGTTGAAGTCCAAGATCCTCGAACACATCGGTGGGCCCAGCCGCCGAGAGCTGCAGCGGTTGGCCCGCGAGGCGCACAATGGGGTGAAGCTCACCGTTCAAGTTCCAAAAACTGCTTATGATACCGAAGGATTGCGCGTTATAGTTCGAGTACATACTGAAGATCTTCAGCCCGGGGAGGTGCGGGTGGCACGCCCGCCCGGACTGGTTCAGACAAGCTCAGGTTCTAAATCAACTCTCGTCAAGCAAGATATTGGAAATAAAGATGAAGTTGACGCAGAGAGAGCCGTGGTATTGGTTGTGCCCTCTGGTCCTGAGCCGGTCGAGCTGGCGGCTCGTCTACCCCAGGGCTTTGGGGTTCTCCGTGGGGGTCGGGCACTAGAACTCTCCATACTTGCCACCACCAACGTTCGGCTCCAGGCTCTGGCTGTCGTCCCCTTGACAGAGGAGATCCCACCGCCCCCCCCGAAGCCTTGGCAGCCGCCGGTGACGGACTCGAACCGCTGACCCAAGTCCGCCGAAATGCCGGTGGTCTGGTCGTTCCCGCAAACCAAGCAGCGATAGCCGTGGTATAGCCGCGCGCGGTGACTGACCATAGCGACGATACCAGGCGAGCTCAACGACGAGCCAAAACCGAGGACCAGGGCGACACGACCTCCGTCGAGCAAGCGTCCGATGCGCCTCCTCCAGCCTCCAACGCCATCGAGCAGATTCGGGATCGCAACGCCCGTATGCGCGCGGAGGCGGCGCGTGATCGGCAGTCGAAACGGGAGCGCGGTCGGGCGGCTCATGCGCCAGTGGGGTTGGACGCGAGCGAGCGCATGGATGACATCTTGGTCCGGACCACGCATGCCGTCACGGTCTGGGTGCGCGCGAACTTCAAGTGGTTGCAGTGGGTGGTGATCGGCACGGTGGTGGGAGGCCTTGGCTTTCAGGGGTACCGGTACTTCACTCTCACCGCCGCCGCACAAACCACGGATGCCGCCTTCCTGGGCGTGGACGCGGAGCGCGGACGGGTGGTGCCCCAGACTGAAGGGCAGGATGCCGACGAAGAACAGGCGATCGCTCGGTTGTCTACCGCACCCAGCTTTGTTTCTGCAGAAGAGCGCGCCACGGCCGCTGAGGATCGTTACCGACGTGCGATTCGCGAACAAGGAGAGAAGACCGGGGGGTGGTTTGCCCGCCTAGGGCTTGCTGGTTTGCTCTTCGAGCAGAAGAAGTGGGACGAGAGTCTGAGCCTCTACCGCGCGGTTCGGGCAAGTGATTTGGCACGAGAGGACCTCGACGTGCGAGGCCGCGCACTCGAAGGGATGGGGTTCTGCCTGGAAGCGAAGAAGGACTTGGAGGGGGCACTTCAGGCCTACCGCGAATTGACGAACATGGAAGGCGCGGCCAACTTGTCCACCACCGGCCTCTATCATCAAGGTCGATTGCTGCTGGCGCGCGGAGACAAGGACAAGGCCAAAGAACTGCTGTTGAAGGCCAAGGAGAGGCTGGTCGACAAGGACAAGAAGCCCGAGCAGGCGGAGCGAAGACCTACCTATCTGGCCAAGGGAGTTGGGCGGCTGCTGGCAGAGATCGATCCCGCCCTTGCCAGCGGTTTGGCGGAGCCGCCCAACCTCGGAGATTTGCTGAAGAGCGATCCTGAGCGCCTCCAGAAGCTGCTCGAACGCATGCAGCATCAGACCCCGCCGGCGCCGCCAGCAGTCCCTGCAGCACCAGTCGGCACCGTTGAGGGAGACACGCCGGCGCCGCCAGCAGTCCCTGCAGCACCAGTCGGCACCGTTGAGGGAGACACGCCGGCGCCGCCAGCAGTCCCTGCGGCACCGACATCGGATTCGCCAGTGAAGCCCGTTTCCGCCCCTACCGCGGCTCCTCCCGCTGCACCGGCTGAGCCAGTCTCTGCCCCTGCCAACTCACCGGAATCCTCGAGTTCCGAAGCCGAGAGTCCGTGACGACGATGCGCCGCGCCTTTCTCCCAACTCTTCTTCTGCTTTGCCTCGTTGGCTGCGAAGCGCTCTTTCAGAGTAGCCCAGTTCCGGACCAACCAACCTGGGCGGAGCGTCCGAGCGGCAGCCTCAATGTGGTCTACACGACACCGCTTGTGGCGCAATCCCGCAGAATGGGTGAGCCCTACGAACGCGGCAAGCCGGCGATCGATAGGGAAGGGGGGCGCGTTTTCGTCGGGTCGAGTGATGGAGGACTCTATTGCCTCGATGCGCGGGATGGGAGTGCGCTATGGCGCTTTCAGACCATGGGTGCCGTACAGAGCGAGCCCCTATTTCACCCGGCCACGAACAGCGTATTCTTTGGTGCGGCGGATGGGGCGCTCTATCGGGTTGACGCCCGGAACGGTGAGCTTCGCTTTCGCTTCGCCTCCAACTCGGAGATCGCCCATCGCCCCATCGTGATCGGTGACACCCTCTACACGATCAACGCCAACGATACTATTCTTGCCCTCTCTCTGCTGACAGGGAAGCTACTCTGGACTCAGCACCGAACACCCGCAACCGGTATGGAAATTGCTGGCCACTCGGGCCTTCTCGTCACGCAAGATCGCGTTTTTGCGGGCTTCTCGGACGGGATGGTGATGTCGTACGATCGACTGACCGGCCATGAGCGCTGGCAGCCGGTGGATTTGGCAGCCGAAGCAGAGCAGAACCTGGGGGACATACCTCCGTATCTGGATGTGGACACAACCCCCGTACCGGGCACGATCGATGACGTGCCGGTCCTCTTTGTAGGCAGTATCGTGGGCGGAGTCTTTGCGCTCGAACGGGAGGCCGGCACCCAACTGTGGAACAACCCAGGGATACTGGGCGTCCAGAGCCTGCTCTTGCTCGATCAGCCGCGCGCTCCAGGTTCGCAAGGAGGCCGGCGACGGCTCTTGATCGCCGCGTCTGGTACAACTGGGCTCTTCGGCATCGATCCGGACTCGGGGGCCACGGAGTGGCGTTCTCCTTTGCCGGCGGGCGGAGTCACATCCATGAGCCTGGTTGCCGGAGCGCTCCTGGTCTCTGCATCCCAGTTAGGTGTTTACCTGGTCTCACCACTTGATGGACGGGTGATCGATGGGCTGCATGTAGTAGATGGTGTGGCTGGCGCCGCTGCTACCAGCGGAAACCGGGCATTCGTGATGACCAACGGCGGCCGGTTGCTCTCTTTGGTGGTGACGGATCCACGAGGCCGGGACAAGACTCCCACCACCGAGATCTGGGGTCGCGGCTACGACGGCGGCCATATCTTCTGAAGTGGATTGGGGTCGGTGAGCCGTCCCCTTTCCGTGTGTTTACGTTTGTCGCATAATATACATTATGTCAACTAAACGGGGAGGGACAAAAACAGGACGGGCGACCTGGACCAGGATCCAAGTCGCCCTATTTCTCACTTCGCAATCCCTGCGACCCCAACGAGAGTTGAACTCGTGTTACCGGCGTGAGAGGCCGATGTCCTAACCACTAGACGATGGGGCCTTGACTCCTCTTCGACAGTCCCGAGGAGTCGCTGAGCTGGGGAACAAGGATTCGAACCTTGATAAACGGAACCAGAATCCGTTGTCCTGCCATTAGACGATTCCCCAAGACCTTGGGAGGCCTCACCAGAGGGCCGGATGGCTCCCCGGGGCGGCATGTGTTATCGCCAAGATGACCGGGGTGCAAGGCGAAAAGCGACACTG
>CAYNEY010000012.1:110630-113890 GCA_964396375.1 uncultured Polyangiaceae bacterium | reverse complement strand
GCCGCGCCACCCTGAGCCACGCCGCCTTGAGCCACGCCGCCTTGAGCCACGCCGCCTTGGGCTGCGCCACCTTGAGCCGCGACGCCTTGAGCCGCGCCACCTTGGGCTGCGCCACCTTGGGCCGCACCACCTTGGGCTGCGCCAGCCACATCGGTGGAGCTGCCACCTGCCGGGTGCGCATCATCCTGCGCCATCGAGCCGCCCGTGTCGCCAACCTGCGATTTGCCGTCACTGCTAGAGCCGCAGGCGAACGTTCCACACGCGAGCAACAGATAGACCGAATGGGTTATGCGTTTCGTCATGTCTTGCCTCACTCAGGGTAGCGGGTGTCGTGAGAAGAACTCCCACATCATCGGACTTGCCTCAAAAACGTCGGGGCCATAGGAGCCTTGGTAGCAGTTGTCTGGCCAACAGTGTTCCATTCCCTCCACGGTGCAGAACTCGACCTCGACGCCATCACGGCAACCTTGGGAGAGAAGGCAGGTGGTTGGTCCGACGCTGTATGCGTCGATAGGCGAGCTGTCGCATTCGTTCAGCTCTATCCAAGTGTCGACGGCGCCCGGTGAGTAGCCCACCGTAGTGTCAGCCGTCCCGTGCACATAGAAGACCGAGATTGGGCGTGATGGCGCGCAACGTCCGAACATTCCGGCGGCGACCCCACCCACGGCGGCGAAGCGCTCAGCCGCTTCGCACCCCAGGTACTGTGCCATCATCGAGCCATTCGAGATCCCTGTGGCGTAGACGCGCTTCTCGTCGATGCAAGTGTGGTTCTCGATCTCATCGACGACCGCCAAGATGAACCCAAGATCGTCATCCGCGGCCGTGCAACCTGGTAAGATCATGCCCGTGTTCCAACAATCGAGACCGGCGGGGTAAGCGACGATGAAGCCGTTCTGATCAGCGACTGCGTCCATCTGGGACCAGGAGCGGGCCATCCGGGGCGTGTTGTGCGCGCCGTGGATCACCAGCAAGAGTGGTACGGGGTCAGTTCCGGTGTATGCCTCGGGGACGTGAAGCTCGTAGGAACGCTCGATGCCGTCGTGCGTGAGTGTGAGCGTCTGATCGCCCGGTTCCCAGTCGCTGCCCTGGCACGACGCTGCCGTGCCACCGGAAGCTGCGCCGCCTTGAGCTGCACCACCACTCTCAGCTCCACCGGCAGGTATGCCGCCCGAGGCAGTTCCGCCGGAAGGTGCGCCACCTTGAGTTGCGCCACCACTCTCTGCTCCACCGGAAGCTGCGCCACCGGAAGCTGCGCCGCCTGAGGCAGTTCCGCCGGAAGGTGCGCCACCGGAAGGTGCGCCGCCCGAAGCCGCGCCGCCTGAGGCAGTTCCGCCGGAAGGTGCGCCGCTTGAGTCGGCTCCGCCCGAGTCGGCACTGATTGAGCCCCCAGCGGGTGTGCCGGACATGCCGCCCGTCGTGGTCGCGGCACGATGTCCACCCGCGTCGCCACAGGCGATGACGACGAGGAGCGCACCGAGTGCCACCAGCGTTCGCCGAACGGGGCAGGCAAGCTCGCGTAAATCCGCGTGAACGAAAAGTTCCATGGGGTGTGGTCTTCCTCGGATCTGGCTTCATCCGTGAGGCTTGCGGTTCATGATATCGGCGCGTTCCAAGCTCACTAGCGTCAAGTTTGACGCTAGTGCCTGTGGCTCGTGCCCGTTGGCCGAGCTCCCCCGACGCGGTACGGAGCAGCGCCCCTCGAACACGGGCCAGAGTGCCGCGGTCGCAACGGATCTGGCGACGCAAGTCCACATCTGGTTCTGACAGAAAAAGCATGACCGTCCGCTCAAGATCTCGGCCGCATGAGGCTTGAAGCCAACGCGCCCCTGGTCATGGGCCGCATCGGCCTTTTCTCTGTGACATCACTAGCGTCAGAGTTGACACTAGTGTGATCGAGGGGAGCCCTTAGTCTCGTCAGCGAAGCAATCGGCGGCGAGCGCCGAGCGACGAGGGAGCTCCATCATGAAACGTCCCACAGCCCATTTTGTGCACACGTCTGGAGAAGTTGACCTGTATTCTCACGACTCGATCTTCGAACGTCCGAGAGCCCTCGGGGCCTCGGATCTGGCATGCCCGTTACCGGTTCGGGCACACCTCGCTGGCTCTCTTCGTCGCGTGGCGACGGCCCCGTGGTGTGCTCGAGTACGGGTAGTTTCTCTCCCAACGCGGATGGTGATGAGACGAGCCATCGCCCTCGGCGTGTTGGCCTTGCCCTCGACGGTGATGGCCCAAGAACTGCCCACGATGCCTCCCGCGGGATACTACGAGGCTGTTAGCTCGAATCCGCAGGGTAACGTCGACAACATCACCTACGGCTCTGACTACGTGGCGCGGATCTACACGCCGCCGGGGTACTCAGAGAGCCAGCAATATCCGGTGATGTATCTGATGCACGGCATGGGAGGAAGCGAGAGCAGTTGGCACGACAACAACCTGTACGCCCACATCCAGCTCGACAATCTCATCGCCGAGGGAGTGGTCGCTCCCTTCATCATGGTGTTCACCAGAAACGACTACAATAACTGGAATTTCGCCAGGATCCTGATTGATGAGCTGATCCCCTACGTGGAGTCGAACTATTCCGCCTGCCCCGATCCTGAGAATCGTGCGCTCGGTGGGCTCTCCATGGGCGGGATGCAGACGATCAACATCGGGTTCCCCAATGCCGAGCTGTTTCACTATCTCATGCCATCGTCGTCCGCACCTGGGATCCAAGGAGAGGGGCAGCTCTTCCCCGATGGTGGAGAACTCGCCAGCCAGAATCTGAACCTGGTGTTCTTCTCCTGCGGCTCCGAGGAAGTAGGAGCTTACGGCTGCAACGGTAACGCGACGGTGCGCGGGTACATGGAGAGCCTTGGTCTCGGAGACATCATCGAGGAGTTTATCATTCCCGGGGGGGCGCACAACGCAGCAACCTGGAGGCCCAGCTTCTGGAATTTCGCTCAGCTGGCGCACCAGGCGGGGTTTACGACTCTGGGGACGATGTGCGGAGGAGATGGCACCGGTGGCACGGATGGCACCGGCGGCACGGATGGCTTCGGCGGCGAGCTCGGCCAGGGTGGAGAGGTGGCCGCGGGCGGAACGCCGAGCACCGGCGGCACGGATGGCTTCGGCGGTGAGCTCGGCCAGGGTGGAGAGGTGGCCGCGGGCGGAACGCCGAGCACCGGCGGCACGGATGGCTTCGGCGGTGAGCTCGGCCAGGGTGGAGAGGTGGCCGCGGGCGGAACGCCGAGCACCGGCGGCACGGATGGCTTCGGCGG
>CAYNEY010000012.1:30314-110530 GCA_964396375.1 uncultured Polyangiaceae bacterium | reverse complement strand
GCACCGGCGGCACGGATGGCTTCGGCGGCGAGCTCGGCCAGGGTGGAGAGGTGGCCGCGGGCGGAACGCCGAGCACCGGCGGCACGGATGGCTTCGGCGGTGAGCTCGGCCAGGGTGGAGAGGTGGCCGCGGGCGGAACGCCGAGCAACGGCGGCACGGATGGCTTCGGCGGCGAGCTCGGCCAGGGTGGAGAAGTGGCCGTGGGCGGAACGCTGGGCAGCGGCGGTACGGATGGCTTCGGCGGCGAACTCGGCCAGGGTGGAGAAGTGGCCGTGGGCGGAGCGTTGGGTATCGGCGGCACGGATGGCTCTGGCGGTGAGGTTGGCCAGGGTGGAGCGGAGGCCGTGGGCGGAATGCTGGGCACCGGAGGCGCTGCCATGATGCGCTCGACCGCCGCTCCGCGTGAGGACGCGGGCTGCGGCTGCCGCACTCTGCCCCGGGAGTCTCGCGGGATCGGGGCGTGGCTCGCCCTCGCACTGCTGTGGGGCTTCCGTCGTGCCCGCTCGCGTCATCGCTAGAGAAGCGATCCCGTCACGTGCCCCGCTTGTCGGCACGGTAGGTAGGTGCGAAGGTTGTGCCGAATGCCCTCACTGCACCTGGCCGTTTCTTCACTGCTGCTTGCCGTTGCCTGTGGTCCATCCAAGATCGGTCCGACTGAGTCCCTTGGGCCGCTCCCGACGGCGTTTCCAGTGGGGCTGTGTGCGCCCACCGAGCGACACCCCGGTACTCCTGATCAAGACGCGCAGTGCCCGAGCCACGGACCCGCTCCCACGCTCGCCTTCCAAGAGGTTGGGTACGCGCAGCGTCCCCTGGGCAGCGGTTTCGCCGGACGGACCCTGCGTGAGAACGGCCTGGTGAGGGGCTCGCATTTCAGTGGCGGGCCCGGGCAACCGCCCATGGTCTCTGAAGAGTGGGGGTGCGTGAGCCGGCAGTGCCTCGAGGCTGTGGAGCTGGTGGCGCTGCACCTCCGAGCCGAACGCGGCGCGACCGGAGCGCTCCAGAGCACACCCGGTGCCTCTGAGTTCTTTGCGACGTACCGCGACGGCATTACAACTGGGGTGGTCCTCCACGGCAACGAGTCGACCAGTCCCGCCCTCCAGCGTCTACGTGCGCTGCTCTCGGAGATGGAGGTTGGCTACTTCTGAGCGAGGTCGTGCATCCTCTCGAACCGTGTGGCACCTCGCGAACACCCGCTCGAGAGATCAACATGACCGGCCGGGCTGACGGGGTATGGTGAAGCGATGTCCTCGCGATACGGCTGAACTGAGGTCGCCCACACCTAGAACGGCTATCAGGCTGCGGGAGGTTTCTCGGCGTGCTCGGCGCGAGCGCGCGCGGTGAGCCGGAGCCTCGCGGAGGGCGAGGAACTGACCGCCATCTCCAGCCTCTCGTCCTGGTTGTCCCGATCGGCAGCACCCCACTCCCCCACGACGACGGCACGCCCTGCGGCCACGAACTTGTCGTGATAGCTCCGTAGAAGCTCGTCCTGACCGGGCTTCGGCAGGAAGCCACCGAGCCGCCGTGGGAACTGCTGAACCGCGTCGGCTCTAGATCAGGCCCCGGGCACGCGCTAGCGTCTCGCGCCGCAGCACTGCAAAGAGAGCCGCGGGTCAACGATCGAGTAACGGAAATGCAAAAGGGGGGCGGCGAGCTCTGTCGGTCTGCTCGCGGCGAGCCTCGAGGTGGAGCTAGAATGGTCCGAAGCTTGAAGAAGCACGGTTCCGAGCCTCGGGTGTTGATTGCCCTCGATGTCTCCATGGGGTGGTCCCCGGGAATTTGTGGGGGTTCTTTGGGGTCGCGCGCAAGCATCCCTGGAGGATTCTGCACTACCAGCGGGGAGACATCGACTGGCTGCTGGATGTTTGGCGAGCAGAGGTGGTGGTATCGAGCGGTCCGATCCACCCTTCATTCCGCGAAACCAAGGGCCCGGCGTTGATCTCGGTGAACAACGACGGTGACGACGGGCGTCGGGTAGCCTCGGTGTCCTTGGATGAGGAGGCGATCGGAACGCTGGCGACCGAGCATCTGCTGGAGCGGGGTCTCACGCAACTCACGACGTTCCGTTTCAATGACGCACGGTTCGCGATGGCCCGGGAGCGGGCCTTCAAGAAGACGGGGAGAGCAAGCCATGCCCGCTTCGTGCCGGGGTGGTGGCATGACCGAGTGAGTCCGCCTCGCTCCTCGGAAGGCGCGGCCGTAGACGACGAGATCGTGGCGCGTGCCTTGGCCTGGATCGCCAAGAATGCCTCCCGAAAAGTGTCGTTGAATGCCGTGGCTCGCGCCTCGGGTTGTAGCCGTCAGTGGCTCGAGGTGCGCTTCCGTGCCGCGATCGGCCGGACGGTGATGCAGGAGGTTCGGCGGACTCGCATCGAGATGGCCAAGAGCCTGCTCACGAGTTCCACGGCTACCCTGGCCGAGATTGCGGAGCGCAGCGGTTTCGCCGACGCAGCATCGTTGAGCGTGAGCTTCCGGAGAAAGAAAGGGCTGCCGCCCGGCGCGTACCGACGTCGCGTCAGCGGTGTGGACGTGGAGGAGTGACACCCGGGGAAGCGGTCTTGCTGGCGCTCGTCGAGCCTGGAATCTCCCGCTAGGAACTCCGCATCAGCGAGCCTGGGGCCGCGCGAACCGCCCAAGCTCTCGGGCTTTCCAGGTCACCAGGATCAGCTCGTGGCTCAGCGCCTTGGAGGGCAGCAGCCCGTATGAGGCACAGACTGCAGCTGTGGCATCGTGCCGGACGCGCCATTGGGCCTCGCTCGGCAGGAGACTTGCGAGCTCGAGTTGAGTGCAAGGAGGGCGTGGGGCCTTGGACCGTCGGGGATGAACCGAACCAGCTCGTCCCCGAGTCGGTTGGCCCGGTCTGCCTCGAGGGATTCAGTCTGCCACGCCAGAGTCCGAGGTCGCGCGCCGGGCCGGCTTCGATGCCTCGACCAGCCGGACCGAAGCGGAAGGTGGATGCGAGGGCCTCGGGACCTCGGGGGTTTCGAATTCGGGCGTTGGCAGGCGCAGTGCGAAACCTGGGAGCAGGGTGTTCACCAGAGAGAAGAAGATGAGCGCACCGTACAGCCGAGGGCAGAGCGCGAAGCGCTCTTCGAGGATCTCGGCGATGACGATGGTGAACACCAGCGTTGGAACGACCGCGGTGCCGATCCGCGCGCCGATCCTCCACGGTTCGTTGAGCGCCAGCTTCCGGTGCCACGCGACCCGCAGGATGCGGATCGGTAGGACGATGACCAACAAGGCCGCTGCCAGTGCTAGTGCCGACCAGGTGAAGTGCTCGGCCCGGAGGTGTAGTCCGGCCGCGAGGAAGTAGAACGGGATGAAGAAGGAGGCGAAGAACTCGACGCCTCCGAGGAGCTTCTCCGAGCTCAGCTCTGGGAGGTCCTTGCGCAAGCGAACCGCAGTGAGCCCAACCACGAACGCACCGACCAGGTAGTAGACGCCGAGCTCCCGCGTGATGAACGCGCAAAGGAGCGCTACGATCACCAGAAACGTGAACTCGGTCTTCGGGGCGAAGGGCGCGATCACCCGGGCGAAAACCCGGAACAGGGGCGGAAGCAGCAGCACCATGGCACCGAGGGCGAGTGCGGAAAGCCCGAGCGTGCCGACCGCGGTGCTCTGGATCGTCAAGAACAGCACACCGAGCGCCACCAGTTCGGAGGCGATGGCTTTGGACTTGACCCAGAAGCTCTCCTCAGGGGTGAGACCGAAGCCGTGCAGCGAATCGAGGATGAAGCCGGTGGAGGGAGTGAACAGCGCGAGGGCGAAGAGCAGTGCGGCGCGCGGCAGGAGCCCGAACGTGAAGTGGAGAGCGACCGCCCCAACACAGAGCAGCGCGAGCTGCACCGCGATGTGCTGGAGCAGGATCCTGCGACCTTGGCGGAGCTCCGCGAAGTCCACTTCTAGGCCTGCGAATAGAAACAGGGACACGATCCCCAGCGTTGCGAGTAGCTTGACGGTGTGATCGCCATGGAACAGGTGAAAACCGATGCTCAACGCGGCACCGATCCCAAGGCAGGTCACCGCGCTCGGCAGGCGGAAACGCTGGAGCGCCTTCGGGAGGATGAAGAGCCCGAGTACCAGCAACACGTACTGGATCTCTGGCGAGAGCGTCCGGTTCATGGCCTTGCCCCACGCCAGCCCGTGACCGGGGATGCAGGCAGCCTCGGCAGCCAGAAGAACGCTAGGAGTGCCGCCAGCATGAGCGTGATTCCGCTAGCATGCGGCCATGGTTTGGCAAACGGCCGAGCCCAATCCGTGCGCCGTTACCCCGGCGCACGTGACAGACGGGGCATGGTTACGCCGTGATGGGCACACAGAAGCGCCGCTGTCGCGAGGACTGCGCGGGGCAGGGCGACGGTTCAGAGTAACGAGGGGAGGTTGGTCTTCGAGCCCGCGGAGCTGGGCAGGACGGTTCCCCGCTGGGCTGGTACGACTAGGAACCGCGGCGGCCTGTTCGAGCCGGCTGTGTCGCATCACCTGGCCGAAGGAGCTGCCAGCTGAGCCAGCTCTCGACGACCGACGAACCGCTCAGGTAGATTGGTCTTTCATGGCGCGACTACCCCTTCAAACTGGACGTTCCTCTCTCGAAGCGTGGATGCGAGTCTTGGGCGCCTTGCCTGGCGTCCTGCTCGTCGCCTGGGCCGTCGTCGCGCTTTGGGTTGGCTCCACGGGTTGGGCTACCGTCTTCGGCTTGGTCGGACTCAGCTTGCTGACCTCGGCTGCCCTGGCGTTCTCGGGTGCCTGGGTGCGGCGAGCTTCCGACGTTCTGGTCACCGAGCAGGGATTTCGGATCGAGGGTGGTCCACACCACGGGTTGACCGTCTCCTTTGCGGAGCTCCACCGGGGAAAGCTAGAGCTCCTCGGGCAGGGGAATGAGGACGCAAGCTTGGTGCTGACGCTCGAGGATTCTCGGCGCTTCGTCCTCGCCAGCACCGGTGACGCTCTCGAGCGAGAGTCCCTGCAAAAACTCAGGCTGGCGCTCGTCGAGCAGTGCCAAGAAGAGCCCGTCGCGGAACGCGAATTGCCTCCAGAGGCCCCGAATTGCCCCGCCTGCGGGGCGCCCGTAGCCCCCACCGCCGAGGAGACGACCGCCTGTGGCCACTGCGGAAAAATCAGCCCCACCGCTCCCGAGGTGCGTCGCCGCATGGCAAATCAGCAGGGGCTTTCCGGCGTGGTTCGGGAGAACCGCCGACTGGTGGACGAGCTTCTCCGACAGCCGAGCGCGGCTGCCACCAACATTCGGATCGGGCTCTCTGCGGCGCTGCTCGGCCTCTTGGTGCTGCTCTTCATCGCAGGCCAGCTCCTCCTCGCGATGGTGGGCATCGTGGAGCAGTTCAGCCTCGGCACGAGTGCCGTGGCTTCGCTCCTCTTGATCTTCGTCTCGGGGTTCAGGCAGAAGCGGCGCTTCACGGATCGGCAGGCACTGCAGTCGCTCCTGGCGCTCATCGGCGCGCAGCCCCCGAGGCGAACCGGCGAGCCGTGGGGCTGTCGCTCCTGCGGAGCGCCGCTCGCGTCCGGGGACTTCCAGCTCATCACTTGTGTCTTCTGCGGCCAACAGAACGTGCTCGGCAGCCCGCTCTTTCACCGTACGGCCGCACTCGCAGAGGAGGCACGGCGCTTGGAGGACGTCCTGGTCCAGCGAAAGCGCCGAACCCGCCAGGCCATCATCGTGTTCTGGGTCACGGCACCGCTTGCGGCCATGCTCTCGCTCGCGGCGGTCTTCTTCGTTCTTCTAGCTCTCGAGCACGAAACGGAGAAGAAGAACTGCCAGAAGGGCGAGGCACGGGCCTGCGTGAGTTTGGCGTTCAGCTACAAAGACGAGGCCAACCTTCGCCAGTCCCTGCCTCTGGCCGCCCAGTTCGCCGAGCGCGGTTGTAGGCTTGGCGATGTAGTTGGCTGCTGTCTCGCTCGCGAGGCGAGGGAGGAAAACTGGGGTCCCTTTCAGGATCCGGGCGCGATCGAGGCGCAGATGCAGAAGCTGAGCGCCCAAATGGAGAAGGACTGCTGGTGAAGCCAGCAGGCGCTCTGTGGTCGAACGAGTCTGCGGGCTCCCCGAGCCTGCACGAGACGTCGAGCAGCGTCGCGATGTTGGCGAGATCCAGGGACCGGGAGTGGTAGAAGCGCGATTGGGACAGCCTGAGCTGAGCGCCAAGCACGCTCCTTGGAACTCTTGCAGCATTCTCGCTGCGGCCGTTGGGTGTGTGGGCCCTTTTCCGAATCACACCGTTGCCTTTCGGGCGCCAAGAATCTTGTCGATCGCTTGTGCGCGGAAGTCGAAGATCCTCTCGGCCGTGCGCGCCACGAAGAGCTTACGCATAAGATCTCCGAGCGTGCCAAGGGGAATGTCGTAGTCGACGCGATCGAGCATGCTCGTGCCATCGGCGACCTCCGCGAACTCATGCAGATGCCGCCACAACTTGTAGGGGCCGCGGAGCTGGGTGTCGACGAAGCGCCGGTCGGGCTCGAACACTTCGATGCGGGTGCGCCACCCGAACGGAATACCGAACAAGCGGAGGCGGTAGTCCAGCAGCGTTCCCTCGCGGAGGTCGATCGGCGTCGGGGTCAGGATACGAAAGCGGAGGAATGGCGGGGTGATCCGTTCGAGGTTGGTCGCATCGGAGAAGAATGCGAAAACCTCCGAGCGGGGCCGCGGAATGAACTGAACCCGTTCCAGCGTCCGATGGCTCATGCAAGCCTCTCTACCGTGCCGTTGCTCGTCGAGGTTGTCCCGCGCTCACGCTCTCGATAAGCGTTACCAGAAGTCGTTTGCGCTTCATAGTTGCCTGCCTCGGCTGAGCGGGGATCCACCGAACTTCGTTCAGTTCGTGCATAGTGCCGCGTCAAGAGAAGGCAAGCTGCGGCCAAGAGGCCTAGGGAAGAACCGCGGTTCGTTATGGTGCCGGCGTGGTCAGCCCGCGCTCGGGCTCTCTTGGTCGAACCAGCGCGGTGGTGCCAGGGTTCCCTTCGCGACTGTGGTGCCCTAGGTCTTCCTCATGAGCCAGTCACGCCTCGCCACCTCCGTCCTTGCGCGGTCTCGGCGCTTGCTGGGGCTGGCGGCGACGGTGGCCCAAAAGGAGGTAGGCCAGCGGATCCGTGAGCAACTGACGGCCTCGGCGGAGAAGCTTCAGGCGAGTGAGCTGGCCACTCGGATCGCTCAGGCTCGGGCCATCGCGCAGAGCCTGGGCGAGTTGAAGGGTGCTGCCATGAAGGCGGGACAGCTGCTCAGTATCGAGAGCAGCGATCTTCTGCCCCCCGAGGCCCTCGAGATCCTGAGCAAGCTCCAAGGGCAGGTGGCGCCCGTGGACTTCGCCGTCATCGAGGAGGTGCTGATGGCGGAACTCGGCGCCGAGCAGCTCTCCTTGCTCACCGGCTTGGAGCACCAGGCAGCGGCCGCGGCCAGCATCGGACAAGTCCACAAGGCCTGGGTTCAGGGCGAGCCGGTGGCGGTGAAGATCCAGTACCCGGGCGTGGCAGAGAGCATCGACTCCGACATGGCGTTGCTCGAGAAGCTGGCCACCGGCCTATCGGTGGTGGCTCGCAGCAAGATTGTCCTCAGCGGCGTGTTCGAAGAGCTTCGGCAAGTTTTGCATCGCGAAGCCGACTACGAGCAGGAGCGACAGAACTTGGTGGAATATGCGGGCTACCTGGCGGACGACCCGCGCTTCGTAGTCCCGAGAACCATTGAAGGACTCTGCACGCGCCGTGTGCTCACCATGACCTGGGAAGAGGGTGACACGCTTCGAGAGTGGATGAACAAAAATCCGCCCCTCGCACAGCGAGAGTGGTTTGCCGAGGCCATGCTCGAACTCTACTGTCGGGAGTTCTTCGAGTGGGGGTTCGTCCAGACCGACCCGAACCCAGGCAACTTCCTGGTGCGACCCTTGGACCGTCAGATCGTGCTCCTCGATCTCGGGGCCGCGGTTCGCTACGACTCCGCCTTTCGCGATGGCTACCGCGAGCTGCTCCGCACCGTCGAGTCGAAAGATCCCGACGCCATCGTAGAAGGCTGCATCGATCTCGGCCTGCTCGACGCGAGGGAGCCGGACGCCACTCGGCGCTGCCTGGTGGACCTGATGTACGGAGCGATCGCGCCTTTCGAGCCCGCCGTTCAGCCCTATGATTTCTCGAACGCCGGCTACGCCAAGCAACAGCAGGCCGTGGTCCAACGCTTCTTGCGTTCCTTGGTCTACTCGCCGCCACCGCGCCCCCTCATATTCCTGCACCGCAAGCTCGGTGGGATCTACAACGTGCTGCGTCGGCTCGGCGTGCGCGTCGACCTTCACGACTACTTCCGGAAGATCGTGGACGCTCCCCGGGAGCCCTCGCAGCCCGCCCGGCTCTCGGCGTGAAGGGTCGAATGTGCCCCGTTTAGCAACCGGTTGGGCCCATTTGCGCCGGACGGCGTTCGGATCCAGGCTGGATGCCGCCTGCGAACGCTCTCGGCCATCCTCTGGGGGACAGCTCACCCAGAACCAGCACGCTTGTTATGAGCTCGGCGTCACGCACCGCGGCGAACCTGGGCCGACCCCGGCGAGCGGGCGCGCGCGCGTGGCTACGCTCCGTGCACGATGCCGCGAAATGGTTGTTCACGATGGGCGAAATACGCACCAGCGTAACGTCTGCCGTTCCGAAACTGGCAAACAGCATATCTTCAGCATCGGCTCCGGGAGCCAGCATTCCACGAACGATGATTGTACCGCGAGAGTAGAAGTATAGCGGCCCGTTCGTGAGCGAGACATCCAGATGCCCCTCTGGTTCCACTATGAGTGAGTCAACCTCGTAGATCCCCGAAGTCAGGCGTAGCGTAGCGCCGCGCTTGATGCTCACGGCTCCGTAGAAGCCCGGGGTGAGATCGATGGAGGTGTTTGGCTCGAGGGAAACGGGGGAGAAAGGTCCTGCAGCAAACTCGTAGCTGAAAGCTGTGAGTTTCGGGAACGTCAGCTTCGTCTCGCTCCACGCCGCCCAGAACCTCGCGGTCCTCCCCGGTTCTCATGCGGCGAGGAACTGCCTCCCCCCTCTGCCCAAATCACCCACTGCGATCCCGGAAGAACCGCCGCGCCGCCTCCGGCATCGTCGTGTTCCGAGGCAGCCGGCTCACTCGGTCCACGACCGACAGCAGGCAGTGGTAGAAACCGTTATGGGGAGCACCGCATAATGGCTTTTATGCCGAGCGCACCGTTATGCGGAGCCAGGAGCGATGGATGGCTGCGCCCCCTTGGTGATGGTGCCGTGAGCCTTTTCGCCAACTCCACATAATCGTGGTCCTCCTTCGGTACCCGCCATGTCGGCGGGCCCTAAGGAGACCCATGATTACCGATCACTACAGACGGCCCACGAGGATCGCTCAAATGCGCGAGACCTGTGTCGGCCCCTACCTCGATGGCTTCGAGACCGCCCTCACCGAGGCGGGCTACGCGCACCTCACCGTTCGCGGCTACCTCCGCGCCGCGGAGCATCTCGCATGGTGGGCCGATCGTCGCAACGTCGATATTCGCGCTTGGGACGAGGACCTCGTCCAGCGCTTCAGGCGCCAGCACCTGCCGCGCTGCAAGTGCTTCAGGGACAACAAGGGCACGTTCGGCCATGAGTCGTATGGATTGAAACTGCTGTTCAAGTACCTGCGTGCAACCGGCGTGATGGCTCCAGCGCTGACGCCGTCGCCGAAGTTCGCGCCGATCCTTGAGGAGTTCGCGGCGTGGATGCTCCACCACCGAGGTCTCACCCTTACCAGCGCGCGCATCTATCGCCGGATGCTGCAGCCATTCGTCGAGACGCTGGGCGAGGACCCGCGTAGCTACACGATCAGCGCCGTGCGCGCATACGTCGTTGAGCACCTTGGACGGACGACGCGCGGAAAGGCGCGCTTGACGGTTACGGCACTTCGCTCCTTCCTTCGCTACCTCGTTGTCGAAGGAAGGGTCAGCGATGGCGTGCAACACTGCGTGCCGACGCTCCCCAAGTGGCGGCTCTCCTCGCTGCCCAAGTACATCGAGGCATCCGAGGTCGACCGCGTTGTGACGAGCTGTGATCTGACAACGACGACCGGTCTCCGTGATCGAGCGATCCTCCTCTTGCTCGCACGCCTCGGCCTTCGCGGCTCCGACATCGTCGCCATGACGCTCGACGACATTGACTGGCGTGCTGGCACCCTTCGCGTAGGCGGAAAAGGCCGCAGCGAGTCTCGGTTGCCGCTCCCCCAAGAGGTTGGCGACGCTGTGCTCGCGTACCTCAGGCATGGACGGCCACGCGTCAGCACCGAGCGTCTCTTCATCAGGGCCAAAGCGCCGCTGCGAGGGTTTGCGTCCTCGGTTGGCATATCGACCATCGTTCGCAGCGCGCTCGCGCGCGCAGGCATAGAGGACGCACCGAGTGGCGGAGCGCATCTGCTCCGCCACTCGGCGGCGACAGCGATGCTCCGCGCTGGAGGGGCGCTCGATATCATCGCGGCGGTTCTGCGCCATCGTTCTCCAGACACGACGGCCATCTACGCCAAGGTCGACATCGCGATGCTGCAGCAGGTGACGCAGCCTTGGCCCGGAGGTGCCGCATGTTGAGCGACATCGTCGATCGCCACATCGCCATGCACCGGGCGACGGGCTACCTCTACCAGCAGCAGGGGAAGCTGCTGCGCAGCTTCGCTCGCTATGCCGAGTCCCGTGGCGAGGAGTTCGTTGTCGCCACGACCGCGCTCGAGTGGGCGGGCAGCGTGAGTGCGTTGAGCACGCGACAAGTTCGACTTGGCGTGGTCCGCCGGTTCGCCTGGCTGATGCGCGCCGAAGATCCCCGCCATGAAGTCCCTCCGTCCGGCGCATTCGGCTCTCGGGCGCCACGTCGCACACCCTACATCTATACGCCCGAGGAGATCGGCTCGTTGCTCAATGCGGCGAGCAAGCTTGGGCCGCGTAGCTCTCTGCGGCCCAAGGTGTACTCGACGCTGTTCGGGCTCATCGCCGCCACCGGGATGCGCATCTCCGAGGCCCTCAGGCTCCGACTCGCCGACGTCACCGATGAGGGGCTTGTGATTCAGAAGACGAAGTTCAACAAGAGTCGCCTCGTCCCACTGCACAACTCTACACGACGCGTACTCGACGTGTACATCAAGGACCGAGCGAAGTTCGCATGCGACGACGACGCGCTGTTCGTCTCCACCAACGGCGTCGCGTTGCAGTACTGGACGGCGAACGCCACATTCCTCAAGTTGGCACGGGGCATCGGCCTCCACCCAGGCCCCGGCCAGCGCGGGCCGCGAGTTCATGATCTTCGCCACACCTTCGCCGTTCGCGCCCTCGAGCAATGCGAGGGCAACGGCGAGGCGGTCTCGAGGCACATGCTGGCGCTCAGCACGTATCTCGGTCACGGGAAGATCGCCGCCACATACTGGTACATGCAAGCGACGCCTGCGCTGCTGTCCGACATCGCGAGGCGCAGTGAGGCGTTGGCCGTGGGAGGTGCGCGATGACGCCGCTGGCCCCGCACCTCGCAGTCTTCCTGCGCGAGCGCCTGCCGCGAGAGCGTCACGCCAGCCCCCACACCTGTGACGCGTACACCTACGCCTTCCAGCTCCTCTTGGCGTTCGCATCCAAGAAGCTCCGCACGCAGCCCTCAGCGCTGTCGCTGGAGCAGCTCGACTCCGCGCTCGTACTCGCCTTTCTCGACGACCTTGAGACCAACCGCGGCAACACCGCGCGCTCCCGCAACGCGCGCCTGGCCGCCATCAAGTCCTTCGCCCGCTTCGTCGAGTACCGCGTCCCGTCCTGCGTGCAGCAGATCCACGCGTTGCTCGCCATTCCGATGAAGAAGACCGACGAGCGGCTCGTGGGCTACCTCACGAACGACGAGATGCAGGCCGTGCTCGACGCGCCGGATCCGCATGAGCGCGATGGCGTGCGCGATCGCGCGATGCTGCATCTCGCCTACGCGACCGGGTTGCGGGTCTCCGAGTTGGTCGGCCTGCGCCTCGACGAGGTCGTCCTTCGACCACAGCCGGCGATTCACGTGCGCGGCAAGGGCCGTCGTGAGCGCGTGCTGCCGCTGTGGAAGACCACTACCACGGCTCTGCGCGCGTGGCTCGCGATCCGTGGCGACGCCCCAAGCCAGGAGGTCTTCCTCAACGCTCGCAGCGGACCACTGACGCGAGACGGCTTCGCGTACATCCTCGACAAGCACGTGGCGAGCGCGTCGAAGAAGAAGCTGTCCATCACGAAGAAGCGCGTATCTCCGCACGTCCTTCGCCACAGTTGCGCGATGCACACGCTGGAGTCGAACGGCGACATTCGAAAGGTCGCGCTCTGGCTCGGGCACGCCTCTCAGCAGACCACCGAGATTTACACGCGCGCCGATCCCAAGGCGAAGCTCGATGCCATCGAGAAGGTGCTGCCGCCGAATCTGCGGCGCGGCCGCTTCCGCGCACCCGACAAGCTGCTCGAGTCGCTCAAGCCCACGCGGAAGGGACGCTGATTATGCGGAGTGGTGCGCCCGTCTTCTCCTCGGGCGGGCGCACCGTTTCGCTCGCAGCTCCGCATAACGGTGCGCTCGGCATAAAAGCCGAACTCCAGGGACCGGGCGAGGAGGGAGAGCATCGGAGGGTGAACGGTGCAGGAGGTCTGGCCTTTAGCCTGCCTCGTCCAGCCGGTGGGCAGCTTGGCCCCGGGACCATCCGGTGACCAAGAACTTCGGGACGGCTCACCTCCACAAGCCCCCGACATTGCAGGCGGCCGGGCGTGTCTGCGAGCTGGAGGCGTCGGAATCCTGGACAATTCCAGCGGCTTGCACCACGCTCCTGCCGGCATGCCGTCGGAAGCGCTCTTCAAGGTGACCGGCCCCGTTACCGCGGACCACGCGGTGCCGGCAGAGGTGCTGGTGCGCGTGCTGCAGGGGCTGCAACAGGCGATTTGGCTGATCGCTGCCGCCCGAGAAGACCGAGCAGTTCGACAGCGATTTGTTCCCGACCAGGCCTTCCGCCAACGTCTGACCCTTGAACTAGCGATTCCGCGGGAAGGTAGCTACGCGCTACCGCTCCAGCTCGTCGATCGTCGCCCGCAAATTGCGATGGCACCGCCAGGTCCGGACTTCCTCGCAGAGTTCACGGAAGTCTGGACAGCCGTCGCCAACGACGACCTCGCACAAGCCCGGAGCCACGTGGGAGACAATGGGTACTTCCTGCGCGTCATGCAGGAGATCCATCGGATGCTTCCGAAGCGAGGTGACAGATGGGCCCTCAGTCTTGGGCAATCCGACGGTTCCCCCGTTGAGCTAACCTCTCGCCATCGCACCCAGGTGGGGACCTGGCTCCGAAGTCCGTCTACGCAGCGGGAAATGGCTGTTGTCGGGGAACTGCTCCGTATCGACTTCTCGCAGAAGCGATTGTGGATTCTGTATCCGCCAGCGTCGCGAGAGATCGAATGCTCGTACCTGGACGACGTCGAGGACAGCATTCTTGACGGACGCCGCGGACAGTTCCAAGTCATCGGCCACTTCGTGCTGGATGCCGACGGAAGGCCGCTGCGGCTGACTGATGTCCGCTCGATCGAGCCAGTCGATCTCAGTCCCGTCGAGTTCCGAGAGGTGGAGCTTGCTGATAAGGTGCTGCGCTTTGACCCGCCCATCGTCCTCACCCCTCGCCTCGATGACGACGAGCAACAGCACTTCGTCGCGGACGTTCCCGAGCTTGGCCTGACAGTTAGCGGTCGAACGCGTGACGAGTTGCTCCAGGATTGGGAGGACCAGATTCAGTTCGTCTGGGGGGAGTACGCCCTTGCACCCGAGGAAACACTCGCTACCGATGCGCTCGACCTTCGCAGTCGCCTGCTGAGGCACGTATCCGCGGAGGCTCGAAGTGACAACTCGTAAGACTCGTGACGTGACCTCCTCCCTCAGGAGGAAGGGCTTCGAGCAGTCCGAGGGCGATCACTCGTACTTCACGTACTACCGCACCAGCGACCAGAAAAAGACCGCAGTATTCACCAAGGTGAGCCACGGAGAAGTCGAGGTAGACGACTTCCTGCTTGGGAAGATGGCCCAGCAGTGCAAGCTCTCCAAGGCAGATTTCTTGGCGCTTGTTGACTGTCCGCTAGATCGGGCCGAGTACGAAACGCGTCTCAGGTCTCGCGGCGTCGACGTCTAGCGTTCCTCCTTCCCGGACGAGTCAGACCTTACACGGTTAGTGTCGCGCGGCAGCCGACCAGGCGCGCAGTTCCAGGTCGCACTGCGCCTTCTCGAGGGGGCTTGCGAGCCCGAATAGCCGCTTTCATCCAAAAGCGGCTATTCATCGAGCTGCGACAACCGCAGTTCCCAGGAGCGCCGCTTCCTGCGAAAATTCGACAACCTGCCCCGGCGAGTGCGCCGCGGCGGTGATGGGACACGATGCAGACATTCTGGAACTCAGGCGAGCGAGACAAGATCATGGGACTCGACGTCCTTGGTCTTCGGCAGCTCGACCAGGGGATCGAGCGCCAGTGGGTGTCGGGCATCACGACGATCTCGTTCCGTGCGCGCTACCTGTCGCTGCTTCCCTGGGTCATCGCCGAGCACTACTCGGGTGAGCTGCAGCGCGGGGCCGGGACGGCGAAGCATAACGAGGACGGTGGGACACCGGCGACGAGATGGCGGTCGCCAGAGAGCTTGAACTCCTGCTGGCACACACCGGAGTTCCCGAGGCAAGCAGCGCAGCGCCCGTGAAAGAGGCATGGGAGCGGATGCTGCGCAGGGGGCACGCCCTCCTGCGTCTTGAGGATGCCGCCGAGGCCGTCCCGCTGACTGCGCTTCGCGCCCGGATTCAGGCGCCCGAGCTGCTCGCAGGCGACTCCCGGGTTCGGCACCGAACCCCGGCGGGTGCTCCGCGAGTTCTTGGACGAGCTGAGGAGCGGTCTCGGCGCCTTGTCGGCGGCGGCCGCCGCCGAGCCCGCCAGCGGCCATGCTGCGAAGCCTGGGCAGCTTCGTTCGTAGGCGTCGAAGGTTACCCCACCACCCGCTTGAGGAGCGTTCGTGGTGTCCGTGTTCTGGCTGCTGGTCTTCATGGCTTCCTCGCGTTCTGCGGGGCGTCTGTTCGCCCGTCGCGGGGTACTCAACCCGACGGAACGTACGTGGCGAAAACGGAGATCTTGCCACTCGTTCTCGTCGGCCTAGACGCGCGAAACCCCCGCTCCGGGTCACCGGGCGAGGGCTTCGTATACTTCAGTGGTTGCGCGGGCAGGATTTGAACCTGCGACCTTCGGGTTATGAGCCCGACGAGCTACCAGGCTGCTCCACCGCGCGTCAGGGTGGGCGAAAACTGACCGCCCGAGGCGGGTTTGTCAAGGCACGAAAGCACGTGGCATGCCGCTTCTGCGGGCGATCGTCGGGTCTCCCGGACTTCGGCTGGATTCTGGGGCTGAACTTACGCTCGGCCGGGCGCTCTCCCTGCCTTCCCGCGCTGGCCATGGCACGTGGGTACCGAGAACCCCGTCCACCACTCGCTCGGCGCGCCTCGCCGTTCCAGTGGTCACCCCTCGCCGTTACCTTGCCCCTCGCTGCCGGCGCGAAGCAACTGCACCATGGATTCGAGCATGGTGGCGAGGGTGTTGGCGACCTCAGGTGGCGCGGACACCGTGAGGCGACCGGTATCATCGCGGCGCACGTCGAGCCGGGAGAGCAGCTGCGCCACCGCCTGCTGGTCGAGAAGGACAGCGGGGGGAGGTAGGCTCGACGTCTGCTCCCGGACCGCGGAGCCGTCGACCGATTCGAGGGGCCTCATGTCGATTTCGGCCTCGAGTTCCTCCTCGGTGGCAAGGCTCTCGCTCGGGAGCGTGGGAGCAGTAGGAACCGTGACGTCGAGGAGTCGCCGCACTTCGGCGATGAAGCCGCTGCCCTCGGTGAAGTTGAGCTCGTTGGTCGTGCCATCGAAGAGCCCCTTGAAGAGGGCTTGCTTGGTGCCCACGATCCCGGCGATCCGACTCTCGATACTGGGCTCGGAGATCAGGTTGTAGACATCGATCGGGCGCTTCTGACCGAGCCGGTAGATCCGGCCGATGCGTTGTTCGAGGACCGCAGGGTTCCAGGGGAGCTCGAGGTTGATGCAGGCGCTCGCCGCGCGTTGAAGGTTGAGGCCAACCCCACCGGCGTCGCTCAAGAACAGTACTCCCACCCGGGGATCGTCGTGGAACTCCACAACGTTCGCGCTGCGCGTCCGGGCGTTCTCGGTACCGGTGAAGAAGCGTGCGGTCTTGTCCGCCTGCGCCAGAAGATCGGAGGTGGCCCAATGGGCGAGGCAGAGCATCCGTCGCCATTGGCTGAAGACCACCACCTTGCGCCCCTGCTCGAGCACCAGGGACTCGAGCAGGTTGCGCAGCTCCTCGAGCTTGGGGCAAAAAAGACCGTCGCGCAGGGCTCGCGAGGGCACTTTGCCCGAGAGGGTCGGCCAGAGTGCGTCGAAGCGGAGCTGACCCAGACCATTGGCGATCATTCGCTGGGTAGTGAGAAGCTGCATCAGACGCAGAAAATCGGCCTGGGTGAGGGGGCGGATGGCGGCTCGTGCGGCGAGTCGCGCGATGCTTGGGCTGAGGTCGTCGTGCTCCAGCCGCTGCTCAGGGGTCATGGCCACCGGGACGCGGGTGTCGGTGCGCCTGGGGAGTTGGGTCAGAACCTCGCTCCGCACTCGGCGTAGCAGTGCCGGGGCGAGCCGCTCGCGCAAGGTGTCGAGGTTTCGTGCGCCGAGGCGGGTCGTATGACCCTCCCCACCGTAGCGGATGTGCCAGGCCGTGAGGCGCCACTTGGGTTGAAGGGCGCGGTCGTCGACCCAGTCGAGGAGCGAGGCCAGCTCCTCCAAGTGGTTTTCCATCGGCGTGCCGGTCAGAACCAGCCGATATTCCGCGGGCAAGGCCTTCACGGTCACGGCGGACTTGGTTGCGTAGTTCTTGATGCGTTGGGCCTCGTCGAGCACCACGCATTGTCGACCAAGCGGCGCCACGTGTTGGAAGTCCTTGAGCAGGAGCTCATAGTTGAGGATCAGAAAGCCTCGTCGGTGCTTGCGATAGATGGCCAGGCGCTCGCTCGACGAGCCATCCACCACCGTGGCTGGGACGTCGGAGACACTCTCCCATTCCCGGAGCCACTGCAACTTCAGGCTCGCCGGGGTGATCACCAGCCCGCCCCGAATCACCTGCGCGTGGAAGAGAGCGTGGCAGGCAGCAATGGCCTGGGTGGTCTTGCCGAGGCCCATGTCGTCCGCGAGCAACAGGCGACCGCGCTCGAGGAAGCGCTCCACACCCTCGCGCTGATAGGGGAAGAGGGGGCGCTTGACCGTGTCGAGATGGGGATGCGCCCGAAGGGACGCGCGTCGGGCGGAGAGGGAGCGGAGGACCGTCTCGCGTTCTTCTTCCAAGAGAGTGCGCACGGCCGCGCTCGCGTCCTTTCGTCTGGGGTTGACGTGAACGAGCAGTCGCTCGAGCAGCGACCGACGTGGCTCGGGGGAGCCCCAGGCAGTGGTCTCGAGGCGCAGCGTGGCGGGGTCGAAATCCGAGGGCGGAGTCTTCGAGGATGTCCAGCGGAGCCCGAGCAAGCGATCGCCCGGGCCCGTCAGCGGCAGCACCGGATCCCAGTCGAGGGGTTGGGGAGTGGGTGAGGGTTGCTGCATCCCTAGGGTGACGCGCCGAGCGCTCGCGTAGATCTCGGCGAATGCCGTCAAGAGGTGCTTGCAGAGTCCGAGCGAACCCTTCAGGTAGTCGGGGCACGTGCAATCACCGACCAGCGGGCGCAGCCCACGGACCGTGGTCACGTAGGGCCGAGTCAACGTCTTCTGCCCACGAACGGCGCGGGTCACCTTCCGGCCGATCACGTAGCGGCCCAGAACCGCCCGGGGCGGCCCGAGCAACACCACCAGCTCTTCTGTAGAAGCGTTGTTCCTACGGCGGAGGAGTGCCTCGAGGGCCGCACGCCGCACCGCGAAGTCGCCACCCTCAGTGAGCTTGAGCACGTGTTCGGCGATCACTTCGGCTGGGATTGGGCGGAAGGCTCGGTGCGCGCGGGCTTCGAGCCAAACACGCGTTTCCTCCAGGCTGGAGGTAACGGAATCTGCCATGTTGGGAGGCGAAGCTAGCAGAACTAGCAGAAATTAGGGCAAATACTGGCCCATGGGCAGCCATTTTCACCTTTGACAGCCGCCGTGCTAGGCCACCCGGGCCAGGATGACCCGCCGGATCTACCTCGATCACCACGCGACCACCCCCGTCGATCCGCGGGTGCTAGAGGCGATGCTGCCGTACTTTCGCGAGGAGTTCGGGAATGCCGCCAGCGGCTCCCACTCCTATGGGCACAGGGCGCGGGAGGCGGTGGAGGCGGCGCGGGCCAAGCTGGCCGAGGCGCTCGGGGCCACCAGCTCGCGGGAGGTCATCTTCACCTCCGGGGCAACCGAGAGCAACAACCTGGCCTTGAAAGGGGCGGCTGAGGCGCGCGCGGGGGAGGGGCGGCACCTCGTTACCACCGCCATCGAGCACAAGAGCGTACTCGACACCCTGCACGCCCTCGAGCGCCGGGGGTTCGAGGTCACGGTGGTGGGCGTGGATGCCGAGGGTCGGGTCGCGCCCGAGGCCATCGCCGCGGCGCTCCGACCCGACACCACGGTGGTGAGCGTGATGCTGGCCAACAACGAGGTGGGCACGGTCCAGCCGATCGCGGAGCTCTCTCGGCTGGTGCGGGAGCACGGGGCGTATTTCCACGTGGATGCCTGCCAGGGTTGGCTGCGCGTGCCTTTTGATGTGAGCTTGGTCGATCTCTGCTCGGTAACGGCTCACAAAATCTACGGGCCGAAGGGCGTCGGGGCGCTCTACGTGCGCCGCGCCAATCCGCGGGTGCGTCTGGTGGCGCAGATGGATGGCGGGGGCCATGAAGAGAAGCTGCGCTCCGGGACCCTCAACGTGCCGGGGATCGTGGGTTTTGCGGCGGCGGTGGAGCTCATGCTCCGCGAGGGACCGACCGAGAATCCACGGATCGCTCGCCTGCGCGATCGGCTCTGCGCGGGGCTGCTCGAACTCCCTCACGTCACCAGAAATGGCCATCCTTCGCTCTGTTTGCCCGGCAATCTCAACCTGAGCTTTCACTACGTGGAGGGAGATGGCTTGATGCTGGCGCTCCGCGAGCTTTCGCTCTCCAGCGGCTCGGCCTGCACCAGCGCCACCCTCGAGCCAAGCTACGTGCTCCGCGCCATGGGGGTCCCCGAAGAGGTGGCGCACACCAGCATCCGCTTCGGCCTCGGGCGCGGGACCACCGAAGAGGAGGTGGACTACGCGCTCGGTAGGATTGAGTCCGAGGTCGCGCGCCTGCGCGAGATGTCACCTCTCTATGAGATGGTCAAGGCCGGGGTCGATCTCTCGAAGATCTCTTGGAGCCGAACATGAGCTACTCCGACAAGGTTCTCGAACTCAATGACCACCCGAAGAACGTCGGCACGCTGGACGCGAACGCGCCGGATGTTGGCACCGGGCTGGTGGGCTCGCCTGCCTGCGGGGACGTGATGCGTCTGCAGATCCGCGTCAGCGAAGAAGGGATCATCGAGGAAGCGCGCTTCAAGACCTTCGGCTGTGGTTCGGCGATCGCGGCCTCGGCGCTCGCCACCGAGCTTATCACCGGAAAGACCCTGGAAGAGGCGGCTCGGGTCGAAGACAAGGCCATCGCGCGGGAGCTGTGCCTGCCTCCGGTCAAGCTCCACTGCTCGGTGCTGGCGGAGGACGCGATCCGCCAGGCCATCCTCGATTACCAGAAGAAGCAGGCCAAGTGACGGAAAAGGATCCCTTCGAGTTGCTGGGGCTGCCTCGGACCGCGCTGCTCGGGCGTGAGGAGTTGGAGCGCGCCGTGCGTGAGCGCGGTCGCACCGGTGAGGTGCCGCTCGAGGAGCTGAATCAGGCTGCGCGGCTGCTGGTCTCCCCGCTCCGGCGTTGTCTCTTCTTGGCCGAGTGCGGGTCGATGGAGGGAGTGCATCACGATCCCGCGCTCCTCAGTTGGGTGATGGCGGCGCGGGAACACCTTGCCGAGGCTCTGGCGCGCGGTGATGAGGCGGAGCTCACGACGCTCTCCGAAAGCATCAAGCGAGACACAGCGGAGTTGCTAGAGGCATTCGAAGAGCGCCGGGCTCGCGGCGAGTCGCTCCGTCCGCTCCTGCTTCGGCTCTCGTACCTCGAGAAACTGGAGCAGGAGGCCAAAAATGCCCTCTTTTCCCTCCCGTGAGCCCCCCTTGGCCCCCGTGACCTTCGGCATCGATCTCGGCACCACCAACTCGCTCGTCGCGGTGGTGCGGGAGGGCCGGGCCGAGGTGCTGCCGTTGCCCGACAAATCGCGCCTCTTGCCGAGCGTGGTCGGGGTGGATGCGGAGGGAAGGGTGGTGGTCGGTGCGGCTGCCCTCGATCTTGCTTCGAGCGTCCGCAGCATCAAGCGGCTGATGGGGCGTTCCGCGGATGACCCGGTGGTAGTGCGTTTGCTCGGGGACCGGGCGGTGCCGCCCGAAGATGACGACCAGGCGCGGCTGGTGCGGATCGCCTTCGATGATCGGCCGCGGACGGTGGTGGAGCTGAGTGCGGCCATCCTCGGCGAGCTCCGGCGGGTCGCGGAGGCGGCGGTGGGTTCGGCGGACAAGGTAGTTGTGACCGTGCCTGCCACCTTCGATCATGCGGCGCGGGAGGCCACCCACCAAGCTGCACGCTTGGCTGGCTTGCGAGGTGTGCGGCTCCTCTCCGAGCCCACCGCGGCGGCGCTTGCCCATGGGCTGGAGCGGCAGAAAAACGGGCTCTTCGTGGTGTGCGATCTGGGGGGAGGCACCTTCGACGTGACCGTGCTCCGTCTCGAAGACGGGCTCTTCCAGGTCCTCGGTACGGGTGGCGACACCCTGCTCGGCGGCGACGATCTCGATCGGCTGCTGGTCGAGAGAATGCGGGCGCTCACCGATGAGGTCGAGCCGCGCCAGTTGCTTCCGCTGGCGCGGGAGCTCAAGCATCGACTCTCCGAGGAGGAGCTTTCGAGCGTCGCGCTCGGGACAAGGCTCTTCGAACTCTCGCGCTCCACACTCGAGCAACTCGCGGCTCCATGGCTGGAGCGGATCCGACGGGTGGTGATCCGCACCTTGCGGGACACCGAGCTCGAGCCGGAGCAGCTGAGCGAGGTGCTCTTGGTGGGCGGCATGACACGGATGCCGGCGCTCCGGGCCGCGGTGCGCGACTGGTTCTCCCGCGAGCCGCTGGTCGAGCACGATCCAGACACGCTGGTGGCACAAGGGGCTGCGCTCCACGCGGCCGAGCCGAGTCCTGAGGGGTCCTCGCGCCGCTTGTTCGATGTCCTGCCTTTGTCGCTCGGGATCGAGACTCTGGGGGGCGGCGTGGAGCGGCTCCTTGAGCGCAATACGCCCATTCCCACCGTGGCGCAGGCGGTGTTCACCACCCATGTCGACGGTCAGACGGGGTTTGAGCTGCACGTGGTGGAAGGTGAGCGACAGTTCGTCCGTGACTGCCGCTCCCTGTGCCGAGTGAAGATCACGGATGTGCCCCCGATGAAGGCGGGGCGCGCGCGGCTCACGGTAGATTTTCGGATCGACGAGAGCGGGCTGCTCGCCGTCTCGGCACGGGAAGTGCACGGCGAGCGCGTTTACGTGGTGGAGCTGCGGCCCGGTCGCGGCCTTTCGGAAACGGAAGTGCGCGCGATGCTCGAGGCCAGTCGAGAGCGAGAAGCCACCGACCTCGAGGAGCGTGCGCTGGTCGAGCTCCGCCTCCATGCTGAGACCATCCTCGCGAGTGTGGAGGTAGCCCTCAAGACCGACCAAGATCTCTTGAACGAAGCAGAGCAGAAGCGGTTGAAGGCCAGCCTGGCGCGCCTCCGAAAGGCGCTCCCCACCGCAGGAAAGAGCCTGATGCTAGAGCTTCTGCTGGAGGATGTGCACGCGGTCTCCGCGGAGTTTCTGGCTCGGCGCGAGCATCGGGTGGTGATGGAGGCGGTGACCGGGGAATCCCTGCATTGAAGCGACGGCGCGCAGGGCACCGACCAGTGGAGGGAGCGTTCACTCACCGCGGCGGGCTCGCTCAGGGGCTCCGCACCAGGACGAAGTCGGCGCGGCTGGCCAAGACCGAGAAACCATGGTCGACCCAGGCGAGGGCGTCGCGCGGTGCCACTAGGTACTCGAGCTGATGGTCGCGGAGTCGGGCGATGAGGGCCTCCGGGCTCCGCAGCGGATCGGGGATTTTTCGCCGAGGATCGCGGTCGCAGACGAGCTGCGCATCCTTCGGGCGGCCGAAGCCGGCCTGGATGGCGAACGCACCATAATCGCGGGTGCAAATCCCAAGCTTCATCTTCTTTGGCACTCGGGCGCGGGCCACGCCGGCGATCGCGAGCTCACGGTCGCGGTTCAAAGGCTCGAGATGGACCACTTTCGGGCGGATCACCATGGCGACCAAGACCACCAAGGGAACCGCGGTAACGAAAAGGAGCAGGGCCAGGCGTCGGGGCGAGGGAAAGCTCGTGAGGAGTGCCTCCAACAGCCCCGCGCCGAAGAGGATGAGGGCGAGCCAGAGGGCGAGTAGCGGCCGCTCCGGGTGGTGCGTCGGGCCCCCTCCGAGGTACTCCCCAGCCACTCGGAACGCGAACAGTGCGAAGAGAGCCAGCCAGAGTTTTCCGAAGGAGCCAACCAGCGTCAGCTTCTCTCGTCGGCGCCGTACCGCGAACATGAGCGCGAAGAGCGCGACCAGGATCAGCAGCTCGGGTTCGGCCAAGAGCGAGGCGAGCTGGGAGAGCAGCGCGAACCCAAGGCTGAGTCCCTTGCCACCGAGCGCCCGGTGGTAGCTTTCGACTCGCTCGAGGAAGAACCAGGCATCGTGGTGGATGGCCACCCCGTGCGCGAGCCAGAGCAGTGGTGCCACAAGGGAGAGAGCGATGGGAGCGAGCAGCGTGAGGCGTCGCGTCCGAACTGACTCCACTCCAGTCAGGATCGCAAAGGCAGCTGCGACCGGCCAGGCTTCGTAGCGAGAGAAGCAGGCGGTCGCGAGGGCGAGGGCACCCAATCCACGGATTCGAACCGTGTCGGTCGCCAGGCTGGCGGCGCCGAGCAAGATCAGAACCGCGGTGGGGTAGTCGGGAACCGTGGCGGCGCCGAGCCATGCCGCGTGGGGGAGAAGGGTGGCCGCGAGGGCGGCACAAGCGGCTGACCGCCGACCAAGTCCGAGCCAAGTCCCCGCCACATACACACCCAGTGCCGAGAGCGCGGCCAGCCCAAGCGCGACCAGTCGCGCCACGAGCAGGCTCGGAGCGAGCCCTATCATCGCGGTTCCCATCACGTAGAATGGCAACGGAAGCCAGCTGGATCCGGAGGGATCGAGCCTGGGTGTGACCGAGAATCCTTGAGCGATGACCACCCGGGCGAAATCATCGTCGCTGACGACCGCGAGCGACCCCATCCACAAGATGAGACTGAGGGCGATGCGGACGGTAACGACTGCGGTGAGGAGTCGCCCGAGGACGCTCACTTCCCTTCCGGGGTCTTCTCCGGAAGATGGCCCCGCCCCGACGGATCGTACGATTGTGACTGCTTGGCCTTCTTCTGCAGCGACGAGTCGCTGGAGCTCGAGAGGTAGGCGAGCGACATCGAGGTCACCAGGAACACTGCGGCGGTCGCCCAGGTAGTCTTGGTGAGGAAGTTACCGGCGCCACGTCCACCGAACACTTGCTGCGCTGCAGCTCCCGAGATCGCCCCGAGCCCGCCGCTTTTACCTGGTTGCAGCAGCACGACCAAGATCAAAAAGATGCACGACAGAGCGTGGACGACGGTGAGGGGGGTCTCGATGAGTTCGGTCACGGCGGGGCGAAGCCTAGAAGACGGAGGGCGAGGGCGCCAGCCGAAGGGGACAAGCTGGTGGGCCGAATCTGGAAATGGCCGATGCCCCGGGGTGACCGGGGCATCGGGGGTAGCGGCTCGATGCTCGCATCAGGCCGAACTCGAGCTCGATTTTCCGTGGTTCAGGCGCGGGGAGCTGCCGCTACGATGGCCGCGAAGCTCTCGGCCTTGAGGGAGGCGCCACCGACCAGCGCGCCGTCGATGTTGGGGCAGGAGAGCAGCGCCTTCGCGTTCTCGGGCTTGACGCTGCCACCGTAGAGAATGCGGGTCTTGTCGGCGAGCTCGGCCGAGGTGGCCGAGAGGCGCGCGCGCAGCGCCGCGTGGACCTCCTCCGCCTGTGCATCGGTCGCCACCTTGCCGGTGCCGATGGCCCAGACGGGCTCGTAGGCGATCACGCCCAGGCCTGGGTTCTTGGCGAGGATCGCGGTCACGGCGTCTACCTGACGGTACACGACCTCGATGGTGCGGTTGGCTTCACGCTCAGCCAAGGTTTCGCCCACACACACGATCGGCGAGAGGCCGGCTTTGAGGGCAGCCTCGGTCTTCTCGGCCACGCTCTGATCGGTTTCGCCGAAGTACTGACGTCGCTCGCTGTGTCCGATGATCACCCATTTGCAGCCCGCCGCCTTGAGCATCGGCGCCGAGACTTCACCGGTGAACGCGCCCTCGTCCTTGGGGTAGAGGTTCTGACCGGCGACCTCGACCTTGGTACCAGCGACCGCTTGTGCCACAGCGGCGAGCACGATGGCTGGCGGCGCGACCACCACCTCGACTCCGGTTTCCTTGCCCGAGCGCTCCGCGACGCCCCGCGCGAGCTCGACGCCCGAAGGACCACCCTGATACATCTTCCAATTGCCAGCGATCAGCTGAATGCGAGAATTTGCCACTTTGTTCCTTTCGGGCTATCCGCCCACTCGTAACGCTTCGATTCCGGGGAGACGCCGGTGCTCGACGAGTTCGAGGCTGGCGCCACCACCCATACAGATGTGTCCTATCGCGTCCTTGGCCTCGGGGGGGAGCCGGCGCGCGGCGTTCACGGCCGCTTGCCCCATCACCACGGAATAGGGAGGAGCGCCGCAGAGCGCGAGAGCCAACTCCTCGGTGCCGCGAGAGAAGGCGAGGTTCCCCATTTGCCCCATCGCGCCGATCCACAGGGCGGTCTTTTTTCCACGGAGCAGCTCCCGGTAGAGGGCGCGGGTGGCGCTTCCGAGATCGACCACCTCGTCGGTGGCGCTCACCCCATTGATCGCCACATTCCGACCTTCGGCTTGCTCACTCGAGCTTGCCACCACCAAGTCTTGCGGCAGCACGAGCTCCGTGCCCACGCGATCCGCTTGCTCGAGCAGGGTGCGGGCTCGAGCCAACTCGCGCGGATCGATGCGCGACCGCCCCATCTCGTGTCCCTTGGCAGCAAGGAAGGTGCAGCCAAGCAGTCCGCCAAGCAGAAGCGACCGTTGGGGGCCGAGGAGCCGCTCGATCAGGGTGCCACGCTCCCCGAGCCGCGTTCCACCAAGGAAGATGGCCATGGGCAATTGCGGGGTGGTGACGCGCTCGAGGGCGGCGAGTTCAGCTTTGACGCCGAGGCCGACGGCTCGTTCCGGCATCAGCCTCGGCAGGTGCACAATCGAGGCATGAGGCCGGTTCGATGCGCCGAGCGCCTCGTTCACGTAGACGTCGCCCAGCTCCGCCAGCCGGCGCGCGAAGGTCTCGTCACCGCGCTCCTCTTCAGCATGGAAGCGCAGATTCTCGAGCAAGACCGCCTGATGCGGCCGAAGATCGAGGACGGCCTTGTGGGCGGCTTCCCCGATGCAGTCGTCGGGTAACAGGATCTCGTAGCCGAGTTTCTCCGCCAGCTCCGCCCCGATCGCCTCCATTCCGAGCTCGGCTTGGGCGCGTCCCTTGGGACGTCCGCGATGCGCCAAGAGTATGATTTTTGCCCCCTTTTCCTCCAAGGCGCGGAGGGTAGGGGTAAGAAAGGCAACCTTGCCCTCCAGTTCGAGGCGATCAATCTCGCCCGTCCCTCCCACGTCGAGATCGGCACGGACCAGCACGCGCTTGTTCGCGAGGTCGAGCTCTTCGAGAGGGGTGAGGCCGCTTTGGATCGAAGTCATCGGGAACAGCCGACACCGAGCGACGGTGTGGGGCGTCGGAGTTTGGCCCTGAGGTCGGGCTCGGTCAAGTCCGGCACCGAGCCATGGCAGATTGAGGCGCCTCTCGCCACCCCGGTTTCAAGGGTTATGACTCCATGTCGGTCCGAGGTGCTGGATCTTCCAACAAAGAGGGACAAGACTCACGCTCCTGTGAGGGCCATGACCGTGAAAGCGTCGTCTGTACTCGTCTGTTCGCTCGTGTGGGGTTGTGGTGCCAGCCCGGCCCCCGTCACTACCACCTCGGCACCGGCAACGCAGACCGAGCGCACGTCTTCTCCGTCAACGGTGACTTCGGCGGTACGAGCGGTCGAGCCCGTCGCGAGCGTCAGCTCCGAGCCTGCCGTACCGCCGTGCACATGCACGAAGACGGGCCTCGCCGTTCCGGCGCGCCATGCACCGCTCTTCGATGACCAAGGCCAGGTCATCGCCGAACTCTCCGGTGCGCCGGTTCCGATGACGGTGAGTGCATTCCCAGCATCTCGGACTGGCACGCTGCAGGCGAAAACGGGTCAGGGACGCGGTGAGCTGTCGGTTGTGGGCCGGCTCTCCGCCGAACATCTAACCTTGTTTGCAGCGGCAGAACTCTCGGTTGTGGGACAGGTGGTGAGATTGGCCCCGGGCGCCGCGCTTCAGCTCACGAGCGCGAGCGCCGAGCGGATCACGGCCACACGACGCCGTTCGGGTGTGTTCGATCAGGAGTTCACGGTCACCACCAACTGTGACGGGGTTTCCCTCAGCAAGCTGCCGCCGACCGTGTTCTCGCCAACGCACCAGGGTCGGCGTGGGTATCTGCTCCGCGCGAGAGAGCTCGAGCTGTTTGCCGAGCCCGCTGCGCCCAACTCCGTGTTTCGTCTCGAGCGCGCGAGTACAGGGGTGGGGGTGCTTTTCACCAGCCCCGAGTCCAGCGGGGAATGGGTGCGGATCCAGTACTTCTCGGATGTCCTGATCGATGCTTGGGTTCGCGCGAGTGACCTCGAGCGGCTTCCTGACGGGGAGCTGGTGGATCAGCCCGAGGTGCGCACCATCACGGAACGTGAACCCGCGCGCCTGGTCGTCAAAGAGCACATCAAGGTGGTTCGCTTCGAGACCCCAATCCCGCTTCGGGGCACGGCTTCGGAGACCGTGACCCCGATCGGGATCATTGAGCCGTACACCGAACTGTACGTGCTCGATTTGGTGGCGGGCTGGGCCAGCATCCTCCCGAAGAGCCTGGCGGTGATCCCGCCGGACGGCAAGAGCTTCTGGGTCCGCGCGCGCGAAGTGGGGCTTTGATGGGGGAACGCCCCACCTTCAGCCCGGCTCGCTCACTCCAAAGTTAGCGGGAACCGCACTCACCGGATGGGTGCCGGTGATGTTGAAGATGCGAAATGGCTTCTCCTTGCCCTTCAAGTGCTGAGGCGGGAGTTCCTCGAAGGTGAAGGTGCCACGGAGCTGGGCGAGGGTGGCCTCCCCAACCAGGATCTGGCCTCCCGAGGCCACGCCGCACAACCGCGCGCTGGTGTTCGCGGTGTCTCCAATCACCGTGTACGACAGAGACTTTGAGCTGCCGATGTAGCCTGCGACCAAAGGCCCCGTGTGGATCCCGATGCCGATTTTGAGATCAGGGACGTTCAATCCGCGCCGTGACGCGTTGAAATGCCCGAGGACCGCCAGCTGCTCGAGGGCGCAGTGCACGCTGCGCACGGCGTCATCGGGGTGAGTCACCGGGGCGCCCCACAGCGCCATGATGCCGTCGCCCATGAACTTGTCGAGGGTGCCCTCGTACTTGAACAGCACCTCCACCATCAGTTCGAAGTACTCGTTCAACATCTCCACCAGGCTCTCTGGAGGAGTGCCCTCGCTGAGCGGGGTGAACCCGCGGATGTCCGAGTTGAACACGGTGCACAAGGGGACGAGTTGACCACCCTTCTTCACCTCGAGTTCACCGCTCAAGACTCGCTCCGCCACGTTCGGGGAGAGCAGCCGGCTGAAACGCTCGCGGTTCACCACCTCTTGCTGGATCTTTTTTCCGAGGATGTTGATCTCGATGAACATGGCGGCCTGGGCGGCGATGGCTGTCGCCATTTCCATGTCGCGTTGTTGGAACTGCCCGAGCGACTCGCTGTCGAGCCAGAGCACTCCAAGCAACTCCTCCTCGTGCAAGAGTGGCGCCACCACGGCCGAGCTGATCCGGTTCAGGATCATGCTCCGTCCCTTCGATTTCGCGAAATCCTCGACGGCGTTGTGGGTGAGGACGGTGGCGCGCTCGGCGATCACGTGTTCGAGGATGGTGGAGGAGACGGGGATGGGTTGATCGGTCCCATCGCGACGCCGACTCGCCGCAGGCTCGAGCTGTTTTTGCGGCGTCATGAGGAAGATCGCCCCACGATCGGCGCGGATGAACTTGAAGATGGTGAGCAGAATCTTATCGAGCAGGCTCGGGAGATCCCGCTCGAGGGCGATCTCCCGCGAGAGTTCGTGGGTCAGCCGCAGCCGCTCGTAGTCACCGGCGAGTTGCACGGGGTTCTGACAGAGCTGGTCGTAGGGGAGAAACCCGGGATGGACCGCCGCGATCTGATTTCCGATGGCGCGGGCCTCGTCACTCATGTCGACCCGCGTCGCCATTCTGCGGGAGGTCGGGAGCGGCACCAACGGGCTGTGCACGGGCTCGGTCGCGCTCTTCATCGCTGGGATGGCTGGGTAGGGCGTGAGCGGAGCTGGCGCGGCGACGTAGGGGGTGAGAGGAGCTTCCGGTGGTGCTGGTGGAGGTTCGTGCGCGAAACCGACCATCGACGGCTGCGCGTGGGGTGCCATCCCTCGAGGGGGTGAGACGGCGTGGGACGTCACTGGCTGAATCAGCGAGGCCTGAGCGATAGGGCTGGGGGGGGGCTGAGGCAACGAGGGAGCATCGACGAAGGATGGTTGCCCCATGGGTCCGAAGGGCCCCGACGACTGGAGACGAGCCTGGCCGTCGTTCTGCTGATGCGTCGACCAGCTCGAAACCTGTGGAGGCTGGCTCGCGTTCATGCCAGAAGGAAAGGGCGACAGCGACGACTGCTGGGGCAGGGCTGCACTGGGTGGCGCTGGTGCGGGGAAGGTCACCGGTGCGCCGAAGCCGCTGTCGTAACGAGCGCGCGTGGCTCCGAGTGCGACTTCGTCTCCGTGCTGCAGCAGACGCTCACCGTTCACCCGTTCACCATTCACGAAGGTTCCGTTCAGGCTGCCAAGGTCGCGCAGCAGGTACCCCTCGGGTCGAAGGTCGACGATGCAATGCTCCTTCGACACGATCCGGTCGAGTAGCTGAATCGTGTTCTGCGGGTGACGGCCGAGCGTGTTGTGCGGTCCAAGCTCTCTGACCTGCTGGCCTTCAGGCATCGTGAGCAGCAAACGAGCCATACTGCCCTCTACGCTACTCGTGCCCCAACGTTCCCACAAGCTCATCGGCGCCCATGTTGGCACGCTGTTGTCCCTCTGGCCGACCTTGGTCCTCCCACCCGGCGTCTGAGCGCTAGGCATCCGCCGTTGAGGGAACCGATACGACAGTGGATGATCTTTGCCGCCCAATCGTTCTATCCTTGGTCGCACTCTCCGAATCCGGGTCCGTTGGCCGAGGGTCGAGAGAGCGGGACCTTATCGCGCGGCTCATCTGGGCACGCGGCCACGAAGACTCTGAGGCTTTCCATGACCACTGCCGAGAACGGGACGACTGGGACGCAGGCTGCCCAACTGAGGCCGGTGCCGGTCGATTGGGAGGCGCTGGAGGATGCTTTCGAGAACAACGCACCGGAGGTGCACAGCTATCTCCATCTCGAAACGGGAGAGGTGTTGCGAGTGGTCGATGGCATCGCCGATCCGGAGATGCACGCGCGGATAGCCTCCGACAGCGAATACATGCGCATCGAACCGGTGAGTTCGCGCGAACAGTACCGCTGGATGGAGCGCTTCATCCCGCTGGTCGAGGACACGGAGCTGCGCCAGAAGCTGCTCCACGCCATCGATGGCAAGGGAGCGTTCCGTCGCTTCAAAGATGTCTTGATGAGCTTCGTGGAGGAACGTGAGCGGTGGTTCGTGTTCCGCTCCGAGCGTCTCCGCGTGTTCATGGAAGCGTGGCTCTCGAGCCATGCCTTGTCACCGGTGCTGCGTCCCGTGTTTCCGAAGAACGAACCACACTCTGCGCCGAGCAGCACGAGCCACGAACGACCTGTGGCGCGGCGTGGGCGTGGGGCCGATCAGCTTCGGAAGCAGCTGCGTGACATCGCTGATCTGCTCGGAGGGCGGGATCTCGAGAAGGTGCTGGTTTTTGCGGAGTTCGTGCGCGCACGGCGCACCGCCCGGGCCTATTTGCGGTCCGAGGCTGGCGACGAGCGCTCCCCCTTCGATTCCGAGCACGATGGCTTCGACGAGCCGAGCTCGCCCTTGGCGGCCGAGCTTCCGCAGGTGGACTGAGCGGGAGAGGAGCGGCTTGAGCTTCAGCGCTCGCTTTGGTCTCGCCCTGGTTCTCGGGGTGCTCTGGTTCGCGCCAGCGGTGAAGGCAGAACTAGGAGCCAGAGAACAGCTGGTCGATCGTGCGGTGGTGCGGTTGGTGGCGCCCGAGCTCGGCGGAGAGCGTTCTCCAGCGTTCGTGATGGAGCGCGAGCTTCGCTTCTTTGCTCGTGTCGAGGCAATGGAGGACGCGCCGGTGCGAGACGCTGTGATGCCTCGGCTCGGTGATGAACACGTGCGGCGCGCCGAGGAGCAGATCATCTCGGAGATCTTGCTGGCCAGCCTTAGCATCGAGCCACGCGTTGCCGAGGCAGAGCTCATCAGCGCCACCGCCGAGGTGGAGCAAGCGCTCCTCGCGCGGCTTGGAGGTGACGACGCTCTACGGCTCGTGCTGAGGGCCGAGGGGCTCGCCCGTGAGGAGTTGACGCGTTGGCTGCGCCGTCGGGCACGGGCACAGCTCTACTTGTGGCGGATGGTGGCGCCGATGGTGACACCTACCAGAACCGAACTCCGCGACCTCTTCCTCGCGGGAAATCATCCCTATCGCGGTACGGTGTTCGAACGCGCCGAGCCCGGGTTGCGGCGCATCGTGATCGCCGCGCGCTTGGATGAGGCGATGGACAATTACTATCTGAACGCCCGACAGCGGCTTCGACTCACCATCCTCGGCGCAGACCCATCCTGAATCGGGCTCCCCGTGGTGTTGTGCCTTACCGTGACAGGCCCAAGCTCGCCGGTTTTACCGCTGGTGTGACAGGCATGGTCAAAGCGGCGGAGCAACGGGCATCACACAAGTGAGCCAGACCACCCCTGGTCACATTCCGAACCCGCATTCGGAGCCCAAATAGTACGCCGCCCGTGGTGCGAGGGCACCACGGGCGAGCAGGAAATAAGGGCGGCCACCCGCGGAGGGGGGGGACACCGAGGGCGCCGCCGAGAGAAATATAGAGCAAGGCACATGCCATCACAATCAAAATGAAAGGGGAGGAGTTTAGCTCTGCTGCAAGAGGTGGGGTCTTTCAACCCTGAAAAAACCTCCTCACAGTAAGGAAATCAGCTCAGTCGATCCCTTTCGATTTTTCATGGAAAGTTCCAGCCCAGCGGGAGAGTTCGGCTGGCTCGAGAGTGCTCGGGTGGGGAGGGATTCTGTCGAAGGCAAAGCAGGTCACCAGCTCAGAGGCGCTCGCTCGCTCGACTTCGGTGAGCCCGAGGCTGCGCGCCGCCCACCCCACGATGCAGTCCGGGTGCACTCCCAGCTCCCGTAGGTGGGCCAGGCTGAGCGCGTGGGTGCGTTTCGCGAGTCGTATGCCCACAGAGTCGGTGACGAGAGGCACATGAGCCCAGATGGGGGGGGTCCAGCCGAAGGCCGCGTAGATCAGCTCCTGGCGTGCCGTGCTTTCCAGCAGATCTGCACCGCGCACGACTTCCGTGACGCCGTCGTCGTGATCGTCGACGACCACCGCGAGTTGATACGCAGGAGTTTTGTCGCGCCGCAAGATAGGGAAGTCGCCGCCGCTCGTCGTCAGCGTGAACCTATGCTCGCCAAAGATCCGATCACGGACCACGTGCTCGCCGCTCGGAACCGCGAAGCGGAGCGCGGCGCTCTGCCCACTTTCGGCCTCGGCGCGCTCGAGACTCGAGAAGCGTCCACGGCAGGTCCCGGGGTAGACAGGCTCGCCCGAGCCCGCGTGCGGGGCACTCACGGCCTCCCGAAGATCACGACGCGAGCACACACAGGGATAAGCAAGGCCGAGCCGTTCGAGCTCATGAGCGTGTTCGACGAGCCGTGCGCGCCTCTCGGATTGGATGCGGATCGGCCCGTCCCAATCAAGGCCGAGCCAGGTCAGATCACGCAGGATAAGCTCTCGGTGCTCCGGGCGGCACCGGTTTTCGTCCAGATCCTCGAGTCGCAAAAGGACGCTGCCGCCCTGGCTTCTCGCGCTCCACCAAGCCGCAAGGAAGGTGCGGGCATGCCCAAGGTGCAAGGCGCCGGTTGGGCTCGGGGCGAGGCGGCCAAGCACTGACGGCCCACGGTGCTGGGAAGATGCCCGACGGGCCGTCTGCTCGCCCACTGCCCCCTCGACTCAGCGCTTCCCGCTTCGCGCCTTGGCGAGGACACGGGCCGCGTGCTCACCACTCTTCGGAAGTGTTGGCAGTGCAATCAAATACGCAATCCAGCCGGGCTGGTTGGTAGCGTGACGGCGCGGTCGATAGTCGGGATCCTCATCGTCGTCGGTGTCGTCCCACAAGACGTCGACGTGGGCGAAGCCTGCCTCGAGGAGGAGCTCGCGCAGCTCGGGTAGGGACCAGAACCGCCAATCGTAGGAGAAGGCCCGATTCAGCTTGGTGCCGTCCCGAAACTCGAAATGGATGTGGGTGAGCATCTCGTTGGTGATCGGATCGAAGGCGTCCTGATCCCAAACGTAGGTGAACCCCTCGCGGATTTTGCGGGGCTCGAACATCGGCTCCTGGGATTCCCATCCACCATAGGCGTCGAGCAGGAAGAAACCCTGTGAATCGAGCCCCTTTCTCACTCGGGCGAAGTACGCCCGCAGCTCTGCGCGGGTCTTGAAAATCCAGTAGCTGAAGTTGAGGGCCACCACGGCGTCGTGGCGCTTCTTCACCGGAGCCGTCACGTCTTGCTCGAGCAAGGTGACCCGGCTTTGGGCGGAGCCGAGTGGCTCGAGGTTGTGAGTGCGCCCCCAGCTGAGAACCTCAGGATCGAGATCGATGCCGGTGGCGGTGCGCTCTTTCCCTGAACGTACCCAGTGCGCGCAGAGCAACGCCGTTCCGCAGAAGTCCTCCCGAAGGGCACGGACTTGGGTCCGGTACCGGCGTGCGAGCTTCTCCAGCAGTTTGACCTCAAACTCCGGGTCTTGGACCGACTTCTCGTACAGAACATGACGATCGGCGCCCCGCGCCGAAAGGATCTTCTCTCCGGTGCGCCCGCGTCTGTGATCGGCGCTCGGTCGCTGACGGGTCTTCTCCGTCGAAGCGGGGCGAGCACCGCCCTTTTTGGTTTGGCTCCGCGCGGCGCCCTTGGCATCTGGCGTCTTGCGCGATTTGGTCGAAACCCGAGAGGAACGCGGCTGCTTGTTCATGGGAGATTGGCTCAGTTTTTCTTCGGACACGCTTCGACGCAACGGAGTCGGCGCGCCCAAGTTCGACGGTCCGCGACGTATACTAGAAGTGCCCCGCCGTCCAGTCCCTCCAACGAAACGTCGGCGAAGGCGCGACTCGTGGCCAGCGTTACCGGTGGCTCGGCGTGCGTATCCCCGAGGGCTACAAGTTCGAGCGCCTGGGGTGCGTGGGGGCGCTCGGTCGTGGGCTGTGCGTAGATTGCGACCGGTTTGTTGCAGAGAACGCCGGTGGTCACGACTGCCGGGGACAGCCCATTGGGGTAGATGTGCCAGCGGCTGTCTTCCTCGGCCACTTGGTCGCGGGTCAGGGGAAACGTCACCAACCCGAACCGTGAGGCATCCCGCTCGATCGCGAGCAGACCCCAACCCTCGTGACCGTGACCCTGGGCGAAGATCTCGGTGAGCGGCTGAGCCGTTCCTGCGACCCACGCCACGCGATCCGCCGTGAGCGCGAGCCGACCTCCCGAGAACTCGATGTTGCGTACATGGATCGGGCTCATGCCGGTGCGGCTCTCGAGCGATACAGCGACCAGTCGCGAGCCGAGTCGGGCCAGGCTCACCGAATTTGCGGTGCTGCCGTCGGGCGTCAGTGCCAGCCCCGGTTGTCCCTCGATCCAGAGTCGTGCGGTAAGACTGTCGGTGTCAGAACCCCGCGCGACGTAGGCCGCGAGCGGGGGCCAACCCAAAATGCGCTTCTCCGGCACGGCCACTCGGGTGAAGGAGCGGGCGTCACGCGCCAGGATCTCGAGGTCACCGGTGCCGAGTGGCCTTCGCACGAGGTGACCCTCGGTGACGTAGTAGAGGTGACCGTCGAAGTACTCGGGTCCGTGCTCGAGGGCCACGAATTGTTGGGGCTCGGCGTCGATCCCGGTCAGCGGAGTCGGGTGTTCGCGGCAATCGCGGCTGGGTGAGTTGCGCAAGGGGGCGAGGTGAAGCCCTCCGTCGCGGGAAATCAGGGCGACGCCGCGCGGTGTCGCCGCCGCCGGTCCCGCTGGTCCCACGTCGACCAACCCGTCTGCCACGAACCAAGTGCTGGTGCTGACGGCGGGAATGGAGTTCTCGCGTTGCTCGACCGGGAGCGCGGAGGGCCGCGGTGGGCTGGGCTCCTTCGGGAACGCGAGCGGGGACTCCTCCGCGGCCGAGGGGGTCATGGTGTGTTTCTTCGTGGGATTCGCCCGCTTCCCATCACAGGCTACCAGTGCGAGGAGAACCAGCAGGGGGAGGGTCGCGGAGGGCATTCTCGGTGGGCGAAGCATGCCACGAGGCCGACCGAGAAGTGGTCGATTCCGCCAAAGCTGTGTAAAGGATCGGACATGGTTCGGCACCGAGAGTTGCTCGTCATGCTTCCCTGCCTATTCTTCGGGGGATGCTCCCCCGGTGCCTCTCGGGCGGCGACGAAAGTGTCAGCGCCGCCACCGGTCGAGAGCACTCCGAGCGCGGAGACTCCGACCTTGGCGCTGTCGACGGTGGAGGACGACACCAGGGATGATGAGGAGCCGGGTGACGTCGGCCTGGTGGTACCCGACCAACCGGGCCCGAGTCTCCCCGAGGTGACGCTGCGGCTGCTGGGGATGCACATTGGGGGCGGTCCCAACGACGAGCCGAGCAAGCGCCCCTTCGTTGGCGCGGTGACTTCGGGTTTCTCCGCGATGCGCAGCTGCTATCGCCTGGTGGATGAGCCCGAGCGTGGGGGCAGCTTCGGCGTCGATCTCCGGATCCCACGGGATGGCGGGGCACCGAGCATCGACCAGATCCGAACGCGCCTCGGTCCCGAGGCGTTCCTTGGCTGCATGCGCGAAGCGCTGCTTGGTCTCAGTTTCGCACCCCCGCCCCGTGGCCCGACCGTGGTCAGCGTGTCGGTGGCATTTGCTCTCGAGGGGTGAGGGTCGGCAACGTGAGGTTTGGCCAGGGCATGGGGAGGCTCTGCAACGTGCCGGTCATGGCGCCGTGCACGAGGTTCTCCACATGTGCGGGATCTGGCAGTGGAGGCAGCTCGAGGGTGAGCAGCTCCTCGAGACTGGTGGGGCGCAGGCCGCAGCCGATTCCGAGGCGGCGTACCACCTTGGCTTTTTCGAGATGAGAGCTGTCGGCCTCGATCTGCACGCGGACATCCACCGCCCCTGACACGGCGCGCTTCGCGTTCCGTCGAGCCCAAGCGCCCACCTCGGCCCCAAGGTGGGTTTCGGCCAGGCCCGCCGCCAGCACCGCACAAGAAAGGCTGGTGGCAAGGTCGAGCTTCGCGATGATGGTCCAGTCCTTGCGCAGCAAGCGCCCGTTGCCACGGAGGGTGAAGGCACCGGCCTTCAGACTCACAGCGGAGAGTTCGGCGCGGGAGAGCTCAGGGTCGAGGGAGAACTGGCTTACCACGCTCAGGGTCTTTCCGAAATCGAAGCCGGCCAATTCCGGCGGATGGGGCACCGCGACGCCCTCGAGTTCCAGGGCCACACGTCCCGTAGGGTTCCCTCCATCCTTCGGCACATCGACGGCGAGCACGCCGCTCGCCGCCACCTGACTAAGCCAGGAAGGTAGCTTGGGGAGACGAAGCAGAACCGCCGTGTCGTCCGCGCGGAGCTTCGGCCAGACCAGCTCGAAGTGGGTCCTTGCGGCCTCTCGGAGGACCAACAGACGCAGTGGTGCTCGTTGTGGGTCATCGCCGAGTGTAACGAGGAAACCTGGGTTCCGAGGGCTCACCCTGAGCGTGACCGCATCGGTCCTGAGCCAGGCCGACTCGAAGCGGCTCATCGAGATCACCCGATCGTCGCCACGGCGGGTCAACATCACGTCTTTTCCGCGCAGGGTCCCGAAGCGGCCCCCGGTATCGGTGAACTCGAGTTCGACACCCGGCACCTCGAGCTCGAGCCCCGAGGGAATGCTCGCGTACCGCTTCTCCCACGCCAAGAGGCGTGGGAGAAGTGCCAGAGGCTCGCCTCTCACCTGCACAGTCACCCCATGCACCGCGAGTCGCCTTGGGGTAAACCGAGGGGTGAACACGGTTGTGCTCGCGATCGAGCCGCGCACCTCTGGCAGTCCAACTAGGGAGAAGCGGAGCTCGCCGAGGGTGATGTGGTCGAGGTGGAGCGCCACCTTGGGGCGCTCGAGCAGGATGCCCCGCTGCTCGGCGAGCCGTACCGTCTGCTCAATCAGCGTTGCCTCGAGCTGCCTCATGAACAGGATGGAGCCGCCGCCGAAGACGATCACACCGAGGCTCGCGAACCCGAGCAACATCAACACGACCGAGAGCATGGGAGAGCGTCGAGTGGTCATGGTGCCGCCTCCCGTCTGGTACCCCGAACGGGAAGGGTGGTCGAGTCGACCAAGGCGGCCACCGGGCCAGCCTTGGTGTGCGTTTCCTCCGCTCCGTTTCCGGGATAGACCACCGTGGCTCTCCCTCATGCCAAACTACCTCACCCCCGAAGGCGCGAAGAAACTCTCCGTCGAGCTCGACGAGTTGCTACGGCTGAAGCGGCCTCGGGTTGTCTCGGAGGTGGCCGACGCAGCGGCCCAGGGAGATCGCTCTGAGAATGCCGAGTACATCTATGGGAAGAAACGGCTGCGCGAGATCGATCGGCGGATCCGGTTTCTGACCAAGCGGCTCGAGTCGGCGGTGGTGGTTCGACAGAGTGAGACCAAAACCGGTCAGGTCCGCTTTGGCGCCCTGGTCGTGGTGCGCGACGAAAATGGCAAGACGAGTCGCTACCACCTGGTCGGACCCGACGAGTCAGAGCCTTCGGTGGGGCGGATCAGCTTCCAATCTCCCCTCGGCCGCGCCCTCCTCAACCGGAGGGTTGGTGATCGTGTCCTCGTTCAGCGACCGGCGGGCGAACTCGAACTCGAGATCGTTGAACTCAGCTACGAGGGCTAGCTGCGCCGGTCGCCACGGCAGAACAGAGTCTGTGCCTCATCGTAGAGTGCCTCGAGCTCTTCGACCTGCCTTCGGATGTCATAGTCGTGCTCCATCTTCTGGCGGGCTCGTGCACCGAAGCGGTTGCAGAGTTCCGGATCGGCGAGCAGCTGTGCCAGCCGTTCGGCGAGTGCCGAAGGACAACGCTCGGGAACCAGAAAACCGGAGGCTCCATCCTCGACGATTTCGGGGATGCCGCCGTGCCAGGTGCCGACCACGGGAACCCCGAGCGCCGAGGCTTCCTTGGCCACCATCAGGCCGGACTCGCGATCCAGATTCGAGGCGATCACGCTCGGGGTCACCACCACCGTGGCCGAGGCCAGCTCGGCGAGCACGCCTTCATGGGGCAGCGAGCCGGGGAAGGCGACGCAGTCTTTCAGGCCCAACTCGGTGAGCCTCGCCTGATACGCGCCGAAGAGCGGCCCGTCGCCGATCACGACCATCCGGGCCTCGGGAAACTGTCGACGGAGTTCGGCGAAGGCGGTGAACCCATCGAGGTGGCCCTTTTTCTCCACGAAGCGGCCCACCATCACCAGCTTGGTCGGCACGGCGCGCTGCGCGCGGTGCGAGGCGATGGCGTCGAGATCGATCCCCAGGCGGTGGACGCGGAGCTTGTGTTTGGGGAAGCCCACCTCGATCAAGAGGTCATGGAGTTCTTGCGAGGCGGCGAGGAGGAGCGTGCTCTCGAGCATGAGTCGCCGCAGCCGGGAGAGCACGAACAGCGAACGGGGGTGGTAGAGTTCCCGCGAGATCAGCGTGGTCACGTCGTGGCCATGCGCCGAAATCACGAGCGGTAAGCGGTGCCGTCGGGAGAAATCGAGGGCGTAGGCCCCGTTGTTGACGAAGTGCGCGTGGATCAGCGAGTACTGGCGCTCCTCGAGCGCTCGATCGAAGATTGGCGCAGCGCCAAATACGCCATAGACGAGGGAACGCCATCGATGAGGCTCGGTGTCGGTCTCGAGCGCCACCACCTCGTGCCCCGGGAAGCGCTCGCGATGCCGGTGGCAACGGGCGAAGACGGTGGGTTGGTAGCGTCGATGGTGCCGTAGCTGGTCGTGGATGAACGTCTCCGAATAGGGGAGAAACTGGTTCCGCAGGAGGGCGACGCGTGGGGATGCCAACCGGTCAGGTCCCTTCCGTCGTGGCCGCGGGTCTCTTCGTGCCACCGAGCAACTCCTTCGGTGACATGTGGAGCACCCGGCGCGTGTACCAGAAGAATGCTCCGAGGATCACCCCGGCCAGCATCACCAAGTGGCCGAGTGAAAGAAGGACGGACTCCCCGAGCAGGCTACGAAGCCAAGCCAGGGGGGCGGCGAGGCAGGTCGCGAGCAAACCTGCGAGGAGGGGATGCCGAAAGGGGGAGAGGTAGTCTCGGCCCCTCAGAGGTGCCACCTTCTGAGCGAGCAGCAACAGCACCACCAGGATCAAGGGATAGCCGAGCAACCAGGTGAAGGCCACGGGGAGAACGCCGAAGCGCTGACCGAAACCGTAAAGGCCTGCAGCGAACCCGCTCACCAAGAGGGCGAAGGTGAAGAGGGTACCCTGTACTGCGAGACCCGGGCGTCCGGCGGCTTTGTAAAGCTCGGGATAGAGTTGAGCCAGCGTCCGCGGCACCGCAGCCCAGCTGAGCACGATGAGGGCGGGTGCGGCCTCCACCCAGCGCCCCTCGGCGACCAGCGCTAAGAGGTCGTGTGCACCGAAGGTGAGGAAGAGCGCGATTGGCACCGCCACCAGGCCGAGCCCGCGTTGCATCCAGGTGAAGGTCTGGGCGAGCAGAGGAGGGTCATCGGTGAGGCGCGAGAACACCGGGAACGCCGTGCGACTCACCGTCTGTTGGATGGCGAGGGGTGGAGTCATGGCGATGTCGAAGGCCACGCGGTAGAGGCCGAGCGGTCCGCTCCCGAGCACATGCCCGACAATCAAGAAATCGGCGTTGCGCATGGTGTGGTAGAGCACCGAATGCACGCTCAGCCTGAGCCCGTAGACGATCAGCTCCCGGATCCGAGCGAAATCGAGGGTGGGACGCGGCAGCATCGGATACAGGATGAACGCGCCGATCAGCGTGAAGAGTCCGTAGCTGGTGTTCGCGATCACCAGCGCCCAGGCACGCAGTCCGAACACGGCGAGCGCGATCTTGAGGAGTAGGGAGAGTATGGTGGAGGCGGTCTGGATCAGGGCCACGTCGCGGAACCTGAGCTCACGGTTCAGCATCTGCAGCGGAACCAGCGCGGCGCTGACCAGCGGGAGCTTCAGCACCGAGACCACGAGCATCGGGGCGAGGGAGGGTTCGCGGTACGAGGCGGCGATGAACGGGGAGAGCAACGCCGCAATCAACGCGAAGATCAGGGCAGTGCCGACGGCGTACGAGAACACGGCGTCGAGGTCCGCCCGCTCGACTCGCTTGCTCTGGAGCAGTGCTGCCCCGGTTCCGAGGCCGTTCAGGGCCTCGACGATCACCGCGACCGACCAAGAAAGCGTTGCCACGCCCATGTCCTCGCGGGACAAGAACATGAGGACTACGATCAGCCCGAGCGCATCAAGGATCTGCGCCACGAGAGAGGCTGAGCCGAGCCAGAGCACCCCGGTGCGAACTTGGGACTTTGGGTCGCGCATCACCTGACCTTCGAGCCGAATCGTTCGGCACGGAGCATAGGGCAAATGGGTCCGGGTGCCACTTCTCGGTTGCTGGAGGCGGCCGAGATCGGGGACGATCGGCGTCTGATGCTCCCTTGGTCCATGCTCCCCCTCGTTCTCCTTTCCTCGTTGATGGTCGCAGGTTGTGCGCTCGAACGCGCGCCGCAGGCGCCCCGTGCTGACACGGACCGTCCATCATCCGGCCTCATCCAGGGCATTGGCCGCGTCGAGCACAAAGGCGAGCGCGCGCTCCGCTACGCCTGGTCCGGAGCCGGGTTTCGGCTCAGCTTCACGGGTTCATCGCTGACCCTCCACCTCCGCGATCAGAACCGACACAGCGTCCACCTCGATGGACAACCAGAGCCTGTGCTCGTGACCACGCGGGAACGTGAAGAGTACGTGGTGGCGCAGGGTCTTGGCCCGGGGACTCACGTACTCGAAGTGCGGCGTCGAACCGAGGCTTCCTTCGGCCCCACCGAACTCCTCGATGTCACGGTCGGCGACGGCGAGCTTCTGCCCAGCGCGGTCAGCCGGTCACGTCGCATCGAGGTGCTTGGGGATTCGATCAGCTGTGGGTATGGAAATGAGGGCAAGGACACGAGTTGTCCCTTCAGTGCCGAGACCGAGAACCATGAGCTTGCTTATGGGGCAGTGCTGGGACGGCTGCTCGACGCTGAGGTCTCGACTGTGGCCTGGTCGGGGCGGGGAGTGATGAAGAACTACGACGGGGGACCGGGAGAGGTGATGCCGCTGCTGTTCGAGCGGACCATGCCTGAAGATATGACGAGCCGCTGGTCCTTCACCGAATACCCGGTTGACGCGGTGGTCATCAACCTGGGAACCAACGACTTTAGCACCGAGCCCGATCCCGACCCCGAGGAGTTTTCTCGACGTTACCTGGCCCTCCTCGAACGGATCCAGAGCGTCTATCCCAAGGCGGTGATTCTCTGCACCCTCGGGCCCATGTTGTCCGGCACCGATCTCGAGAACGCCGAAGCGGCGATCCGTGCCGCGGTAACGGCTCTTTCCGAGCGCGCTCTGTCGCGCGCGTTCTTCCACCCGATGCAGACCCGGAACGCGGCACCCGGGTGTGACTGGCACCCGAGCGTCTCCACCCACGAGGCTATGGCAAAGGAGCTGTTTCAAGTTCTCGCGCCGCTGCTCGGTGGAGCTTCGGGGTCATGACTCGTCTCTGTTTCGTGTGCCTCGGCAATATCTGCCGCTCTCCAACCGCCGAGGCGGTGATGAAGAAGCTGGTGGAGGATCGGGGTATGTCTCATCTCTTCGAACTCGATAGCGCCGGGACCGCCAGCTACCATCAGGGTGAGCTCGCCGATCCCCGCTCCCGGGAGGCAGCGCTCCGGCACGGCTACCGGATCGAGCACCGCGCCCGTCAGTTCCTCGAGCGAGACTTCGAGCGCTTCGATTTGATCCTCGCCATGGACGAGGACAACCTCCGCACCTTGAAGCGGATGGTCACGCGCCCCGAGCACCAGCAGAAGCTGGCGCTGTTTCGAGATTTCGAGTCCGGTACCCCGCGCGGTCAGAGTGTCCCGGATCCCTACTACGGCGGTCCGCGAGGCTTCGACGAGGTGATCGAGATCTGCGAGCGCGCCTGTCAGGGCCTGCTCAGGCATTGTCATCGGGACTCGCGGGATCGTCGATGACCCCGAAGTTCCTCGCGCGGCTGCGGCGCTGTCTCGGAAGAGACGTGGCACAGCAGAGGCGGGTGGGTGGCGGGGACATCAATCAGGCCTTTTGTCTCTGGTTTGAGGACAAAACACGGGCCTTCGTCAAGCTGAACGCCCACGCGCCCCCGGGGATGTTCACCGCCGAGGCCAACGGTCTGAACTGGCTCCGCGAAGCGCGCGCCCTGCCCGTACCCGAGGTCTTGGCGGTCCTCGAGGCCGAGCAGGAAGGGGAAGAAGCGGCGTTGGTTCTTTCTTGGATCGAGGTGAGCCGACCTGCTCCCAACTTCGACGAGCGACTCGGCCGCGGGCTGGCGGCGCTCCACCGTTGTCACCCTGCGCACTTCGGCTGGTCGATGTCCAATACCATTGGCACCTTGCCTCAGTCGAATCTGACCCACCCGACCTGGGCCGAATTCTACTACGCCGAGCGCCTAGAACCCCAGTTTGCGCTGGCGGTGAAGACCGGACGGCTTTCGAGTTCGCTTGTGCCTCGGATGGAGCGCCTCCGGCCGCGTCTGGCCGAATTGCTGCTGCCCGTCGAGCCTCCGGCGCGCCTGCACGGCGATTTGTGGTCCGGCAATCTGATGGTAGGTCCGCGGGGTGAGCCGTGGCTCATCGATCCGAGCGTGGCCGGGGGCCACCGCGAATTCGATCTGGCGATGATGCGGCTTTTCGGAGGGTTTGGCGAGCGAGTGTTCGCCTCCTATGACGAGATCTGCCCCCTCGCGCCGGGCGCGGGCGACCGCCTGGCGCTTCATCAGCTGTACCCTCTTCTGGTGCACACCAACCTGTTCGGCGGTAGCTACGCCGCGCAGGTGAGGCGGGTCCTCGAGCGCTACGGTGGTTAGCGCAGCGCCTGTTCGGCGGCGTCGGACAGGACGTGGCTCATGCGCCGCGCGAAAGCCGCCGGATCGTCGATCGGACTGCCCTCGGCCAGCAGGGATTGGTCGTACAAGAGTTCGATCCACTCCCCGAGCTTGGGGGAGTCTGGGTTGACCAAGAACAGACGGCGCATCGCCACCACCACCGCGTGGTCGCGATTCACCTCGAGCACGCGCCGGGTGGCGGGAACCTCCAGGTTGCGCGCTCGGAGTAGGCGCTCGATGTGGGGAGCGAGCGCTCCCTCGGGGCGAACCAGGCAGGCAGGTGAGTCGGCGAGGCGACTCGAGGCTCGGACTTTCTCGACGCGCTCACCGAGGATGCTCGCCATCTTGTCGAACAGGGGCTCGGGAGATTCGGTGTCTGTCTTCTCGGCTTCCGCCGACTTCGGGAGCGAGAGGTCGCCGGTCATCGCGTCTCGGAGCGGCTTCTTCTCGAAGTCCGGCAGGTTCGGCAGCATGAAAGGATCGACCGGATCGGTGAGCAACAGCACCTCGATGCCATGCTTCTTCAGGATCTCGAGGTGTGGGCTCTGTTCGAGCACCTTCCGGGACGGACCAACGGCGTAGTAGATAGACTCCTGGTCGGGCTTCATCCTGCCCACGTAGTCAGCCAAGGATTGCCATCCACTGGTGGTGGAACTCTGGAAGCGGAACAGGCGGCTCAATCGCTCGCGCTCTTCGGGCTCGAAGTGCAGGCCCTCCTTCAGCACCACCCCAAACGACTCCCAGGTCTTCTGATAATCCTCCGGGCGATTGCTAGCCAGCTCTTCGAGCATGGTGAGCGCATGCTGGGTGACTTGCTTCCTGATGGTGCGCACCACCCGCGAGTCCTGCAGCGTCTCTCGAGAAACGTTGAGCGGCAGATCTTCCGAGTCGACCACCCCGCGCAGGAAGCGCAGCCATTTCGGGAGCAACTCCTCGCTGTTCTCCATCACCAACACGCGGCGCACATGCAGACGTACGCCTGGCTTCGAGCTAGGATCGAACAGATCGAAGGGGGCGCGGCCCGGCAAGAACAAGAGGCCCGTGAACATCTGTGTGCCCTCGACCGCGAAGTGCCGATGGGTCACCGGTGGCTCCCAGTCGTGGGTGAGGTGCTTGTAGAACTCCTGGTACTGCTCCAGGCTGACCTCCTTGGGATTGCGCTGCCAGAGTGCACTGGCGCGGTTGACGCGTTCGAAGGTGAGCTCCGACGAGGCCGTCTCCGCGTCGGGCTTCTCACTTGGCCCTCCCACCTCGATTGAGTGACTGATATAGTCCGAGTACCGCTCGATCAGGCTGCGGATTCGATACCGCTCCAAGAACTCGTCTTGGTCGGCCTTCAGCCGAAGCACGATGCTGGTTCCCTGGGCAGCTCGCTCTGCTGGCTCGACGGTGAAATCCTCCTTGGCCTCGGAGCGCCAGCAATGCGCCTCGGAGCTCCCCGCACGCCGGCTGGTCACCACGACCTCATCTGCCACCAAAAAGGCGCTGTAGAAACCGACTCCAAACTGGCCAATCAGTTGGACTCCTGAAGCTGCAGCTTGCTGGGCCTCCGCAACCCGCTTCATGAACTCCCGGGTGCCGCTCCGCGCGATGGTCCCGAGATTCTCGATGAGCTCCTTTTGGCTCATGCCAATCCCGTTGTCTTCGATCGTGAGGGTGCGCGCCGCCTTGTCGACCACGATACGGATCTTCAACTCCTCACCGCTGGGCAGCAGCTCCGGGCTGGTGAGACTCTCGAAGCGAAGCCGATCCAAGGCATCGGCCGCGTTCGAGATCAGCTCGCGGAGGAAGACCTCCTTATGACTGTACAGGGAGCCTACCACCAGAGACAGGACCTGGCTGACTTCGGCTTGGAAGGAGTGGCGTTCGGTTTCGGTCATGGTGTTGGTGCCTCGCGGGTGCGATGGGGTTCGGGTAGCCGGAACATCATCACGCTTCGGACAAAGTCAATCGCACGGGGCCAGTTTGCTCCTCGTCCACGACGAGCACCGCGCCCGCGAGCTCGATTTGCCGCCCCAGGCTTGATAACATATTGATATCAATAGGCTTTTATGATGTGAAGTGGGGCTAAGGAAACTCCTCGGGTGGGCCGTTCAGACGATCATGCAGCGAATCCACTTCCGCCACCGGTCACGACGGGGTTTCACGTTGGTAGAACTCATGGTGGTGGTGGCCATTTTGGGTGTGCTCGCCACGATTGGCATGGACAACCTGAAGCTTCATCTGAACGCGTCCAAGGCCAGTGAGGCCCAGGCGGCGGTGGGGGCCATCGGTCGTGCCATTCATGTCGCGGCCGACCGAGACCGAACCGACGGGACCATCCTCGAGCTCGGCGCGACGAGCTCGACTCTGGGCGGTGGTTCGAAGGTGACCGGCTCGACCAGCGGGAAGGGCAAGGGTAACGGCGCCACCGTCACGCATGATCCTTCCGGTGCGCTCTGCGCCGACGCCGATCCCGTCCCCGCGACCTTTGCTTTGATCAAGGGGAAGAAGTATCAGCCCCGAGCTGGACGGGGTCAGGATTACAATTCTGGCGATGCCTTCACGGGTTGGCAGTGCCTCAAGTTCACGATGGATTCTCCACAGTACTACCAGTACCAGTATAAGGTGGGAGGCCCACCTGTGTCGGTCAAACTGCCGCACGGTGGCAGTCCCCCCGGGTTGTCGCAGGATCTCACCTGGACGGTCACGGCAACCGGTGACCTTGACGCTGACGACAAGCTATCCTGGTTCGTGCTTCAGGGCTACATCCTGGACACGGGGGAGGTCATCGCGGCTCCGGCTATCTCTACGGTCGATCCTGAGGAGTGAGTCATGGACAAGCAAGTCGTGCAAAAGCTCCTGGATGATCTGGAGGCGCTGCGGATGGGGGAGAGCGTAGCGCTCGAGTTCGCTCACGCCGATCTGCGCGGAGCGTTTCTTTTGCGCGCGGTCCTCTCGGGGGGCAACTTCACGAGCGCGCGCTTCGAAGGAGCGAACCTCTCCGGTGCCAAGTGCCTGACCGCACACATGAAGCGCGCCCAGTTCCGTGGCGCGAACCTGAATGGTGCGGACTTCACCAGCGCCAACCTGCGCGGAGCCGACTTCGCGGATGCCCGGGTCGAAGGTGCGAGCTTCTGCCAGGCCGATCTGTGCGCGGCCAACCTCGCCCGCATGCAGGGCATGCCCTCGAGTGTGGCGGGTATGCGCATCGATTCCACCACCGTCAAGCGGTCCGAGCTCACCGACGAGCAGGTCATCGAATATTTCCACAACGGCGCCACGTTGGTCGATCTCAAACACATGAGCGAGCGTGTGCAGCAATGCTGCGGCGAGGTAGAACAGGAGCCGCAGCCTCGCTCGGTGCGCCGGCGAGTGGCCCTCGAGGAACTCGAGACCCGCTCGGATCGCGTGGGTTGGCTGATCAAGCTGACCGAGCAGGCGATCGCCGAGGCCAAGGGTGGAGCAGGTCCTGAATCCATGCCTCGGTCCTTCGTCCTGCTCCGTCCTGGCGAACACTACCTTGGGATGGCGCTCGGCGCTCGCCTGCCTGCGGTGGGTCCGGTGCAACAATTCGATGCTCTCTCTCAAGAGGGAGTGCGCCTGTGCGCCAAGCTCTACGATCCGAGTAAGGACAGGACCGGCCTTGGGGCGGCCGCGTTTCGGCGTGGCGTGCGGAATCTCGGGCGCATTGCTCTTTCTCGAGCGGTAACCTCGGTGCAAATCCCGCGGTTGATTGCGGTCGGCTGCGATGAACTCGGTTATGTTTTCGAGCCGTCGCACAACGGATTGCTTCCGGAGCTTCTCGCACTCGGCTGGACACGTGACCGCATGCTCGAATTCTTCCGGCAGCTGGCTGATGTGGTCCAGGCTGTCCACGCTCTTGGGTTGATCGTTCGATGCCTGTCCCCAAGCACGATTATGCTGGGGGATGAGATCGAGCCCATCCTTTCCGACATCGACGGCATCAGTCTGGTTGGCGAGCGAGAACAGGCCGGCTCCGAGTTTGCCATCTACGGTGCTCCGGAGGAGCTCCTCGAAGCGGGCGCGTTCAGTCCGACCGCGGACATCTTCAGTCTGGGAAAGCTCCTATACTTTCTGCTCACCGGACGAGCGCCGGCTGAAGGTGGGATGGGGAATCAGGCGCTCGAGGTGCCTGAGGGGCTGCACCTGGGCCTGATGCGCATCATCAGCAAGGCGACCCAAAGCGAACCTCGGGCACGCTACCAATATGTGACCGAGATGCTCGAAGATCTCAGCCACTTCGGCGACGTCGATCAGGTTGGTTGCCAGAACCCGCTCGCTCTGGAGGCGGGGCAGCTCAGCAGTGTGCCGCCGCAGCCGATGCGGGTGAGCATCGGAGCCTACCCGAGCCTGTCGGCGGCGCTCTGTACCAAGGAGCCCAGGCCGCGCTTCGCGGTGCCGCTTGGCCTGTTCGGGGTTGCCGTCGGTTTGGTGGCCACGGGACTTGGGGTCGCAATGCCGGTCCCGTCACCTCGCGCGGTCAGCATTCTTTCGCTGCTGCTTTCGGGTGGCATTGGTCTCTCCGTGCTCGCTTGGCCGCTGCCGAAGTGCCTTGCGTTCAGGAGCAGAATCCTGTTCGCAATCCTGATCGCGGTCGGGTTGGTTGCATTCGACCCCGGTCGGCTTGCCACGTGGCGTTGGCGTGCCACGCTCGAAAACGGTGGTCCTGAGGACAAAGTGGAGGCTCTGGGGTATCTGATAGGTCAGGGCTCTCGCGATCTCCGTGGCTGCAATCTGGCCGGTCTTCGCCTCACCCAGCAGGATCTGCTCGGTGTCGACTTCTCGGGGTGTGATCTCCGAAAGACAGATTTTTCGTACTCCACCCTGGCCGAGGCCAACTTCGCTCGTGCTCGCTTGGAGGGCGCCGACCTGACCGGCGCAAGTCTGTTTCGGGCCCAGGTGAGCGCGGCCGAGGGTTTTCTGTCCACCACGTGCAACAAAAGGACCAAGATGCCCGAGAACACCCTCTGCGCGAACGGCAAACCGGTGCTCGTGAACGGTGAGCCAGCACCGGTGAACGGTGAGCCAGCACCGGTGAACCGCAAGCCCTGACCGTCAGATCCCGGCGGCGTTGAACGGCTTCCTCGGCTTCTCTGTTCCCCGGCTGGAGGCTGTGGGGGCGGTTGGCCGCTTCGGTTTGGCGGGGGACTGTCCCTGATTGGTCAGCTTCGGCAGCTGGTCCCGCAGCCGCTCTTCGACGGGGATCGGGTTCTCGGTCAGCGTGGCGGCTGAGGCGAGCGTCTGCGGAGGAATGTGAGGGAGAGGTGATTCGGGCGCCGTGGCGGGAGGGTGACCGGTGACGATGCCGAGCGGCAGACTGGTGTGTCGGGACAGGACCTTCCAGATCATGATCCCGAAGAACACGACAGCGATGGCCACCGCTGCCCGAAGCAGCGTGGTGGTGCTGGAGCGGGACGAACTCTTGGCCAAAGGCTCGGGCCCGTAGTGGTAGTGCGGCCGCTTGAGGACCGGGTGTGGATGCAGAGTCTCCTTGAGCTGGAGAGGCGGCACCGTCTCCACCTCGTCGAGCTCGAAAGGATCGGTCGGGTTGGCTCCGGCACTGATCCTGGCGCCGACTCCCTTCGGTCGCGCGGGGCCCCGGGCAACCGAAAGGCTTGGCACCGCCCCCCGCGCCACGACCATCTGAGTAGATTCGGCAGGCTTTTCACTTATCGATTCCCGTTCACCCGTCATTCCGCACAAGGCGCGGAGTTCGGTGGCAGCCTCGGCGAGCTTCGGGAACCGCAGCTCACGCTCGCGTGCCACCGCTCGCTTGAACCAGCCGTCGAAACCGGCAGGAACGCAACCGAAGTCGGAGGGACGCGGGATGGGCGCCATGCAGATGGCATGAAAGAGCCCACCGAATGTTTGGCTGTCGAAGGGACGCTCGCCGAGCAAGCACTCGAACGCTATCACGCCGAAGGCCCAGATATCGGCACGATGATCGGCGGGCTGCCCCGTTGCCTGCTCGAAACTCATGTAGTGCGGTGTGCCGAGCAGGGTTCCGGTCTGGGTCTTGACGCAGGAGTTGGGATCGAGGGCCATGTCGTGGCGCGCGATCCCAAAATCGAGGACCTTGCCCAGATCCTCATCCCCTTCGGGGACCAAGAAGATGTTCTCGGGTTTCAGATCTCGGTGCACGATCCCGTGTTCGTGGGCGAGCGACAGCGCGCGGGCCACGTGCCCGAGGATGTGGGCCGTGCTGGCAGGACTGAGTCGGCCGACGCGGCCAAGCCGCGCAGCCAGGCTCTCCCCTCGGAGCAGTTCCATGGCTATGAATGGCGTGCCCTGATCGATGCCGTAGTCCAGGATCTGCACGACGTGGGTGCTGCGGATCGCCGCCGCGGCGCAGGCTTCACGCTCGAACCGCGCCATGGCTTCCGGAGAGTTCGCGATGCTCTCGTCGATCAGTTTCACCGCGACGTCGCTCTTCAGAGTGAGATCGGCGGCGCGCCAGACGGTGCCCATCCCTCCGGCATCCACCTGCCTTAGCAGGCGATAGCGACCGGCGAGGATGCGACCTTCGGACATGGCCTGACAGGATAACAGGTTCACCCAACCACGAAAAGCCGACTGACACGGCCGGCTGAAGGAGCGCGGGCGGCCGACGGATTCTAGCCGGAGTTGGGTGAAGGAGCGGGCACTTCGTCGAGACTTATAGCCTGGAGCGCACTCAGCACCGAAAGGGAGCATGGCGAGAGGGTTTTGGGAAGGTGCCTGGTTGCGAGCAGCGCCTGGGCGAGCAACATGGCCTTGCGGGGAGCGCGGACGAAGGCGCGTCCGGCGCGCACGTCGGCGTTGTTGCGGCGTATCACCTCGCCTATCTCGGCATAAACCAGCCGAGCCAGCATCACGGAGGTGGCGGCGGGACGCGCCAGGTAACGGAGACCGGCCTCTCCCGACGCGTAGTAAAGCCTCGCGAGATCCAGCAACTCCAGAGTCACCGCTGCCGCCGCCTGCCGGTCGGCAGCGGTCCAGTCGACGCTGCTTGGAGTGAGAGAGGGAATACCGTGCATGAGCAGCAGCTGTTCGGGAAGATAGAGCCGCCCACGGCTCGCGTCTTCCGCGACGTCGCGGCAGATGTTGGTAAGCTGCATGGCGATGCCGAGGTGAGCTGCGTGTCTTCGCGCCTTCGGACTCGAGGCGCCGAGCACGTGACACATCATCAGCCCGACCGTGCCGGCCACGCGGTAGCAGTACAAGAGCAGATCATGCAGGGTCGTGTAGTAATGGCCTGCGGTGTCCATCTGCATACCCATCAGGAGTTCTTGCGGGTACTCGCGGGGAATGCCGTGCCGCTTCACGACCTCGGAGAAAGCCTGGAGCACCGGCTCCTGGCCGACGCGCTCTGCATACACATGGTCGAGTTCGCGATTCAGGCGTTCGAGCGCCAGCTCATGCTGATCGGCAGGTGACAGATCGATGGCGTCGTCGACGGCACGGCAATAAGCGTAGAGGATTACAGCATCATCGGCGAGTTCGGTCGGCAAGAGCCGCGCGGCGAGCGAGAAGCTCTTGCTGTGATGACGGATCACAGCGCGGGCTACCTCCGAGGCGGTGCTCACGAACCCTCGCGACTGGGTAAGAATCCTTGGATCAAGGTTTGAGCGAAGCGATGAAGCGGCTCGAGGTGCGCGTCTCTGCCCAGTTTCTGCTCGATCGCTCTCGAAGCCGATTCGAAGTGCTCGACAATCGGGGCGTCGGGTCGAGGCCCAAGGCGCTCACGGACCAGCGAGAGCAGAGCGTCGATAGGCTCGCCTCCGCGAACTGCGCGAAGCCTCCGCATGAGTTCTTCCCAGTCCGTCTCATCGAGTCGCCTCGCCATCCAAGCGAATGGCCAAGTGACCTTGCCAAGGCGGAGATCCTCTTCGGCCTTCTCTCGCTTGTTCGCTCTCAGCACCGAGCTAAGGTCGTCCAGCATCTGAAGGCCAATCCCCATGGCTCGCCCGAAGTCCCCGAGAGTGACCGCAACAGAGCTGCTCGCCCCGGCCGCCGCCGCCCCCAGCGCAGCGCCGAGGCCCATCAGGCTCCCCGTCTTCAATTCGGAACAGGAGCGAGTGAGCGCTGCTACCGTGGCCTTGTCCACGTCAGGGAGCGCGAAGGCCAGATCCAGAGCCTGACCGTAGTGGCACTCGCCGAGGGCCCGGACCGAACTCTGGATCATGAAGAGCCGTTGAGACTCCGAGAGCGGGAGCTGGTCGAAGAGCTCGAACGGCCAGAAATATAGCCAGTTTCCGCTGTTGATTGCCTGCGGGGTCCCGAGCACATGGTGGAGGGCTGGGCCACCGCGTCGGGTTGCCGAGCCATCTTCGATGTCGTCGATCACCAGCGAGCCAGCGTGGAACGCCTCCACCGCGACTAGCAAAGCGGTCGGTACGGTGACGGCTAGGCCGGTCCGAGGGCGTACCGCGTCGAAGCTGAGCTGAATCAATTCGGCGCGCAGGGCCTTGCTGGGGCGTCCCAAAAAGTCCTGGAGCGGAGCCCTGAGGACCTCGCTCCACAACCGTTCCGGGAGGGTTGCCGCCGTGCCCTCGCCGAGTTTGGTCAGCGAAGCGGTCGCGAAGGTGCCCGAGAGGGCGTCGAGCATCGCCTGGGAGAGCTTCGGTGATGACATCGGTGAGACTTGAAGCGACCGAGCGCTTCCTTTCACCTAGCGCCGAAATCCGAGGTGACAAGCTGGGCGGTGGCTTTCGCGGATGCAACCACCCCCGGAAGCCCGGCCCCGGGGTGCGTTCCTGCACCCACCAGGTAGAGACCAGGGATCCGTGGATCGCGGTTGTGAGGACGAAACCAGGCGCTCTGAGTGAGGATGGGAGCGACCGAGAAAGCCGCCCCATGCCGTGCGAAGAGCGAGCGTTCGAAATACTTGGGGGTGACGAAATGCTTGACGCGGATGTGCTGCCGCAGATCGGGCATGTGGCGTTCGAGGGCGATGAGGATCCGCTCTGCGTATTGTTCACCCACGGCGTCCCAGGGGATGGATGCCTGGCCCAGGTGGGGGACGGGGCTCAGCACGTAGAAGGTGCCGCAGCCGGGAGGGGCAAGCGAGGGATCTGTGACGGTGGGGCAGTGCAAGTACAGGCTGAAATCATCGGGCAGCGTCCGCCCGTGGAAGATGTCGTCGAGCAGCCCCTTATAGCGCGGGCCGAACAAGATGGTGTGGTGCGCGATGTCGTAGGGGCGATCCGTCCCGAAGTAGAGGACGAACAGCGACATCGACCAGCGCTTGCCGGCGAGCCGTGCCCGTGTCCGTTCGCCGTCCGGATTGCCCTGATAGAGATCGGCGTAGGTGTGGTAGACGTCGGCGTTCGAGACCACGGCATCGAAGGTCTCTGCGGGGGCGCCCTCGATGGTGAGCCGATGGCGGGTGCGCCCGCCTTGCTCCTCCACATGCGCGTGAAGAACCCGGGCCCCGAGGCGGAGTTCACCCCCGAGTTCGCCGTACAGGCGCAGAAGACCGTTCACCAATGCCCCAGTCCCGCCCCGCGGGAAGAAGACTCCCCCCTTGCGCTCGAGGTAGTGGATCAGCGTGTAGATGGAGCTGGTCTCGAAAGGGTTGCCTCCGACCAAGAGCGAATGGAAGCTGAGAGCCTGCCGCACGTGATCATTTTCCACGTGCTTGGCCACCGTGGCGTAAACGGAGCGATCGGCGCGGAGGCGCACCAAATCGGGCGCGACACGCAGCATGTCGGAGAAATCGAGGAACGCGGTCGCGGCCAGCTTCTCGTAGCCGGCGTGGTAGACGCGGCGACTGTACTCCACGAAATCCAGGTACCCCTGGCAATCTTCCGGGCGGCGGGCGCGAATCTGCGCGAGCATTTGCTCGGAATCCCCCACGTAGTCGAAGGAATCCCCGTCGTCCCAGATCAGCCGATAGAAGGGACGCACGGGCAGAAACTCCACGTAGTCCGCGAGCTTCTTGCCACCCGTCTGGAAGAGCTCCTCGAAGGCGTCGGGGGCCGTGATGACGGTCGGTCCGCCGTCGAACACGAAGCCTTCTCGCTCCGTGACCAGCGCCCGCCCGCCAGGCTTGTCCTTGGCTTCGAGCAGCACCGTGGAAAAACCCGCGGCCTGAAGGCGCAGCGCGGCGGCGATCCCTCCGAAGCCGCTGCCTATGATCGCGATGCGCGTGTTCCCGTGCTCAGGTGTCTTAGCCATGGTTCTGACCTCGCCTGGGTGAGGTTAGGGGAACTGTGCTTGATGTCAACGCCGCTCTGACCGTACACTCCTGACACGGAGGCCGAGCTTTGGACGTCATCATCATCGGAGCGGGAGTGGCTGGGCTCGCTGCGGCGATACGACTGCGGGTTCGAGGGCATCGGGTCACTGTGCTCGAGGCAAACGCGGCGGCGGGGGGTAAGCTCGCCAGCCTCGCTCTCGGGGGGTTTCGGTTCGACACCGGCCCGTCACTCTTCACCATGCCCGAACTCCTCGACGAGCTGTTCGCGGTGGCTGGCCGGGACCGTCGAGAGCGGCTTTCCGTGGTCAAGAAGGCCGAGGGAACACAGTGCTTCTTTCCGGACGGAGCCGAGCTCCGCGGTTGGGCCGAACCGGAGCGTTTCGCCGAGGAGGCTGCACGGTCGCTCGGCGTGGAGCGGGAACGGGTGCTCCGCTATTTCGAGCGAGCCGCCTTCACCTACGAGAGACTGGGCCGGATCTTCCTCGAGCGTCCCCTCTACGAGCCTTCGACATGGCTTCGCCGGGAAGTGGCAAGGGCCCTCGGTGGCCTGTCTCGGTTCAACCTCTTGTCGACCCTCCACGGCGCGAATCGTCGCCAGCTCCGGGAGCCGCGGACGATTCAGTACTTCGATCGGATGGCCACCTACAACGGCTCGAGCCCATTCCGTGCTCCGGGGGTGCTGTCGATGATCCCCCATCTCGAGCATGGCCTCGGGACCTACCTGCCCGAGCGTGGCATGATTGCCATTGTCGAGAGCCTGTTCAACCTCGCCGAGGAGCTTGGGGTTGGCTTCCACTTCGAGACGCGCGCGACTCGGATAGCACTCTCGGGCTCACGCGTACTCGGGGTCGAGGCAGGGGATCAGAGGTTCGCGGCCGACGTGGTGGTGATGAACGGCGATGTGCTCCACGCCTACCGGGACCTACTGCCCGAGACGCCGGGCCTAGCCTCCCTCACCCAGCGTGAGCGCTCCAGCTCCGGGTTGGTCTTCTATCTCGGACTCGCCAAGCGCTTCCCTCGTCTGAAGCTCCACAACGTCTTTTTTGCGAGGGATTACCCTGAGGAATTCCGGGCGCTCTTCGAGCGCGGGGACATCGCCCGCGACCCGACCGTGTACCTCTACATCTCAAGCAAAGACGTGACCGGAGATGCCCCATCCGGTGGTGAGAACTGGTTCGTGATGGTCAACGCTCCGGCGGATCGGGGTCAGGATTGGGACACGCTGACCCGGCGAGTGCGTGCCGACGTCCTCGAGAAGCTGGAGCGGATGCTGGGGGAGCCGGTCGAGCGGCACATCGAGGTCGAGTCGTGTCTGGGCCCTCGAGATCTCGAGCGTCGCACCTCGGCCGTGGGGGGGGCCCTCTACGGTACCAGCTCGAACGCGCCATGGTCGGCGTTTCTCAGACACCCTAGCCGGTCGCGGTTCCGAGGTCTCTATTTCTGCGGTGGAACCGTGCATCCTGGAGGAGGGATCCCGCTTTGCCTTTCGTCCGCCAAGATCGTAGCGGAGAGCATTGGAGCCGATCATGACTGAGTTCGACCCTCGCGCCCGTCGTCGTCTCTGGGTCAGCATGGCCATCCTGGTGATCGCGAACGGCGTGGGGGCGGTGGCTGTGCACACGCCGCTCCGCGAAACCGTACTCAATCTCTCATTTGTGAGTCTGGTGGTGTCGGCCGCCGTTCTTGTCGCCAACGCCGAGCGGCTTCGGATCCGGGGTTGGCTCGGCTTCGGCATCGCTGCCGCTGTTGGCTTCGGTGTCGAAGTGGTGGGGCACGCGACCGGAGCCATCTTCGGTAGCTATACCTACACGGGGCAGCTCGGCCCTCGATGGTTGGAGGTGCCGCTGGTGATTGGTCTCAATTGGGCAGTGCTGATCCACGCCTGCCACGCCATTTTGTCACAACACGTGGCAGGCCGGGTCGTTCGGATCGGACTCGGAGCCCTCGGGATGACGGCGATTGATTGGGTCATGGAGCCCGCCGCCATAGCTCTCGACTACTGGCGATGGAACTCCCCGTCAATCCCCCTTCAGAACTACCTGGCCTGGTTCGTGATCTCGGCCATCCTCTTCTGGGTGATGGAAATCCTGGTGAAAAGGACCACCAATCGCCTCGCACCGATCCTGCTCGGGGCCTATCTGGTGTTCTTCATCTCAGCGCGCTTCTCGGGAGGCTGACCATGCTTTCTGTGCTCACGGTCCTCGGCATCGGTGTGATGAGTTTCGTCGTGATGGAATGGGTGGCTTGGGCCACCCACAAATATGTCATGCACGGACCACTGTGGAGCCTGCACCGTGACCACCACCGACGGGAGGGGCACCGGCGGCTCTATCGCAATGATGCCTTCTTCGTGGTCTTCGCGATCCCCTCCTGGCTGTTCATCATGCTCGGGAGCATGGCCGGTTCGGCTGCGAGTGTGGCCATTGGCTTTGGGATCGCAGCCTATGGCCTAGCCTATTTCTTGGTGCACGAGGTGTTCATCCACAAACGGTTCAAGCTCTGGATGCACTCCAAGAACCGGTACTGGGTGGCGGTGCGGCGTCAACACATGCGACACCACCGCCACCTGGATCGCGAAGATGGGGAGGAGTTTGGGCTGCTCTTCGTGAGGCCTTCCGATCTAGCCGAGGCCCGTCGCTGGCTCGAGCGGGGGGACTCGTGACTCACCTTTACGCGCTCCTCGATGGGTTGGCCCTGCTCGGCCCGCTGGCGCTCAGCTTCGATCGTCGCGTGGCCTTCTTCCGCTCCTGGGGTGCGGTGTTCCCGGCCCTGCTCGTGATGATGCTTCTCTTTATCCCCGCTGACATTGCGTTCACGGCAGCGGGGATCTGGCAGTTCGATGACCGTTATGTGCTTGGGCTGCGCGTGTTCGGGCTACCCATCGAGGAGTGGGCATTCTTCTTCGTGGTGGGTTACGCGTGCCTCTTCATCTACGAGTGCCTCCGTGCCTACCTGCACCGTGACCTTTTCGGCCGTTCGGCGCGGTGGATCCTGCTCGGCATCACCCTCCTTGGTCTCGGGATGGTGCTGCTCTATCCCACCCGCCTTTACACCAGTATCAAGGTTGGTGGTGCCGTGGTCGGTTTGGTTCTTTTCGTGGTTTTTGCCGAGAGGGCCGTGGTCTCAAGGTTTTTGCTCCTCTACCTGATCTCGATCGTCCCTTTCTTCCTGATGAACAGTGTCCTCACCGGCTCGTTGATCGAGGGGCAGATCGTGTGGTACAATCCCGCACATATCATCGGGGTTCGTCTGGGGACCATCCCAGTCGAGGATCTCTTCTACAATCTCATCATGTTGTTGGTGGCGACCGCGGCCTTCGAGTGGTTCCGCGGGCGGCGCCGGAGGCAAGCGTAGACTCATGTCCCCACCCATCCTTCCCGAGTTGACCCGAGGAGTGGCCGAACTCTCCACCAATCCCGAGGGTGCCATCGCCCTGCTGCGGCCTCTGTACGCGGAGCGCATGACCTACCAGAATCCCATCGAGACCCTTTCGGCCAGAGAGCCTTTCCTGGGTCTCTTACGCCACATGGCCACGCGTTTCGCACCGTTTTCGATGCACATCGATCAAGGGGTGGAGACGGAGCAGTTCCTGTATGGGCGCTTCTTCCTGGCGTTTCGTCCAGGCTTCCTCGGCCGCGGGCTCGAGATCGAGGGGGTCACCCGCTGTCGGCTGGTGGATGGGCAGATCGTGGAGCAGAGGGATTACTACGACCTCGTGAGTCACGCCCTGGACGCCGTGCCCCTCGCCGGACCCGCGTTCAGAAAGATCATCGCCAAGTTCCGTCATGGGGACTGAGGGGATTGACATATGGGGGAGCACCCCCATGCTAAGCGTATGATGAGAAGTTCGGTCATCTTGGCGATGGTTGGGGTCGGCCTTCTGCCGATGGGACAATCCCAAGCGGGCGAGCCGAGCCCGAACCGGATCGAGTTCGAGACTCGCCCCGCCAACGCTCGTGGGGAGGTGGTGTGCGGACTGTTCCAGGCTCACAACTGGCTCGGCACTCCCTCCAAACCCGCATGGGGCAAGATCCGAAATGGCCGAGCAGTCTGCGTGTTCACCGATGTGAAGCCGGGCACCTACGCGATAAGCGCGTTTCACGACGAGAACAAGAACGGCAAGCTTGACACCAATCTGGTGGGGATGCCCACAGAGGATTACGGCGCGTCCCGCGATGCTCGCCAGCCTTTCAGTGCGCCACGGTTCGACGACGCGAAGTTCGCGTACCAGAGCGGGGTGGTCCGGCTCAAGGCCAAGCTCGAGTAAACCTACCGACGCGGAACTGGCCCACCACACAGGTCCCGCTGCGTGAGTTCTCTCTACCTCACCCTCACAGCTGTGGGGAGGTCGTGACGCCAGCATTCGAGGTGCGAGCTAGCCACACCGCGAGCCGTGGTACGGGGGCTGATGGGTAGGCGAGGGCGAATTTGTCGAAAGCCTGCTCATAGTCTCCCGACTCGAAGTGTGCGGCGGCCTGGTTGGCCAGCAGGCGCACCGCCTCTCGCTCCGCGTCGCCCAGTTCCATGACCAAGGGAGGTGACAGACGCGCGAGTCCGAAGACCAGCGTGGCCGGGCAACACCAGGTGCACCTCAGGACCTTCAACGCGCCGACCTATCAAAGGCCCGACCGCGAGAGAATGCTGAGCGAAAGACCGCGACGGTCTGGGCTTCTTTTTCCGGTCAGCTTGGGGGCGGGTCAGGGCTGATGTCTCCCTTTAGGTTGAATTCTGAGTCAGCCGTCGTAGACCCCCGACGTGACCCCGGCAGATATTGAAGGAACGCTCGAGCGGGTGATCTCCCAACCAGGCCGGGGTGACGCCCGGGGCCGGCTCGCGACGGTCTGTCGCATGCGGCCTTCACCGGGCTCGAAGGCATGACTCACGTTCTGCTCGATGCCCTGGTCGACGCGCTGTTGATGGTGCCGTGGTTGTTCCTCGTGTACCTCGGGGTGGCGTGGCTCGAGCGTCGACTCGGTCACGCGATGCACGACCGGTTGGTCACGCTGGAACGCTTCGGACCGGTCTTGGGGATGGTGGCGGGGCTGCTTCCACAGTGCGGGTTCTCGGTGGTCGCGGCGGCCCTCTACTCCCAGCGGCTCATCACCAAGGGTACGCTGGTGGCGGTGTTGCTCGCCACCTCCGACGAGGCGTTGCCGATCATCCTTGGGCGCCGGGAACACCTCCCCGCCCTGCTCCCGGTGCTGCTCGGTAAGGTGGTGATCGCTACCTTGGGGGGATACTTGGTAGACGCTGTGTTCGCGCGTGACAGGCTCGCTCCCAAGTCATGCGGGCATGACCACCAACATGGGCAGGAGGTGGGATGCTGTCATCATGACATCCCCGCCCAGGGCCGGCGTTGGGCGCTTCTGTCCCATCCGATTCGGCACACCGTTTCGGTGTTCGTGATGGTGTTCATAACCCTGTTCAGCCTCGGTGCCCTGCTCCATACCGTGGGTGAGGAGCGGCTGGGGGAGTTTTTGCTTCGCGGGTCGTTCTTCCAGCCGGTGGTCGCAGGGCTGGTGGGCCTGATCCCCAACTGCGCGATCTCGGTCGTGATCACCGAAACCATGCTGCTCGGGCAGTTGGGGTACGGTGCCGCGATGGCCGGATTGTCGGCGAGTGGTGGCCTCGGCTTGCTGGTCCTCTTGCGTGAGAATCACGATTGGCGTGACGTGCTCCGGGTAGTCATCTCGGTGCTCGTGATCTCGATCGTTGCCGGACTGGGCATCACGGCCTTCATCGGCTGACGCCCCACAAGGCAAAATCCGACTACCCGACGGGGCATATGTGCCGAACGCGGCCCCGAGAATGCAAACTGCGTACCAGGTAGGGAGATGCGCCAGCGGGTGGCAGAGCAGGCAGGATGTGGTGCCTGGTGGATGCCCGAACGCGTCGGGCACGCTAGACTCTCCTTTATGTACGCTCGCCGCCGCAGCGCCGCCCTCGAACTGGTCCCGAAGGATCCCAGCCTACCGTTTACGCTCATCGACGTGCGCGCCAGCTACTTCCAGTATCCGTGGCATCACCATCCTGAGCTCGAGCTCACGATGATCTTGCGAGGCAGGGGGCTCCGCTACGTGGGGGACTCGATCAAGGAGTTCGAGGATGGCGATCTGTGTCTGATTGGCGCCAATACGCCGCATTGTTGGCTCTCCGAGCCGGTCTCGGGCAAGCCGGTGCGCGCTCTGGTGATCCAGTTCGACAAAGACGTGTTCGGTCCAGGGTTCCTCGAACTGCCGGTGGCGCGACCGATTGGTGAGCTCTTCGAACGAGCCGATCGTGGTCTGTGTGTCACAGGTGAGCTGCGCTCACGGGTCGCGTCGCAGCTAGAACAGGTCTTTCATAGCAGTCGAAGCCCCTTGGATCGACTCGCGCAGCTCCTCAGCCTGCTGAGCCTGATTGCCCCGGGTGACCGTTGCACGGCGCTTGCGCTCGGCACCACCACCCGAGTGCAGTCCGCCAATCAAGCCAGTACCATGCGGAGGATTCTGTCGTACGTCCACGAGAACGCCGGGGGGCAGATCTCACAGCGGGCTGCAGCCAAGTTGGCGGGACTGTCACCGGCGGGCTTCAGCCGCTTCTTCAGCCGACACTTCCAGAAACCCTTCGTTGCGTATGTCGCAGAGGTGCGGGTTGGCTTGGCCTGTCGCATGCTCCTCGAGGATGAGCTTGGGATCGCCGAGGTGGCATCGCGGGCGGGCTTCAACAACCTGGCGAATTTCAACCGACGCTTTCGCTTGTTGAAAGGGATGACCCCGAGCGAGTACCGCAAGATGGCGGGCGGTCTGGTCTGAACCAAGAAGGCTTCAGCCTGCACCCAAGGCAGGTCCGGCCGAGTGACTCTGAACGCGCCAGGACCGGCCTTCCTGACGCGGTCTGGTGCTGGTGCGAGGTCGCTCAGCGCTTCTTCGGTTGGCCCTTGAGGTGCTTCTGGAGCAACTCGCCGAGACTCCCGAGCCCAGACTCTGAGCGCTGGGTGGGAGCGCCGCTCGAGTCGGAGAAGTCGGAGAAGTTGCGGCGCTCCTCCACGGCTGCCACACCGCGCACGCTGAAGTCGAGCCGCCCGCGTGTGGGATCGATCCCGCGCACGACCACCCGCAGAGCCGTTCCGACCGGGTAGGCTCGGCGATGATCGGCGCCCGGTGCCAGCTCCAACTCCCGCTGAGGCACGAATCCATCACCCTGCGCCGTCCGCACGATCAGCCCACCGCCGACCGCTCTTGTGACTGTTCCCTCCAGGATCGCATCGAGGGTTGGGCTCGGACGCTCCTTGGTCGTGCCGTCGCTGTGGTCGGGCTGGGTTGCCTGGCGGATACTGAGCTTGAGTCGCTCCCCACGGTCGGTGGTCTCGAATCCGAGCACGCGCACGAGAACGTTCTGGCCGCGGCTCACCGCGTCTTCGATGCGCTCCACACGGTGGTGGGCAAGCTCCGACACGTGGACGAAACCCTCGACCCCACCCACATCGACCAAGGCACCGTGGCGCAGCAGTTGGCTGACGACGCCTTCCACGTCGCTGCCTTGAGTGAGGCGTTCCCGGGCGTTCGCCATGGCTTGCTTGCGCCGCTGCTCCAGCACCGCGCGCCGTGACACCACCACGCTGCGCCCTGCGTCGCGAACCTCGAGGACGATGAACTCGTGCTCCTGTCCCTCGTAGATTTCTAGGCTCTCGACGAAGCCAAGCTCGATTTGAGACGCTGGACAGAACGCCGTCACGGCCCCGAGTTCGACCTCGAGACCCGATTTTCCTGCCTTCTTGAACCGACCCGAGATGGGAGTGCGGGTGGTCATCGCGGTCTGCAATAGGGCTGCGTCGATCTGAGTACCGCGCCCGAAGCCCATTGAGAGCACTGGCGCGTTGGCGCGCGCGTCGATCACCGTGGCTTCCACCATGTCGCCGACCTTGGCCTTGAGCGTGCCATCAGCGTCGAGCAGCGCTGCGCGATCGAGTCGAGCTTCCGTGGGGGTACCCACATCAACGTACACCGCATCGGCTCCGATCTGGACGATGCGTCCGCGAACCACCTCACCCTTGTGGAGGCGGCGGATGGTCTCCGCGTGGGGACCTTGGGACTTGAACAGTGAGGCGAAGTCTTCGGGCGGAACCATGGCGCGGGAAGGGTGACACAAAGTTTGCCTGCTCGCTTCGAATCAGCGCAGAACCGTCGGAGTACCCATGACGACGCGCTCCGCCTTGTCCGCTCCTCGACCCAGTGATGACCCTGCCAGAGGTCGCTTCAGTCGCACCCAATCGGCCAGCTCTCTTGTGCGCACACCGCATCCTCCGACCGTGCTCCGTCGGGGTAGTGATGTTGGCCGGCTACTCGGCGATCGATACATTCTCCTCGACTGGATCGGTCGCGGGGGGATGGCTGACGTCTTTCTGGCCCGCGACTGCCACACCGGGCGCTTCGTGGCCATCAAGATGCTTGCCCGCGAACACCGGAGTTCTCCGCTTCACCGGAAGCGGATGGCGCGTGAACTCGTGTTCACGCGTTTGGTTGCCCACAAATATGTGATTCGCCTGCTGGATTCAGGCTGTAGCGAAGATGATCTGCCATTTTTGGTGCTCGATGGACTTGTCGGGGAGACCCTCCACGAGTACCTCCGGCGAGAGCAGACTATGCCGGCCGACCAAGCGCTCAAACTGATACGGCAGCTGGGTGAGGCGCTGATGGCGGTGCATGCTGCCCGTGTCGTTCATGGAGACGTCAAGCCCCACAACGTGTTCCTGAGTGGACCGATTGGTCAGCCTACTCATGTTACACTGCTCGACTTCGGGCTTGCGCGGTCGGTGGGCGAAGGAGGGGAGTGTCACGACGACACGGTGATGGGCACCATCGAGTATATGGCTCCCGAGCAGGTGCTCGCCGACCCCGTGGATGCCCGAACCGACATCTATGCTTTTGGTGTGCTTGCCTTCCGTTGGCTTACCGGTGAACTCCCCTTCGACACGGGTTCCGATACCGCGATGCTCGTACACCACATCTTCAGTCCGGCTCCGCCCGTCTCATGGTTGCTCCGTGACGTCGATCCGCGCCTCGAGGCGGTGATCTCACTGTCGGTCAAGAAGGCACCCGAGAACCGCTATCAGTGCATGGCCGATCTGTTACGCGATCTGGATGATTCGCGTGAGCCCAGCCATGCCATTGAGGCAGGCTCGGTGGTGCCAGACGGATACACGCCGAAGACTTCACGAGCCGAGGAGGTGAAGAACCTGCTTGGACGCGCTCACCTGACCAGCTAGCTTCGATGGCAAAAGCTCCATCCCGCCCGCTCGTCGAGCTCTCCACGGCGCTCGAGCGTGCGGCCCTATCCGAGCTTTGCCTCGCCTACGACCATTTCAACACGGCTCTTTTCCGTGGTGTGCTCAGGCGTCCGGCGCTCGGTTTTGCCGAGCGCCGTCAGCACCTCGGACAGTGGGACCGCCAGGCGCGCCGTCTCGAGCTTGCTCTGTGTCTCCTCACCGAGCATGGCTGGACGGTCTTGCTCGAGGTCCTAAAGCACGAGATGGCCCATCAATATGTGGATGAGGCGCTGGGGCTCTTCGACGAGACGCCCCACGGCGCTGCTTTCGTGAAGGTCTGCCAAGAGCGTGGGATCGACGCCCGCGCCTCCGGCTTGCCGCAGGGTGTCGAAGAGACGGGTCATCAGGTTCGGTTACTCGAGCGTGTGAGCAAGCTCCTCGAACTCGCGAGTCGCGGTGATGAGAACGAGGCTGCTGCTGCCGCGGCGGCTGCCCAGCGGTTGATTCTCAAGTACAACCTCACCGAGAGGCTTGATCCTGCCCGCTTCAGTTATGGGTTTCGGCACCTGGGCCAGCCTACGGGGCGCGTTTCCGAAGCCGAGCGGATCCTTGCTACCATCTTGAGTGAGTACTTCTTCGTGGAGGTGATCTGGATCCCCGTGTACCGGCCGCTGGAGGAGAAACGCGGTCAGGTCCTGGAGATCCTTGGCGAACACGACAACCTAGTGCTGGCTGAGTACGTCTATCATGCGCTGAAAACTACCGCAGATCGGTTGTTTTCGGAGTATCAGCGCGATCGCGCGTCAGGCAGTCGACGACATCGCCATCACTTCCTGGCAGGAGTCATGCTGGGTGTGCGTGAGCGATTGTCGAGCGAGCAGGCTCGCGCTCGCGCCGAGGGGCTGGTGTGGCTGGGCGATCAGAAATTGCGTGAGTTCGTCAAGCGCCGATATCCTCACACCCGCATCATCAAGACCGAAGGCCGTCCGCGCCCCGCCGCGTTCCGGCACGGTCGCGAAGCGGGTCGCGCAGTGGAGATTCGCCGACCACTTCGCGAGGCCGGGCATGGTCCGCGACTCCTTCCGGGCAAATCGCGCTCCTGAGCTACCGAGGCCCGCGATCAGAAGATGCCTGCCCCCGTCTTGGCCCGAGGCGTGTACGCGTCTGGCGCGGGACCTGACACAGCGCCGCCTCCTCCTCCGCCGGTCCGGATCGCGCCCACACACTGGCCAGCCTCCGCGATGCAGCGCTTCGCTTTGGTGCACACCGCAGACGAGGCGCAGTCCGCCGAGCTGGCCGCCAGGCAGGTGCCATCCTTGAGCGAGCATTTGCCTTCCAGTTTGCACCGGTTGGAGGCACGACAGTCAGCGGCCTTCTCCGCGACGCACACTCCCTGCTTGGCCGTGCATTTGCCGTCACTCGTGCACAAGGTGGAATCCTTGCAGCTCGCGTCGGTCGCGACGCAGGCGGTGCCTTCGGCGGTGCAGCGTGCCTCCTTCTTGCAGGCTTGAGACTTCTGGCAATCCTCAGTCGAGCTTGCCACGCACGCGCCACCCTCGGCGCCGCACAGGCCGGACTTCGCGCACACGCTGTCGGACTCGGGCTTGCCTTCAGCCACACCCGCGCAGTGCAGGCGTGACAGCGCCACACACTTGCCGTCCTTCATCACGCAGAGGCCTTCGGTGTTACAGGTCGGTGTGCACTCGGCATGCAGCGACTTCGCGAGATCGACGCACACCCCCTGGTAAGCGCTGCACATGGATTGGCCCTGGCAGTTGCTCGAACTCCGACAATCTGCATCGTTGCCCGCCACACAGGCGCGATCTTTGGCCGTGCACTTTCCGGAGACCTTGCAGGCCTCGGAATTCTTGCAGTCCTCAGTGCTACCAACCATGCAGGCTCCGCTCGGCTCAACCGTGCATTTCCCGAGCTTCTGACATTCGGGAACCGATTTGCAGGCATCCTTGTTGTCACAGCCCGCGAGCGAAAGAACGGCGAACAACAAGCACTTGTACACGAGCACGGCCTCAGACTTCTTCATCGCTAACCTCACCGGTGACGAGCGGCCCGAAGCATCTCACATTCGATGGTCAGGGTTCAATCGCAGAGGAAGGCGTCAGCTGCAGAATCGCCGATTCTAGGTGAGCTGTAAGCTTACGAGAATGCTGCTTCGCGCACCGTCGCGCGGTAGATCACGCTCGTGCCTTCAAGGCGATAGGCCTCGGCGGATGCAGCAACGAAAGCAGCCTGACCGCGCGAGAGTACGAACGTGTCGCCTCCCCAGGTGCTGACGTTGGCTGCGCCGCTGGTACACAACAAGAGTTCTGGCCCGAACACTTGGCAGTCGAGGGTGGTCGCCACCGTGAGGCGACGGAGCTCAAAATCGTCGACGGGGACCGGATACAGGGTCTCCCCCGGGCGCGGGTCGTGGTGTGCCACCCTGGCTTGGTCGTTGTTCGTGAAATCGAGCACGGCCAGCAACTCCTCGACATCGATGTGTTTCACCGTGAGCCCCGCGCGCAACACGTTGTCCGAACTTGCCATCAGTTCAACACCAACGCCACGAAGATAGGAGTGCAGCTGGCCGGGACCGAGGAAGAGCGCCTGGCCTGGGGTAAGCTCCACTCGCTCGAGGAGCAGCGCTGTGACGATGCCAACATCACCCGGGTAAAGTCGTGAGAGTTCGAGCACCAGCGCTGCACTCTCTCGATCGAGGACATTGAATCTCGTGTCCGACAGCGCCTGCTCGGCGAGCCTCACCGTTGCCTCTACCAACTCGCGGGCGCGAACCTGGTCGAGCCGAAGCAGTGCACTCAACAGCGCTTTTCGACGCTCCGTTGTGTTCGCTGCATTGGCCGAGCGCCAGAGGTCACGGCCGGCAGTGCTGCCGAGCGCATCGAACAGCCCACCAAGTTCTGAAAGCTCTCGGAAGCCGCACAGGGCAGAAAAGGGTTCGAGGGCGCACAGGATCTCTGGCTTGTGGTTCTGGTCCCGGTAGTTGCGGTGCGATGCGTCGACGGCAATGCCAGCCGCCTGTTCGCGGGAGAATCCGCGTTCTGCTTGGGCCAGGCTGGGGTGAGCCTGCAAGGAGAGGGGAGAGTCCGCCGCCAGCACTTTGAGGAGGAAGGGAAGGCGTGGTCCGAAGCGTTGGACCACCTTGGTTCCGAGGTAGGTTTCTGGCTCGGAGGCAATCAGCTTGCACAGGGGGACAGCCCGATGATCGACGATCACCTGTGAGCTTGCAGCAGGATGTGCCGAGATCCAAAGCTCTGCATAAGGGCGCGGTGAAGGAAAGGGCTGTCCCAAGAGTTCCGGGATCGCCTGATGGGACCCCCAGGCATAGTGTCGGACTGGATTCTGGAGCAGCAGGATCATGGGCGAACCAGCGAGTGTTCGTGACTAGTCGCTTTGGAGGAAATTGGCAAGGGCATCCATGGCTTGCTCGAAACGGTAACGCGTGAAGTGAGCCCCGCTGGTCATCCAGTCTCGATGGGCTGCCAACGGTGCGCTGTCGCGGAAATGACCAAGGATATCCAGATGGTCGGCTTCCCCGCACCACAGCAGCTCTCCCCAGGGCATGCTCAGCGTAGGGACGACACCATCACTCATGCTGTCGTCGACCGGGCCCGGCATGCAGAACCGTAGCTGATCGGCTTGCTGGGTGGTGAGCTTGGCGTAAGGATAGTGCCCGGGACGCTTGCTCGCGAGTTGATACATGGTGGAGAAGACCGCGGCGGTGGCGGCCGCGTAGGGTGTGAGGAGATGGCGGGCGAAGCGGAGGCGGTGTGGGGCAGGTGCGGCCGTTGCGATGCATCCGTAGCGCACCCCGGGATTGTCGAGGGTGGCTGCGTTGAACAGATCAGTTGCTTCGGGCATGATCTGAATCAGCCCGCCCTGGTCGTCGCGTAGGTGACGGAGGTAACGTGCGACCTCACCGCGGACACTGCGATCGAGCACCCTGAGCAGACCCTCGCTCACCCCCGTGAACCAGCGCGCATCGCCCATGTTCGAGGCTTTCGAACTCGAGAGAGCACGCACCAGCATCGAAATCATGGTCAGTGGCGGCTCGCCCAAGGACAGAGAGACCATCGAGATCAGACTCACCAGGTAGAGGAGCCGGGTCCCCGCCACCGTCGAGAAGTAGCCGGCCAGAGGTGTTCCGTAGTGAGGTGTGTTGATGCTGACTGCGTGCCGCACCTTCGCCACCAGTTCTCTTTCCAAGGTCTCGGTGCCCAGGTTCGAGGTTGGGGAGAGCACCAGCCGGATATCGAGTCCTCCTGTCGAGTGTCCGATCAGGTGTACGGAGCAGTTCTTGTCGTTGACAGTGTGTCGGATGGCGCGTGTCAAGATCCGGGCCCGGTGTCTGAGAGACGAAGTGGGAGGCGCAGGGACGACCTCGACGTCGAGCCGAAGGCCCGCTTCCGAGAAGCGCCGTCGGAGCGCCGTGCGCAGGTGCTCGAAGTAGTCGACACCCGCGAGGCGACCGAAGCCAAACATGCCAGGGATGAGAAAGACGGTGTGACAGGATCTCATGGGGAGTTCCCCCGAGCGTCGAGGCCCGGGCCGGTTCCGTCATTTTGCCTGACTTCCGTGGGTGCGAACACCAAAAGCCTGCTAGATTGGGGAGGTAGCTCGGAGGCCTCCTGATGTGCGAAACCTGTGGTTGCGGAGACAGCGAACTCGTCCCGGTTCAGGTGAAGGCGAGTCTGCTCGCCAAGAACGCCGAGGATGCAGCACACAACCGCGAGCACTTCCGGCAAACCGGGGTTTTTGCCATCAATTTGATGGGGTCGCCCGGGTCCGGCAAGACAGCGGTCCTCGAGGCGCTTTCGGGTGAGTTCGGTGGTGACCGTCTGTGTGCGGTAAGCGGTGATCTTGCCACGGACAACGATGGTGCGCGGCTGCGAGCTGCCGGGATCCGGGCGCTCACCATCACCACGGGGCAGGCTTGCCACCTGGATGCCCGGTTGGTACACCACGCCCTGCACGATCTCGACGCCGATGGTGCGGAGTATTTGGTGATCGAGAACGTCGGCAATCTGGTTTGCCCCGCCATCTATGATCTGGGGCAGGCGCTCAACGTGGTTGCCCTCAGCGTGACCGAGGGTGAGGATAAGCCGCTGAAGTACCCGGTCATGTTTCAGGCCGCCGAACTCGTGCTGCTCACGAAGATCGATCTGTTGCCGCATCTGGCGGTGTCTGAGGCGGGCTTCCGTGCGGCGATCGAGCGCGTGCACCCGCGGTGTCCCGTGCTCTCGGTCTCCGGCACCGCCCGGCAAGGGATCGCGGAGCTTGGTGCCTGGTTGCGGGGTCGAAGGCAAGCAGCCGGGCTGAGCGTGCCTGTCCTGCCCAGTCGCCATCATCATCACCACGACTAGCGCGACCAAGCGCGAATCGCCTTCGGGCTGCTGCCGACTCAACAGATCCGAGGGAGCTGTTCGCCGCTGATCATGTCCACGATTCGCGTGGTCCCAAGTGGTGAGCGCAGGGTGACGAGCGCCGGTCCCTCGCTGACGACGCCGATCTGCCGGCACAGCCGCCCCTCGGCGACGTTCGACCACGCTGCGAGGACGGACTCGGCGACCTCGGGCGCGACGATCGCTAGGCATTTGCCCTCATTGGCGACGTAGAGGGGGTCGAGGCCAAGTAGCTCGCAGGCACCGCGCACTGGCTCTGCGATGGGGATCTGTTCCTCGAGTAGGTGGATTTGAACCGCGGCTGAAGACGCGATCTCGTTCAGCGCCGAGGACACACCGCCCCGTGTCGGATCGCGCAGGACGTGAATGGCGCCAGCATGACGCTCTAGGATCGGCAGGACCAGCGGGGCGATGCTTGCCGAGTCACTGCGCAGTTGCCCCGAAAGCCCGAGGCCCTCGCGTGCCGACAGGACGGCGATCCCGTGGGCCGCGATCTCGCCGCTCAGCAGCACCACGTCGCCTGGTCGTGCGCGGTTTGGTGCGATGTCCGCGCCTTCGATGAGCCGGCCTACGCCCGTGGTGGTGATGAAGACTCCATCACCGTGACCACGCTCAACGACCTTGGTGTCACCAGTCACCACGCTGACGTTTGCGGCTCGTGCCGCGTCGGCCAGCGAGCGAACGATCCGCTCGAGAAGCGCTATCTCGAATCCCTCTTCGAGGATGAAGGCAGCGGAGAGGAAAAGCGGGCGCGCTCCGGTGACCAAGAGGTCGTTGACTGTGCCGTAGACCGAGAGCGAGCCGATGTCACCGCCCGGGAAGAAAAGGGGGCGGATCACATGGGAATCGGTGGTGAGGGCCAGGCCCCCGTGGAGATCGCCGAGGCGTGCACCATCGTGCGCCTCCCGGAGGAAGGGGTTGTCCAGTGCCGGCAAGAACACCTGCTCGAGCAGTTGGGCACCGAGGCGTCCTCCTCCGCCATGGGCAATCTGGATGGTGCCGAGAGCGACGTGCGGGTTGGGGCAGGTCAGCTTGGTGAAATCTGGTTTCTGGTCGAAGGTGGTCATGACGTGGAGCTCTCGGCTGGCTTAACCTACTCGGTGGCGCGCGTAGCGATGATAGGCCGCGCAGGCGCCTTCCGACGAGACCATGGGAGCGCCGAGCGGGTGCTCGGGGGTGCAGTCGATACCGAACGCAGGACAGGCATTGGGGCGAAGCACACCGCGCAAGACCTCTCCGGCATGGCAGCGGTCTTCGAGGACTATGCTCACTGGCGGCGCCGGGAAGCGCAGTGTGGCATCAAACTCAGCATATTCCGGTCTCAGGCTGAGACCGCTCGCCGGGATAGTGCCTATTCCGCGCCACACGCGGTCACACACCACGAACACGCGCTCGAGCGCGGTCTTGGCCGCTCGATTCCCTTCGCGAACCACCGCGCGTGGGTACTCGTTCCGGACACCGAACTCGCCCGCCTCGAGCATCGCTACTGCCCGAGCGATCCCGCGCAACAAGTCGAGCGGCTCGAAGCCACTGACCACGATAGGGATGCGATGTCGCTCCGCGAGTGGCTCGTACTCGGCTGTTCCCATCACCGTGCACACGTGCCCGGCCGCCAAGAATGCGTCCACCAGGTTATCCGGTTGGATCATGAGCGCGTCGATCGCTGGCGGCACCAGCACGTGGGAAGAGAGTATCGAGAAGTTCTTGAGTCCGCGCGCCTGAGCTGCGAGCACCGCCATGGCGTTGGCGGGCGCGGTGGTTTCGAAGCCCACTGCGAAGAACACCACATCGCGATCAGGGTGCTGAGAGGCTAGCTCCACCGCGTCCAGCGGTGAGTAGACCATACGCACCAGAGCGCCCAGGCTGCGCGCTTGGAGCAGGCTGGAACTGGTGCCAGGAACGCGCAGCATGTCCCCATAGGAGGTCAGCATCACCTTCGGGTGGTGAGCGATGAAGACAGCGTGGTCGATGAGTTCGATTGGGGTCACGCACACCGGGCAACCCGGACCATGGATCAGCCGTACGGTGTCTGGGAGGAGCTGCTCGAGACCGGACTTCAGGATGGTATGGGTTTGTCCCCCGCACACCTCCATGATCGCGACCGGGCGGGTCGAGATTCGGCGGATAGTAGAGAATAGCTGCTCGACCAGCCGTGGATCGCGGTACTCGTCGACGAACTTCACGGATGAGGCTCCTTGGGTTCGATGGTGAGCCCGGTCGGCCCGCCCAGTCGCTCGATCTCCTCGATGTCGGCGAGGATCTGCGCCGCCTCATCCTCCTCGAGGACGCTGAGCGCAAAACCCACGTGCACGAGGACGTAGGAGCCGACGCGAACCTCAGGCACGTAGGCGAGACACACCTCACGCTCGACTCCGCCGAAGCTCACCTTACCCATCAACAACTCGGACTTGCTCTCGTCGATTGAGGTGACGAGACCTGGAACACCGAGACACATGGCAGACCTCCTAGGGAGCGCGTGGCACTGCGAGCGACGCTGAGATCGCCTGACCCACGGCGATCCCCCCGTCGTTGGGCGGAAACTGGCTGGGGAGCAGGACCTCGTGGCCGAGGGAGAGGAGTCGCTCCTGGGTCAGAGCGAGGAGTAGCGCATTTTGGAAGCACCCGCCGGACAGAACCACGGTGTCGGCATCCGCCCGCCTGGCCACCTCGGTGATCGCCTCGACCAACGTGAGGTGGAAAGACCCCGCGATCGCGGCAAGTGGCACCCCTTGCGCGAGATCCCTGTGAATTCCGGCGAATAGGGGTCGCGGATCGAGGAGCAGGGGTCCTGGTGGCGCGGTCGCGCCGGGTGCGCGTGGCAGCCCAGGTCGAAGGGGCATGGGGTAGGGACAGCGGTCGACCGGATCACTCAGGGCTTCGAGGGCGATTGCTGCGTCCCCTTCGAAGTCCGACTCGTGCTTCTGACCGAGCAGGCTCGCGATGGCGTCGAACAAGCGACCCATGCTCGAGCAGGTGACGGTGTTGAGTCGGCGCTCGAGTTGCCGGCGCAGGATGGCACGCTCGCTTGGGCCGAGGGGGAGTCCGAGCGCTTCCTCTAGAGGAGCGAACTGTGCCAAGAGCGAGAACGCAGTCCGGCACGGAAAGCGCACGGTTGCATCGCCTCCGGGTAGAAGATACGGCTCGAGACATGCGTAACGCATGAGGTTGTCGGCGGTTCCGAGGAAGAACTCACCACCCCAAATACTGCCGTCGGTGCCGAGACCCGTGCCGTCCCAAATCACCCCGAGCACGCGGCGATTCAGGGCGTGGTGTTCAGCGAGAACGGCCACGAGATGGGCCTTATGGTGTTGAACGAAGCACAGTTTGGCTCCGGCCAAGCGGCCCCCGGGGGCCACCAAGCGCTCACCGAATCGAGTGCTCTGATAGTCCGGGTGCAGATCGACCGCCACCTGGCGTGGCTCTACGTTGTAGAACGACAGAAGGTCTTCGACCACGCGCTCTTGGGCGCGCACGGTCTCCAGCGTAGAGAGATCTCCGATGTGTTGGCTCACCACGCAGCGGTTACCGAAGAGCAGCGCGACAGTGTTTTTTTGATGAGCGCCGAGTGCCAGAACTGGAGGGTGCTCCGTAGGAAGAAGGAGTGGGCGGGGGGCAAACCCCCGCGCCCGACGCAGCATTTGCGTGTGCCCGCCGACTCGGGACAACACGCTGTCGTCTGCGTGGCGCGCGATCGGGCGGTCGTGGGAGAGCAGACCGTCGGCGATCGACGACAGTCGCGCGAGGGCCTCGGGTTCGTTGATACAAATCGGCTCCTCGCTCAGGTTTCCGCTGGTGGCGACCAGGGGGATGCCCAGATCCACAAGCAGAAGGTGGTGCAGCGGGGATGAGGGAAGCATGACGCCGAGCCGCGGATTCGCCGGGGCGAGCAGTTCCGAGAGCCCGTTGTCACTCCGCGCCTTCAAGAGCAGGATTGGTCGCTCAATCCGCTCGAGGAGCCTCACCGCTTCGGCATCCAGTTCGACCAAATCCGCGGCCATGCGAGTATCTCGCGCCATCACCGCCAGGGGCTTTGTGGCGCGGTGTTTGCGCTCACGCAACCGCCGCACGGCGGCCGTATTCCTGGCGTCGACCAAGAGCTGGAAACCACCCACCCCGAGCACACCGACGATTTGACCTTGCTCGAGGAGGCGTTTAGCTGCCGTGAGCGCGGATTCAGAGAACAGTCGCTCGGGAGAGTCGGGAGTGAAGAACGTGAGCCTCGGGCCACAGCGTGGACAGGCGTTCGGCTGAGCGTGGAAGCGTCGATCGCGAGGATCGTGGTACTCTCTGGAGCAATCGCTGCACATCGAAAACCCGGCCATGGTGGTGGCGGGGCGATCGTAGGGAAGTCCACGAATGATCGTGAAACGTGGTCCGCAGTGGGTACAGTTGATGAACGGATAGCGGTAGCGTCGATCGCTCGGCTCGAAGAACTCGGCCAAGCATGCGGGACAGGGCGCGAGATCGGCGAGCATGGTCGCTTCTCGAGGGCCAGCGTCGGTGGATGGTGCGATGGTGAAGTCCACCTCTCCGCACGGCTCGATGCCGACCTGCGACAGCGCTTCGATACTTGCCGGCTCGGGCAGGTCGGCCCACAGTGAGGAGACAAAGGCGTCGAGCTGCGGAGCTTCACCCTCGAGCTCGATGGTCACGCCTTGAGCATCGTTCTTGACCCAGCCGGAAAGGTGGAGTGCCTTCGCGGTGCGGTACACCCAGGGCCGAAACCCGACGCCCTGGATAGCTCCTCGGACGGACAGGCGTCGCCGCTGACTCACCATGGTCTATTCCCTCAGGGGACCCGTGGGTATGTGAAGCGCGACAGGAGCTGCTGTGCCCCTTCGGTCGCTGTGATGCGGCCCTCGGCCACTCGCGCCTCGACGTCGCCCAGCACTTCGATCACGCTCGAATCCGAACGCAGCGCCGAGAGTAGGGTTTCTTCGACCAGGCTCCACATCCAGCGCACTTGTTGTCGATGCCGTCGGCTGAGCCATGCACCACTCGATTCGAGGTGCCGTCGGTGATCTGTGACGCGCTCCCAGATCTCGTCCAGCCCGGTCCCCAGTCGCGCGCTGCACGCTACCACCTCCATCGGCCAACCCGGGTGCTTGGGCCGCATCACGTGCAGTGCCCGACCGAGCTCGGTGCGCGCCAGCTCAACGCGGGTAAGGTTGTCACCGTCGGCCTTGTTGATGACCACCAGGTCGGCGAGCTCCAGGACTCCACGCTTTATGCCCTGCAGCTCGTCGCCAGCACCAGCCACCAACAGCAGCATGAAAAAATCGACCATTTCGTCGACCAGAGTCTCGCTCTGTCCCACGCCGACCGTCTCCACCAACACCACATCGTAGCCTGCCGCCTCGCACAGCAGCATCGTCTCCCGAGTCTTCCGCGCCACCCCACCGAGAGTGCCTTCGCTGGGCGAGGGTCGGATGAAAGCTCGGGGATCAGCGGCGAGCATGCTCATACGGGTCTTGTCCCCGAGGATGCTTCCGCCGCTCAGTGTGCTCGAGGGATCGATGGCCAACACCGCCACGCGATGGCCGCGCGCGCACAGTCGTGTCCCGAGAGCCTCGAGGAAGGTGCTCTTGCCCGCACCCGGAATGCCAGTGATACCCACGCGCACGGCTTTTCCTGTCTCCGGAAGAAGCTCACCGAGGACACGTTCGGCCAGCGCGCGGTGCTCCGGGCGACGGCTCTCCACCAGGGTGATGGCGCGGGCCAGAAGCGCGCGATCGCCGCGCCGAACCCCGGCTACGTAGTCACCCACACCGAGTCTCGTGCGCGGTGTGACGGTCGGTGTGGGTAACTTGGGATGGGGCATGACGCGGAGGTAACGCCAGGCTCAACCGAGCTGAAAGCCGAGGCGTAGAGCCAGCTTGGTGAGAAGGTCGCGGGCGGCCTCGGTGATCACGGTCCCGGGGGGATAGATCGCCGCCGCGCCGCTCTCCACCAAAGCTTGGAAATCCTGGGGCGGAATCACGCCACCAACCACGATCAGGATATCTTCGCGGCCCAACTCGGCCAAGGCCTTCCGTAGCGCGGGCACCAAGGTCAGGTGTCCAGCCGCCAACGAGCTGACTCCAACGACGTGCACATCGTTCTCGACTGCTTGTCTGGCGGTTTCCAGAGGAGTCTGGAAGAGTGGACCGACATCGACGTCGAAACCCAGGTCGGCGTAGGCACTTGCCACCACCTTCTGTCCGCGATCGTGGCCATCTTGCCCCATCTTGGCGAGCAGGATGCGCGGGCGCCGCCCCTCGTGAGCGAGGAAGCGCTCAACCCAGCTTCGGAGTTCGTCGACCGTACGATTCTTCTCTCCCATTTCGCCTCCATAAACGCCAGTCACGGTCTGGATAGTGGCTTGGTGACGACCGAAGACTCGTTCGAGCGCGAGGCTCATCTCGCCCACTGTAGCTCGGGCACGAGCGGCTGCGACGCAGAGTTCGAGGAGGTTGCCCGACTTCGACTCGGCTGCGGCGGTGAGCGCGTCGAGTGTACGGGTGACCTCGGCCTGGTTGCGCGTTCGACGCAGCTCAGCCAACCGCTCGAGTTGAGCGTGCCGGACTGCCTGGTTGTCAACCTTGAGCACATCCAGCGGGGGCTCTCCCTCCAGGGTGTACTTGTTGACGCCCACCACCGTCTGCCGACCGCCGTCGATCCGTGCCTGGGTACGGGCCGCGGCCTCCTCAATCCTCAACTTGGGGATCCCGGCCTCGATCGCCTTTGCCATCCCTCCGAGTGCCTCGACCTCCTTGATGTGGGTGAGGGCACGTTGGGTGAGCTCGTGGGTTAGGCGTTCCACATAGAAGCTGCCACCCCATGGATCGACGACCCGGCAGGTTCCGGATTCTTGTTGCAGGAAGATCTGGGTGTTGCGGGCGATGCGTGCCGAGAACTCGGTTGGCAAGGCCAGGGCTTCGTCGAGGGCGTTGGTGTGGAGTGACTGGGTGTGCCCCTGGGTCGCTGCCATAGCTTCCAGGCAGGTGCGCACCACGTTGTTGTACACGTCTTGCGCGGTCAGGCTCCAGCCTGACGTCTGGCTGTGGGTGCGCAGAGACATCGACTTGTCGTTCTTCGGATTGAACTGCTTGACCAGCCGTGCCCAGAGCAGGCGCGCGGCGCGCAGCTTCGCGACTTCCATGAAGAAGTTCATGCCGATCGCCCAGAAGAAGGACAGGCGCGGAGCGAAGGCGTCCACGTTGAGTCCTGCGCGCATCCCGGTGCGAATATACTCGATCCCGTCCGCCAGGGTGTACGCGAGCTCGAGATCGGCGGTCGCACCGGCCTCTTGCATGTGGTACCCGGAGATACTGATGCTGTTGAACTTGGGCATCCGCTGTGAGGTGTAGGCGAAGATGTCCGCAATGATCCGCATCGACGGTTCGGGCGGGTAGATGTACGTGTTTCGAACCATGAATTCCTTCAGAATGTCATTCTGAATGGTTCCGGTGAGCTTCGCCTCGGGCACACCCTGCTCTTCGGCCGCGACGATATAGAGCGCCATGATCGGCAACACGGCGCCGTTCATGGTCATCGAGACGCTCATCTGGTCTAGCGGGATCTGGTCGAACAAGATGCGCATGTCGAGGATCGAGTCGATGGCCACACCCGCCATCCCCACGTCACCCACTACGCGCACGTGGTCGCTGTCATAGCCGCGGTGTGTAGCCAGATCGAAGGCAATGGAAAGCCCCTTCTGACCCGCTGCCAGATTTCTTCGGTAGAAGCGGTTCGAGTCTTCGGCGGTGGAGAAACCGGCATACTGCCGGATGGTCCAGGGCTTCATCACGTACATGGTGCCGTAGGGACCCCGCAAAAACGGTGGGATCCCCGGCAGCGTGCCCAGGTGCCCGAGCCCCTCCAGATCACGCTTGGTGTAGAGGGGAGCGACCGGGATCTGTTCCGGTGTCTTCCACACCGATTGGTCGAGAGGAGCGCCGAGGCTTGCCTCTGCGGCGGCCTCCCACAGAGCGCGATCGGCGGTCCCCTGAGATTCGAAGGGAAGTTTGGAGAAATCCTTGAGACTGGTCATGACACAACACCTTGATCGCGGAGCAGTTCGGTGAGGCACGCCTCGACGTCGCAGCCGATGAAAATGAAGCGGTCGACCCCTGCGGCCCGGTAGCGAGCCTCATTAGCCCCGGGGTTTCCCGCCAAAACTACGGTTCGGGCCCCCGCGGCGCGCAGCCGTGGAGCCAGCTCTTCCACGCCGGTTTCATACCAGGCATCCGAGGAGCAGATGATGGCGACCGAGCAGGCAGATCTCTTGAGAGCGTCTACCGCTGCGTCTGGGGTCAGCGCTTCGGGGTCAGAGACGGCGCGCAGGCCCCCTGCCTCCACGAAGTTCTGGGCGTAGGTGGCGCGTGCGATGTGGGTGGCGATGGGCCCGAGGGTGGCCAAAAACGCCGACGGGCGGTTTCCGTTCAGGGCAGCCTGGTCGGCTAGGTCGCGCAGAGCCTCAAAGCCTTCGGCGAATCGCCAGAGACCGAGTGGGGCGATCGATTCGCTGTCGGTGGGTTGGGCCCGCACCAGCTCATGGAGCGACGGCTCGGTCTTCGCACGTGTGGCACGTCTGGCCTCGAGTTTCGCCGTATCCGCTGCGGGTCGCAGCAAGCGCTCTTCGTTCAGGTTTGGGTACTCGCTCACCCCGGTGATGGAGGTCTTGCGGCGTGCGATGTCTTTTCGCCGCTTCTCACGGGTCTGATCCAACTCCGCTTTGAGCGAGCCGTCGCGCAGCACGGCCAACATCCCGCCACGGGCCTCGAGCTCTTGCATGCGCTTCCAGGCAGCGCCCGCGAGTTCTTGGGTCAGAGACTCCACGTAAGCGGAGCCTCCCGCGGCGTCGAGCACGCGACCCAAGTGGGCCTCTTCACGGAGGATGATCTGGGTGTTGCGGGCCAGTCGCGCGGCCATCTCGTTGGCGGGGCCGATCGCCGCGTCGAAGGGCAGAACGATCACCCGATCCGCGCCGCCGATCGCGGACGCGAAGCACCCCATCGTGGTACGAAGGATGTTCACCCAGGGATCTCGGGTGGAAAGGATGCGGCGTGAGGTTCGCGTGGTGATGGTAATGCGGCGGTCAGCCTCCACGATCCCGCACAGTTCGTAGAGGCGGGAGACCAGACAGCGGAGCGCTCGGAGCTTGGCGATCTCGAGGAACTGGTCGGTTCCGACCGTGATCAGGAAAGACAGTTGCCGGGCGGCCACCTTGGGGGCGGCCCCCTTCTGCTCCACCGCTCGAACCATGGCCAGCGTCGTACAGAGCGCGATCGCTAGCTCATCGACCGCAGTCGCCCCGGCGTTGTCGTACGGTTCCGTCGAGACCTGAAGGGCGGTCATTTTCGGTGAGCGCTCGGCGGTGCGGAGGGTCAGCTCTGCGGCCTCGCTGAGCATGGTTTCGGCACGTCGGGGCAGGGTTCCGCAGGCTGCGAAGGTTCCGAGTGGATCGGCTGCGAATTCGCCGAGGCGTTCCGTGGCTGGGATCCCCGCTCGTTCAAAGAAGGCATCGAGCAGGGTGGCGGTCGATGAGAAGGCGGAACCCCCTAGAAGCGAGATGGGGATGCGGCTCAAGTCAACACCCTCGAGGAGGGTGGAGAGATCGTCGACGCCATCGAGCCACACGCCTGAGTCCGAGGTTGCCCCTGGCTCCCCGAAGAAGCGGGTGAAAACCGCGATCCGGAGGGCTTCGACGCCACCTGCGAGATCACGCACGATTGCGTCACGGCAGGCGGAGGGACAACTCGTGCTATGCTCCCCGACGATCTGCCAACCGAGCGGGAAGTGACCGAGTGCCGTTGCGCCCCGGCGGAACGGCGCCTGTCCCGGCAATCCGAGCGCTCGTTCGTCAAGGGTGTCAGAGGTGGCGTAGAGGGGTTGTACGGAGAGTCCCTCGATGAGCTTGGTCACCAAGCGCTTCTCGAAGGGAGCCCCCTTGAGGTCAGGTTCGACCAGTTTTTGCCACTGCTCGAATGAAGGAACTGGGAAATCTCCCAGCAAGGGTGTCTCGGCTGTCATCTCTTCCTCGATGTGGGGTTGCGAGAACGGAGGAACGAAAGCGATGTACCCAATTCGCATGCACTCGTCCAGCGCGTTGACCCCGGGACCGAACAGGAACAGCGCAAATAATGCGCAAGGCTACCGCGGGGATGCGCAAACCCTTACACGTTCGACCGCGGCTCAGCCTCACCCTTCATGGATTTTTCCCAGGCTGATGTCCGCGAATCGGGGTAAGGGCACCCGTGTCTGTCCAACCTGTCACGGAGCCTATCCATGATCACGAAGATTGACCACCTTGGGATCGCTGTCTCGTCACTTGCGGAGGCCGTACCACTCTGGGAGGCCGCGCTCGGACGAAAGTGCGAGCGGATCGAAGAAGTGCCATCTCAGCTGGTTCGGACCGCATTCTTTGACGTCGGTGGTGTTCATATCGAGCTGCTCGAGCCCACCTCCCCCGACAGTGCCATCGCGAAGGCGATCGCCAGTCGCGGCGAGGGTGTTCACCACGTGGCTTTTGCCACCGACGACCTTACGGCCCAGTTGGCCGAGGTCAAGGCTGGTGGTGTGCGACTGATCAATGAGACGCCGGTACCCGGCGCAGGCGGAAAACTCGTCGCCTTCCTGCATCCGAAGAGCATGCGCGGCGTCTTGACCGAGTTCTGCAGCGGTCACGACGACTGAGCCTTGGGAGGCTGGTCGGCTGCCGCCAAACCAGAACTCAGCTCTCACTCGGCTCAGGTCCGGCTCCGCGGTGGCGGAGATTCCCCAAGCAGGAGTCGCAGCGGCCGCAGGGGCGCGAGTTCGCGGTGCCGAAGTGACGGCGCAGCGACTCCTGTCGGCAGCCGCGGGAGATCACGTAGGCGGCGACGCTGCGCATCCTGGTTCCGTCGCGATCGCGGGCGAGTCGCAAGCGAGCCGCGAGGCCCCGCGCTCGGTCGACCAAGTCGAGGCAATCGGGGCGGAGGCGCACCCATTCACCCTCGAGTTCGATGGTTCCCGCCCGAACCAAGAGAGATACGAGGGGCAGCAGTCGCTGTCGATTTAGCCCCACCGCCGGGCAAATGGCGTCGAGTAGCACCGACTGACCACCAGCACCGTGGCGAGCGATCACGCCAGCCACACCGACCAGTTCTTCGGGTCGCGGCCGTCCGCGCTCGAGGGCAGCTCGCCCCACGTTCTCGTCTTCCTGCGAGACCAGCACGACGCTCGACTTCGGTTGGCCATCGCGGCGCAACCAGCCGAGGTCGCGGACGTATTGCTCGAGCGAGACTGGCGCGCGGGTGTGCACGAGGGCATCGACGGCGTGGCCAGGTGGCGGAGCCGCCGGAACCACCCCGAGCAAGATTGGCGGCTGATCGGATTCGCCGTCCACCAATACTCCGAGCGGATCGTCGAGTCGTACCGTGCGGTGTCCGGCCCGGCGCAGCTGCCCCTGAAGCTCATCGAGCTCCGGAGCCGTGGTGCACAGCACTGCACGGGAGCCGCCCATGCCTTCGAGCACGCGGAGGAGTTCAGGGTTTCGTTTGGCTGGCTCGACCGCGTTGACTGCTAGCGCGAGGTTCTCGCGAACTGGGGGCAGATCGACCCGCACCGGGTTTCGGAGCCCGAGACGGTGAGGAAGGTCGCTCCTCACGCTTGGGGCTGCTCCGCGCAGGAGGGCAAGGGTGGTGGGACGCCCGAGCCGTGGCAAGAGCTCCGCGAAACGGTCGTAGGCAACGTCGAAGTCATGGGCTAGCTCCGAGACGCGCTGTGCCTCGTCGAGCACCACACCATTCCAGCTCACCCGCTGGAGACCAGCGAAGATGGCAGGATGCTCCAGGCTCGAGAAGGCGGTGACCACCAAGGCACGGCTCTGGGTGCGCACGGATTCGATGACTTGCTCTGGGTTGTCGAGGGCTGTCGAGAGTTCGACGACGCGCATTCCATGCTGACGCGCGCGCCGGCACCAGTTTCTCACCTGCTCGAATCCGGGCAAGAGGATGAGCACGCGTCGCGCTTGGGCCTGTTCGGCGACGGCGATCGCGTCTAGGGCGTGGTCATCGTTGGGCACGAAGGCGAGCACGTCATTTCCGGCCAGCCAGGGTTCGAGGAGCGCGCGGGTCTCGGTGAGCTCGAGATCGAGCCCTGCCTCACGGGCGGACTCGAGCAGATGCTCGAAGCTCGATGAAGGAGTGCGAGTGCTGGACGGAGCGGGTTCGTCGCGTCGTCCGAGGCGTCCGCGCCGCACTCCCACCGGGAGATCTCGGGTGCCCGGTGTCGGCTCAGGAGGGGACGCGTCAGCAACCTTGGATTTTGCGAGATCGATGAGTCGTGTCAGGGCCGCCGGCACCGGTGTGCTGATCGGTGCTTCGTCGTCGGAGGTTTGTTTCGGCAGCGGCAAGAGCGGACCCTCGGTTGGATCCGCGTGGCGCTCCCTCGTAAGCGGACCGCGGAGCGGGCCTCTTGTCAGCTCCAGGCTGGGAGCCTTACGCCTTCCGGAGGCTCGCTGAGCCAACCGATCGCGAGTGGGCGCCCTTCCGAGGAATGGGCGCGGGGCAAGCTTCTTCTTTTTGGTGGCAGCCGCGGGTTGGGAGCGCGGGGCAAGCTTCTTCTTTTTGGTGGCAGCCGCGGGTTGGGAGCGCGGAGCAAGCTTCTTCTTCTTGGTGGCAGCCGCGGGTTGGGAGCGCGGGGCAAGCTTCTTCTTTTTGGTGGCAG
>CAYNEY010000012.1:0-30214 GCA_964396375.1 uncultured Polyangiaceae bacterium | reverse complement strand
GGGAGCGCGGGGCAAGCTTCTTCTTTTTGGTGGCAGCCGCGGGTTGGGAGCGCGGGGCAAGCTTCTTCTTTTTGGTGGCAGCCGCGGGTTGGGAGCGCGGGGCAAGCTTCTTCTTTTTGGTGGCAGCCGCGGGTTGGGAGCGCGGGGCAAGCTTCTTCTTTTTGGTGGCAGCCGGAGCCTTGTTGCCGCGAACCCGTGCCGTAACCGATCTGGTGGGGCGGGCCTTCTCGGCGCGCCCTCGATTCTGCACCGTGGTTTGTGTGCGCCTAGGGCGCGTTGCGGCGGTAAGGGCCGATGCCCCCCGCACCGTGCGCGGACGCGGACTGACCTTCTTGCGATGCTTCGGGCTAGCGCCCGTGGAGGAAGAACGACTGCTGGGACGAGGCATGATGGGGGATAGCCGCCTTGTGCGATATGGGGTGCTTCGAAGGGAGCGCCCGCGCGTGGTGGGATTTCTCCGGTTCCGCTACCACCGGTCTTGCATTGAGGGAACACAAAAACAGAAAACGGATTGACAGCGCTGTGCGGACGTTCAGCCGAAGCCGCGGTCCGAGGTGCCCGAAGACGCTAGGGGGGCAGGCAGACTGGTGCGGACGTGGTCGAGCGGCTTCTTCTGCGCCTTCACTGGCCGGTGGAACTCCCGTAGCACGGCATGTGAGCGTCGTCGTCCTGGAATGTGCCCGGCTCGTGTTCCAGAACACCCGAACCACAATTCGATGTCAAAAAACGGTGCTAGCGGTGTGTGCGTCTTGCGAGCTTCGGTCGCGTCATGAAGATCCTGGTCACCGCCGTCACCAGCCACCTCGGTCGGATCGTGCGACGCCATCTCATGTCACGCGGGCACGAGGTGCTGGGCTGGGCGATGACCGAACCGAGCGAGCCGCTGGTCTCCGAAGGTTCGTCCCGGCGCTGCGTATTCGGAGAGCCGTGGCGACCGCAGGTGCGAGAGTTCGTCTCTGATCAGCGACCGAACGCAATCGTGCAGATTTCGCGCGCCGAGTTCTCGGGTTTCGGCGCAAGCCAGCGACGGCATGGCTCGCTCAGGATCACACGAGCGATCCTCGATTGGGCCGAGCAGCTTCCGGTGGAAGTCTTCGTGTACGTGGGGAGCCACACCGTGTATGGGGCTGCGGCCGATCTGCCTCTCTACCGGCGGGAAGAAGAGCCACTGCACGCCGTCGAGACCTTCCCCGAGCAGGCGCTGGCGGTGGTGACGGAGTTGATGGTGACGTCATTGCTCTGGTCGATGCCACGGTCTCAGATCGTGGTCTTGCGCCCCTGCTTCACTCTCGGGGCCTCGGCTCGGGGCCTGCTCGCGCGGCTGCTCGAGCACGCGAGAGTGCCGGTACTCCTCGGCTTTGACCCACTGGTCCAGGTGCTCCACGAGGACGAACTCGGTCGAGCTGTGGTCGAGTGTCTGGAGCGGCCGCGGCGCGGGCTCCTCAATCTGGCGGGAGGACCGCCCCTCCCGCTCTCGGAGGTTGTCGAGCGCGCCGGCCGCGTGAGTGTGCCGCTTCCGGAGGCAATGTACCGCCTTTCGTTACGAACGCTCGGCGTGCCGGAGCTGAAAGAGGGAGTGCTCGGCTGGCTGAAGTACCCAATTCTCGTCGACGACGCGCGATTCCAAGCGCTGAGAAGTGAGCCTCTCCGACTCGGGACCGACCGTGCCATTCAAGAATTCCGCGCTGAGCGACCGGTGTCCTGAACTGAACTCGAGGGGGAGAACTAGGACGCCGTCTCGGTCGGAATGAGCTCCGGTTCCAGCGACGACTCAGCTTTTTCGTCCCGGGATTGAGCGCGCCTTCGGAGTGAGAGCAAGGCGTCGAGCAGGCGGATCATCTCGCGGTCCACATGCTCGTAGTACTCGCGCGTGGTCTGGATCGCTGCTTCCTCGTCACCGCGAGCAAACGCGTCGAGCAGCTCCCGGAGGTGCTGCGGAAAACGCGGATCGAGTAGCCAGAGGCTGGGAAAGCGATCGATCAGGTTCCTGAACATCTCGAGGAAGGGGTTGGCTACCCAGCGGACGGCGAGGGAGCGGCTCGCGTCGACCAGAGCATCCAGCCAACGATGGAAGCCGTGGGCCACCACGGTGGGATCGCCGCTCTGGAAAGCCACGATCAGAAGCTCGGTGAGGTCCCGGAGGCGAAGCAGCTCGGTCTCGGTGGCCCGGCGCATCGCGAGGCGGGTGGCGAACTCGATGAAGACCAGTCGCGCTGGCAAGAGATCCTCGACGATGTGCGATATCTCGCCGAGATCTGCACCGGCCTCGATGAATGGTGCCAGCAACTCGAGGGTGCCGGAGCGCCGAAAATCGGCCACCGTAACCCCTTGCCCGTGACGCACGCTCACCAGCCCTAGCTGTTCGAGGCGGCGTACAGCCTCACGGAGCGTATTCCGATTGGTGTCGTAGCGCTGTGCGAGTTCTCGCTCGCCGGGGAGTCGCTCGCCGGGAGCGAGCTCCCCCTTCAGGATTTGTCGCCGAAGCTCGACAAAGATCCGGTTGGTGATGTTGGAGCTGGCGAGCAGCTCCTCTGGGGCAAGCTCACGGACCATACATCCTTTGGCGAGGCTTAGAACAAGAAGGAGCCACCCACGGTGAAGTGGGGGTACCCGAGCCGAACCGTCAGACCGGCGCGGTCGGAGAACATGAATTTGGCGCCGACCTCGAGCACGGGTCGAAAGTCTGCGTCGGAGTCATCTTCGTCGCAGTCGACTCCCGACACGCACTCCCGCTCGATCCAAGTGTAGCGGATCATGAAGCCGGGCTCGCCGAAGGCGGTGATGAGATCGGTGATGTAGAAATTCCACTGGAGCACCAACGGAAGCGCGATACCATTCGCGTCACACTCGTCGCGGTAGACATTGGCACGTGGCAAGTCGTCGCAATCCGGATAGTGCAGGAAATCGAAGCCGAACCCGATCGCCATGTTGTTGTTGATGGTCGTGATTGGGCCTTGGTGAAAGAGTGGCACACCGAAGCGTGCTCCGAGGCCAATGCCGTCGTCGGCCTGGTAGTGGGCATCCGACCAGTCGATGACCAGATGGGGCTCGAGTTCGAAGCTGTAGCGAGGGTGGGCGCCGGGTTGCTTGACGATGGTGGCCCCCTCGGCAGCCTTCGGGAGGCCGAACCCGGCTAAGAGGGCGCACACCGGCACGAAGCGAATGAAGTGGTTGAAGAATGAGGTGGTCATAGCTTCTCCCGAAGTGTTTCGGTCGGGCGGCTCCGGTCTACCCCAGCCCCATCAATTGGGCCATCTCATCGCGCTTGTCAGGTTGGCTGGACAGTCGATGTTGCCGTGCTGCTGAAATGATTCACCAGAAGCGTATCGTCGTCCGCTCGCCCCTCCAACCGGCGGGGCAGATCGTGTTCCGGGACCTCCGATTCAGTGTGGGAATTGCTCGGCGACGCGGTTAGCATCCCGCGACCATGTCGCCGCTTACCGACAAAGACTCTCCCGCCAACACCTCGTCCGAACTTCCAACGGGTGCCGAACGATTCCTGTCGCGTGTCGCGCAACACACGATGAAAAATGGCTGGCAATCGCCAGAGGACTTCGTTCGGCACTTCGGACCTCAGTCGCTCATGCAGGCTCTCGCGAAGGCCGATACCCTCCGCGCCCGTCTGCTCATCGAGCTGGCGAACGTCCACGCGAAGATCGCAAGCAAGAAATCTATCGATTCGGCGGCGGAGGATCTTCGTCTGGCGCTCGAGGAGGGGATCACCACGCCATCCGCCGTGCTGGAGCAGTTTGGTGCTGATGATCAGGTTCGGTATCTCAAGCCTGCGGCGCTGTTTTCTCACCTCTTCGAGGATGCTTTCTACCGGGCCACCGACGACGCGAAGAAGGAGCGCGCGGTGGCCAGGCTCGCCTTCTTGATCGAGGTGGCGTTGTCAGAGAACCTGCTCACGCTCGGGCAGATGGCTGACGGGATAGGTTTCGAGGTGATCGCCGAGCACCTGCCGACCGCGGTGTTGAAGGAGGTGGTGGTAGGAGCGTTGCAGGGCGGGCGTCAGCACGAGCCGTTGACTGAGGAGCGCCTTCTCGAGATGGTCCCGCTGGTCAAGCTGCTCGGCTGCTTGCCGCTCGAAGTGGTGTGGAGCCGCGTGATCATCGAGCGCGTCGCCAAGCCTTCCGGGTTCGTGGAGGGTGGGGCAGCAGACCCGATCTCGCCGCCACCTGAAAAGGTTCCGGCGCCCGAGTCCTCGAAGGGTGGCAAGAAGGCCAACTCGAAGGATGCTTCGCAGCCGCACATCGAGATTGAATCAGAGGAGGGGGATCTGCTGGTAGCCAATGTCGAGTCGGCCCCGATGTCGAGCCCAATTCATCCGGAGGATGAGGTGCGCACGCGCACGCTGGAACGACTACGGGAGATCGAGCGCTTGCCGCCTCGCGCCGAGGAACTCTCGACGCCGCTCCTCATGTCCATCGAGTCGATGTACGCCGATATCTTCCAGGCCTCTACCGACGAAGAACGCGCCGAGGCGATCCGTGACTCTTTCCCCAATGAGTCGCATCTCCGTAGCGCGATGTTGGCACTGGCGGAGCTCCTCGAGCCCAGCATCGATGTCACTCGGCCTCCGATCAGCGATGCCGATACCGACGCGCTGGTCAAGCTGGTGGTCTTCGAAGAGCGCAAGCGCAAGGAAGGCGAAGGGGGCGGTCGCCGCTCCTCGCTGCGTCCGCCGCCACTCCCCCTCGGGCGCAGCGCCTCCAGCGTTCCGGCTGCAGCGCGACCACCGGCCACGCCGCCCCCCATGCCCAGCAAGTCCGGGCGCGGTGACTGACTTCATTGCGAGATGAACCGCGAGAGGCACAACCTCTCGCGGACGTCCCGACCACTTGAGAAGCGTTCCCGCCGACGCTCGAGACAGAACTCCGTCGGTGGTGCCGCGTTGGCTTCAGCAGACGTGATGCACCCAGCCGTAGGCGTCGGGGAGCAAACCGTACTGAATATCGAGGAGGTGTTCGCGGAGTCGGACCGCGACCGGCCCCATGGTACCATCGCTGATGGTGACCAGGCCGTGGCGTCCTTTCAACGCTCCGATCGGTGTGATGACCGCGGCTGTTCCGCAGGCGAAGGACTCGGTCATCTCGCCACTCTCGGCGTCCCGGATCCAATCCTCGACGCTTACCCGACGTTCTTCCACGTCGTAGCCGAGTTCTCTGCCGAGGAACAGAAGGCTGTCTCGGGTGATGCCGGGGAGCAGCGAGCCGCTGAGCTCGGGCGTCACCAGGCGATGAGTGTTGCCCGACCGGTAAACGAAGAAGATGTTCATGCCCCCCATCTCTTCGACGTTTTTTCGGGTGATCGCGTCGAGCCACACCACCTGCGCGCAGTCTTCTCTCGCAGCCTGAGCTTGGGCGGGGAGGCTTGCAGCATAGTTTCCGGCGGCCTTGGCAGCGCCGGTGCCACCCGGCGCTGCGCGCACGTAGTCTTCACAGATCCAGACCGTTACGGGCTTGATCCCTCCCTTGAAGTACGAGCCTGCGGGGGACCCGAAGATCAGCACCAGGTACTCCCGGGCAGGGCGAACGCCGAGCGCGGCTTCCGTGGCGATCATCACTGGTCGGACGTAAAGAGTGTTGCCGCGTCCCTCGGGCACCCAGGCTCGCTCGTGGGAGATCAAGAGGTCGGCGGCCGTGACGAACAGGTCCTCCGGCAGCTCCGGCATCGCCAAACGCCGCGCCGATGCCTGAAAGCGTCGCGCATTCTGCTCCGGACGAAAGGTGGCAACACCGCCATCGGGTTGGAGGAAGGCCTTGAAGCCTTCGAAGATCGCCTGCCCGTAGTGCAGCACGGAGGCCGCCGGATCGAGCGAGAGTGGTTCGTAGGCTGTGAGCCGCCCCCGTTCCCAGCCGCGGTCGACGTGGTACGGGATCACGATCATGTTGTCGGTGAAGTAGTGACCGAAGCCTGGGTTGCGGAGGATTTCGGTGCGCCGCTCGCTAGACTTGGGGTTCTTGTTTGGGGCAAGTTCAAAGGCCGCGCGGGACATGTCGTCGAGACCGATACTACACCTTTGAGCGGTATGCTCGTCCGATCCGAAGACTTGTCGACCATCGTGGCCGGGGGTGCGGCGGTGAAAGGCCCTTTTCTGAGTGGTGGGCTTCTCGGCCAATCGAGGGTGATCAACCACTCTGGCTGTGGACTCGCCTTGGGAGCGGAAATGGCTGCGGCCAGCCAGCATGCCCAAGGGAGGTCGCGAGGGAGGTGAGCCAGCACGGCCACTCCGCGGCGTAGTGGTCCCGAGCCTGCTCTGCCCAGGCAGCAACCAGGCCAAGCGCACTCGGCTCCAGTCGAAGCCGAGGTCGGGGAGCGAGAGTCCAGGCGATCTGTGCGGCGGTGCGCTCGGGTGTGGTGGCCGTGCGCGGGCCTCCACGCTCCGACAAGTGCGCGAGGAGCTCGTTGAAGCGCATCTCGGCGTCAGACGTCTCGAACACCAGTCGCTTTCGGACCTGGCTCCGCGCGAGGTGGAGGGCGAGGAGGAAGTCGGTACGGGTACCTTGCTGTTTTGCCAGATATTGATCGAGCAGAAGCTCGAGTCCAACATGGGCTGCCGCAGCGGCGGCGCCGCGAGAAAGGCCGAGAGCGCTCAGCTCACGGCGCTGATCCCTGAGCGCCTCCTGGAAGAACGGATCCGCATGAAACCAATGGTCAGTGGCGTGGTGGAGGGCGATCCCCCAATCGATCCCTGAGTCGTTGGATCGACAGCGACGCAGCCCGGACATGGTGAGCAAATCTGGGAGCATGGCACCCAGCGTGGAACGCGCGTCGCGCGTGTACCAGCCAGAGACGGCAGCATGGGAGAAGTAGTTCATGTGCGGGGGAAGGGGTGCGTCGCCAACTGGCCCTCCCCTTGAAAATTCAGGGGAGTGGCGTACCCTGGCCGGGGTTCATCGTGAAAGAGGTTCGCATCGATCAGTGGCTGTGCGCCGCCCGCATCTACAAATCGCGGACGATGGCGAAGGAGGCCTGCGAAGGGGGGCGGGTGCGGTTGAATGGGCTGAACGTCAAGGGCAGCCACCTGGTTCGCCTGGAAGATCGCATCGAGGCGCGCGCCCCGCGTGGGCTGGTGGTTCTGGTGGTGGTGGAGCTCGGGACCAAGCGTAAGAGCGCCGACGACGCCCGCTCTCTCTACCTTGACCACTCGCCACCACCTCCGCCACGAGAGTTCACACCCTCTGGTCGCGCGCCGGGCTCGGGGAGACCGACCAAGGCCGAGCGGCGGGCACTGGAGAGATTCTTCGGCGAGGACGAGGGATGCTGACACCGGCGCGCCCAGAGTTCAGTCTGCTCCGTCTTCGGCGGCAGCCTCGGGTGCCTGGGCTGCACCCCGGGTTCGACTGGGGCGAAGAGGGGAGCGGATCGGGCGCAGCGCTGACGATTTGCTCACCGCCTTCTTCGCGGCGGAACCGCTGAGCGGGGACGCCGTATTCTGCGTCGCCGTCTTGCCGGCCGTGGTTGGGGGCTGCTCCTCGGATTCAGCGTCCGGCTCTGGTTCGAAGGATAAGGTGTCCGGAATCGACAGCACTGAGAGACCGATGAACCCCAGCGTCAACGATACGGGAACGAAGAACGCGGCCCAGCGGTGAGAGAGGATTGCGCGGATCCGCGAAAGGACGGCCATGGCCGAAAGGTAGCTCCCTCTGCTCCCTCGTCAACCGCAGCTAGCCTCCGTCAGACAGAACGTCGACGGCGGGCAAGAACTCCGATTCTTCGGTATCGAGGTAGCCCGGAGGAAGGAACACCTTGTGCTGTTGCGAGCGCTTGCCACGGGCGGCACGGAGCGCCGCGACCGGGAAGGACTGCGTGCGATCCACCTCGGACAGACACTGCAGAAATGCCGGTACGGTGGGGGCTCGCGTGAGCCGCTCGCGCAACTCGGCGCTCCCGAAGAAACCTTTGGTATACCAGGTGGCGTGGCGGCGGAACGCCATCAAGCCCCGCTCTTCTCCGAGAAGACTGAGGAGCGCCTGCAGGTGCTCGATCATGATGTCGACCACGTCACCTAGGGTCGGACCTGGAAGTGGCCGTTGACCGTCGAACATGCGTGCGAGATCGGCGAAGAGCCATGGTCGGCCAAGACAGCCGCGGCCGACCCCCACGCCATGACACCCAGTGGTTCGCATCATACGGAGCGCATCCGCCGCTTCCCAGATGTCTCCATTCCCGAGCACTGGTACCGAGACCTTCTGCCGGAGCTCGCCGATCGCCGCCCACCGCGCCTCGCCTTCGTAGTGCTGGCTGGCGGTGCGGGCGTGCAGCGTCACCATCGCGCAACCACTCTCCGCGGCGATCCGTCCGGTCTCGAGATAGACGAGGTGTTCATCGTCGACCCCGAGCCGGAACTTCACGCTGACCGGGATGGACTTGGCGGCGCGCACCGCGGCCTCGAGCAACCGGCCGAGCAGGCGTGGACGGTGTGGCAACGCGGCCCCACCGCCGCGCTCGGTGACCTTGCGCACCGGGCAACCGAAGTTCAGATCGATATGGTCTACTCGGTTCTCCTCGACCAGCAGGCTGACGGCGCGCGCCATCCACTCCGGGTCGACCGCGTACAGCTGAAGACTTCGAGGATACTCATCGTCGGCAAATTCAGCCAGCTTCAGCGTCTTCGGGTTTCGCTCTGCCAGCGGGCGCGCAGCGATCATCTCGCTTGTGCACAGCGGTGCCCCAAAACGTCGCGCCAGACGGCGGAACGCGAGGTTGGTGACACCAGCCATTGGGGCCAGCAGCACCGGCGGTGTGATCGAGAGCCTACCAAGCCGCAAAGGCTCGAACTCCCCCGGTCGAGCCGCAGGCACCGTCTCAGCCTGGGCCGTTTCCGCAGAGGCATGCCCTTTTATGATCCGTGTCTGATCCACGCTTGTGCTTTCCATGGTCGTTTCAGCGCGGTGGACGTCGTGAAGGCGTTGGCGGCGTGAAGACCTCTTCGGCGGCAATTCTCCCTGGCCCCACCGAGTAAGTAGTGGGTAGGTGAGTCTGGGTGTCGGTCCTGGCGCGGAGCCCTGGCACTGGATAGCGACTCGGGTTCGACGCTGTTGGTGTGGAGCGGACTGAGGGAGGGATGCTCTGCGACGAGGGGGGGCTGGAACTCAAGACCGTGCCCTGACTCGGTGGTGGCTGACTGGGAGCGGCCCGTGCCATTTGCTCGGCGGCGAGTTCTCGGCTCAACTCCCGCACTCGAGCCAGCGCTGTGTCGCGTTCGCGAGTCAACTCGAGAATCCTCTCCGAACAGTGCGACACCGAGTGCTCGCGCTCAGCCATCGGCGCGAGGTGTCCCTCGGAACTCGTCGACATCTGACTCCTCTTCTGGTCTTCCAACGTCTGAATCGCGCGCTGTACCGCCCGTGCTTCTTGTCGGAGCAGCTCGGCGACGGCAACTTGCGGAAGCTTGCCGGAATTGAGAAGCTCGATGGCGCGGTAGAGGCCGTTCAAGCTCACACTCGAAGGCATGGGCTCAGGTGCAATGAGCGATCGGGCTGTTTGGTCCGGGGTCGGGTCGTATGCCGGCGGAATCTGTGATGCAGGGGGCTTCGCCACTCCGAGTCCGGTAGCCGTGTCGATCCGGCGTGGTGCCACACTGGCCGGTGGGGGAGGTGCCGAATCAGCCGGGTTGCGGAGCTGAGCCAGAGGTTGACTCGCCCCATCGTCCATTCCTGAGGTCCCACGGCCGATCGCTGACATGGCTGCCCAAGGTATAGATCGAGTCTTCGGAATTGGAGAGGGCTGGAAGTGGGCTAAGGGTGATTTTGGTGAGGCGGCCGGCCGTGGCTCTTGATCGGGAATGCGTGATCCCAGCCAAGGTGCGGTTTAGGATGAAAGCCTCCGATCGGTTCGTCCACCACGCCTCCCACCGACGATGCGACGTATTCTCCTGGTTGAGGACTCCCCCACTACCCGCGCTTTCGTGCGCGCAACGCTTGGGGCTCATCGTGCTTCGCTTGGGCCGGTGGAGGTGGTCGAGGCGGCCAGTGGCTTCGAGGCTCTTCGGCTCTTCCCTCGCGGGCAGTACCAGCTGGTGATCTCCGACATCAACATGCCCGACGTCAATGGACTCGAGCTCGTTCGCTTCATTCGAAGCCAGGTCCGACACACCAGTCTTCCCATCGTGCTCATCTCCACTTTGTCGTCGGACAAGGAACTCGAGCGTGGGCTTTCACTCGGTGCCAACGCCTTCCTGAAGAAGCCGTTTTCGGAGCAGCAGTTGGTGGACATCGTCGCGAGCCAGCTCTCGGTGATCCTGGAGAGCGAGCATGGTTGAGAGTAAGGACCGCGCTCGCGACGATTTCTTCTCCGAGGCGCAGGAGATCTTGGAGCACTTTTCTCGACACCTTCTGGCGCTCGACGATGTGTTTCGAGCCGGCCAGAAGAATCCCGGACTGGTCAATGACGCGTTCCGTGCCGTGCATACCCTGAAGGGGCTCTCTGGGCTGTTTGGCCTGGCCAGCATGGGAAACCTGGCGCACCACTTGGAAGACGTGTTGAGCGATCTCCGGTTGGATCGGGTCGCGGTAGACACGCGGGTCCTCGACGTGCTGTTTCGGTCCATCGAGGTGTTCTCCGAGATGCTCGTGACCGAGCAGGAGGGGGGCGTTCACAACCAGGGAGCAGTCGAGGAACTCCTGACCAGGATCCGGGAACTCGGGAGTGCACCTGGACCCAGCTCGGCCACCCCCCTCGATTACGAGCTCGATCCCAACATTCTTTCCGTTCTCACTGAGTACGAAGAACACCGATTGCGCTCCAATCTCGCCGAAGGCCGGCGGCTCTACCGGCTGCGCGTGCACTTCGATCTGCTCACCATCGATCGTGAGCTCGAGCAGCTCAAGGAAGCTGCGAAGAGCGAGGGCGAGATCATCACCTATCTCCCCACTGGGGACAACTCGAGCCCAGACGCAATTGATCTCGATGTGCTGATGGCCTCCAGTCAGAGCCTCGAGGTGTTGATGGGCAAGTTGGGGTCGGATCGCCTCGCTATCGACGAGGTTCCGAAGCGACAGCGTTCGGCTCCGGTCGAAGAAGCCAAGCGTGCTGCCCCAGAAGCAGAACTCTTGGTGGTGGACGCTCGGGCCGAGGAGCATCCCCACGAGGACGGGTTGGCTGTCCCAGAGCCCGGTTCGCTGCGCGCAGTGAGTCAGACGGTGCGGGTCGACATACGCCGACTCGACCACCTGATGAACATCGTGGGTGAGTTGGCGATTGTGCGCAGTGGCTTGCTGCGCATGGCGGAGCGTCTGCGCCGGGAAGGTCAGCGGACCACCTCCTCGGAGTTGCAGCGCCTGACCCGCGCCTTCGATCGGCGCCTTGGGGAACTTCAGGACGGGATCCTGGACGTGCGCATGGTGCCTCTCAGTCAAGTCTTTGAGCGTCTCGCGCGGGCGGTGCGCCAGATGAGCCGCGAGCTCGACAAGGATATTCGGCTGGTGATCACGGGCTCCGAGACCGAGATAGACAAGCTGATCGTGGAAGAACTCTCCGACCCGCTGATGCACATGATTCGGAACGCCATCGATCACGGCATCGAGTCGCGGCAGGAGCGGATCGCGGTCAAGAAGTCCGAAACTGGGACCATTGCCCTGAACGCGTTCCAGAAAGGTAATCACGTGGTGCTGGAGGTCGAGGATGACGGCCGAGGGATCAACCTCGCTCTGGTTCTCGAGCGCGCCGTGGCGGGCGGGGTGATCGAGTCTCATGAAGTCAGCTCGATCGACGCGGCTGAGGCCTTGAACCTGATTTTTCTGCCTGGCATCAGCACACGTGGCCAGGTGAGTGAGCTGAGCGGTCGCGGGGTGGGTCTGGATGTGGTGAAGAACAACATCGCGCGGCTAGGCGGTGTGATTGACGTGCAGAGTGACGTGGGTTCGGGTACCAAGTTCACCATCACCTTGCCGATTACGCTGGCCATCGTCAGTGCGCTTCTGGTCGGTGTGGATTGCCATGTCTTTGCCGTCCCTCTCTCGAGTGTGTCGGAGGCGATTGCCTTCGATGGTTCGCAGGTGAGAATCGTCGACGGTCGCGAGGTGATCTCGCTCCGCGGTGCCACCTTGCCGATCTGTCGCTTGGAGGGGTTCTTTGAACTGCCCCGTACCGTTGGGCCCGTTCATCGACAGTTCACGGTGGTCGCAACCCTCGGTAGCCGTCGCCTTGGGTTCGTGGTCGATGAGTTGTTCGGCCAGCAAGATATCGTGATCAAGCCGCTGGGACGGTCCCTGTCAAGGGTGCGCGGATTCTCTGGCGCTACCGAACTTGGGGATCAACGCGTGGGCTTGGTGCTCGATCCCGCGTCCATCATCGAGGAGGTGCTGAAGAACGCGGAGCCTCAGAAGGTGAAGGGCTGGGTGCTGCATGACTGAGCTGATGCGGGTCGGTGGACGAGCGCTGAATCTGGTGCCGGGCGCCGACGGCGGCGCTATCCGAGAGTTTCTCTCGATCATGCTCGGAGGTCAGTTGTATGCGGTCGCGCTGACACAGATCCGCGAGATACTGACCCCACCTCCGATGACCGTCGTTCCGCGGGCCCCTGAGTACGTGGTTGGGGTGTGCAGCGTCCGCGGTCAATTGGTCACCGTTGTCGATCTCAAGACCCGCTTGCGAATTTGGGCGAGCGAGGGAGCACATCGCTACCGCATCCTGCTCAGTGAATCCCGCGGTGAGGTGCTGGGATATCTGGTGGACGAGGTGCGACAGGTGGTTCGACTGCTCGATGATCAGGTTGAGCCAGCGGCGGCGTTGGGGGGAGATGTGGCGGAACACGTAGTGGGGATTGGTCGCCATGGCCGAGAGGTCCTTATCCTGCTCGATCTCGAGCGGCTCTCGATGAACTCTGGAGGATGAAGCAGATGGTGCGCGGCCGGCAGCGACTGGAGGTGGAGAAGAGCCTAGTGGGATTTGTGGTCGGCTCGGTCACTTATGCGGTCCCGATCGGCGAGGTGCGCGAGATCGCCAATCCGCAGCCTGTAGTGCCGCTGCCCCACGCGCCGTCCACGGTCATTGGCGTAGCCGATCACCGGGGACAGGTGATCCCGGTGGTAGATCTCAGGATCCGCTTTGGTGCGCCGGGCGGAGGTGATCCGCGTAAGGTCAAATGGATATTGGTTCGGGTCGGTGACCGCACCTTGGCACTGGTGGTCGACCGTGTCACAGAGGTCTTTGGGACGACAGGCGAGGGACTGCGGGAGCCTCCACATCTGGGCGGTGGGGAGGCCGATCGATGCTTATTGGGTGTCTGCCGCACCCCAAAGACTATGGTTTTCGTGCTCGACCTCTCGGAGTTCGAGGACCTTACTCGTGGGCTGGAGTGTGCCGACGGTGAGCGAGGGGGGGCTCCGTGAGCCACACAGGTGATGCGAACGGTCTTCAGTCGCGAGACGCCGAGCGACGTCGTGTGGCAGTGCAGCAGTTCACCGGGAGCGCGCCGGGACAGGCGCTCTCGCTCTTGATCCCGATGCTCGCGGACGAGGACTGGCGGGTTCGGAAGGAGGCAGCGTGTGTGGTGCGATCCATCGAACCACAGTCTGAGGTGGTTGACGCGCTCCTTGCCGAGCTTCGGGTCAACGACGACGTGGGGTTTCGCAACGCCGCCGTTGAGGCGCTTTCCGGCTTCGGCGCGATCGCCGTCGAGCGCATCTGGGCCGCTCTTGTGGACTATGACGCCGATCTGCGTAAGCTCGCCGCGGAGATTCTGGGGCGCTCGCGGCAGGCACGGGCTTTCAGTGTTCTTGCCGCTTTGATCCGCGATCCGGACGAAAACGTGCGGGTGGCGGCCATAGACGCCATCGAGTCGATTGGTGTGGGGTGCGTGGACGAGATCCGGCCGGTGGTGGTAGGCCTGGTCCGCTCTGGAAATCGCCTCGAGACGCTGGCGGCATTGGAGGCGGCCAATCATCTCGGTCTGGTTCTTGATTGGGAGTCGCTGGAGCCGCTGTTCAGCGACCCGATTCTGAAGGAGGGGGTGGCGCTCGCGCTCGCGCGGCTTCCGGAGACGAGGGTGGCCGCTGTGTTCACGGGTTGGCTCGAGGAGTCAGGTGAGGAGTGTGATCCTTGCCTTCTCCGGGCGTTTGGGGCCTACCTCACGATGGGGCGCGAGCAGTTTGAGGCGGGGCGGCATGCTCTGGCTCGGCTCCCCGATAGCGTAGGACTCGGCCTGATGAATCGGTTTGCCTCGGCGGGGGTCGACGAGGTGCGTGCGGTGGTGATGCTGCTCGCCGCTCTCGGAAGTGACGCCTGTCTCCAGGGAGTATTTGCTCTTTCGGAGCAAGACGAGGTAGCGGCGTGGACCGATCTGGTCGTTGAGTTTCTGCAGCAACGAGCGCTGCCGGTGCTGTTTTCTCTCGCCGAGGGAGAAGAACTGCCGCGGCGGCGGGTCGCACTCCGGCAGTTGGGCCGTCTGGCGGAGTTGGCTGACCGTGAACGACTGCTCGCGCTCATGGAACGCGACATCGAAAGCGATGATCTCGAGGTAGCCCGTCGGGTTGTCGAGATCATGCACCAGGTCTCGGATCGGCGTCTGTACCAACGATTGCTCGCGCGATATCCGGGGCTCCCTGGGTCGCTGAGGAAAGCCGTGCAAGGCACCGTGCTCGCCCTCTCCCCGGTCTATCCCGAGGACGCGAAGCGCTTCGTTGACGCGACGACCGGCGCTGGTTCGGAAGGGGAGCTGAGAATCCTGATCCTTGGGGTCATGGCCCAGGCCGACCTCGACGTTGGCGTCGAGGTCGAGACCTGGAGCCGTGAGGGACTCAGGCACGAGCGGGCTGAAGTGCGGAAGATCACCCTTGAGACGTTGACCCGACTGAACCAGAGAAGTGTGATTGATGCCGTGATCTTCGCGCTGACCGACGAGAGTCGTGATGTGCGGATCGCGGCGGTGTCCGCCCTGGGCAGGCTGCACGATCCAGCGCGTTCGCCGGAGATTGTCGCGCGGATCTCTGAACTGCTCGAGGTGGTCGACGACGAAGAACTCATCGTAGCGGCCATCGATGCCTTGTTGAGTGCCCAGGTGTCACCGCTGCTTCCTACGCTTGCCCCAATCGCGCTCGGCCCGCACCTGGCGCGGGCAGTGGCGGCGGTGGAGGCGATCGGGCGACTCACCGAGTCTGGGCGACTCGCGGCGTTGGTGGCGTGCCTCTGTCACCCTGAGGCAGAGGTGGTCAAGGCTGCACTGCTAGCGCTGCTCGAGGGTCCAGAGCTGCCTCCACCGGAGCCGTTGCTGGGTTGCCTCGAACACGAGGCGTGGGATGTGCGGCGACTCGCCGCGGATCTTCTGGGAAGGGTCAAGAACACTTCGACGGTGCTGTCGCTCCGGCGACGACTCGCCGAGGAGTCAGAGGCGATGGTACGCGATGCGATCACCCGCGCCCTGGGCGAGCTCGAGGCGCCCATGGTCTCACGTCGCAGTTCGCCACCACCTGGGATGGGGAGCCTGCCGCCCCGATGAACCTTCGGCCGTCGCCCGGAGCGTTTCTTCCGTTGTCGGCGGAAGAGTTTCGCATGTTGCGCGATCTGGTCAACGCTCGGGTCGGGCTCCACTACGATGAGGCAGCACAGGTCAGCTTCGAACGCCGACTCAGCGAGCGGGTGCACGCGCTCGGACTGCCCTCCTTCGCCGAGTATTACAAATACCTGCGCTTCTCGAATCGTGGTGCCGAAGAGCTGGAGGAGATGATCGAGCGCTTGGTGACTCGGGAGACCTACTTCTTCAGGCAAGATTACCAGCTGCGCTGCTTCGAAGAGGAGGTTCTGCCGAAGCTGGCTGCTCGGGCGACACACCATCGGCGCTTGTGGATCTGGAGTGCGGGGTGCGCGACCGGGGAAGAGGTGGTTACCCTCGCCATTCTGGTGATTCGGTCGGGGCTGTTCGCAAACGCTGAGGTGCGGATCGTGGGGAGTGATGTGTCGAAGCAGAACGTGGCGGCGGCACGTCACGGGGTGTATCGAGAACACGCCTTTCGGGTCACGCCCCCGGAGCTCCGGCGGGCGTATTTCGAAGAGGTCGAGCAGGGGTGGCGGGTGCGGGAAGATGTGCGTCGTCTCTGCCATTTCGGACAGCTCAACCTGCTGGACGCTCGGCGTACGGCGATTGTCGGACGAGTCGACGCAGTGTTCTGCCGGAATGTGCTCATCTATTTCGACGAGCGTTCTCGGCGAAGAGTGATAGAGAACCTGTATGCGCGGCTCGTGCCAGGTGGGTACCTATTTCTTGGTCACTCGGAGTCGTTGGTGAACATGACCACAGCCTTCGAGTTGGTGCACCTCTCGGAGGATTTGGCCTATCGGAGGCCACTGTTTGGTGGTGCAGGAGGGGAGACGTAACGATGGCCGAGGGGCGACTCCGGGTCTTGGTCGTGGATGATTCTGCCTACAACCGCCGCAGCATCTCGGATATACTGACCAGTGATCCCGAGGTAGAGGTGGTGGGAAAGGCCGCGGACGGTGACGAGGCGCTGCGGATGGTCACCCTCCACCGGCCTGACGCCATTACGCTGGATCTGGAGATGCCGCGGATGGATGGCTTCACCTTCCTTCGGATTCTGATGAGCGTGGCGCCAACTCCCGTCATCATCGTCTCATCCTACAATCAGAAGGAGAACGTGTTTCGCGCCCTGGAGCTTGGGGCTCTCGATTTCATTGCCAAGCCTGACCGTTTCGCTGACTCGGAGTTGGCGAGGATTCGGGAGGATTTGTTGCAGAAGGTCCGGATGGTGAAATCCATGCGCCCCGGCACGCTGGCACTGCGCCGACTCACCGAGAGCCTTGGGAATAAGAGTCACGCCGTGCAGGGTGCCTTTGTCGAGCCTCGCTACCTGATCGGGATTGCCTCGTCCACAGGAGGACCGACAGCGCTCATGGAGGCGTTCTCGCGGATCCCAGAGCGCCCCCACTCCGCGATTGCAATTGCCCAACACATGCCGGAGAAGTTCACCCGCACGTTTGCCGAGCGCTTGGATCGACGCAGCAGTCTGACCGTTACGGAGGCCGAAGACAATGCTCTGGTCAGCGCGGGAACTGGGTTCGTGTGTCCGGGGCGCCACTCGGTCGAGATCGAGCGCAATCGGACTGGGGAGCTTCGCGCGCGGGTCAGTGTCCCAGAGCCAGGTGACCGCTACGCTCCGAGCGCGGACCGGCTGTTGACCAGCATTGCGAGAGTCGGTCAGGGACGCGCCATTGGGATTGTGCTCACAGGAATGGGTGACGACGGAGTCGAGGGCGCCCGGGCGATCCGCGATCAGGGTGGGATGGTGATCGCCGAGAGCCCGGAGTCGGCGGTGGTGTACGGGATGCCTGGCGCGGCGGTTCGGGCGGGGGTGGTCTCCCGCTCGATGTCGATCCACGAGATCGCCGAGTGGCTTGGGGGGATCTGTCTTTGACTTGGCGAAGTGGCCGGCATGTCATCAGAGCGGCCGGTCGTTCACCAGCGCAAGTGCCTGGGTTGGGATGCCGTCAATCGACTCCGGTTCTTTGACCGAGGTAGTGGGAGCAACTAACTAGAGGGGGGTGAGCTTTTGTCGTTCGACACAGGTCCTTGTGTGCGGCGCCTGGCTGTCCCTCCTCTGTCCGGCTGAAGCCGCGCCGAGTCAGGGGCGGGGCGCGGGAGCTGGCGACCCAAAGGGGGCTGTGTCGGTTTCCGAGGGGCTAAGGACGCCGACTCCCGCGAAGCCGATAAGGAAGGAGGAGGCGGTGGCTCGTGCCAGCAAACCAGCAGCCGCATCTCCCGCGTCGCTCCTCCGAGGGCCCAGTGTGCGAAAAGGGGCATCAGGGCTCGAAGTCGCTCGCGCCACCAGTTCCAAGAATGCGACCGGCAAGGCTTCCACGAAGCCCAGTCATCAAGTTGGTCGTCCCCCCAAGGTGCCAAAGCCCACGCTGCCAGCCGGAACACCCCAAAGCACGCCCAACCTGGCCGTGCGTCGGGCCATCGCAGGCTCGCCGATCGTGGACGTGGCGGGCTCGAAGGTCGATGACCCAGAGCTCAAGGCTCTGAATCAGGCGGAACAGAGCCTGTTTCCTCGGCCGCTGCCGGGCTTGCGTGTGGGGTTCGACTGGGATGAACACGACACGGGGGCTACCACGAGCGAGCCGAGCCACCCGAGTCAGCACTATCGAGAACTCTTCCGTCCGCGCACCGTCTCGCGGTTGGATGACAAGGTCACCACATACCTCGACTTCTACCGCAGTTCACCCGAGGGGAGAGCCATCGCCCGAGCCTTCGCGAGGAAGGTTGGCCGTTACGAGGAGTTGATCCTGACGGAGCTGACCCGGGCTGGCTTGCCCCGCGAACTCATCTGGCAGAGTATGGTCGAGAGTGGCCACAACCCGGGGATCCGCTCGTCTGCAGGGGCGGCCGGGCTGTGGCAATTCATGCCCGAGACAGCGCGGATCTACGGGTTGACCGTGGACCGTTGGGTGGACGAGCGGCTCGATCCGGCGCGTGCCACCGAGGCTGCCACCAAGCTACTGTCCGATCTCCATCGACGCTTTGGCAACTGGGAACTCGCGCTGTCCGCTTACAACATGGGTGACGCGGGGTTGGCGCGCTCCATCCAGAAGTACAACACCAATGACTTCTGGTTGCTTTCCGAACACGAAGGCGGAATTCCCTGGGAGACGAGCCTGTATGTCCCGAAGATCTTCGCGCTGATGATGGTGATGGAGAACCGTGCGTTCTTCGACCTCTCGGACGTTGCCAAAGACCCTCCGGAGAAAAGCGAGACCGTACTGGTGGGACCAGGACAGTCGCTGCTCTCCGTCGCGGTCGCAGCTGGCGTCTCGGAGGCAGAGATCGAGCGCCTCAATCCCCAGCTGCTCGCGGGACGCACCCCTCCCGTGCTTGGTGGGGGGAGAAAGAGCTTCCGCGTCCGTGTACCGAGCGGAACGGGGGAGCTGGTGCGTGAGAAGCTGGGACGTGGTCCGAGTCTCGAACCTGACCTGGTACCCACTGTCACCAAGCAGGGTGATGACGTGGAGGCTGTGGCGCTGCGCGAGGGAACCAATCCCGAGTTGCTCCGCTCGTTGAACCGCATCGAGCGCTCCGAACGGCTGGAGGCCGGAACGGTCCTGCTGGTACCGCGTACTTTGGTAGAGACTCGCGATACCCAGACCGATCAGCAGGTGGTCGTGGTAATGCCTAACTCCACGGACATCCCCGGAAAACGTCGAGTTTTCTATCGCGCCGTTCCCGGAGACTCGCTGTCCAGCATCGCGCGGGCCTTCGGGGTATCGCGCGCGGAACTCCTCGCGCACAATGCGATCGATCCGTCAGCGCGGCTCCAGCCGGACATGGTGCTACAAATCTTCGTCGAGACGAGTCACAAGCTCGAGCGTGTGACCTACCTCGAAGGCTCAAGGACGAGGGTTCTGGTGGCTGGAAGCACTGAGTTCATTGAGTATCACGAGAACCTGCGGGGCAATCAGCGCCTGGTTATCACAGCCAAGGAAGGCGACACCTTGGCCAAGATTGGTGCTCGCTATGGACTCTCCGTGGGCAGTATGGAGCGAATCAATCGGCGCTCGCGACGCGATCCGGTATTGCCGGATGAGCGCATCGTCGTCTATCAGAAGCGCACCGAGGCGCAGACACGAGGGAGATCGGGCCAGCGTTCCCAGGACGAGTTGCCTCGGCCAGCTACCGCGGCCTCGCCTGCCCGCGGCGCCTCCGTGCTCAGTACTGGCCGTCCCTGACCCACTGAATTTGCTAATACGGACCGAGTGGGAGTACCAGAAGGGGTATGCCGTTCGAGTGCATCGTGCTTTGCGCTGGCCAGGGCAAGCGGATCAGGAGTCGTACACCCAAGGTGCTGTTGCCGGTCGCCGGACAACCACTGCTCGCCTACCCAGTTCGAGCTGCGCTCGAGTTAGGCGCGAGTCGCGTGGTGGTTGTGACGAGTCCAAAGTCCGAGGCGCTCACCAGAGCCGCCTTGGTTGGGTTGGGGCTTGGGGAACGGGTCGACATCCGGGTTCAAGAGCAGCCGCGCGGCACCGGGGATGCGGTGCGCGTTGGGTTGGACGGTGTCCGAAGCTTGATGACGCTGATTCTTTGCGGCGATACGCCGCTGCTCACCGCCCCGGATCTCGAGCCGCTGCTCGCCACCGAAGACAACCTCAGTCTCTTGTCCGCGCGCCTCGACGATCCACGTGGGTATGGCCGGATTTTGCGGGACGCGAGCGGCTCTCTGGTTGGGATTCGGGAGCAGCGTGACGCGGCGCCCAAGGAACTGGCGATCACCGAGGTCAACGCCGGTGTCTATTTCGGTCCGACGCGAGAGCTCGGGCAGGCGCTGTCGACGTTGAGTCCCAACAATGCTCAGAGTGAACTCTATCTCACCGACATCGTCCCCTGGTTCGCACGTCATCGCGCGGCACGGGCGGTGCTTGGCTCCTCGGATGCGCTGATGGGGGTCAACGATCGGGAGGATCTCGAGCGGGTCGAGCAGCTCATGCTGGAGCGGATCAGGAGTAGACACCGGTGTGCGGGGGTGACCATCCAGGGTAGGCCGCGGATCGATGATGCCGTCTGCATCGGCGAAGACTCCACCATCAGCGATGGCGTGGTAGTGACCGGTAAGAGCCAGATCGGCGCTGGCGTGCGCGTCGAGACCGGTTGCGTGCTCCAGGATGCGCATATCTCTGACCGCGCCTGGCTCAAGCCGTACTCGGTGATCGTTGACAGCCAAGTCGGTGAGGATGCGCAGATTGGCCCCTTCGCACACCTGCGACCGGGTTCGGAGATCGAAGCGGAGGCGCACATCGGGAACTTCGTGGAGACGAAGAAGACCCGGGTTCGGCGTGGGGCCAAGGCAAATCATCTCGCGTACTTGGGAGATGGCGATATTGGCGAGAAAGCGAATGTGGGCGCTGGGACCATCTTCTGCAACTACGACGGCTACCGGAAGCACAAGACCGTGATCAAGGAGGGCGCCTTCATCGGCAGCGACTCTCAGCTGGTCGCGCCGGTTACCATCGGTGCCTTTGCCTACGTGGCCACGGGCACTACCGTAACGCGCGACGTGCCTGACAATGCCCTCGCCATTGCCCGGGTGCGCCAAGAGAACAAGGACGGATACGCAGCCCGGCTCCGAGGACGATTGGCGGCGGCCGCGGGCAAGAAGGTCTAACCCGAAGCTTGGGAAGAACTCTATTCAGCGCTTGCGGTTGGAACCAATGACGTGCAGGGCCGGACGACTGTGTTCGTCGCTCGACTCTGCGGTTGTTTCGTCGAAGTTGGGGAGGGCGTGAGCCATCCGTCGGCGTTTCACTTCAAGATAACCTGCCGAAAACGGCGTGGGAGCGATGACCACCGGCACGCGCTTCTCCACCGGCAACCCCAGGCTGCGCAGCTGGTCCACCTTGTCGGGGTTGTTGGTGAGCAGTTCCACCGAAAGAACCCCCAGCTGCTGAAGTATGGCCACCGCTACGTCGTATTGTCGGGCGTCCACCGGGAGGTGCAACATCTCGTTGGCCTCGATGGTATCTGCACCCATCGCCTGCAGTGCATAGGCGCGGATCTTGTTAGCAAGGCCGATCCCCCGACCTTCTTGCCGTAGGTACACGATCACGCCCTCGCCGCGCCGGGCTATCTCTGCTTGAGCCTCGAGGAGTTGCTCGCGGCAATCACACTTGAGCGAACCGAACACCTCACTGGTCATGCACTCGGAGTGGATCCGAACCGCGACGTTGCGCTTGCCGCGCACATCACCCATGACCAGCGCCACGTGTTGGTCACTCAGACCCATCTCGGAAGCAAAGGCATCCCCCTCCCACCGATAGACGCTGACATCGAACACTCCGTAATGTGTCGGAACTGGGGCGTTGGCCAGGCAAAGCAGCTTCGAGGGACTGGTCTCGCGAACATCGAAGGAAACGCTCATGGCATCACTCTCCGAGGCTACGGTCCGGTCGTCCGAACCTTCCCCGGGTCCAAGATCCGGTATGGTGCGCTCCCCCTCGATGGTCAAGCCCGGCTCCTTGCTGAAGGGGCGATCTTTGGCTTCTGGACGCGACACAGCGTCATCACGGCATGCTCGAGGACTGCTCGTGCGGGCCGGCGCGATCGCCCTTTGAGGTCCAAGTTCACTCGGGCTAGAAGTTCGAGCCAGCGCTCCAGTTCCCCGCGCGGGATGAGTCGGATCTGTTCACTGAGTTCGCGCGCGCGAAAGGGGGGGGCTCCCGCCTTTTGTGCGGCCTCGGCTGGGGGCGAGCCGTTTCGGGTGGCAGATTCAAACTTGAGCAGCTGTCTTGCCGACCAAGCCAGCACACCCACCAGGGGTAGGCCCTGATCCGAGGGATCGAAGACCGTGTCGAGGGCGGTGAGTGCGGCGCCCAGGTCACGTCGTCCCACCGCGCCGACCAATTCCCAAACCGTGGAGGTGCGGACCCGAGCCAGGCAAATCCCTACAGCGTCCTCGGTGATGACGCTGTTTTCTCCCACGTACAGAGATAACCGATCCACGGCGTCGGCGAGCGCCGATAGGTCGGTGCCGGCAACCTCGGCGATCAGCTCGGGCACGCCAGCCTCCGTTCGCACCGAGCGTGTCTTCGCGTAACTTGCCACCCAACCCGGAATAGCCGCCCGCGTGAGGGGATCGCAGGGCACCAGCCAGCCGGATTTTTTGGCAACGGTCGCGAATTTCCGGCGTCCGTCCAGTTTCTCAGCGACCAACACCAGCACGGTTGAGCTTACGGGATCCTTGGCGTAGTCGAGGAGCCGCTCAAAGGGATCTGCGCGGTTCTTGTCGTTGTCCTTCGTCTTGTCGGCTTGCCCCTCCCATCGCTCGAGGGAGCGGACCAAGACGAAGCGCTTCTGGCTCAACATGGGCAGGGTTTTTGCGGCGGAGAGCACCTGATCGACGTCGCACTCGCCGGCCGTGAAGCTGTCCTCGTTGAGACCAGGGATCCCCCCTCCCACCGTGGCCTCCTTGATCGCCTGGAGCACTTGGGTACGAAAATGCGCTTCAGCACCTGCCACGAGGACGATCCTCGGCACCTGTCCGCGTCGCGCGGCCTCGCAGATTTCAGCTGGAGTCACGAGGGCGCTACTTTGGCGCGAGATCGTCCCCACGCCAGAGCCTACGGTAAACAGGTCATAAGGCCGATAATGAAGCTGACTGCTGCTAGACCTCAATTTCCATCTGATCGAACATTATGTCGTCTCCTTCGGAAAGTCGGCCGGCCGCACTGCATTCTGAGCACTCCAGGCTGACCCGATGGTCGAGCACACGATCGCAGTGAGAGCAGCGGAACACCGCTGGCACGCGGGTGACCACGAGTTCTGCGGAGGCACAAAGGGTTCCGGTCCGGGCCATCTCATAGGCGTATTCGAAGAGTTCTGCTTCCACACCCGAGAGCTCGCCGAGTCGCACCGCCACGCGCTTCACCAACTTGGCATGGTTCCGGCGAGCCTCTTGCTCTACGCGCTCGATCAGGGAAAGAACCAGGGAGTATTCATGCATTGGAGTTCGTGGAACGTCATACCATGAGCTTCGGCCTAGCTCTCCCCCCATCCGCGTAGTAGAGGGGCCCCGGCGATGCAGCGTGTCTTTTCCCACTATCGCGAGCTTCCGCAGCATTCTCGCGGGATCGCCGTGGCAATCGGCAATTTCGACGGCGTTCATCGGGGGCACCAGTATCTGGTGTCGACCACTCTCGAGCTGGCTCGCGGGGAAGAGCTTGCGCCGGTCATTCTGACGTTCGAACCCCATCCCGCCCATGCGCTGTGGGGAAAAGGACCGCTGATCCTCACTCCAACTCCGAGCAAACTCGAGCTCTTGCTCGGGCTTGCCTCCGAACTCTCCGTGATCGTCCAGCCCTTCGATGAGGGATTTCGAGCCCTGTCTGCAGAAGATTTCGTACGGGAGGTCCTGGTGAGCAGGCTCTGCACCCGTCACGTGGTAGTGGGGGAGGATTTCAGGTTCGGCCACGATCGGGCGGGAGATGGTGGGCTGCTCCAGCGCCTCGGCGGACAGCTTGGTTTCGCCCATCACCCCGTGCCGCTGGTGAGCGATGAAGACCGTGTGTTCTCGAGCAGTCGGGTGCGTGAGGCTCTGGTCGCGGGACGGGTTGCTGAGGCCTGCGCCATCCTGGGTCGACCCCATGTGATCTCCGGTGTGGTCGTACCTGGCGATGGGCGAGGCCGAACTCTGGGGTTTCCCACCGCCAACCTGACCGGGTTCACCGAGGCTTTGCCGAGTCACGGTGTGTATGCAGTGCGGGTCGATGTCCTCGGCGGCGCTGAGTGCGCGCATCTCGAGCAGTTGCCAGGTGTCATGCATTTCGGTCCGCGGCCCACCGTGGGTCGGCCCCCCACCGCTGAGGTTCACCTGCTTGTGCCGGTGGGAGATCTGACCGGCACCTCCCTGCGGGTCCACCTGATTGAGCGGCTTCGAGACATCGTGCGCTTCACCAGCGTGGCCGAGCTTGTGGCGCAGATCCACGAGGATGTGGCTAGAGCAGAGGCAAACCTCAGAACGTGTTGAATCCGCTCAGCCCGTGAGCGCTGCGACCATCTCTTTTACCACCTTGGCAGCTCGGGCACGAAGGGTGTAGCCCCGTGGGCTCCGTGTTGCCAGTTCCGAGAATGGGTTCGCCTCTGGGTTGATGTCCACGATTGGGGTACCCAGACGAAGGCATAGTTCGCCGATTCTTGCCGGAAGACTGGTGCCCCCGCTCGTGCCGATCACGAGCAAGAGATCCGCAGTTGCGGCCGCGTGGAGTGCGCTCTCGGCACGGTAGAACTCTTCATTGTAGCATTCGTCGAACCACAGAACATGCGGCCGCAGCCAGCCTCGACACGAAGGACAGTGGAGCCGTGTGAAATCCTGGTCCGAGAGGGGCGTGGTGGCGTCGTGGTGGCGTCGTGGAGGTCGACGACGGGCTGTTCGATTAGGCCGATCCCGCAGTCTCGGGAACAGCGCGCGAGGTTCGAATCACCATGGATGCAGAAGGTGCGCCGCGGAGACGAGCCGGCACGGCGGTGGAGCCCATCGATGTTCTGCGTAACCAGGGTGAACCGATCGAGAAGGCTGTGTTCCAACCTGACCAGCGCCTGGTGCGCTGGGTTGGGTTGGCATGTGTGGCAGAGCCCGAAACGGCACAGGTACCAGCGCCAGACCTCCTCCGGATGGGATCGGAACATGCGCGCCGTGGCCATCTCGTCGGGGACGTAGTTGCGTGAACCAACGACCCAATAGCCTTCTTCACCACGGAAGGTCGGGATTCCGCTCTCCGTCGAGATCCCAGCCCCGGTCAGCACGAGAACCCGTCCCGACCTCGCCGCTTCGAGCAAATCGAGAAGCAGTGGGTCGAGAGCCATCGTCAACGTGCCGTCGTAACCGTGAGATCAGTGGCACTGCAGGTGGGGAAGGTGTTGCTGCAGTCGGTTGATGCATACGAGCTTTGGTATGTTCCTGCGCTGCTCGTCACACTCAGCGTATCAGAAACAGCATCGTGACTCAGTGCGGCCTCCCCGCTGAAGATCTGGGTGCGAATCACCGTGGACGACAGGGAGCATCCTGGGTAGGTGTCGGCGGCGGCTACGGTCATGGTGTAGCTCAGAGACACCGACGAGCAGGTTGCTCGACCCGTTATCGTGTAATCGTCGAGGAACGAGTCGCAGCCGCCGCTCGATTCTTCGGGTTTGGTGACATTGCCTCCGTCGTCGATGTCAAAGCACAGGGAGAACTCACGAGCTTCGGTGCAGTCAGCGGTGCTGGCATTGACCGTGACGTAGGTTAGCCCTGGTGAGGGGAAACGGCAGTCATCGCCAGGATCGGTCGGGGCTGTCTCGGCGACGGTGAGGGTGACCGTTTTGGTCCCTGTATCCGTGTTGATCGCTACCGCAGAGATCGCGTCCGTGGCATCGATGGTGATGGGGACGCTGGTGAGATCGCCATCTACCAGCACGTCTGTCAAGGTGGGGGCCCCGCCTGCACGTGCGAGCCAGAGCTCCACGCTGCCGCCTGAGCCGAGGCCGGAGCTGGTCAACGTGAAGGTGCGCTCGGTCTGCCCGGCGGCGAGCTGGGTTCGGATCCTGGCTATCGAGGCGCTGTAGCTGCCGACCAGAGTCGGGTATGAAAAGGTGAGGGTCGTGTCTGTGGCAGTGAGGGTCTTGTTGGTAACCAGCGCGCCGAAGTCGGTGTCCGGAGCGAAGCACATCTGGGCCAAGTAGTTGGTCCACGCGGAGGAGGAGGCGTGGAGGCCATCCCGTGTGACCACGGTTTCGAAGACCGTGAAAGGGTTGCTGGCCTCGGAAACCTCGTCCCAAAGCGTCATGAAGTCGACTCCTTGGGTGCTGACAAGGTAATCGAGGTAGCGGACCATCTGATAGGCGTGAGTATCCTGGTTTTGCGTGAGTGGTTCTTCGAAGTAGTTGGCTGGAGTCAGCTCGTGAAAGAGGTTGAGCGGCAGCGTTTGGCCCCAGGCAAGGGCAAACGAAGCATAGTCCGGTGTTCCCTCAGTCCACCAGAGGTTGTTTGCCATCTTTCGGACGGTCGCATACTCATTCTGAATCACATGAAAGAGTTCGTGGGCACCGTCGGTTCGGATCTGGTTTTCGGTGGTGAGCTGTGACAACTTGAGTAAGATGTTTCCAGTAAACGCCGAGAAGAAGGGGGAGGTTTCGGCCTGGCTCTCGTAGACCGGGTTGTAGCCATCGAGGCTCCAGGTTTCCCAGGCCCAGCGGAGGTCATCGGTCACGATGACCTTGATGGTCGAGGTGAGGTAGTAAGTGGGCATCCTGAGCTCAGCAGCCTCATAGCCCGCGTACGCGGTCTCCATGAGCTCTCCCACCAGAACCGCGAACTGTCGCATGGTGAGCGTCGTGTCTTCGGTGAGCGGCATGGTGGCTGATGGATCGTAGTAGACGTCGAAGTGACCCTCAGTCGTTCTGACCGAAGAATGACCACGCAGCGTCCAGTACACCCAAGTGGAGAAGTGTCGAGTCTCGAAGGAGAGGAGGTTCTGCTCGGTATCGACCGCGAAGGGGACCGTGGTCCAAGCGAGCGCCTCAGCATCCCAGTACCCCACGAACAGGCCTCGCCCTTCATCGAGCTGGGGTTCAAGGAGGGACTCATCGTAGGGGATGCTCACGGTGATCGGTTGCGCGAACTCGGTCATGTCTCCCAGGTGAAACTCGTAGCTGCCCAGAAGTTCGAGCGGAGAGTTAACCGTAGCCGGGAGTTCTGGGGAGGGTTGGACGGTGAGGGTGGTGTTCTCGGTAAGAACTCCGCCTGGAATCGAGATTGTGAGGCCATTGTCGAACGTGACGTTCGTGGTTTGATCGGTTGCGGTCAAGGGGACCTCGCTGATCGTACCGGTGGTGCTGCCACCGCTGCCTGTGGCCCCGCCCCGCCCGGTGACTCCGCCGCTGTCTGTGGCCCCGCCCCGCCCGGTGACTCCGCCGATCTCCACGGTGGATTGTCCTGCTGCTCCACCCTCGACGGAAGTCTCCCCGCCATTCTCGGTTGCTGGTGCACCCGCATCGCTCGCGTCCCCCGCGTTGCCGGCGTCACCCGCGTCGCTCGCGTCGCCCTGCCCCTGCTGGTCATCACCGGCCGTTCCGAAGATTCCGGGACCACGTTCGCCTCCGCCACCAGAACTCGAGCAGCCGAGAACCAGGAGCAGTGTTATCAGGAGGGATGGGTGAATAGAAGAGCGCATCGTGGTCAGTCGTCCATGCTGGCGCCAACTGGTCAAGGCGAAACGCGAAGCTCGGACGTCCAAGTCCGTCTCTGTGCCATGTGCCACTCCCTCCGGGCCGAATTGGTCGCAAGTGGGGTGATGGCACCATGGCACAGGCATTGCTTCACCAGGGGCTATGGCACTACGGTCAATCCTTGGGCGATCCTCCCTTCCCCTTGTCCTCTTGGCTTGCTCGAGCGATCCCAGCGCTGATCCGACCGACGCAATCAGTGAGGCGCGTTCCGAACTCAGCCGTGAGCGAAATCCGAGTGTGTCCACGGAGGATAGCCTCATGCTCGCCGCCGACAACCTCGCCTTCGCCGCCGATCTGTATGGCTCTCTTCGCGCCGAGCCCGGCAACCTGTTCGCGTCGCCGCATAGCATCTCGACCGCGCTGGCCATGACCTACGCGGGCGCGGAGGGAACCACGGCGACGGAAATGGCGACCGTTCTGCACTACTCCCTTCCGGAGGACCGCCTCCACCCGGCCATGAACCGGCTCGATCTCGAACTCGAGAGCCGCGCTTCAGCAGGGGCTTTCGAACTCTCCATCGCCAACGCCTTGTTTGGACGAGACAGCTTGGGGTTCGAGGGTGAGTTCCTCGATGTTCTGGCGGTGAACTACGGCGCAGCAATGAGTTTGCTCGACTTCGGCGACGAGCCGATGGCACGTGCTGCCATCAACGGTTGGGTGTCGGAGCAGACCAACGAGCGGATCCCTAAACTCATTGCTCCCGGAATCCTCAATGGGGATACGGCCTTGGTGCTCACCAATGCCGTCTATTTCAATGCAGATTGGGCCCAACCCTTCGAGCCCGAGTCTACCTGGGATGCGCCATTCACGAAGCTTGACGGCACCGAGACGACTGCCACCATGATGCACCAGGATGGTACGTTTGCTTATGCGGCGGGGGAGGGTTGGGCGGCTCTCAGCATGCCCTACCAAGGCGGCGAGCTCGAGATGACGTTGGTACTCCCGGATCAGGACGTCTTTGCTAGCGTGGAGCAGGGATTCACAGCCGATTTCGCCACCGGAGTGCTTGCGGCACGGCAGAACTTCTATGTGGCGGTGGCATTGCCGAAGTTCACGTTCGAGTCTGAGTTTGAACTCTCCCGCAGTCTTTCAGAACTCGGTATGCCCACCGCCTTCGGTGGAAATGCCGACTTCAGTGGGATCACCACCGAGACAAGCCTCGCGATCAGCCAAGTGATCCACAAGGCGTTCGTCGCTGTGGACGAGAAGGGCACTGAAGCAGCGGCGGCGACTGCCGTGGTGATGACTGATGCGGCGGCACCTGCCGAGCCTGAGCTTCGCTTCGAGGCGAGCCGTCCCTTCTTGTTCTTCATCCACGATCGCCCGACCGGGGCGGTTCTGTTCCTCGGAAGGTTGGTCGAGCCTGGATGAGGGTTGGTGCCATGGCTCAGGTTGTTGGCTGGTGTGTGTGACGACTCGGTTCGAAGCCCTCAGGTTCGTGTTGGATGCTGGCGTGTCGACGCAGTTCCTTCACTGAAATGGTGTAGGGCTGCACCGCCTCCCCGAAGGATTCCGGCGAGCTTCGGGTGCTCGATTGCCACAGTCTTCGGAATCGGTTCCGCGGTACTACGGTTTTTCGACATCGAGCCCTGCGAACCTTGCCTCCTCCCAAGGATTCGACCGAAATCGACATGCTTGGTGACCGAGAGTGCGCGCTGCATGCGACGAGAGGGCGAGGAGCTTCGCTATGGTCCGAACCTCACACCGCTTGAACGCTTGCGTTAAGGTAATCCGGATCGACTCGGCGCTTTCCGTGGGTAACGAGCGCGAAGGTCCGCCAGTGAGCCGGCCAGTCTTGGTGTTTGTTCGCTTAAGGTAACGGATTCGGTTTCGCCGTTGCTATGGAGATTCTTGGCGCGCGGAGATGAGTCTGATGATGTGAGAGCTGTCCAAAGATCTCGGCCTCGGGATCATCTTCTGCGAGCCGATGGCCAGTGGGGATCGGAGACCAACCGTGGTTCCGGGTTGAAATGCCATCCTTCGGGCCTTTGATGCTCAGGACCACATGTCTTGGATGCTTGGGATTCCTGCTGGAGCTGTGTCGGAGTATGTTCTGGCGCGCTTCATGGGATGCGCACATTCAGCCGAGTTCGCGCCAAGTGGTGGAGGTCTAGAGTTGCTAGTGCACCTGTGGCGAAGGGTTGCCGTCTACTGATGACCCTGCCGTCTCTGCGTTTGTGGCGACTTCGGAAACCGCGTGCGCGTCGTCGATCCTCGAAAAGTTAACCGCTAGTCTGCCCCTTTTAGCAGCACTGAGGTCCCCAAAGATGCTCAACGCAGATCCCTGCCGACTCGGTCACCGAAGGTCGCTCATTGTCCACTTCTTGTGCGGAATTGGCATTGTTGGGGTCTGCTTGGGTTGCGAAGGCTCACAAGACTCCGGAACGCCTGGAGCCCACATCGAGGTGGGCGGCGTCGGTCAAGGTGGTACTGGCCTTGGTGGTACTGGCCTTGGTGGTACTGGCCTTGGTGGTACTGGCCTTGGTGGTACTGGCCTTGGTGGTACTG
>CAYNEY010000011.1:77054-114401 GCA_964396375.1 uncultured Polyangiaceae bacterium | reverse complement strand
CAGAGACCGCTCCGGACGCCTCGGCGTGTAGCGCCGTGTCTCGGGCTGGTACGCATGCCGCAGCACCAGCGGACGCGGCAATTCCTGCTCGAAGCCCGTTGCCATGGGGAGGGCGACCTCGCGAACCGCGTGCCAGCGCCACCGCAAGGGGAATGCCGCTGAATCGTCGAGCCGAACCCTGGCCAGCGCTGGCCGAGATTGGCCAAGCGCCACCCGTTTCCGCTCCCGGACTCCGCCAGACCGGCGCACGCTCCCCGGCAAGCCACCATCGGTGACGACGCGCGATCGCAGGATGCGCCTCGGGCCCTTGGCGGATCCGTCTCGCGGCTTGTCATCGATCGTGACACCAGGGATTCGCGTAGCCCGGTCGCTTCAGCGAGCAGGAGAGTTCACCAGTGGAGCCCACCGCCGGAGTGAGGCCCACCCAACTCACCCTGGAGGCTGACCTCGCGAGGCACCTCAACGCGCGAGCGAAATTTCGACAACCAGGTCGTCGTACTGGCCACACGCATCATTGAAGTGTCTCGATACGTCCTTGCTGGCGAGTTCCGCGTCGTCCTGGTTCAACACCAACACCGTCAAGGAACCGATTCGAGATGATTCCGGGGGGAAAAAGCTCGATACGCACTCATCTATGGTATAGCCACGCACGGTATCGGTCGACTCAGCCAGAACCGTTTCGCCCTGACTGAACCGAACTTTCAATTCATCGCAGGCGAATTCGCTGTGTACCACTACCTCCACCCAGCCCGTGATGGAGGTCGGACACGCCACGCTATCGCTCGAACAGCTGGCGCCACCGAACAGTAGCCACAACGTGGCTAACACGCGCTGGCCGCAAACGGCCATCGTTCTCGGGCTCATGGCATCATCCTTGCGCTGTTGGTTGGAATAGGTCGCCCGCAGGAGGGGATACAATTCTGCTCATGACAGAACGTGAGTTGTGCGACCGCGTCCGCACAGGTGTCTAGCTCCGAGTCCTGCGCCAAACACGTCTTGTAACACTCGCCTGAGCCACAGCTGCACTGGTCATAGCAGGCCGACACGGTCGGGCACAGAGTGCCCTCCTCAAACACTGTCGCCAACTGCCTCTCACATGAGGAAATCTGACATCGAACGCACTCATCGAACGCGTCAACCTGATGGTATGTCTCGCATGTGTTGTTGAAGTAGTCACCACGGGGGCTACGGCCGCCTGTGCCGGCGCCACTACTTCCAACTCCGGCATCTGCACCGCCATCTCCAGGAGTGCCACCGCTTGCCAATTCCCCTCCGGTCGCCAATCCTTCCCCAGCTACCAATCCTCCCCCGGCACCCTTCAGTTCGTTGTCATTCTGGTTGTCGCCACTCGCTGCGTCGGCACCACATCCACCCAGCGCACAGCACAAGGCGACCACATGGGCGATCGCCTTGTGCCTCAACACTGACCACTCTCGACGCACACTAGGGCTCGACATCAACCCGCTGAGGATAGCATAGATGCACGATCGCGGGAACACGTCACCACCACGTACCAGGGAAAGGTCGATGGGTGACTTGACTCCCCTGATGAACTGTCACCTTTTTCCCCATATAGGCTCCCTCAAAGACGGCGCCATTGGCATCGAGTATCACCTCCCAGGCATTGGGAGCCACAACTGTCCCAACCAATGGGGCGCCGATAGTCACCGACTGATTGCCATGGATTCCTATCAGTACGTCGCCCCGAGTCGTGATGTCCGAGTCACGCAGCTCACCACGGAACACCAGGTTATCCCTGACGAAGATCCTCTGGGGGGCGGACTGGGTGTTGACTTCAATGATCCCCCCGGTCTCCACCGTGACATTGTCGAAGTAGTAGGGTACCGCAGAAGGGGTGAGTATCAAGCGCGCCGCTCGATTTACCACCAGCCGACCGTGAACGCGTACGGAATCGGCGTTCCCCAGCGTCATCGTAGTCTCGGGCTGCAAGGTGATGTCAGGATAGACTGGTGCGCTGGATGGCCATGGGGGGAGACCGAGTGGCGGCATCGCCGATACCCTGTGCTCAATGAGTGAGCTGGCGGAAGCGCCATTCTGAGCAATGATTCGCCCTTCCACCACCAGATGGCGCGCACGGCTTCGCGCCCGCATGCCGAGATTATCGTTCACCCACATGTTGCCGACTTCGGCGTCAGCGCCGATATTCGAGTAGGCGTAATCGATATGAATTCCGCTGTGTCCACCGGCAGCAACGTTTGCGAACGACCCGTTGGGATTCATGACGCGCACGCGGTCGTTGAGCGTGATATCATGGGTTCCGTAGATGGCAAGATCGGCCAAGCCGAACTCTGGAAGCGCGATTGATGGTGTCCATGCAAGGTTCTCTGAAAGGAACGAACGCCAGGCTTCTCCGTGACCGCCGATCGGCGCCCAGTACGATGACACGGAGAATCCACTCTCCGGGTCATCGTCGGAGTAGTGTCCGCTGGCGATACCCACGAGTTCCACCTGAGCCCCAACGTGGAAGAGCCCTCCGCCCGAATCTCCAGGCGACGGGCCGGCGAATAGAGTCGAACTGGATCTCCACATTCCGCCCATTACCGGTATGGACTCGGGAGTCCAGCTGAGTCCCCAAACGGTACCGGTCCGACGATAACCGCTACCATCTTCACTATCGTACGACACGCTGCCTCCCCAACCAGCAACGAGAGCCTTCTCGGCCGCCGTTCCAAAGAGATCGGTGTCGTCATCGAGCCGAATGGGCATGGGTTCAGCGATCCACCGAGGGATCGGCGTGCCCAGCGTTAGGATTGCGATGTCCTTCCAATGAGGCCACCAGCCGCTCGGTACTCCGGGCTCCTCTCCGTCGGGCCACACCTTGTCTATGATCGGTGAGGAGAAACCGCCGTTCTGTGGAAAGAAGACGTGATCGAGTGCTGGGTTTATGCAGTGAAGTGCGGTGATAACCTTGACCGGATTCACCAGCACTCCGGAACAACCAATCGCATATGTGCCAGGCGGTTCTGGGGTTGAGTACTTCAAAGCCGGAGTGGCGCTCGAATATCCGGAGGTCATTCGTTCCTCCCATTGCGTATCCGGGCCGCGAATGCCCTGAACGGTCGACGCGACGACGTCTTCCTCCATCTGCAGTTCCACGTCCTCGCAACCTAAACCCATCCACCCAACCGACACCAGAAGTGCCGTTCTGGACCAAGTCATTCGCAACATGTCTTACTCCTCCCTTTCACTCCCAACCAATTCCCCGGTGTCGGGTGCGCCGCTGTGGCTGTCTCGCGAAACTGCTCCCGGTCAGCACAGCCGAAACCAACGGTAAGTCCGACTGGTCACCCTTTGGAGTCACCCTGAACCTCCGATGCAGAGAACGAGGAAGCTGACCACCCCGAACCCACACCCTCGGCAGGCTGCCATGCCCCCCCCCCCCCCCCCCCCTTGTCAACAGGATTTTTGTGCACCTATCGCCAGAACAGCCGTCGACTCGGCTAGCTGGCGTTCTGTGGCCGTCGCGACTGGTTTGGGCAGCCACCTCGGCGGAGCGCGGCACCGAGCAGCTCGGTTGAACATGGTTTGGTGCCTGTGAGTGCCTGATCCCCACTTCCCACGCAGTGTTGGCTCCAAGTGCTCTAACTCCCCCGATGCGCCCTCACCGCTCCGAAGGCCTGCCGCGCACCCCTCGAGGTCGCAGGTGGCATCGGCGGCGTGGCCCTGGGTGCGGGAGCAGGTTGGTCGGTTTCGATGCTGGGCGCCCTCGCCTTCACCAACGAAGTGTCGGGCGACCCACCGCGCTGGGATGCGTGTTTCGAGTGGCACTTCGCGCTCCTCTGCCTGCCGGTGACGCTGGTGGGGGGCGTGGTCGGAACCAGTCTGGTCGGCTGCTTTCACGGGCAAGAGGGCAGCGCCGGTGACGGTGCTGCTCTTCCTGGCGTTCCTGCTAGAAGGGCCTGGCCCGAGGCTTTCTGGAGCTTGACGACGCGCAAACAGGCATTGCTCCGGAACGCCAGTTGGAGGACAATCCACGTAGCCCATGGACCGGACGCTGCGTTCTGCGAACAGCCACGACGAGGCAGCCGAATTCGATCGAGAGGATCTGCGTCGCCTGACGTTCGAAGAGCGCATCAGTGCGGTCGAACAGCTGAGAAAGGTGTGGTTCGATGAGGATCGAACTCAACCCCGACTGGAGCGAGTTCTTACGGTTACTACTCTCGCATCACGTAAGGTTCATGCTCGTGGGCGGGCACGCCGTAGCCGGTCACGGTGAGCCACGGCTGACTGAGGATCTCGACGTATTCGTTGACGTATCCGAAGAGAATGCGCCACGACTTCGTGCCGCGTTGGTCGAGTTTGGCTTGGGTGAAGCCGTGCCGTCGGAGGCCGCCTTGCTCGAACGCGGCAAGATCTGGATGATTGGGCGCAAGCCACGCCGGATCGACATTTTGACCGAGATTGATGGCGTGACTTTCGAGGAGTGTTGGCGAGGTCACACGGAAGCGGAGTTCGCGCCGCTTCCGCTCCCGGTGATCGGTCGCGCGGAGCTCATCAAGAACAAGCGCGCCTCCGGTCGCGCCAAGGATCTGGGCGATCTCGAGCGACTCGAGGGCGCATCGAAGGAGACTCGAAAGGCCAAGAAGCAGAAGCGTCCCAAGCCACACTAGCTTGCTCATCGGGTTGGGCTGTCGAGCGGCCAGCTTCTGAGGGAGCGTTCGCGCTATCCGCTCCACGAGGCCCACCGCCCATCCGGCACTCCTCGGGCTGGTACTTCAACCGCGCCATGGACGCACCTTCCCAAACGCTCCCGCCACGTCAAACGGACGCCGGGAGGACTGCCCCGGGTCGCCGGTTTCTTGGTCTCAGGGCCCCGCATCGAACAGCGCGTCGTCCCCCCGATGCGCCTTCGATCCCATGCTGACCGCCGGTTGGTTCGTGGTGTAGATCCGCAGCGCCAGCATCACGGCATCGCCCGAGAGACTCATGAGGAGCAGCGCCAATCCCTCCTCGGGCTTTCGCGAGAAGTAGAGCTCGAAGTCGGACGACTCTCTCGACTTGCCTGCCGTAAGCTCCGCTACCGACTCGGGAACGTGAAACCCCCGCTCGCCGAGCAGCCTCGCTACGCGCCCCACCAAGGCCACCGGCTCGTCCGGCGGTATCACCCAGAACTTGTGACCGATCCAGTCGTACGGTCGCCTGAGCTGTCGGGCTGAGTTTTCCACGCCGCGCACCAAGAGCGGCTCGAGAAGCTCATAGAGCTCACGATCGACGTTCGGGTGCCTCAAGTAGGGAGCCACCTCGAAGATTTGTCCGAGCGTGGCCTCTGTCCCGAGCTGTTCGAGAGCGAAGCTCCACACCAGTTGAAGCGTCTCTTGTGGGGCGCCAGTGTTGTCAGTGAAGGCGTTCCAGCTGAGCTCGACGTCGTCGCGATGCCCAGACGCGCTGCGTCGGTACAAGACTCCGTCATCTCGCGTCCTGACCAGCTCAAAGCCCATCTCTTCGAGGCGTTTCCGGACCCGTTCCAGCCTCTCCGGAGAGCTGGAGGCTTGAGTGGAGGCAAGGCGCCACCTGAGAAGAGGATGGGGGTGACCCTGGTCGGGTTCTGCTCGCGTGAAGCCGACGTCGCACGAGAGGTTCTCCGCACCGAAGAACTCGGTCAGTCGACGTAGCCCGGAGGGGAAGACGAGATTCGGTTCCAGACCATGGCGCGCGAGCCACGCTTCTGTCTGCGCGTCCGTGCCCAGCACCAGCTCCGACGCGGGCCGAGTGCGGTCCACTGTTGAAGGTGCTGAGCCGCTGGCAGGGGCTGCGTCGAGAGTCGGCTGTTCCACGGCGAGCTTCGTCACCGGCGGGACCGACCTCGGAGGCGCTGCGGGGCCAGAGCCACAACCCACCAGGGCAACGAGCGAGACCATGCGCAGTCGGGTGATGGTTCCAAGGAGCGGCATCGCGCAGCATGTTACATGCCCACGTCCTGTCCTGTCCGGTTCGCTGCGGGGCTCGGCTCGTCGCCGGTTGCACCCGGCTCTCCGAGAGCCAAAGGCCCTGACCGCTTCTCCGTACGAAGGGCGATCTGCGCGCGACCCCGGAGCCGCCAACAAGCCGGAGAAGGGCGACTTGAAATCGTGTGAAATCCAGTTCGGCTTGCTCCGGAAACGTGAAGCGCGCTAGACGGGGATCCGAGTCGGCGAGGTTGCGCGCGTCGCTTGGGAGGATGTAAGTCATGAAATCGAGTCGAAAACTGTCAGTCTTGGGGGCGTTCTTCCTTGCGACCATCAGCTGTGCAGAAATTCCGGGGGGGGGCGGAAGAATCCAGTGAAACGGTCGCCGTGGCGGCCCAAGCAGCCACGAGCGCCCTCTTTGCGACACTGGTGCTCGATAGCGATTGGCAGCAGGGCTACGTGGCGCGTGTGGTTCTGACCAATTCCTCATCCGTGGAAGTGACCAACTGGTTCGTCACCCTCGACCTCAACGACTCCACGATCTCGAGCTTCTGGAACGGTTCGTTTGCCACCTCGGGTGGGCTCACGACCATCACCGCACCTTCAGGGTACAATCAGTCAGTGCCCGCCAACGGGGCCCTGACCCTGGGCTTCCAAGGGTCGAAGACCGGCACCAACTACGTTCCGCAGATCGTCTCGGTGGGCTCATCCACTCCTGAGCCAGGTACGGGGGGAGCCCCAGGCAGCGGTGGTGCGAGTACCGGCGAAGGCGGCAGCGCCGGGGAAGGCGCGGGAGGCGCGGTGGTCGAGGCTGGGGCCGCCGGGGAGGAGGGCTCGGGTGGCAGCAGCCCCACCGTGAACTCAGGCCAGGTATCCATCGAGCTCTCCGTTCCCAACGACGTGTGGCTGAGCGAGGTCGTCCTCTGCGCCTCCACCTCCGTCGTCGTGGGCAACGGGGCGCGGATCGAGGCGGCCGCTCAAGTACCATCCCCTGTGCTCGCCGCCGCCGGGGAGCAACAATCTGAACTAAAGGGTCTGTCTTCGGTAGCCGACGTGTACGCCGCCGGGGTCGTGCGCGGGGAATCCGGGGCAGAAATCCGTGGCTTGCTCGTGGCCCCAGAGACCAGCTTCCAAGAAGGAGTCTCGGTCGGTGTCTGGGAGTCGGCAAGCCCGACGTTTCGCACCCTACGCCGCACGATATCGGTCCCCGAGCTGCCCACCGCCATGGTCTGGGTGAACCAGTCAGAATCCGTTCACCTCGCACCTGGAAACTACGGCGGGTACTCGGTCAGGAGCGGGGGTTCACTCTCCCTCGAGCCAGGTCGGTATTTCTTCAGGTCGCTGGAAATCGAGCCTGGAGGCTGGTTGAACACGGCGAGCGGAACCGGCACGACCTTTGCGTATGTTGCGGGTTCGTTCATGTTCCGTGGTCTCCAGCTCACCCATCCTGGCCGACAGCTGGTGGCAACTGTGCTCGGTGAGCAACAGGTGTTGCTGGAGGACTCATTCACGGGCGCGGTGATCGCGCCCCAGAGTCAACTGGTCATTGGGAGTGTGGCCGGCGACCTCTACGAAGGCCAGTTCTTCGCGCGGTCCATCGAGGTCCGGAGTGGCACCCGGATCGGCCTCGGAACCTTCCCCGAGGGGATCGACGATGATGGCGATCCCTGCGTGTGGGAACAGGTCTCGCCAGGCGGCACCTGCGACGCTGACATCGCGTGCTCCGGCGCCTCGGTGCGACGTTGCATCGAGAGCACCTGCCAATGTGATCCGGGACCCGGCGTGAACATCGACGATGGCTGCTCCTCATACGAGACCACCGAGAGCGGGCAACTCGTCCTCGGCTATGAACCCGCCAACTCGTCGTGCAGCCCCGCCTATGCCTGCGATGGGCCAAGCCTGTGCAACGGCCGCGGCTACTGCCTCTGCCAGACCGATACCCCGGTCAACGATTGCACGCTCGAGGATCCTGAGAACCCCGGATGGATCCGCCCGGTGTCCGACGGGCTTGCGTGCAGTTCCTTCAGCGGAAGCTGCGTGGTCACTCCCACCTGCTCGGCCGGGCTCTGTAGTTGTGGACAGGTCGAGCTTCCTCCCGGAACCAATGCGGACTGCGTGGAGTATGGGAGCTCCAAACCCTGCATCGCGGCCGACTGTGTGACGGGCACGTGCAACGACGCCCACCAGTGCATCTGCCCAGAGCTTCCTCCGATGGTAGAAAGCCACCCGATCCGCCTGGGAACCCAGAACGTCGCCGCGCTGCCCTTTTTCGTCATCGTCAATGACATCGTGGATTGGATCGGAACCACCTTTGCCGGCTGTGGTGAGACCTATCCTGATCTGGCCTGCCAGGCTCGTCACATGGTTCCGAAGCTTCGTGAAAGCCCCTACGATTTCATCGCCTTGAATGAAGCCTTCGACGATCCCGACTACCGTCCGGCCATGGTGGACGGCGTCACGGCAAATGATGGCCCGGGCAGGCCCTTCCCCTACGTCATCGAACGACTCGACGTGCGCACCAACGTCCTCGGCGGATGCATCAATAGCGGGCTGATGCTGCTCAGCAGGTGGCCCTTCGCGCCTCGCGATCCCGCCGTAGCGAGCTGCTTCGCCGGGGACTCCCCCGACATCGATCTCAGGCTGCCTGCCTCGGAAGTGGAGTTCGAGGAGGTTGGCGAGCTTGGTCTTGCTGGCGGCAAGATCTTCCTGCCGACGCATACTTACGCCGTCGACTTCGAAGTGTACGAGGACTCCCTCGGCCCGGATAGCTGGGGAAACAAGGGCGTAGGCTACGCGCGGCTGGCAGCACCCCATGGGCGGTTCGTGAACGTCTTCTTCACGCACCTTCAGGCGACGGACGCGGCGATGATGCGACAGATCCACGACAACTCGGACTTCCGGAAGTACTGGAAGTCGCACCGTGTTCGCCAGCGCCAACTGGAACAGGTGAACCGCGTCATCGAATGCGTGATGTCCCACTACACGGGACCGAACGAGGTGGCCGTGCTCATGGGAGATCTGAACATCTCCGGTGACCTCTCGAACCCCTGGGCAGCCGAGCCCCCGCGCGACCCCTCAGACTTGGGATGGACGGAGCCTGACTACACGGAGTACCCACTCTGGAAGCTCGCCCTCGAGACCCGAAACGAGTGGGACTACCACTTCAACTGGCGGCCGGAGCCCGGCACCACGCCGGCCCTCGACGCGGCTCGGCTCCGCGACACCTGGGCCTATGCCATGACGCCCCAGTGTGTGGCGGACAGCACACAGCCCCATCCTCCGGAAGAGTGTTGGTCCTTGGAGGCTCCCAAGCAAATCCTGAACTCTGCCGATGAGCTCAAGCTGCAGGAAGGGGAGGTGGGTTTCGATCGGGGGGCTACCTGGTGTGGGTCGACGACCAGCGAAGAGCGGCTCGACTACGTCTTGCTCAGTCAGGCGGCGAACCCGGAGGAGAGTCCAACCTCAGCCCAGCACATCTCGCGCGCGCACAATCTCTTCGATGGCAAGGTCGGGTTGAGCGTATTCTCCCGGGATGTGAGCAATACCCTGGCGGGAGGCACCGGTCTCAGCGACCATTTCGGCTTGAACGCAGAACTCGACGATTGGGCACCCTACATGAACCCGGCCTCGGCCATCGACGTCGAGGTGACGGTCCGAGGGCAGGCTGAGCTGGTCGCCGGTCGCTCCCACTCGGTGGGGTGGATCCAGAACCGCTTCCCCTACGCTACTGGGGTCCACTGGTACCGCGTCGACACTCCGGGAGACTATGCGTTCGCCGTCAATCCCCGCAAGCACGGCAAGCGGGGCTTCTCGGAGGGTCCCGACAACGGCCTGCACTTCCAGGTCTTCGAAGCCACCGATCTATCGCGGCCGATCCCCCCCTACAACGGGGAGATCGTGGAGGTTCCCCCCACCGAGGCCATCTGCGCGGGCACCGAGCCCGACCATGCCTGCATCGCCTATGCGTCCACGCCGGGTTTCCGCAGCGGAAAGTACCGACCCCTCAACTTCCCACTGTACGTGAAGGTCTTCGCCTCGGATCCGGAAGCTCTCGAGCGGAGCCATGGCGGTTATGTCTTCTACGTGAAGCGGATGACCTGCGCCAGCGCGGCCGAGGCCTGCGAGCGGAGTCCCTTCGAGCGGCTGCTCGAGGAGAATGCCGAGGACGCTCAGGTAAGGTTCGATGAGGTCAGGACGCAAGAGGTCTGGTATTCCTTCACCCTCGAGCGCCCGGACACCGACTTCTGGCCTCAGGCACTGGAATTTCTGGTGGCAGAGCCTGCGGCCAACGACGACATCGACAGCATCGCCATCTTGGCGGACGACGGCACCACGGTCCTCAGTGAGATCCAATTCCAGAAGGGAGAGCGACACTTGGAGGAGGATGACTACTCAACCTGGACGTACACAGAAACGGGGAGCGGCCCGTTGACCTGGTCGCTGCGTGATCCCAACGTCGGGCCCCCGGTTCCGATGACAGGCAAGAAGTTCTTTTTGCGCGTCCTCATGAAGCCGGGCTTCAAGCAGGGTGAGGTACTGGTGAGCTGGACCACCACCCTCACCTGGTTGTACGGACCGCAACTGGGAGGTGACCACTGCCTGCTGCATGTCGAGGATACCCAGGAGGTGGGCTGTGATGAGATCTACGTGAACTTGCTGGTCTGCAATACGGAGCACGACACCCACTGCGCCGGCTACCCACGTTTCGGTGGCTCCGAAGCCAAAGACATGGCGCACTTCGATGGTTCGTTCAACGAAACAGCCGAGAAAGACTGGACACAGCCCCTGTTCGTGGATCTGGTCGAACGAGGGCTCACGCACCCCGATGGAACGTCATTCTCCGCTCTTCCCGCCATCGGCTTCACTCACGACTTCTGGCTAAAGGTGTTCGAAGACGACCGGCACGACGATGAGGTTGAGACTGCGGTGTGGAAGGGCAAGGACTTTCCAAGACTCAGTCGCTTCCGTTCAGGCCGGAGAACCCTCACCTTCCCAGACATAGATGACGGGGTCTACAAGGTGAAGCCCTGCAATCTGAAGCGATTCCTTGCTATCGATCCCTGCAACGACAACTCGGACTGCAACCCAGAACTTGCCTGCATCGGAGGCGTATGCCGCGAGCAACCGTAGCCCAGCCCTTGCCCTTCCTGTCGCTCGCTCGGACACGGCCACTGCCCGCGATAGCTGCCCTCATCCTCTCCGGATGTGTGATCGGTCAAGACAACCTCGACCATGACGGGCCGGAGTACCCCGACAACACCAGCGTGATGGTCTATAAGTACCGGATCACGAACGCGGACGGCACGCAGGTGTACCTCGATCGCTGTGGCGCAGGTGTGAACAGGGCTTTTCCCGGTGAAAGGGTAAGAGCCCCAGTCCCGCTGGGCGAAGAGTACGTGGTGAACGTGACCTGGGCCTACGGCCCCAATGAGTTCAATGAGGGCTGCGACAATGACTGCTACTGCACCCGCACCGATCTCCAGCCCGGCAGCCACTGGACCCCGTACCCGGGCTGTTGGCGGAGCGCCACCCCGGAGACCCACGAGCTACTTGGTGTGAAGGTTTTCGACGCCAATGGCGTGGAGCGCACGGCACCCGCCGACGAGCATGGGCTCTCGGGCCTCTGGGGAGACGTGGAACAGTACCGGTTGATCTCTCATGTCGCGGGATTCGGCTCGTATGGGGGGTTGGTCACCTTGGAGTGGGGTGGCCAAGATTGCATCCCCTGGGGCTATTCCTCTACCTACTCCCTGGACCTCGTGACAGTGATCGAGGTGGAGTGAGTATGCCGCGAGCAACCGTAGCCCAGCCCTTGCCCTTCCTGTCGCTCGCTCGGACACGGCCACTGCCCGCGATAGCTGCCCTCATCCTCTCCGGATGTGTGATCGGTCAAGACAACCTCGACCATGACGGGCCGGAGTACCCCGACAACACCAGCGTGATGGTCTATAAGTACCGGATCACGAACGCGGACGGCACGCAGGTGTACCTCGATCGCTGTGGCGCAGGTGTGAACAGGGCTTTTCCCGGTGAAAGGGTAAGAGCCCCAGTCCCGCTGGGCGAAGAGTACGTGGTGAACGTCACGGCAGCCATCGGCCCCAATGAGTTCAATGAGGGCTGCGACAATGACTGCTACTGCACCCGCACAGATCTGGAGCCGTGGGGCCACTACAACCCCTACCCGGGATGCTGGAAGAGCACCGCCCCAGAGGCCCACGAGCTACTCGGGGTTAAGGTGTTCGACGTCAATGGTGTGGAGCGCACAGCACCAGCGAATGAAGATGGTATCGTAGGCCTCTGGGGCGATGTGGAGCAGTACCGGTTGGTCTCTCATGTCGCAGGATTCGGCTCGTATGGCGGGTTGGTCACCTTGGAGTGGGGTGGCGAAGACTGCATCCCCTGGGCAGGCTATTCCTATACCTATTCCCAGGACCTCGTGACAGTGATCGAGGTGGAGTGAGGAAGGAAAGAGAATCATGAAGAACGTGACATCGTTCAGCCGTGTTCTGGTTTGGGTCGTCGGACTCAGCGCAGTCGAGGGAACCCTGGCTGCCGCGCCGCTCATGCCAGATCCTCGCGTCGGACCACCCTCGAGCCACCGAAACCTCGGTGAGGTGGGCGACATCACCGTCTCGTACCTGGAGCGGGAGGCCACTTGGACGGCGGATGGCTGGGTCAAGCTCACGGCCTTCGTCGACACCGAACTCGACGAGGACCGCCTCGAGGTGCTGGTGGACGGCAACCTCGCCGCGTGGCTCTCGGGTTACCACCGAACCGGTCCCATCGTGATTCCCGTTTCCGCGGGAACCCACACGATTCGCCTCCAGTACTCGAAGAGCGCCTCGACAGACGTTGGACTCGACCTGGTGTGGGTCGACAACGTTGAGTTCGTTGCCGGCGCGAGAACCTTCCAGCGACACACCTTCTCGACCGCATCTGGCGACGTCGTCCCCGGCTGGACTCGCGGCGGCGAAGGCGGCGGATGGGTGTCTACCTTCGGTCCCGAAGCTCGACACGCTGAGCGCCCTTCAGCGATGGCCTTCGCCGGAGACCAAGCTACCCCGACCAGCGCCGGCGCGGAGCGTACCCTGACCTGGCCATCGGGGTACCACAACGAACTCGCCGTAAGCTACTTCGTGGACTGCGAGCCGGAGAACGACTTCTTCCGGATCCTGGTCAACGGCGTGGAGAAGTCGCGGGTGTCAGGGCAGAACAAGGCGGGCAGGGTGCGCATCGATGTGGGGGACGGCGAGCAACAGGTGCGGTTCGAATACGTGAAGAACGGGAGCGTAGATCTGGGGTTCGACACGGCCCGGGTGCTCTCGGTCGAGGCGCTGGTGGAGGGACAGCTCTTCCAATGGGGCGGCCTCGACGGAGCGCCGGTGGGTGAATCCTGGCCGGGATGGGAGTCGACCTCGAACCCGACTACGCTCTCCTGGGAGGTGGTGCGCCCAGCGCAGCCCCGGGTCATCCAGAGGCCCCACGAGAATGCTCCCATCATCGACGGTGCGTTGCGTCAGGAGGAGTACCGCCACGCGACGTCGATGAAGCTGGCCGAGGCAAGTGGCTCGGTGCGGGAGGCGATCGATCTCAAATTCTTGGGACTGAGCGACGGAGCCTTCGCCATCGGGCTGGGGTTGCCGGACCAAGTCGCCGAGTGGTTCATGGACTCCGGAACGGTCACGGTGCTCGCCGACGCGGCTCCGACCCCTCTGTGTGGCAGCTTGCCGGGCAGTCTGGCGAGGAAGCTTGAGCTGGTGTGGGACACCAGTCAACCTCAAGAGGTGGTTCAGTCCATCGGTGCGTGTTCCGCAGAGGCTCCCTTTGAGCCGCTGAGTTCCACGGATCCGCGGCGGTGGCCGGTCGAGTTCGCGATGCGCACGGAGGACGAGGGTAGCGGTGCCATCCTCGAACTCCTTATCGCGCCGGGGCGTCCGACCGAAGCTACCACTCCGCTCGCTCTCACCTTGGTGCTCGATGCCACGGTGCCAGGAGCGGGGCTCGCCACCGTGATGGCCCTTCCGTGGCGAAAGAACCCCGCGTGGTCCAGCTCCGACACCTCGACTTGGGAACAACTCCTCTGGATCCCGCCCGAAGAAGAGACTGTGCTGCTCCCGAGTATTGGGGAGGATGGGGTCCCTGGCACCACCGCCGACTGACCCACCCCCCTTGCGCTCCGAACCGTGGGCCCTAGGCTCTCCCTACGCCAGCGGTGAGCTGCGTCAGAAGGAGCAGAAGGCATCATGATCCTCATCACGGGAGCTACCGGGCAGCTGGGTCGATTGGTCATAGAACACTTGCTGAAGAGGGTACCGAAGGAGCGGGTGGTGGCCGGCGTGCGCTCCCTCGAGAAGGGTCGCGAGCTGGAGAAGCTTGGCATCGAGGTTCGGCGCTGCGACTACGAGGACACAGCGAGCCTCTCCGCAGCCCTCACGGGCATGGACCAGGTGCTGCTCATCTCCAGCAACGACCTGGGCAAGCGTGCCGAGCAACACCAGCGGGTGATCGAGGTCGCAAAACAGGTTGGGGTGCGGCGGCTCGTGTACACGAGTCTGCTCAAAGCCGACACCTCCCAGATGTTGCTGGCAAAAGAGCACCTGGCCACCGAGCAGCACCTCGCGGCGTCGGGTCTTTCGAACGCCATCCTCCGCAACGGTTGGTACATCGAGAACTACCTCGGGGCCCTCGCGCAGGCGGTAGAGCACGGCGCGCTCCTCGGCTCGGCCGGTGAGGGAAAGGTCGCGCCGGCGGCGCGCACCGATTTCGCGGAGGCGGCGGCTATCGTGCTTTCGCACCGCGATTCTTCGCAGCGGCTCTACGAGCTCGCCGGCGACACAGCGGTCAGCCTCGCCGAGCTCGGCGCGCTGATGGGCGAGGTCGCAGGGCGGGAGGTGGTGTACCGGGATCTGCCGCCGAAAGACTACGCGGAGGTACTGGCCGGCTTCGGTCTGCCACGACCGATCGCCGAGATGCTCGCCGACTCCGATCTCGGGATCCTTCGTGGGGAGCTGGTCGAGTCGAGCGGCACCCTGCGCCGCCTGCTCGGGCGACCCACCACGCCGATCGGGAGCGTCTTCGCGGAGGCCGTGAAGGCGTTGGGCGGGGGCTCAGCGTAGGCCTGCTTGCGAAAAATGGCCTTGTGCTGGGCGCGTTCGCGCGCTCCGCTTGCTCCCACCATGGGAGCGCGCTATGGTGTCAGCCACGTCGTGCGCATCGTCAACCGAGCCACGCTCGTCGCTTTTTGGACCAAGCACAAGGACGCCGAAGGTCCACTTCGCTTGTGGTTCTCGATCGTTGAGCGGGCCAAGTGGGCCGGTCCGTCTGAGCTCCGCGGTGCCTTTGGAAGCGCGGACTTCCTGGCCAACAACCGCGTCGTCTTCGATATCAAGGGGAATCGCTATCGCATCGTCGCACAGGTCAAGTTCGCCCCACTCTGCCTTGTCTACATCAGATTCATTGGAACGCACGCCGAGTACGAGCAGATCGACGCGAGGAGAGTATGAAATCCTTCATCATCGAACCGGTCGCTGACGAGAAATCCCATCGGAAGGCCTTGCGCCAGATTGAGCAACTTTGGGACGCCGCTCCGGGTTCTGCACAGCAACGACATCTCGACGCATTGGCGACACTCGTTGATGCGTATGAGCGTCGCACGACTCCAATCCCTCCACCCGACCCTGTGGATGCCATTGCTTTTCGAATGGAAGCACTGGGGCTAACTCGTCGCCACCTCGAGCCCTATATTGGCTCTCGCGCCCGCGTTTCGGAAGTGCTCACCCGCAAGCGAGCGCTTACGCTGGCAATGATTCGCAAGCTTCATCAGAACCTTGGAATTCCTGCGGAGATTCTGATTGGAGAACCGCGGCCATTGCGCAGAGCTGCATCAGCCGCGGTTCGTTCTACGAGATCGCGAAACCCCGCCCAACTCAAGGTTGCAGATCCCGGTCGATCTCACTCGCGCTCGTCCTCCCGGAGCTGAGATCAGGAGCGTTGGTGCTTCGCCATTCTCCAGCGGATTTGGGTAGCCAACGCCACCGCACAATCGAAGCGGGAGCTTGGCTCGCCACAGGGCGGGGCAGCTCGGCCATCTTGTCAGCACAATTGCCAGGTTTGTGGCTGAGGTGCGCGACCACCTTGGCAGGTGCCACATGTCTGCCATGCAGCTTGCGTTGACGGCGCTGTTTCGGAAGGTCCCGGAAGGCTACGTCGCCTTCGTCGAGGAATTGCCAGGTGCGAACACTCGAGGCTCCCACATTCCTGGACGCTTGGCTGCAAGCCAGGGTCGCGTGTCGGCCATGGGTCTGTTTCGTCGCGAGCTTCCGACCGCTTGCAGATCTCCTGGAGGGTCGAAGGGTGAAGGGTGCGTTACTGTGCCGCACCCCCTGTCATCGCAAGGGAACCGTTGCGGCGATCACAGGACCGAGACCGGCTCCGCGGTCCCGGTGGCCGAGCTCTGGTGCGTAGAGGGCGGAGACATTACCATCGAGGTAGAGCGCGTCTCGGCACCCGAGCTTGGCGAAGAGCTGCGCAAACTCGTAGAGCGACACGGGCTCGAGGGAGAGGACGAAGAGCGCGTTGCCGTTCGCGTCGATCCCGACACCGTTGCGCCGGTGACGGCTGGTGGAGCTGGGCTCGAACGCCGGATGGATGGCACCATCCTCGAGCAGCAACGGGCCCGATTGGGTGGCGTCCACGGCAGGGACTTGAAATCGGCTGTGCGGAGACACATCTACGCCGTGGCTTCGTGCAGCTTCCAGCGGCACCGCGTTGTAGTTCGCGTTGTTGCCAAGAATCGTTCCACTGTCGGCTGCCCACTGCTGCGAGGCCTTGACCGAATGCACGCCGGCGTAGGTTTCGAATACGCCGTTCGGCAGAAGGAAGAAATTGCCACGTCCGCGCTCGAGGTTCAGCTGACTCAGGGCTTGCCCTCGGTGAAGGAGCAGGCCCACCGGGCGCCGATCCGGGTGGTACATGCCGCCGTTCATGAGGAACACCACCTTCCTCCCCTGGCCGCGGAGCCGCGCCTCGAACGCGAGAAAATCGGCGTCTTCGTGGTCGTCTTCGACCAAGCTCCGCACCTCGACGCGGAGGCCGCCCGTACCGCGCGTCGGTGTCGTCATTTCCTCCTCGCGGGGCGCGACGAGCACTTGATAGCGGTGACCGTCGACGACGAGCCGGTAGGCCTCGACGGCGCCTTCGAGCAATTGGGCTGCCTCCCGCTGCTCGGTCCAACGTGACCAGACGACGCAGGGAACCGCGGTGCTGGTCTTGCGCGCTAGAAGCAGCCACGAGACGAAGGCGCGCATCGACTCTCCGCGCGGCTCGGCGAAGACGACCGGTGTGGCGGGGAGGCACGACCAGGCCGCCAACGCGCCGTGGAAACTCAATGCCGAGTCACGCTCACCGATCAGCTTCCCGAGGAGTGGCCCCTCTCGGGTGATGCTGTCGCGGAGCACCAGTTGATGCCGCTGGTAGCCCGCCAGGATCGCCCAACGGCCATGGTCGCGGAACAGCTCGTGATCGAAACCTTCTTCCAGCATCCATGCCAACCGACCCGGGAAGGGCTGCCGCGGCGTGGTTTGCATCCACAGCTCGCGCTTGTTCCTGAGCACGGCGAAAAATCCCCGCTGTCCGGCAGGGACACCATCGACACGAAGCCTCCCCTCACTCCCCATCACGACAGGCCCGCTCTCGCGCACATCGGGGCCTTTCCCCGCCAAGATCTTCGGGTACGAAGGCTTGGTCGAGTAGCTTCGACCGAGCTCGACAGGGTGGGCGAGCTCTGCTCTGAGCAGACCGTCCGCGCGTGACGCACCGAAGCCGAGGAGCGAGAGCGCGCCGACAAGCGCGCCGGTCATGACCCAGTCGCGGGAACGGAACGGGCCTTTCCCCGGGCCGCACCGAGACAAACCCACGAAGACAAGGACGGCCGAGACGACCAGCGCAAGGCAACCGACGGTGGCTGCTCGCTCCAAAGACGAACGCGCCAGTGCGAACCCCTCGATCCGCCCCCGGTGGTCCTTTACACCCGCAAAGAGAGCTCGAGCGAAGCGCTAAGCCGCGAAGGTGACCGGCAGCACGGCCCCACCGAGCCACACCAGACAGCCTGCCCAGAGCCACGCCGGCGCCTTCCCTTTCGTCCCGTGGCCCATGCCCCAGGTGCACGCCAGCGACCAAAGCGTCAACGCAAGGGCGAAGAGCCAGAGGTTCGGCACGAGCCAGGCGATGAACGGGAAAAGTGCGTGGTAGGCCCCGGCCGGCGGCCGCTTCATCAACTCTCGTACCTGGGGCAGCGCCGACAGGGCGCGCTCGACCGTGAAGGCCAAGAGAAGCAGCGTTGCGCCCCAGAGCACCCAAGATGGTCGAACACGCCCTCGTCCCACTCACCCTCCGAGATTCGCGGCGACCAAGCGCGCCAGTTGCTCCAAGAAGAGCAGTCCATCGACCAACAAACGACCGAGCAGGCCCAGGCTGAGCGCCCCGGCTAGAAGCACGAGGCCTCGCGCCGAGATCGATTGAAGCTCCCTGGGTCCAGTCACCGAGTGCAGCATACCATGCCATCGCCACCCGCGGTTTCCCGGAGGCTCCCGAGCGACGTCGGGTCCGTTCTCCAAGAGACGCCGCGTCGGGTGCGCTGGCTCAAGTCGAGCAGCAGATCGTCGAGGAACTCGCGCAGAACCAGGAAGTCCGGGTCATCCTGACCTTGCGTGATCCAGCGCCGCGGCTCCTCCGCGAAGAGCGGCGTCGCGCGCTCCGCAAGATCGGTGATGCCGTGCTCCGGGGGAGCGCAGATGGCTTCGTGCCGACTTGCCGGTACGAGCATGTGCCCGCGCTGTCGGGTCGGCTCTTGCGACCTCTACTCGACGCCATCCTCCGCGATGCGGACGTGGAATCGAACAGCCTCGATGGCACCAGACAGGGCGCGCTCGAGATCTCGGTGCCAGCGATCGGTGCCGGCAGCGCGCAAGACACCTACGGCGTCACCGGTCAGGGGATAAACGTCGCCGTCCTCGCGTACGTGCCCGCCACGGGAACTGGCTTCGCGGGTGAGGTCGACGAGGGGATGAACTACGTCTGCTCGCAGTTCACCCCGCGAGTCCGACTGGCACCTCTCGACGTCACGGAAGACGGTCTGGTGGCGAACGTCATTGAAAGGAAAGAGCCAGGCCGAGCTCGCAGAGGCCGCCGAACTAGCCCGCCCGGGCTACCGGAATATCGAGTCGGGTCTCACCGCTCCGCGGGTGGACTCGTTGATGCGTGTTGCTGCGGCGCTGGGCGTGCGACCAGAAGAGTTGCTCTCACCCGTGCGTGAGCTTCGCCACGTTCGATTCCGAGCCGATCGCAAGATGAACACCCGCAGGGAGGTTCTGGCGGAGGTGGCGAGTTGGCTTGATGACTACCATGAGCTTGAGGGCATTCTAGGTTGTCGGGCGGCATGTCCCTTCGAGCCAGTAACCGAGTCCGTCAAAGGCTACGAGCCCGGCCGGGAACGAGCGAAGGCAGCGGCGGCAGAGGCACGCAGGCGCGTCAACCTGGGCGAGAGAGACACCATCCGCGATGTCTGCGGCTTGCTTGAGGACAACGGCGTGAAGGTGTTCACTCCCTCGCGCGCCTCGGAAGGGTTCTTCGGCCTGTCCGTCGCGGAAGCAGACGGCGGCCCCGCCATTGTCGTCAACACCTGGGACCGCCTTTCCGTGGAGCGATGGATCTTCACGGCTGCCCACGAGCTAGGGCACCTTCTGTTGCATCTGGCCTCGTACGACGTCTCCGCAAGCGGGGAGGACAAGGCCGAGGAGAAGGAAGCCGACACCTTTGCCAGCTACTTCTTGATGCCCGAAGCCCTCTTCGAGAGGGAGTATAGGGAGGCTCGGGGGCTGCCCCTGGTCAGGCTGGTAATGAAGCTGAAGCGGATCTTCCACGTCAGCTGCACGTCCGTGGTGTACCGAATCGCCTCGATGGCATCCGATTCGCGCGTCGTGTGGACGCAGTTCCAGACGGAGTACGAGAAGCACATGGGGCGTCCGCTCGACATGACCAAGGAGCCTCTTGGCATGGGGGCTCAGGAGTTCCGTAGCGGCGCTCCGCTGGCCAAGATCGCCGACGAACCCGATCGATTGGGCTCGATGGACTTCGTCCAGGATCGGCTGTATCGCCTGGTTCGACAGGCCGCCGAAGGTCAGCAGATATCCATGAGTCGCGCTGCTTCGATCTTGCGACTGGATCTGAAGAGCATGCGAGGATTGGCGAATTCCTGGATTGCCCCGTGAATCGAACGCGGCAATCAAAGTGTGCCGGTGCTGTGGGGGCTCGAACTGCACTGCTCGCTGGCTGATGCCGGAGCGATCACGAAGGCGAAGGCCAAGCAGGTCGGGGAGGCCATCTGCCGAGCGAATGGCTGGATGGGCCCGTCGGTGCTCGAGAGGTTCCTGGTGAGAGTTCAGGGCAAGAAGGGCGGTTGCGAGCAGTGGTGGGTATCCTACCTTTTGTGCAACTGCGCTTCACGGGCCCGGTAGGGTGCACCAAGCTCACGCCCCCACCTCGGCAACGCCATTCTCAGGCGGATTTCGGCAGCCAGTCGGTGTAGCCCTCGAGCTGCCCTTGGCGCTCCAGGAAGTCGTGCACGAACGAGGTGAGCGGCCGCTCAACGCAGGGCACGACACGCGCGCGTCCGATCTCGAACAACACGTATGAACGCATTGCGTCGGCCAGTTGATCGAGCAGTGCCCCTGGGTAATAGCCGACCAGATCTGAGCAGTTCTGCCCCAAGAGCACCATCATCACCCGGCTTCCGTCACCCGCGGTGTCGATGATGCTCCCCCGCGATATCAGCGTGTACTTCAGATACACCACCACTGGCCCCGTCTCCGTTTCGGCACGCAGCGTCGACCCGGGCTCCAGAGATTCGATGCCGTCGAAAACGTACACCCCTGCCGCCAGCGTCAACGTCGCCCCCTGCTTCACGCTCGCGCGACCGTAGGTTCCAGGAGTCAAGGTCCTCTGCGTGCCGGGCTCGAGATTCACATCCCCAAGCGAGCCGCTCTGCGGCGGGGAAGCCCAACTCCGTCGGTACTCCGGGGTCAGCAGCTCCAACGTGCGCTCCTCCCCCATCACCGTGGCGGTGGCCTGCTTGGTCACGATGCCAGAGGTCACCACATCCCCCACCACCGTCGCCCCGGAGTTTACGGTCACCGAGGCACGGCTCGTTACCGTGCCGACTCCGCTGTTCGCGCCAATGAAGGTTTCCCAGGTCCCAGCGCTCGCCACTTGCCCCGCTCCACCAAACTCATCGACCACCTTCGCCCCATCGTTGAAGCGCAGTGACCCCGACGCACCCACCACCACTCGTTGCTCGTCGAGGCCGATGGGAAGGGTGAGGGCCGCGAGCCAGGGATGTCTCGCCACTCACCCTATTGCTCACCATCCAAACTGCACTCAGTCGGCGCAGCAGCGGAAACCAATGCCACTGCCCCGCACGGTGCGCAGATCACTCACGAGCCGCGCACAGGTCGCAGCTTCATCCCACTCGTAGTAGCCATCAAGAGCGTCACCGCCCCGCAACCAACACTGCCCTTCCTCTCCCGGGCCATCGCACTGCGACATTTCCGCTTGACCGACGCAGGGGATCCCTGATGCAATGCCCTCGGTGGTTGGGGACGAGTGGGTTTCCGACCTACCAGGCGAGGATGCTATGCGAGAACAGAACAGAACAGAACAGAAGGAGCAGAAGAGATTGCATTTCTAGGGTGAGGTGGGGGGTTGTGCCGTTCTTGTTGGCTGTCTCGACGCCGGCGTTTGCGGACTATGGGGAGAGGGCGAAGGCCGAACGCGCCGAGCAAGCCGAGGGGATCCTCCGCTTCAAGGAAGCGAAGGTACTGAAGCAACAGCACAAGAATACACGGGAAAAAGCCATTCGGCGGCTGGCAGGTACGGTCGAGAAGCTCCTTTCTCACACCCTCGGGGACAAGAGCGAAGGCTACGACCCCGACCAGGTCCTGTCGCTGCGTGGTACGGCTATCTTCGAGACCAAGAAGGCGATGACGGAAGACGAGGAGCGCGCGCAGCCACGGCTAGGGTCCGGGGAGCTCAAGGTGCGAGAAACCGAAGATTCTACCGAAATCGAGCGGGGTGAGCTCTTTGCGCTCCGTGTGTTCGCGGACGGCGACGCGTTCAAGATCCGCAATCAAGCGGCCGATGTGGGCAGCAACGGGCACAAGGTGTCGCGACTCACCGAGGTCGAAGCCGAGAAGCGTGGTCGTGAGCTGATCGATGAACTTGACTTGGTTCCAGCTCCGGAGCGGTCTCAGCTCCGGTTCCAGAAGACACGCTACGTACATTTCACGGGTCAGGTTGCTGATCCCGGCGATCGCGTGGTGGCCACCGAGATCTATTTCGGACGTGAGATCGACGGTGTCCCGGTAATTGGGCCCAAGGGCTCGCTGATCAAGCTCGAGGTTTCCGGGGAGCACCTGACGTCGATCACTGTCGACTGGGCGTCCTACGCGCCGGACTCGACTCCGGTTGTCCAGAAACCCGTCAAGAAGGACAAGGTGGACGCGCGTCTCAGGCACCACCTCAAGAAACTGACCGAGCAGGATCAGGACGGTCTGGTGGTCTCGTCGCGGATCTGTGGCTACGTCGATCCAGGAAACCGCTACCAGAACGACAACATCGTTCAGCTTGGGTGCCTTCTGAACTATGGCAATGAGGGAGAACTCCTGGAGCTCGTTCCCCTGGCCGAGAAGCCCATCCGAGACGAGAATTGGCTGGCAACCGACGACATCGAAGACAATTCGCAGCCCGCGCCAGCCGCGACCAGAGTGATGTCGACGCCCGACGGAGAGCTCCCCAACGACTTCGATAGTCCAGGACCGGATAGGGGTTGGTCGTGCTCGCTGAGTGACGGCAGAGCCGGAGGTGCTCTGGCCGCGGGTCTTGGGTGGCTTCTGGTTGCAGGGGTCGCAGCACGCAGGCGGCGACATGGAGTGACCGGTGGCATACTATTCGGCGTGTGGGCTCTGGTTACACTTTCAAGTGGCAGCGCCCGCGGGGAGGCGGGGACACTCGACTACACCTCCATCATGTTCAAGACGTACACGGCGGGGAGCTGCACGAATCACGGAGCCGAACAGTGGGCGAACTACAACGACTTCAATGACGAGATGGCTGATGAGTCCGTGTGCCAGCTCGCGATGGCCGACACCAACTACTTCTACCATTATGTCTTCGGCTCCCTGAAGACGCATGGGTGGAACGGGGACTTGGTCAACATTCAGACCCATGGCAGGGAGGAGTGGACCAATGGAATCCACCACGGATACGTGTCCGATCGGGCTTGTGTTGATTGGGACGTGAATACCATGGAACCCCCAGACGGAGAGATGGAGGTGACCCTTCTGCACGTCTGTAACATCTTCACTCGAAACAACGTGGACAACTGGTACACATTCCGCAACCTTCACCGCTACGGTGCCCCTGTCAGCGCCGGATGTTGGGGGAAGTGCTACCTCGTCAATACACTGGCGAACACGACCTACAACGAGATTGGTGATGAACTCGCTGATGGCCATTCTTCAGTTTACAAGGCCTGGTCTGAAGGGCACACAGTATGGACCTACGATGATGACATCTTCGTGATGGGGCTTGGCGTGGTTGGCCAGAACGACTGTGACGACGCCGCGAGAAAGGCCGGCTTCCATAATCGCATGTCCTATGAAGGACCAAACTACCAGCGCAATCGCCCGCTACCCGCCTCGAATGGCGATCCGGAGCTCTGCGGCTACTACTGGGACAATCTTTGAAGAGGAGCAGCGATCATGACACTCAGAATACTCGGGACCTTCATCCTTCCCTTGGCGTTGACCACACTGTCGTGTACGACCGAGCCCCCAGACTGCGCTAGCATGTGTAAGAATGGCTCTTCGCAACGAGAAGGCCCGTTGCGTAATGGCTGTGCGTGCATCAACGGCGAGTGTGATGTCTGCGTCACGTTGTGCGAGACCGACGCGGATTGCGAGGAGGCGTACACAGCGACCGGGTGCAGCCGCGTGAGTGACGACGGCAAGAAGATCTGCGACTACTAGGAACGGAGAGCGTCGCCCACGGGACGACACTGCCCTGTCACTGGTCGAGAGGCTGGTGTCGTCCCGCGGCTAGCTTGGCGCGGCCATCGCCGCGTTGCCAAGCTTACCCCCCCACCTATCCCGAGATCTCCCCGCCGAGGCCCGCCGACAAAACGGCTGGCTCGGGGCGCTTCCTTCGCCAGCGTCCGGAGCGCCAGCGCAGGGCAAGCGCCGCTGGAAACAGCATGAAGAGCCCGACCAGGATGGTCCACGAGGTCAGCGTGCCGAGGTTCAGCACCTCCAGGCTGAGGGCGAGCACCAGCACCAGAAGCCAGTGCAGGGCGACCGTGACCACCATGGTGAAGAAGGTGTCGCCGGCGCCGCGCAGGGCTCCCGCGAACACCAAGAGCAGCGCGTCGATGCCCACGTAGGCCGAAGCTATGCGGAGCATGGTGATGGCGAGCCCCCGCGCCGCCTCGAAACTGTGAGCGTTGGTCTCCGGCCGAAATACATCCACCAGCACCTCGGGGAAGGCCACGAAGCCCACGAACACCAGGCTCGAGAACAGCAGCCCGAGGGTGAGCCCGGAGCGCAGGGTACGGCGCACGGCCAACGGATCGTCCGCGCCCACGTAGCGCCCCACCAGGCTGGTGACGGCGATCTCCATGCCCACCAGCGGCACGAAGGCCACCATGTCCCAGTTGAAGAGGATGCTGGCGGCGGTGGCGCTCACCGCGCCCTGCCGCTGGAAGAGGACCACCATGGCGTGGAAGCTGAGCAGGTTGAGGAAGAACTCGAGACCCGCGGGGCTGCCCTTTCGGAGCAGCTCGAAGAACAGGCCTCGCTCGAAGCCGAGTGAGGCTCGCGGTTGCCGACCGCGTTCTCGCAAGAACACGAAGAGCAAGGTAGAAAGGCCGAGACCCCCGGCCACCAGCATTCCCAGCGCTGCGCCAAGGATCCCGAGGGGCGGCAGCCCGAGTTTTCCGTACACCAGCACGTACACCAAAGGCACGTTGGAGACCATCGAGAGCAGGGAGGCCAGCATCACCACCCGGGTGCGGCCGAGGCCCGAGAAGTAGCCGGCGAAGGCGCCACGCAGCAGGCCGAGCACCGAGCCCCAGAGCAAGGTCTCAAAGTAGAGCTGTTGGGGCGCGAGCTGCTCTTCGGGGAGGCCGAGCCGTGGGAAGAGCGCGCGCCCGAGCGGGATCGCGCCCAGCATCACCGGGTAGGCCAAAACGGCGACCAACAGGGCCTGACCGAGGGCAGCCTGACAGCGCTCGGGACGGCCCGCGCCGAAAGATTGCGCGACCAGAGCGGTACTGTACCCAATCAGCCCGACGAAGAAGGTCTGCACGGCAAACGCCGAGAGCCCACCGAGAAAGGCCGCGTTCATCGCCGTGTCGTCGAGCTGCGAGAGCTGCCAACGGCTGACGAAGATCATCACCGTGTCGCAGGATTGCGAGACCACCATCGGCAGACCGACGGCCAGGGTCTCGGCGATCCCACCGGGGATCCGGTTGGCTCGAGGCATGGCAGGCTCACTTTAGGGGATGCAGTCGGGGAACTGCTGTCCCGTGTCTTGATCGAGGACCCCCGCCGCCAAGTTGGTAACGATGCTCGCCCCGTTCACGTCCGTGATCCGCACGTTGAGCGGGAGACGCAGGTTGCCGCCGTTGATGTTCCAGTAGTTGTAGCTCTGCCGCGTGCCGGGCAAGTAGCTGCCGTTGACCTCGGCCTCGACCATCGCGATCGGGGTCCGGTGGTTCATGATCAGGAGCTCGTTCCAGTAGATGTTGGCGGGCTCCTTGAGCCGCACCACCACGTTGCCCTGCACCGGGCAGGGCACGAAGCGAAACGAGATGACGCCGGTGGCGGCGCCGTTGCCCTGGCCGAGATACCCCTCGACCTCGGTGCCGATGTTCAAGAAGGCGGGCTTCGAGAGATCGATATGACCCGCCGTGCATTTGGGGTTGGTGGCGGTCGGGCACTGATCCACGATCGTTACTACCACCTTGGCGCCGGTGTCCCGGGTGACCTCGACACAGGCCCCGCAGGCCATCGAGCCGTTGTAGTCCGCGGTGTTGAGGGCCGCGAAATACTGCCCGGCGCCGGTGTTGACGTAGCCCACCGTCTCCGGACCGCGGGCGGTGATCGGGTAGCTGCAGTTCACCTCGTCCGAGCCCTGAGAAAGGGTGTACCAGGTGAGCGAGGCGTTGCCCTGATAGCTGGTCTGGGCCGCACAGGCCGGACCCGAGGTGCCGCTTTCCATCAACCCCGCGGAGCCGTTCAAGAGCACCGTGACGACACCGCCTGCACCGGGGGAGGCCACACCCGCCGTGCTGCCGCCCGCGCCCGGATCGCTCGGAGGTGCGCCGCCACCGCCACCTGCCCCAGGTGGGAGGACCGCGCTGCCTCCGCCGGCGGCCACCGGGCTCCCAGAACCACCTCCGTCGTCACAGGCAAAAAGCAGGACGGCTAGACCAAGGCAAGCCAGAAAAACCCCACGAACTCGAGCAAAAGGTGGCATCACGGGGACCTCGCGGGCAGAACCATGGCAGAGTGAACTCGGGTGGTCGAGGGCAATCGCTCAGGGGAAGCTGAGGTGGCCGACGGTGAGATTCTGAGCTGCGTCATAGACCCGCACCGCCAGCGTGCCGCGCCCTGAACTCAGCATCTGCCCGAGATCGACGCCAAAGCTCTCTTCGGCTTGATCGTGGACCAAATCCTCGGGGAAGATCGGGATGAAGAGGTTGGAGCCTACGATCGAGACCTCGATCCGGGTGATCGGACCCACACCGTCAGTCACCTTGCCGCGCAGGCGGTTGCGCACCAGCCCGAGGCTCACGAAGCGCGGAGGCGTGTTGTCGACGATGAACATTCCGCTCTCGAGCTCGTGCCGCATGACGCGGTCGGGGGGATTCGACAGTTCATCCGTCACCACCACCTTGAGCCGGTACTTGCCCTCGGGCAGATTCGAGGTGTCCCACTTGTAGCTATTTTTGGTGAGGATCTCGTCGCTCGGGAGGAGCTCATGCCAAACCGGAGCATCCATGCGCCGATAGTACAGGCGGTGACGCAAGAGATCCTTGTCCGGGTTGTCCAGCGACCACTCGAGGGACAATTCGGGATTGGCCTTGGAGGTGATGGGGCCACCCGAGGCCTGAAAACCCTCGGGGCCACTCTTCTCGAGCCCCCCACCGGAGACATCGACCCGAGTGATGATGGCGCGCTGATTGTCGTTCAAATACGGCAACTCGACCCGCACCAGAGCGGCGCTGGGATCCTCTGAGAAGCGGGCACGGATCTGGATGAAACGTGCCGCTGGGCTCTGGACCCGCTCGCCGTTTTTCTGCGGCGCGCTCCAGGCGCTCCAGGTCTGGTCGGGCTTCTGGGTGTTGCCGGTGCGGGTCGAGAACTCGAGGGGCCCGGTCGCTTCCCAAGCCAGGCGCCCGAACAGCGCGCGCAGGCCCGCGTCCAGCGGCTTGCTGGTCCACACCGCCTCCGCTCCACCGCGGCCCCGCACCTCGTGCACGGCCCCGGGATCAGTGCCGAAGATGTAGGACGAGGTTCCAAAGAGCAGGCTGGTCACCTGCCGCTCTTTGGTGTCGGCGACCAGCACGCTCCGCCGCTCGCCAGCCACCGTGTACACCCGGCCCTCCACGCCGGTGCCCACGTACGGTTGTCCATCGCTTCCCACCGCCAGGCTGGTGAAATGCTCCGAGTCATCGTCGAGCAGGGTTTCGACCACGCCATTGGACCCGATCCGTACCAAGATCCCCTTGCCCTTCTGCCGCGATGGCACAGAAGGGCTGCTCGTGCTGCTCGTGCTGCTCGTGCTGCTCGTGGCCGGCTCGCTCCCGCCGCTCGTGCCGCGACGGCTCGCTACCGTGCTCGTGGTGCGGATGTCGTTCGCAATAGCGTAGATCTCCCCGTGCAGGCCAGGGACCACCTGGCGCACCTCGGTGCGCCCGAAATCATGCAGCGTATGGGCACGCCCGGGACCATCCACACGGTACAGCTTGGCTGGCTCTCCGCTGCCGGTCACCCACGCTCCGTTCTCGAGCGCCGTCACCGTCAGCAGCTGCTCCTCGGCGGCGTCGAACAGCACCTCTACGTGGCGCGCAGCATCGATCCGATAGAGTTTGCCCTCGGGACCGGTCGCAGCCAGGAGCGTGCCTCGCTTCTTGTCGAAGGCGAGCTGATAGATCTGGGTCGACTCTGGCAGCGTGACAAAGGGCACGAGCTTGCCCCGCTCGACGGTGAGGATGGCAGCAGAGGGAGCCGCCGCGACCAGCACCTGCCCACCAAACCCTTCGACCATGGAGGTCACGAGCAATCCCCCAGTCTCGTAGAGCGGAGTCACCCTCCCCCGGTCATAGGACACTATCTTGCCTTCTTGTCCGGTGCCCAACCACACGCTGCCGTCCGGACGCGCTAGCGTGCACCAGATCACCGGACTCTGGTCGACGGCAATGGTGCCGAAGTCGAAGCCCGCGATCACCTGGCCCAGAGCGTCCACGGCCACTCCCGACAGATCGCCCCCCTTGAAATCTACGGCTCGCTCGAGGACGAAGCGGCGAGTTCCGACCGACAGCGCAGGAGAGGCAAGGAGCGTGACGAAGAGCGCGACGAACGCGGAGCTCGTCCACAAGAAATGGGGTTGGGCGCGTGGTAGAAGAAGAGACACGTGGATTCCCTCAACGGAGAACGGAGCGAACTTGGACGCTCAACCGCTCGCGGCCAACCATATAAGCGGAGAGTGGATGGGCGCGGCGGATGGTGCCGGGAGAAACGGTGGGCGTGATGGTAGTAGAGGTGGAAAGGAGGGTGTCGGCCAGCCCCGGCGGCAAGCTCTTCACAACCCGGCCGCGGTAACCGAGGGTCTTACCCTTGGTGGCGATCTTGACCACCACCGAGCGGGGCGAGAAGACCGGCTCGTCGAGGTTGCGCAGGAGCTCGCGCAAGCTCTCGGCGGGCGGACGCTCCTCACGCTCGGCGTACCCTGGCACCAGCTCCAGTTGGACCGTCTCCCCGGCGAATGACTCAGGGATCTGGACCTCGAGGAGTTCCGTCACCGGGGGCCCAGCATAGGGCACCAGAGTGAGCCGAAGCCGCGCGGGCTGGCCGGCGTCAATCTCAGGGGTGAGCAGCTCCACACCGCGCAGGCGCAACAGCTCCCGGCCGTAACGGAGCTCGAGTTCGAGGTCGACGCGCTCCGCCAACACCGGCTCGAAGGGGTTGTTCAGCATCGTACCGAGCCCCTCCACCACCGAGAACTGAGCAAGCTCGTCGGCGGTGGGCATGCCCTCGGTCGCGACCCCGAAATCCTCGAGGGTCAACGGGGGAAGGCCACGGAACGCCATGCTGCTCTTCAGGCTATAGGTCACGTCGCGGTTCTCTGCCGTCACTGACTGGATGGCGCTGCCAATCGCCATCGCCATCAACGAGGGAGACAGGAACGGATCATGGGCGACCTCGAACCGGAAGATTTGCTCCGAAATCCCCTCGATTCCACGAATGGTGAGCCGAACCGGGATCACCGGAGCCCGGAGCGACTCGGAGACCACGATGCTGGCCTGGCGATCCGCGACCAGGGCACCGAGCGGGCGGACCGGTGCCCCCATCTTGAAGCTCTTTAGCTCACTGGCAAGAAACCAGGACACCCGCGCGATGCTGGTTGGCAGCGCGGTGATTCCGGCCTGCATCATCGGGTGGCCGAAGGCAATCAGCCGGTCCCCTTCGACCCGCGTCACCGTGCCGAGACCCATCGCACTGATGTCACCACTCACCAACTGGACGCCGATCGCGCCGCCGTCGACATAGTGTTTGGGCGCGTCTGGCTCGATGTCACCCCCGCCACCACCAGCTTGCATGGGCTCGAAGCCGAGCGGCCCCAGCAATCGCTCGGCCAGCGCCGCCCCTGCCGGCATGAGGCCACCGAGCAGAAGTGGTGTCCGCACTGGTCGGACACTGGCCTCGGTGGTGGTGAGCTCAGCCCTCGCGTGGACCTGATCGGCGTGGGAAAAGAGCTGATAGCGCTCCTTGGTCGGGGCAACCGCGTTGGCGGCCGTGACGGCGCGTTGCGACGATGGCGCCAAGGCTCCTCGCTGATTGGTGACAAAAAGCGGCCAGCCGTGGATCTGCTTCGGCAACGGCCGATCCAGCTCGGCCAACATGTTCTCGATGGGGGTCACCCCCGCCACCGGTTCATACGGGAACTGCCAGCCGTAAGCGTAAGCGCCAATCATCTTGCCGTCGATGTAGATCGGGCTGCCGCTCATCCCGGCCACCACTTTGGCGATCTCCAGCCGTGGGTGCGAGGTGCGGATCAGGATCAGATCCTGTTTCGGCAAGAAGCGCTTGAGGACATCGATCACCTCGACGTCGAACCGCTCCGGACGGGTACCCTGGAACACGGTCAAGCCGTAGCCCTTCATCTTCGGGCGCACCTCGGAGAGCGGCATCACGTCCGCCCGCCTGCGCGCCGACTCCGCGCGAAGATCCCCATCGATGCCCGGCAGAGCAGTGAAGAGCGCGATGAAGGCGAGCAGAACCAGGAAGACAGGCACGGTACACCGGTTTCTACCATAGATGGCCGAACCCGCCCGTGCTAGCGTCCGACCCGAGATGATAGAGTTCTTGGTCGCCGCGGGGGTCTTCGCGTGCTTCCTGTCTCTCCATTTTTGGCTCGCGGCCAGCGTCGCCTGGCGACGTGGTTGGCGCCTTGGCCTCATCGCCCTGGTGATGGTACCGGCCGCCCCGCTCCTCGGGTTTCGGGTCGCCCGGGCGCTTTCCATCGCCTGGATGGTGGGACTGCTCGGCTACGGGGTGAGCCTGCTTGCGCTCTAGCCTTACTTCCTGACCGCCTTGGTCTTGGTGCGCGCTTCAACGCGCGGCAGCGCATCCAGAATGAAACGATCGCGTGCCAGCCGCGCCAGCTCGGGGTGGTCGCCATGCTGGAAGCCCACACCCACCACCAGGCACGCCTGGTCGTAGGCGGGGTAGGCGGCCCAGGCCGCGGAAAAGTCGATACGCTGAAAGGCGTAAGGGAAGGTCCCGTCCACGGCGTGCACGATCACCTTCTGCCCCTCCCAAACCACGCTGGTCTCTTCGATGGCGGAGAGCTTCACCGAGAGAGCGCGGATCCGGGGACGAGCCAGGGTCTCGGCGTGTCGGATGCACGCCAGACTGTCGGGGGCGCGCCCAGCGTGGGTGTCGAGGGTGAGCACCACGACAGTCGCACGGTGACGACCGCCATACCGGAACCCCACCAGATGCTCGAAGGTGCGGTATCTGACCCGCTTCCAGTACTTCTTGTCGGGGAGGAAGAGCCGCACTTGGTCGTCCTTGTCACGCACCATCCCGAGGGGTTCCTCGAGCAGACGCACCAGCGCCGCCGCCTGTGGTTCCGGCGCGCTGCCACCTGGCTCGGCCAAGGTCACGCTCCCTTCGATGGGACGGGCCACGGTGGCCCAGAGCAACGGATCCGGACGCGCGGGGAGCGGCTGCTCCGACCTCGCTTCTGGACGGCGCCCGGCTTGCCCCGAAAAACTAGCCGACGGCGCAGGCACAAGGCCCGCCTGCGGCGGCGCCGCAGCGGAGCAGCCGCACCAGAAGAGCGCACCGCACCCTAACCCGCGAAACCAAGCCAAGCTCACCTCGGCACTTTAGCCTAGACGGTGGCTTCCACCAGGCGGATCTGGTTCAGGTCGTGCACACCGAGCCCAAGGTCATGGGCCGATTCCAGGTACTTCGGCGGCCGCCCGGCGCGGGTGAGCGACGGCTGTTTGTGCGCCTTACGCTCGGCCTCCACCGCGTTCCACCCGATGGTGTCAAGGGCAACCGGATCGGTCGAGACGTACACCGAGCCGTGCGGCACCACGTGCGACAGCTCCTTGGCGAGCGGACCACCATGGTACATCAGACGGAAACCATCGGTAACGTGCAAGCGCACCCGGCTGGTCACGATTGGGTGTGCGTACAGCATCGCGATCTGAGGGTTCGCGTAGTTTCCGTGGTGCGCCTCGGGGTTGTCGATGCAGCCGTGGGTGATGTTCTTGAGCGCCCCGGTGTAGCCGCAGATGCTGTGATCCTTCACCAGGCCCATGTTGATCACGGCGGTGGCCTGGATCAGAGGTCGGCAGAACTTGGTGGTGATCCCCTGATAGATCTTCACACCGGGTCCCACGCAATCCTTGTTGCCATGGGAGGTCACCTTCACCCCCACCGGGAGTGGGAAGTTCTTGGCTCCGGACCGCGTGGCAAGCACGTAACCCGCGTGCTGCTCGAAGAGGATGATCTGCTGGGCTGGCACCCCGGCCGCCATCACCGCCTCGATCACCGCGATGATGAGCTCATAGGAGGTGGCCATACTGCCGCCGGCGATCCCGTTCGGTTTGATGGCCACCACATCTTCCGGACCGACGAAGCGCTTCATCGCCGCGGTCGCGTCCGCGGCACCCGTGAGATCGGTCATGGCCTTCTCGAAGAGTTGCTTGGCAATCTCGAGCTTCGGCCAGATCTGGTTTTTGTGCATGATCGAGGGGAAGTCACCACGGGCGGTGGCCTTCGCGACCTTGCCAGGCAAGCGGAGCGGCGTGAAACCTTTCGGGGGCTCGGCGACCAGCGTCGTCGGGGCCGCCAGAGCCGAGGGCAGCAAGAGCGATGCAGCCCCCAGCCCCGAGAGGGCCGTGACCTGGGTGAGGAACTCGCGACGTGAGTGGCTGAGGAGATGTGAAGGCATGGGTCGACCTTGCTGGCCACTATAACCCGAGGATCCCAGTTTTTCAGCCACCCCCCCTTCGCACCGGCATTTCGTAGGCACGGCCGCGAGCCCGTGGGCTGGGGGCCACCGCCACCTCTGGTCGGGGCCGCGACCACAAGCCAGCCATGGCCAGCTCCCCCGACCCTGGTTTCGTCGACATTTGCGGGCTTCGTCTGCTTGGCATCCTACGTGAAGAGAGTCGGATCACACAGCGCGAGGACAACCCCTCCGCACCCACAGAAAGGTAGACGAACATGGACAGCAGTAAGCTCAAGATGGTCTATTACATCAGCGAACGAAACGGTAAGAGCTATTTCACGCGGATCGGGATCGGCTTTGTCAACAGCGACGGCTCGCTCAACCTGAAGTGCGAAGCCTGGCCCACGACCGGTGAGGTCCACGTCCGCGACTACGTGCCCCGCGAAGAGCAGGCAGGGAGCATCCCCGCCGAGGCCCGTCACAACGGCCGAGGCCAAGCGGCTACCGTGGAGCTCTGACCCATGTCCGAAGGAGTGCCAGCCTCTGGACTCTCGCCCGGCCTTGCCGGCGAGAGTCCAGCTCCTTCGCTATCTCCAGCGGAGCCTCACACCGATCGCCTCGGCGCATGGCGACCAGTGCTGCTCCGGGTCGGACTCGGAACACTGGCGCTGCTCGGTCTCTCGGCGGTCGGCACCCTCTCGATGCTCGCCGGGGTCGAGGGGGCACGGGCCAATCCTTCCGCTACACCCATGGTGGTCGCGACTCAGGCGCAACCGCAGCCCACGTCACCCGGAAACACCGCCAAACCCGGGGCCTCGGCCTCGACCCTGCCCGCGACCATGGGCTCGGTAGCGGTGGCGCCGGTCGGGAGCTGCAGCGGCCGCCTTCTGGATGGACGTGTGGTACTAAACCGGGCCACGCTGGAGGAACTCAGGCATATCCCTGGCGTGGGTCCGAAACGCGCGGGAGCGATCCTCGCCCTCCGCGAGCGGCTCGGGCGCTTCAAGAAGCCCGTCGATCTGGTCCGAATCCGCGGGATCGGGCCGAAGACCCTGAAGCGCATGCAGGCCGCGTTCGTCCTCGACGATCCGAACTGCGCCGAGCCCGGGCCGGGCCCCGAGAAGAAACCGAAATGAGCACCGCGCCGCCTCGCCGTGTCCTCGTCGGAGCCAAACCGACGAGGACGCGGTCATGGTGGCCCTTCCAGCACGATCCGCTCGATGTCCGCGCCTGCGCCACCAAGCTTTTTCTCGATCCGCTCGTAGCCACGATCCAAATGATAGACACGGCGCACGGTGGTCTCCCCCTCAGCGACCAACCCGGCGATCACCAACGATGCGCTGGCGCGGAGATCGGTCGCCATCACGCTGGCTCCCTCCAGCGAGCGTACCCCCTCGACGATGGCCGTGTTGTTGTGGATCTCGATGTTCGCGCCCATGCGCTGCAGCTCCGGCACGTGCATGAAGCGGTTCTCGAAGATGGTCTCGGTGAGGACGCTCCGCCCCGCGGCGAGAGCCACCAGCGCCATCATCTGAGCCTGCATATCGGTGGGAAACCCCGGATGCGGAGCGGTCGCCACACTGACCGGGCGCAGGGGGTTTTCCCGCACCACTCGGACGTTGGTCCCCTCGCGCTCGATGACGAGGCCCACCTGTCGCAAACGCACGATCACGGGCTCGAGTTCGTCGAAGGGCGCCCCTACCAAGAGCACGTCCCCGGAGGCCGCGCCCACCGCCGCCATGAACGTGCCAGCCTCGATCCGATCCGGTATGATGGCATGATCGAAAGGGATCAGCTCCGGCCGCCCCGTGATCTGGATGGTAGGCGTTCCCGCGCCGGTGACGCGCGCACCCATCTTGTTCATCACCCGCGCCAGCTCCTCGACCTCGGGCTCTCGCGCAGCGTTCACCAAGGTGGTCCGCCCTTCCGCCAACGCCGCCGCCATCATCAGGTTCTCGGTCCCGGTGACGGTTGCCATGTCAAACACGATCTCCACCCCGCGGAGCCGGGGTGCCTCGGCCACGATGTAACCGTGCTCGACGTGGATGGTCGCACCCATCGCCGCCAGACCCTTCAGGTGTTGATCGACAGGGCGGGCTCCGATCGCGCAGCCACCAGGGAGGGAGACCCGTGCGCGCCCATACCGGGCCAAGAGCGGCCCCAGCACCAGGATGCTGGCCCGCATCTGCCGCACCAATTCGTAGGGGGCGACCGGCTCGACCGAGCCGCTCGGCGGGGCCACGTGCACCTCGGGGAACTGGAGACCGACGGGTCGCCCGAGGTGCGTGAGCAGGGCGGCCGTGGTGTGGATGTCACGGAGCGCAGGCACATTGCGGAGCCGACTCTGCCCATCCGAGAGCAGCGTGGCGCAGAGGATAGGGAGCGCTGCGTTCTTGGCCCCGCCGACGCGGATCGTCCCCGAGAGTCGTCGGCCACCGCGGATCCTGACAGCATCCATGCTTCTTTACGCTTCTAGGCTGAGCCACCTTGGCGCGCAAGCAAGAACGTACCACTTTTTCTTGCTGTCCCGACGCGCTCCGCGCGTTACTCTTCGAGGACTATGACTCGGGGTGGCTGGTTTTCCCTAGCGTCCGTCCTCGCCGTCACGGCGCCCTCCCTCGCCGAGTCGGACACCGTCGACGTCCGCAACTTCTCACCCCCGCTCGATCCGAACGGGACCTTCGCCCTCCAGCCGACCACCACCCCCGGACCCGGTGAGTTCAACCTCTCGCTCGTCACCTCCTACGCGCACCGGGCCTTGGTGCTGGTGGATGAGCACGGTGACGAACTCGGTGTGCCCCTCGATCACCAGCTCTCAGCGGATGTCGCGCTGATGACTGGGATCGGAGAGCGTCTGGCACTCGGGCTCGCGTTCCCCGTCGCGCTGCTCCAAAAGGGAGATCATCCGGTGGTCCACCTGCCCCGAGTCCCGCGCTCGAGCCTGGGCGACACCCGGTTGGATGGCAAGCTCACCCTGGTCGGACCCGGACCACTCGGCGGCTTCGGCTTCGCAGCGGTCGGGCGCGTGCAGCTTCCCACCGGAAGCCCTTCCTCGTTCGTGAGTTCGCACGGCTTGACTGGGCAGCTCGGGCTTCTCTCGGAGCTCGATCTGATCCTCGCCACCGTCCGAGCCGAACTCGGTTTTCTGGCGCGGTCCGAAACCGCCCGCCTGGTCAACGACGAGTTCGGTCACGCCCTGCCCTTCGCGGCTGGAATCAGCCTGCGTCCTCAGGTGCTCGGCTGGGACGCCAAAGGCAGCTGGATGTGGTTCGTCGAGACCCGCGGACAGGTCGCGGTGACCCCCGAGTTCTTCCGCGGCACCGCCTCACCGGTGCTGCTCGGGTTGGGCGCACGCAAAGCCCTGGGCGGCGATCTCGGGTTGCTCGCCGGCATCGAACTCCCGATAAATGACGCGGTCGGCGCCCCGGCGTTCCGAGCCGTACTCGGCCTTGGCTACGCCCCTCGCTATTACGACGCGGACGGCGATGGCATCCCGGATGACGCCGACGACTGCCCCGAGCTGCCAGAGGATCGCGACGGCTTCGAGGACGACGACGGCTGCCCCGACGACGACAACGACATGGACGGCGTGCCCGACGGTGACGATCGCTGCTCCCTCGCGCCGGAGGACGAAGACGGCTTCCAAGACGAAGACGGCTGTCCCGATCCGGACAACGATGGGGACGGCATCCCCGACACCAACGACGCCTGCCCGTTGGTGCCCGGGGTGGCTTCACCGTCACCTTCGCACGCCGGGTGCCCCCCCAAGGATTCCGACGGTGACGGTCTCCGCGACGATCTCGAGCGCTGCCCGACCCAACCCGAAGACAAAGATGGCTTCGAAGACGACGACGGCTGTCCGGATCTCGACCACGATCGCGACGGCGTGAAAGAGCCCGAGGATGCCTGCCCGGATCAGTACGGGCCACGCCGAATGATCAAGGCACTGAATGGTTGCCCCGATCCAGACGCGGACCACGACGCGCTCTTCGGTAGCTTCGGGGATGGCTTGGCCCCAGTCGAGCTCGACGAGGTGAAACCGGGTACAGCGGGCATGCCGCGCGACCGCTGCCCGCTCGAACCCGAGGATTTCGACGGCCAGGACGACACGGATGGTTGCCCCGATCCCGAGCCGAAGAACCGAGGGGGCGTGGTCGGCGCGCCGACGCCACTGGTCGTCATCGAGTTCGCGGGGACTGAAGGTCGGGTGCGCTTCTCACGCTCGCCGCTCACCTCACCGAAGCAGCCCGTCCCGACCACAGCCGAGCACTTCGCCGTGCTGCGCGCCCTCGCCCGTGAACTCCGGCTCCACCCGGAGTTCTCCGCCCGGATCGTGGTCGTGCCCGTGGAGGACTCAGCACCAGCCAAGAAGGCGAGCCTCGAGGCAGCGGGACAGCTCGCGCGGGTCGTGGAGCTCTTCAGCCTCCGAGCAGGCAGCGCCCGCGCCGCAGCCTACACGGGGAAGCTCCCCGCCCCAAAGGGAGCTTCGCCTTTGGAGGTCACCATCGCGTGGCCGAAGAGTCAGAAACCATCGCGCCCTAGCACCAAAGCAGCACGGGAGGGGCGCGACATCAAAGCCCCCAAACGGGAGGGGCGCGACATCAAAGCCCCCAAACGGGAGGGGCGCGACATCAAAGCC
>CAYNEY010000011.1:67627-76954 GCA_964396375.1 uncultured Polyangiaceae bacterium | reverse complement strand
CCCGAACGGGAGGGGCGCGACATCAAAGCCCCCGAACGAGAGGGGCGCGACATCAAAGCCCCCGAACGACCGCTCCGCGTCCCCCCTTCCCCGTCGCTGCGCCCCGATCCGAAGGAGCCCCTCCGATGACCAAACCGCGAGCGTGCCGTACACAAAGCGCCGAGCCCACCAGCTCGAGCGCCGAGCCTGGTCAGGACCCAGCGAACACGGAGGCGTCGCAGAGCTTCGAGGCAGCGATCGCCGAACTCGGTACCATCGTGGAGCGACTCGAAGAAGGGGAGCTTCCCCTCGAGCAGTCGCTGGCACTGTTCGAGAAGGGGGTCATGCTCTCCAGACAGGCCCAACTCCGCCTCGATCGTGCCGAGAAACGCGTGGAGGAGCTGCTCGGCTTCGACACCGACGACACCCCGCTGGTGCGCCCGCTCGACGAGTCTTGACCGGGCGCATGTTCAGCGGTTGCGCCGCGAACCTTTGGCACACCCACCCTCGAGCAACGCACCGAGTTCTCGCCAGCCCTCCCCCGAGTGAGTCGGGCAGAGCGCGAGCTCTCTCCGCGCGAGCTCGCGGTACAGGCCGAGCGAGGACGGCTCGTGCCGATCCAGCCAGTCGAGATGGGCACGCACCGTCACCGCGTCCGCGCGCCGGATCGGCCCGGTCAACGCCCGCGCCGCACCAAGCCTCCCTAGATTGTCCGCGACCGAGGCGAGCAGCCCACCCAACATCGCCCGGACGTGGCTGCTCGGGATGCCGGCCTGCCTGAGCCAGCCCTCAGCGCAGGCGAAGAGCGCCACCGATCCGTTGGCGAGCAGACTCGCCGCCAGGTGGTACGCCCGCCGCTCGAGCTTCGGGCAGGTGACCACATGGCCCCCTAGAAGCGCCACCAGCGCCCGCACTCGCCCGAGGATCGCGCGATCGGCGTCAGCAAAGAAACTCCGCCCGGAAAACCCGATCGGCTCGCCGTCGGCCACGCTGACGAATGGATGGAGCTCCGCCACCCCTGCCACCCGCCCGCGGAGCGAGCCCAACACCTCACGATCCCGAGAGCCCGCGACATGCAGAACCATCGCCTCGGGCGCAAGCGGCCTGTGATCGAGGAAGTCGACCCCGAGCTCGAGATCCTGATCGCGCACGGCGAGGATGATGACGCGCGCGCGAGCCACCCCAAACTGGGCGCGCCGGCGATAGGGCACCACCTCGATTTCGCACCCCGCCTCGCTGAGCGCACGAGCAAGCGCCCTGCCCATCCGACCGAAACCGACGATCGCTATTGGTCCAGGTACAGTTGGTGCCGTTCGATCGCCGCGAGCACGCCCGCCCCCACCAGTGGCTCGAGGTGAAGCCGGCGCTCGTCGTCCGGAAGCTCCCTCACCCAGGCGCGGATCTGACGTGACGACAGCTCGGGCAAGAGCGCCGGCCTCGGACCTGGTCCGGGGGTGTTGGCCTCGAACTCGGGATGGTTGGCCACCCCCGCTCGATGCAGAACGAACGGAGGGGCGAGCCGCACCACTTCTTCGAAGGATTGCCATCGCGACTTCTCCAGCACACAGTCGGTTCCCACCACCAAACGAAGCTGCCAGTCTGGGTGCGCTCGCTTCAGCTCACGCAACGTATTGACCGTGAAGCTCGGGGTCGGCAGCCCCGCCTCGAGCTCCGAGACCACAGCGCCAAACACGCGCGCGAAGGCAAGTCGGCACAGCTCGAGCCTGACCGAGAACGGCGACAGCGGCTTGTCGAAAGCATGCGCGAAGACCGGGATGACCAGCACGCGATCGAAACCGGCCACCGCGGTCAAGTAGGCCGAAGCCAGCACATGCCCCACGTGCGGAGGGTCGAAGCTCCCCCCGAACACCGCCACCCGAGTTCCGGTGGTTTCGGTCATGGATCCACCAAGGTTTGGAACAGCGCCAGACCACCGAAGAGGTACACCACCCCAAACGTACCCAGCAGGAGAAGGTAGTCAGAGAGCTCCCCGGGTCGCGCACCGGCCAGGGCCTCACGGGTGGCGACAGTCGCGGTAACCAGAACCGGGGCAAGCAACGGGAACAGCACGATAGCGAGCACCAGATCCCGCGCCCGCGTGCGCACCGTCATCGCGCCGAAGAGCGTGCCAGAAGCGGCGATCCCTGGGGTTGCCGCCAGCACGATGCACAGAAGCGAAGAGCTGGCCCGCCCGAGTTCCACGTTCATGAAAAGCGCGCTGAGCGGGATCACGAGCAGCTCCACCAAGCCCAAGAACACCATCAGACCCAGCCACTTGCCGAGGAAGAGCGCACGGCGATCGATGCCTGTCAGCAGCAGGGAAACGAACACACCGTCCTCGCGCTCGCGTTGCCAACTCCGCGACAGACCGAGCACGGTCGAGAACGCTACGGTAAGCCAGATGGTTCCAGCCGCGAGGGGCTCGGGGGCGCTCGCGCTGGTGTAAAGGGCCATGCTCACCAAGACGACGACCAGGACAGCGAAGAACAAACTGGTCACCATCACCTCCCCACTCCGCGCCTCGATGCGCAGATCCTTGTTGAGCACCAGCCCAGCTTGGGTGGCGAAACTTGGGGCGCTCTGCGGGGTGGAAGAGTGAGGCAAGCACCCCACTTTATCGCGAAGGAGCCGAACCCGACCCAACAGTCCGTAACTTGTTGTTATTAAAGGATTTTGTGACCTCTCGGCCAAGCTCCGGTCGACCTCGGGACGGTTTTTGGTCAGGGGGAGCCTAGGGCGTATGGAACCGCGCTGGCTCCGCGCAGCAAAGGAAAAAATCACTTCGAGACAGCGCCAAAGACACCACCCGACGCCAACCGCTCCCAAAGCTTTCGCCCATGATCCGCCGCTCGGCTCCTCAGCGCAAGAATTGGGCCCAACTCACTGCCCTTCCTTCCAACATACATCATTGCGACCTCGGCAGAAGCCAAAGTTCTCACCGATTGCCAAACTGCCGCAACTAGGCCATAACATCTCTTGTCCAAGTGCGTGGGTCAGAAGGCAGCTACTCTGGTCTGCGGGCCTCCGATCCAAACTGGGATGACGCGCTCTGACCCCCTTCGGCAATGCCCGACCCGTGCTCACCCGAGGGACGTCCGTCGCGCGAGTTTTCTGATTTTTACCTGCCATAGCCCATCGTCGTATCGGAGTTAGAGGAGCCACACACCATGTCAACCAAGCCACTCGCTGCACTCTTCGTGCTTCTGGGATCATCCCTCGCCGTGTTCTTTGCCTGTGGATCGGACTCGGACAAAGACGACGAAGGCACCAACTACGGTCAAGGCGGCACGCCATCCATCAATGTTGGGCCCACAGAAACGGAGACTGGCGCGATCATCACCGGGACCGTCGTCGGAGATGGCGGGATCGTTGAGGTTGATCAAGACACCATCGACGGCCTCACGAGTGGGGAATGCGCCGAGGACTCGGGCATAGCGACATCCACCGGGGGCGGCAACCTGCAGCTCGTGGTCGACAACAGCTTATCCATGGAGGAGGAATCTCCTGGCAACAACGTGAGCAAGTGGGAGGCCACTCGTGACGCGCTGCTCGAGGCAATCGTGGGCGTGTCCGGTCCTGGGCTTGCCGCGGAGTCCTCGGTGGGGATGCTCCTCTATCCGAACCGGAACCGACCCGAGAACGGGGACCGGCAACAGGATGTGTCCGCCTGCATCAACGTCGAGGCCATGGTGCCCATGGCCGAGTTGGGTGACGCCAACGGCGCCCAGCGTATCCGGCTCCGAGATGCTCTGCTCGTGCCGCGGCAAGGCAGCGGCACCCCGACCCATGATGCCTTCGCCTACGCCTACGCGGTCGGGCTCCAGACTGCGCCAGCTGGTGAGACCACCTACATTCTTCTCATCACCGATGGAGAGCCGACCATCAACCTCGGCTGCGTCGACGGCAACGCCACTCAGCCCATCATCGACTCGATCGCCGCCGCCAATGGCGCCGGGGTGAAGACCTTCGTCATCGGCTCGCCGGGCAGCGAAACCTCGAGGGAATGGCTGTCCGAGGCGGCCGAAGCCGGCGGAACGGCGCGAGCGGGCTGCAACACCAACTCGGGGGATTGGTGCCACATGGACATGACCACGGCACCGGACTTCAGCGCCGCGCTCCAGGCGGGGCTGGGCACCGTGACCTCGGCGGTGGGGGATGCCTGCAGCTACACCATTCCGGCGATCGAGGGCCAGGCGGTCGATCTCGGGGCGATCAACGTGTTTCTGACCGATGGCACCGGCAATGGAGGCACTCTGGTCATGCCCGATGCCGACGCCGGTTGCGAAGATGGCGGCTGGTGGCTGAACGAGGCAGGAGAGATCGATCTCTGCGATAGCACCTGCAACTTAGTGAAGGACACTCCTGGACTCCAGGTGCAGGTATCCTTCGGCTGCACCACCATCGTCGATCCTGATATCACCGTCCCACGGTGAGGGCTGTCCCCACGGGGCAAACGACGGCTGGGTTTCGCGCTGAAGCCCAGCCGTTTGCTATCCGGGGGTGTCGCATGGCCCAAGCCTCGAGCCGGCACCCCTTACTGCACCACGCTGAAATTCAATCACTCGAGCCAGCGGCCGCCCGCAGCGTCACCTCGAAGAGCGCGGTGTTGTCGAGGATCGACAGCGTGGGGTAGACGCTCATGTACTCCTCGAGCAAACTCTCGCCTTCGCCCTTCACATAAACCTGCGCCAACTCCGCGGTGTGCCCCCCGGTGCCATAAGTCACAGCTCCGCTACCCGCCGCGGGGAGCTCACCCAGGGAGAGCGCCTCTGGGAGGCGTAGATAGCCCGTCGCGTGGTCGGTGGTCACGATCACGGTGGTGTTCGACCAATCCACTGCGTCGTGCGGCCGCTCCACGAACTGTACGATGGCACGCACCGTGTCTTCGAGATCCGCCATGTAGCCAAGCATGCGAATGAAATCGTTGGCGTGGTTCGCGAGATCGATGTCTGCTTGTTCGACCAAGAAGAAGAAACCGTCCGGATCCTGCGCCAGCACCTCCAGCCCAGCCACCACTCCATCGCGAAGCTCGGGATCTTCGAGAGAGCTGTCGATGACGCTGGGCGCTCCGGGGCTGTCCGTGACGCCATAAGTCCCGAAGGAGCCGGAGGCATCCCCGAAGAGACCAAACAGCTTTCTCTGGCTCTGCCGCGCCTCGAGCGCACCCGCCAACAGAAGCGCCCCGCCGTCCATTCCGGGCTGCCGGGTGACGCACAGGTACTCGTCGGAGTCGCGGAGCCGTGCCAGCGTGTTCGGATCGAAATAGAGACTCTCCGAGAGCGCACCGCCGCCAATCATCACCTCTGGGCGCAGCGTTTCCAGCATGCCGTCGGTGATCTCGAGATAGCTGTTGCGGTTGGTGGTGTGCGCAAAGAAACCGGCTGGAGTGGCGCCCGGGAGTGGCCCGGTGGTCACGAACCCGATCGCCATCCCGTAGCGCTGCCTCAAGAGTTCAGGGCTGGTCACGAGCGCGCCATCCGGGGGATCCCCCGCGGCCCAAGCGATGTTGCTGGTGTCCGTCTTGTGCCCAGTAGCAAGCGCCGTCGCGGTCGAAGCGCTGTTTGGGACCGGCATGGAAGCAAAGTAGGCCGCGCGCTCCGCGGTATCGGGGAGCAGCGGGTACGGTACCCACCCGCCCTCTGCAGGATCGTAGCCGAGGTAGGGATCGAAGCTCGAGGGCTGGTAGGGAGGCAACCCGCGCGCCGCCGCCAATGCGTCATAGCCGGTGACGTCCCAAGTGGTCACGTAACCGCGCGCGGGGAAGTCGTGGAACGACAACCCGAAATCCTCACCGGTGAGGTAACGACTGGCCGCAACCTCGCAGGCAAGCTGCATTCCGTCGCCGATCACGAAGATCACGTTGTGCGGTTGGCGCACCTCACCCGTGTTCGCCCCCGCCTCCCCAGCAGATCCGCCCGATGGTTCAGCGGCACCACCGCTCGACACCTCATCGGTACCAGGGCGCGCTGCATCCCGGGCGGTGGTGAGGAGCTCACACCGCGGACGGTCGTTCTGCTGCTCGGGACCACAGGCCACCAGCATCCACGGCATGGTCGAAACAAACAAGCGACGAAGCATGGAAACCTTACCTCCACCGAGCGTAGCCCTAGGAGCAGCCGCGTTCCACAAGAGTCTGGTAGTAGTCCGCGGGACCGAGGCCGGAGGCCTCCACCTCCTTCAGCGCATCGTCCACCTCACCGAGCAGCTCGCTCGCGCTCTTGCTCCCCACCGTTCGCTTTCCGTTGATGAACAGGGTCGGCACCCCGTTGATGCCAATCTCGCGCGCCAGGGAGAGATCGCCCTCGATCACGGCGAGCGTACCATCTTGTTCCAGGCAGAGTTCGAAGGCCACGAGGTCGAGACCCAGCTCCTCGGCGTAACCACGCAGCGCAGCCTCAGAAAGACCGTTTTCCTTCGCGTAGAGCAGCTCGTGCATGGGCCAGAACTCACCCTGGGCGTCGGCACAAACCGCCGCCAGGGCCGCACCGAGCGCGTGGGGATGAATCGAAGTGAGCGGGGTGTACTTGTACACGAGCCGGAGCTGGTCTTCGCGCACCGCCGTGACCTCCGCCAGCGACTCTTGGAGCATGCCACAGTAGGGACACTCGAAATCCGCGAACTCTACCAGCGTCACCCAGGCTGACTCGGGACCGCGGGTCGGCGAAGCCCCGGGTTCGATGGCACAGAAGCCTGGGGAACTCGGCTTCTCGCATCCCACCACGCCGAGGACCATAAACGACGCCACTGTCCCTCTTTGCCACGGTCGCGACATGGCAGACCATCTATCACGAAGTCGGGATCCCCGCGCCCCCCGCTGTACTCACTCGAAACCATCGAGGTGGACCACGTACCACTCCCCTCGCCAGGCGATGAGCGAGGTCACTTCGAAATCGTGGACTTTTCCCCGCGCGTCGGTCATGGCGAGCCGAGAACGGAGCACACGATGGTAAAAAAGGCGGTTTCCCTCGCTGCCGGGCTTCATCAACCGGGCGCGCCCCTCGGGGATCTCGAGTGCGCCACAAATGGCCTGCTCGGCACCTCGACCTAGTTGGCGGTGGTACCCATGCACGTCGCGCTCGAAGGCGGTCCACAACCGCAACCGGAAGTCACGCTCGGGGCGCGCCACGGCCTTCACCTGCTGGTAGGCCACCAGAGGAAAGAATGCAGGTCGCGCGAGCTCGGGTTGATCGAGGCGGATCGCGTCACACAAGAGTGACACCCTGTGTGCGAGGCTCTCCGAGTGGTCATCCGGGCGCTGGTCGGTCTGAGGAAGAGGCTGCCCGTCGGGCCCGAGCAGCGGAGGAAGCATGACGGCGTTGCTCGACTCCGGCTGGGGACTCGGAGCCTCGCCTGCCGTCGTGCTCACCGGAACTGCCGGGCTCTCTTCGGCTCGTGGCACCGGCAGCCGCGGATGGTGCGGAGCCGAGCTAAGCTCCGCACCAGCGCGCTCTTGTGTCTTCGACGCGAGCACACGGGCCTCGGGTGGTCCGGAGCGCTCCGCACAGCCGTACGACATGAGCAAACTCATGACGATCAACCAGGCGGAACCAAGAGCTCGTGTTCGTGTGCTCATCACGCCCCGACTCTCGCACAAAACACCGGCGCGGTGGGGACCACGAAGGAGCCCACCGCGCCGATTCGATTCACCCCGGACCTTGCGCGGTCCGAGTACCCTCGTCAACTAGGCGCCGTCACAGACCAGCCCCGTCCCGCCGCTCTCGACGGGGATGGCCTGATCGGTGCACATGAATTGGTCTTCCCAACGTTCCAGGCACAAGCCGTTACCACACATGGTGGCGTCAGCGTCACCAAGCTCGTTCTCACACGAGCCACCCGTCACCATCAGCGGCACGCAGGAGTTGGAGGTCGGATCGCAGGTGAGCCCGGGAGCGCAGCGCTGGTTCTCGCCGTCCGCCGTGTCACTGTCGCAGTCGTCGTCCGCGCCCGCGCCGGCCACGCAGGTCGGAGCGGCACCCACGGTCGCCGCCTCACACATGCCCGAGGCGCAGTCGAAATCAAGCTCGCACTCTTCAGTCAAAGCCAGCTTGTTCACGCTACAAGCAGGTGCAGGTAGGGTAAGGTCCGGATCCCAGATGCAGAGCGCCTCAGGATCACACTGGTTCGACCAACCGGTGGCATCCCGAACACATTCTGCGCCGCGATCGAGCTGGGTCTCGCAAGTCAGCGTGGTCGTGTCACAGAACATACCCGAAGCACAGTCGGTGTCGGTCGGCTCTGTGCGCACACAGGCATCATTGAGCTCGAAGTCGATCACGCAGCGACCACCGGTGCAGTTGCGTCGCTCCTCGCAATCCGCGTGAGTGTCACAGCGGGCACTCGCGGTCTCCCCAGGCTCGCCACAAGCCTTGAAGCTCGTGCTGTCATCCCCGACGTTGATCGGGATGCAGGAAAGGCCCTCGGGGCACATCACGTCATCGCTGCACAGTGCGTCGAGCACGCAAGGTTCGACGCAGGTCAAGGTGAGGGGGTTACAGGTCAGCCCCGGCTTGCAGGAGGCATCGAGTTGCCCTAGGACCGGCTCATCCGGATCGACGTAGGTGCAGTCGTCGCCAGCATCACCCTTCTCTTGGCATTCCCCATCCGTGTTGCAGAAGAACCCAAAGTCGCAGCCAGAATCCGTGATAGTGCAGAATTCACCCTCGCGGCTTCGGCTCACACAGATCGGGTAGTCGAGCGGATTGTCCGGATCGCCGGCGGCCACACAGGTGGTACCCTCCACACACTCGACGTCGTTGCCACCCCACAACCCTTCACCGAGCTGCATGTTGCACTGCTCGCCCGCTTCACGCAGAGGAATGAAGAGGTTGGTGAGGGCACAGGGGTTCTCTCCCACCACGCCAGCCACACACCTGGTGGGCTCTCCAGGCTCGGAGGTGCACGCTGCCTCCTGCCAGAAGGCCGTGCACTCCTCGACGCCTGCGGTGTTCACCTCCACCCAGTCCAGATTCACCGAGTAAGCAAGCGACCCAAGCAGCTGAACGGCCAGGCTGTTCACGCTTGCGTACTCGTTGTTGGTGGCGTTCGAGCTCAACTCCGCGGTGAAGCGGGCCACGCACTGGGCCTCCGAGTTCACGAAGGTGCCGAGTTGGTAGTCGACCTCGCCGTCATCGCAGCAACCGAACTCCCACGCACAAAGGGCACCGATCAAATCCTCGATGCTGCTGGTTGGCGTACTGGTGCTGCCACCTTCACCCGTCGCACCACCTTCACCCGTCGCGCCACCCTGGCCCACCGTGGTGGCACCAGCCTCACCGGTGTCTCCGCCTTCACCCTGGGTTTCCCCGCCTTCACCTTGGGTTTCCCCGCCTTCACCCTGGGTTTCCCCGC
>CAYNEY010000011.1:10975-67527 GCA_964396375.1 uncultured Polyangiaceae bacterium | reverse complement strand
CCCCGCCTTCACCTTGGGTTTCCCCGCCTTCACCCTGGGTTTCCCCGCCTTCACCCTGGGTTTCCCCGCCTTCGCCCTCGGTCGCGCCGCCCTCACCCTGTGTCTCTCCCCCTTCGGAGGTGTCCCCAGCCTGGCCTCGGCCACCTTGGCCGGTGGCGGTGCTGCCGGCATCCCCGGAGTCACCCGCCACGTTGCTCGAGCCGGCGCGGCTGTCTTCACCTGCATCACCGGCGGCATCCCCACCATTTCCACTCGACGAATCACTGCTGCTACAACCGGAAGTCGCCAGCATTGCTGCAACTACCGCGGCCCCCGTCAACCAAGTCCCCTTCGTGAACAGCATTTTCATTTGTATCGTCTCCAAGTCATGGCAAGGCTCGCTGGTCCCTGCACTGGTTTGCGTGATTCGGCGCGCGACCAGAGATCCTTCCCTTGTCTTGCGCAAACACTCCAAGCAAGCTCCCGAGTCCTCTCCAAGCGGGGCGCCCGTCTGGCGTGGTTCGGTCCGGAGTCTACACCAATCGCCCATTTGCACCCGTGTTCCATCCAGAAGAAAACGCTCAGATTCGTTCGGTCAACCGACGGCCGCAGCCGAGTGAACAGTGTGAATGCAATCCAAGCCTGCCCACCACTTCACCCCAGCCGCTGTCGGGTGGCTGTAACAACGAAGAGGCCACCATGACCACGGTCTCCCGCCGTCCGCCGTGGACTCTCAGATTTTCCTACCCCTTCTGTCGCGGAGCCCTCACGCTGTTATGGCTCGGCTCCACGGGCTGTGATCTCACCACCCTCAGCGAACAACCGCGCCCCACCCTGGCCACATCCACCGCCAAGGAAGCACGCTCCTTGCTTCCTACCGCGCCCTCTGGCAGCGCGCCCGCCTTCCTTGGGGGAACTCTCCCCCTGCCCCGGGCCCTTCCGCCTTTCGAGAATCGTCCCTGTGACGAGGCGTGGCTGGCGGAGAGTTCTACCGCGCGGGCACCGCGGCCCCTCTCCCTCGCGGTGATCGATCCCCGCCTCTCCCCGCGGAACCTCGTCCCCGGTCGCATCACGGCATCCCTCGAAGCGGCGGGTGCCAACCTCGCCGCAACGGAGCCTCGGCTGCGGGGAGTCTTGTACGTGGTCGACTACGAGCCACCGCGGCTGGTCCTGATGAAGGGCGAGACCAAGCGGAAGTGGTTCGACGGCGTGGTGTCGGTGCGCTTCGCTCTGGTCGACTCGAGACAAGGCCTCGCGCTGTGCGGCGTGTCGTTCACCGAGCGGACGGACACCAGCCTTCTGTCGGTGCGTCTGCGTGACGAGGCCGCCAACAAGAAGCGACTCGAGCACCAGCTGGCGGCGGCGTTGCTCACCCGACTGCGCGGACATTTGACCACGCTTCTGCCAGGCTGGGTGCTTCCGGAAGCTCCCGCTCCCTCGGCGAGCGCAGCCCCGACGGTGTCTGCAGCTCGCTGAGGCCGTGCAGTGAGGCTCTCGCCCACACCCGCCAAAACGTGCCATGCCGGTGGACCCAATTGGAGTTGGCGCAGCTTGGTGCCAAAGGCACGAAGACTCGGAACATCCCAGATTTGTGACACACTCGACCGCCCCCGTTGGCACTGGATTTCTGGCATTGTTCAGTCTTCCCATGCGGGGTTCAGGGATGAGCTAGCACCGTCGATCACCCCGTGAACCTTCACTCGGCCAGCTACCCTGCAGCCCTTTTCGCCGAGCGAAACGTCTATTGGAGCGCTACCGATCCGTCATCTCCGCACGGATGAGAGCCCCGAGAAACCCTTCGATGTTCGTCATCGCAATCTTGCGGTTCTTCTTCCATGCCAGATCCGCCTCACCGAGCAGCCGTTGATAGGACAAGCGCCGTCGAAGAATCCGCTCGGGAAGTGTTGCGCCGCGTCCCGGCGGGACGAGTTGCTCCTGAGAGAAGAACAGAAGGTAGGCTCGCGCGATACGACCGTTGCCGTCGTCAAACGGTTGAATCCACGCTACTCGCCAAAGGGCCTAGGCCGCCAGGTGAAGGGGTGGCAAATCCGAGTTCAGATACGCGCAGCACTCCTCGACCAAAGCCGGCACGATCGAGGCGGGCGGCGGTTCATGGCTCGAACCCGAGATTTCAACCTCACGGATTCTGAGCGAACCTGCGGCGGTCAGCTCGTCACGCATCCCTATCTGGTGGAGACTCAGGAGGAGCGACGAATCCACGGAAACCTGTCGGTGGTCACGGGCGCAAAGGACCACTGTCTGGAACACCCGCCGCGCCAACTCGGCCGCGTTGCGCTCACGAACGGCATCAACGGGGCCGGTGGCGCTACCTAGCCAACCCACGGAGCCGCTCGTTCATGGCGTCGACAGCTCGGTCCACTGATTCTCGCGTCGTCTCAGGATGCTCGATCGCAAGGTTGCCATACGCGAACGATCGGATCTTCGCGTCGACGTCAGACGCGACGACCGGCTCCCGGCGGGCTTCGTCGAGCAACAACCTGAGGTCATGAGGCATGGAACCCTTGAAATATGGCGACTTTCTGAACACTTGGTCAACCGCGAAGGGTCCTTAGGCGGCTTTCATAATTGGCCAACGGGCCGTGACTCGGTCATTCCGTCGACCGCCGTCGCCATGGCCCCAAGCCGGCAGCATCGGATGGAGCCCCCGCGCGAGGTCGAGAGCTTCTTGCTTCAGCTCCTTGAAGAGGGATCGCCATTTGACTACACACCCTTCGTCCCGGAGTCGCCTTGCCCTGTCGAGCCCCCGATTGTGCCTCGACGTTCCCGCGCCGATGTGGCTATGGTTGGCCCGAGTTTTTTGCCCTGGAGAACCCTGCCGTGCCGAGGATCATCTGTCTTGACTTGGAAGGAGTGCTGGTGCCCGAGGTGTGGATTGCCTTCGCGGAGGCGACCCAGATCCCAGAGCTCCGGCGCACCACCCGTGATGAGCCGGACTACGACAAGCTCATGCGCGGTAGGATCCAGCTCTTGGCCGAGCACCAGCTCGATCTGGTGGCGATCCAACGGGTGATCCGCGGCATGGAGCCGCTCCCCGGCGCGGTGGAATTCCTGAACCGTCTCCGGGCCCGAGAGCAGGTCGTCATCCTCAGCGACACGTTCTACCAGTTCGCCCTGCCCCTGATGGAGAAGCTCGGCTATCCCACGCTCTTTTGCCACGAGCTCATCACCGACGACGCGGGGCGCGTGGTGGACTTCCGCCTGCGCCTCCCCGACAGCAAGCGCCAGGCCGTGACGCGTTTCCACGAGCTTGGCTTCGTGGTGCACGCCGCTGGCGACAGCTACAACGATACCACCATGCTAGGCGCGGCGGATCGCGGGATCCTGTTCCGCTGCCCCGACAACGTGGCCGCGGAGTTTCCGATGTTCCAGCGCACCGAGGCCTACGCGGACCTCTACTCGGCGCTGGTCGGTTAGCGGAGCCCGACCAACCGCCGCGACCTCGACCTCGTTCAGCGCCGCACCGACACGTGGATGTGGTCGTCCGCTTCGTAGAAGACCCAATCGAACCCCGCCAGAACGGCGAGCTGAGCGAGCTGGCCCAGCTTTCGCGAGTCGAAATCGGACAGGGTGAGATCAGCGGCGCGTCCCTCGTAATGCAGTGAATTCCGACTGTGCTCACCGTCTTCATCCCAGGCTTCGGTGACCCGTAGGCGCACCTCCGGCCAACGCTGCGAGACCAGTCGTGCGAGCGTGATCAGTCGCTCGCGCAAGCGCGCCGTCATTCTCCGATCGGCGCCGGTTCCCTCTTCGTCCTTGAAGACGATGCTTTCGGTACGAAGCTCCACCAGCGCACGGAACTCTGAACTTCCACGCTCGATGCGCACCGCCAGGCGCCCCACGCTCTCGTTCTCACCGGCAGTCGGATACCGCTCACCGAGCCGAAAGGGCTCGCCGCCGCCGGACTTGGCGAGCTCCGACCCTGAAAATGACAGTGGCTCACAGCCAGCAAGGAAGGCCACCAGCAGCAAGGATTTGGCATGAACCATCAAAGGGCGTGATTATCCCCCGAGTTCCCGGTCCGGGAAAAGAAAACACCCCACCCTCTAGAGCACCGAGCAGCCCCGCGGGACCACCGCCTCCACCACAGCCCGCAGCTGTTCCAAGCGAAACGGCTTCGGCAGAAACGCCAAATCACCATCGCCCGGGGCCACATCCAGACAGCTGTCGTTGTAGCCACTGCACAAGACCACCCGGACGTCACAGCCACGCTCGCGCAACCGGGCCAGCGTGGTCGGACCATCCATCTTCGGCATGGTCATGTCGAGCAATACACAGCCGATGCGCTCGGCGTGGTCGGCATAGATCTCGAGGGCGTCGACTCCGTCGACGGCGGTCAACACGTTGACCCCGATCCGTCGCAAGAGGTCGGTACAGACCTTCCTTAGCATTGGGTCATCATCGACCACCAACACGGTGTCACGCGGCGAAAAGACCTTGGGCGCCCGCTCGATGACCTGTGAGTGTGCCTCATGGAACTGACCGCGAGCAAAATCCGAGAGTGGCTCTCGCCCCGATGAAACCGCCACCTCCGCCGAGACCGGACCCGTCCCGGAAGAGCACGGCTCACCCCCAGATCCTTGACGAGGATCCCACGGAGCCCCTGCGGGCACTTCATCGTGCTTCGGATTGTTCGCCACCATCGGACTCGTCTCACCCCAACGCTGCTGCGGAACTGCACGCATCGTCTCAACACACCGAAGGCTAAGCCGACCTCGAATTTGCCATACTTTCCAGCCGGATGCTCCCAAGGAATTGGGGTATTGCTCGAGATAGGCCATACGGCCACCCGCGTGATGGTGCGGGCTGCGTCAGAAAAGACAACCATCGCCAGATTGGCTGGCCGCTCACGCATGCCACCCTGGTCGTCCCTGCGGGTTTTGGTCCGCTCCCCTCGCCTTTACCTCGCGATCGACGTCTTCTTCTTGCGCCATCCCTCCCCACCATTTATGAACGGCGCGGTCCTTCACTACGTTGAAGGACGCTGTTCGCTTTCCACGTCTTCGACGAGCCGAATCGACACCCCGTCCTTTCGCTCCGTCCATGCGCGGTCAGAGACTCACCGTCACTCCCAAAGAGAGGAATTCCTCCATGGCTATCAAGATTGGTATCAACGGGTTCGGACGTATCGGTCGACTTGCCTTCCGAGTCGCCGTCAACCGCAGCGATGTCGAGGTGGTTGGCATCAATGATCTGATCGATGTCGAGTACATGGCGTACATGCTGAAGTACGACTCGGTCCAGGGCCGCTTCAACGGCACGGTCGAGGTCAAGGACGGCAAGCTGGTGGTCAATGGCAAAGCCATTCGCGTCACCGCCGAGAAGGATCCCGCGAACCTCAAGTGGAACGAAGTCGGCGCCGAGGCCGTCATCGAGTCCACGGGCCTCTTTCTCACCGACGAGAAGGCGCGCGCACACATCAAGGCTGGCGCGAAGAAGGTCGTTCTGTCCGCACCGTCGAAGGACGCGACCCCCATGTTCGTCATGGGCGTCAACCACACCACCTACGCGGGCCAGGACATCGTCTCGAACGCCTCCTGCACCACCAACTGCCTCGCGCCCGTCGCCAAGGTCCTGAACGACAAGTTCGGCCTGGTCGAAGGCCTGATGACCACGGTTCACGCCATGACCGCCACCCAGAAGACCGTCGACGGCCCCTCCGCCAAGGATTGGCGCGGTGGTCGCGGCGCTGGCCAGAACATCATCCCCTCCTCGACAGGTGCCGCCAAGGCCGCGGGCGTGGTGATCCCCTCCCTCAAGGGCAAGCTCACCGGCATGGCGTTCCGCGTTCCGACCGCAGACGTCTCGGTCGTCGACTTGACCTGCCGCCTCGAGAAGGCCTGCACCTACGAAGAGATCAAGGCTGCCATGAAGTCCGCCGCCGATGGCGAGCTCAAGGGCATTCTCGGCTACACCGAGGACGAGGTCGTTTCTCAGGACTTCGTGGGCGACGCGCGCACCTCGATCTTCGACGCCAAGGCGGGCATCCAGCTCAGCCCGAACTTCGTCAAGGTGGTCTCCTGGTACGACAACGAGTGGGGCTACTCGAACAAGATCGTCGATCTGCTCGTGCACATCATGAAGTGAGCCAAGGCTCGGGGTGCGCCGGCCGCACTCCTTCGCCAAACGAAGGCCCGCCTCCCTCTCGGGAGCGCGGGCCTTCCCGTATACGCCCTCCGTCACACAACCGGCCACCTTCCGAGTCGTCGCTCCCAAGCATGCGAAAAGGCCCGCCTCCCTCTCGGGAGCGCGGGCCTCTTCATCGCTGCTGGGAACGCGGGAGGGACTTAGAAGTCCATGTCGCCCATGTCGCCCATGCCGCCCATGCCGCCCATGCCACCCATACCACCCATGCCACCCATGCCACCGCCCATGCCCGCGCCAGGGGCGCCCTTCGGGGCAGGCTTGGGTTTGTCGGCGATCATGGCCTGAGTGGTGAGCACGAGGCCGGCCACACTGGCGGCGTTCTCGAGTGCCGCGCGGACCACTTTGGTCGGATCGATGATGCCAGATTGGATCAGATCCGAGTACTCATCACGGGCCGCGTCGTATCCGAACCCACCTTTGCCTTCGCGCACCTTCTGCACGACCACGGAGCCATCTTGACCAGCGTTGCTCACAATCATCCGGAGCGGCTCTTCCATCGCGCGCCGCAGGATCTTGAGACCCGCCGCCTGCTCTTCACTCACCTGGAGGGTGTCGAGCGCGCTCTGGCACCGCAGCAGTGCCACACCGCCACCAGGGACGATGCCCTCTTGCACGGCCGCGCGGGTCGCGTACATCGCGTCTTCCACCCGGTCCTTGCGCTCCTTCATCTCGACCTCGCTCGGCGCGCCGACCTTGATCACTGCTACGCCGCCGACCAACTTGGCCAGACGCTCCTGCAGCTTCTCGCGGTCGTAGTCGCTCTTGGTCTCCTCGATCTGACGCCGCATCACCTCCACCCGCCCGCGGATCGCGTCCTTCTGACCCGCACCGTCGACGATGGTGGTGTTGTCCTTGTCGATCTCGACCTTCTTGGCGCGCCCCAGATCGGTCAGCTTCACGTTCTCGAGCTTGATCCCGAGATCTTCGCTGATCACCTGGCCACCGGTTAGGATCGCGATGTCCTTCAACATCTCCTTTCGGCGATCCCCGAAGCCTGGCGCCTTCACCGCCGCGCACTTCAAGGTTCCGCGGAGCTTGTTGACCACCAGCGCGGCCAACGCCTCACCGTCCACGTCCTCAGCGATGATCAGGATCGGGCGCTGCTCGCGGGCAACGGCCTCCAGGACCGGAACCAGATCACGGAGCGCGCTCACCTTCTTCTCGGAGATCAGGATGTAGCAGTCCTCGAGCACACACTCCATGTTCTCGGGATCGGTGACGAAGTAGGGAGAGACGTAGCCACGGTCGAACTGCATGCCCTCGACCACATCCAGGTTGGTCTCGAGACCCTTGGCCTCTTCGACGGTGATCACGCCGTCTTTGCCCACCTTGTCCATGGCTTCCGCGAGCATCTTGCCCACGGTCTCGTCACCGTTGGCGCTGATGGTACCCACCTGGGCGATCCCTCGGCTACCGTCCACCGGTTGGCTCAGCTTCCGAAGCTCGGCGATCACGGCGACGACACCGGCGTCGATCCCCCGCTTTAGCTCCATCGGGCTGTGACCAGCCGCCACGAGCTTCAGGCCCTCACGGCAGATCGACTGGGCGAGTACGGTGGCGGTGGTGGTTCCGTCGCCCGCCGCATCAGCGGTTTTGCTGGCGACCTCGCGCACCATCTGCGCTCCCATGTTCTCGAATTTGTCGGAGAGTTCGATCTCCTTGGCGACGGTCACACCATCCTTGGTGACCTTGGGGGCACCCCAACTCTTCTCGATCACCACGTTGCGGCCCTTCGGACCCAACGTCACCTTGACGGCATCGGCGAGCGCGTCCACTCCCCGCAGGATTTTGTTCTGCGCGGAGGCATCATACATGATCACTTTGGCAGCCATTGACTGTGTTACTCCTTTGGATTCTCTCGAAAAACGCTGATTTTGGGGGCGAACTCAGCCCTCGACCACGCCGAGCACGTCGTCTTCACGCAGAATCAGGTGCTCCTCGCCGTCGACCTTGATCTCGGTTCCGGCGTACTTGCCGAACAGAACCTTGTCGCCAGCTTTCAGGTCAATAGGCCGAACCGTCCCGTCGTCGAGCAGCTTGCCCGAGCCGACGGCCAGCACCAACCCGGAGATCGGCTTCTCCTTGGCGGTGTCGGGGATGATGATGCCTCCCCGGGTCATGGTCTCTTCTTCGAGACGCTTTACAACCAAGCGATCCTTGAGCGGACGAATCTTCATGATCTCTCGCCTCCGATAACGGTGAGGCCGATCCGGGGACTTCCCCGTGGCACTCGAGCGCGTGGCCGAACTTAAGTCGTCGCCCATGCCCGTCAAGGCGCGCCCCCGCCCGACACGGTCGTTTTTGCTGGTGCGGTTCTGGCGGTGCCGACCACTCGACCAAAATACGCTCGGGGGTCGGGCCTAGGCCGCGACCCCCGAGGGAAAAGATGGACCTGGCTTAGGCCTCGGCCTGAGCTTCCTTCCGCTTCGCTTCCATCTTCTCGCGCAGCTGCTGAGCCAGCTGGTTCGGCATCGGTTCGTACCGCGCGAACTCCATGGTGTAGGTGCCGGCGCCCTGGGTCATGCTCCGAAGGTCGGTCGAGTACCGGAAAACCTCGGCCTGTGGCACCTCGGCGTTGATGATCTGGAGATCACCCGTGGCTTCCATGCCGAGGATCCGGCCGCGGCGCGAATTGAGATCACTCGAGATCGCCCCGACGTGCTCCCCCATCACCGTGATCCGAAGTCGCATGATCGGCTCGAGAATCACCGTGCCCGAGAGCTCGAGGCACTTTTTGAAAGCCATGGAGCCCGCCAACTGGAAGGCTACATCCGAAGAATCGACGCTGTGGTAGCTGCCGTCGTAGAGCGCGACGCGAATGTCGACCACCGGGAACCCGGCCAGGCCTCCCCGCTTCATCGAATCCACCACCCCCGTCTCGACCGACGGGATGAATTTGCTCGGCACCACGCCACCCTTGATCTCGTCCACGAACTCGAATCCGCCTCCGATGGGCAGAGGCTCGAGGGTGATCCAACAATCTCCGAATTGACCGTGACCACCGGTCTGCTTCTTGTGGCGCCCCTGGGCCTTGACCTTCTTCGCCGCGGTCTCGCGGTAGGCAACATGGGGCTGGCCAAGCGAGATGGTCACGCCGAACTTGTCGCGCAAACGCGCCGCCACCACCTCGAGATGCACCTCACCCATACCCGAGAGAACGATCTCGTTGAACTCGGCATCCATATGGGTACGGACGGTAGGATCTGTCTGGGTGACCTTGGCCAACGCCACGCCGAGCTTGTCCTGATCTTTCCGGCTCTGGGGCAGCACGGTGATGGAGTGCACGGGGTTGGGAAAACGGATTGGGTCGAGCTCGACCGGGCTGTTGGGCTGGGCCAGCGTGTCGCCGACCTGGCTGTGCTTGAGCTTCGGGATCGCGACGATCTGCCCAACCGAGGCCTCGTCGGACTCCTTCTTCTCCTTGCCCATGAAGCGCACCATGTGCCCAACGCGCTCTCGATCCTGGGTTCGCGTGTTGATGAGGTCATCCCCGGAGCGCAGAGTGCCGTTGACGACACGGAGGAAGAACAGCTCCCCAACCCCAGGGTCGCTGGTCACCTTGAAGATCTGGGCCAGCGCAGGCTCGGAGGCCCCAAGCGTGAGCTGGACGTCTTCACCCTTGACGTTGACCGCATGCGGCGCGTGACATTTCGCGGGTGGCAAGGTGAGGTTGCACAGCGCATCGAGCAGCACGGTTTCTCCGCGCGGTGGCAGCGCCGACCCCCCGAAGATGGGAATGATCTCCCCGTCCTCGATGTCGATCAAGAGCCGCGGCAGCACCTCTTCCCGGGTCAGCGTCTCCCCGGAAGCAAGCTTCTCGAACAAGAGTTCGTCAGTGCCCGCTACTTCCTCGAAGAGCTGCCCCTGACCGAGCTCCAGGTTGTCCTTCTCCTCGTCGGGCAGCGGGATCTCCTTGTCCTTTCCGTCGGTGATGGAGACCGCCTTGCCCGACAGAAGATCGACGAACCCGCTCAGATTCGGCCCCTTTCCGAGGGGAATGACGAACGGATGCGCCTTCTTGGTGAGGGTGGTGCGGATGCTGGTCACGGTGCGATCGAAATCCGCGGTCTCACGATCGAGCTTATTCACGAAGATGAACACGGGACGCTTACGCTGGGTCGCCATCTCGAAGAGTTGGCGGGTCGCGACATCCACCGACGACGTTCCGTCGACCACGATCACCGCGATACCGAGGGCATGCAGAGCCGCCGCCGCGCCGCCCACGAAATCCGACGAGCCGGGCGTGTCGGCGAGCGCGATCTCATGGTTGTCCCATTGCACGGTCTGGACCTTGGCCGCGAGCGTCGTGCGACGCTTCTGTTCTTCGGGATCAGTGTCGAGGGACCGGCCGCCGTCGAGCTTGTCGACGACTTTGGTGCGCACCAAGATGGCCTCCGCCAGTGCGGTCTTTCCACATCCGGGGGCCCCAAGCAGAGAGAAGCTTCTAACGTTGTCCGCTGCTGTCACGTGAATTACTCCCGAGCGTTGCTAGACTCACCCCACCCGCTGCGGGTGGCGGCGGGTGGACGGCCATCGTAGGCAGGCCACCGCCCACAATCAAAGGGGATTCGGGACGGGCGACACCCTGAGGACCCACTCCCGGCAGGCCACCGAGCCTGGGAGGAGCTCTCGCCGCCGGTCAGTGGGTCAAGGGGCGCTGCCCGACGGCGCCCGTTTCTTCCTCAAACGAGCCCCCCCGCGGACCCGCGGACCCTCCTCGGTGCGGAGGTACCCTCGCGAGATGAAGTCGTAGACCTGTTGGGTGAGCACCTCCGCGCTCTCCTCGGAGAGCCCCAAGGTCACCGCCTGGGTGAGCAGCTCCTTCAGCGCCCCGAGACTCATGTAGGCGAGCACCCGCGGCTCGCCGTCCGCCACGATCCCGAGCCTTTGCCCCTCCTTCAAGCTCTCGGTCAGGAGCTGCACCACCGAATCGTAGAACGTGAGCAGCTTGCGATCGAAGTCCGCGTCGATCCCCATGGTGTCCGTAAACAGGATCTTGGTCATGGTTCGATCGGCGAGGCAGGCACCGATCACCGCCCGCACGTTGTGCCGCACCTGCTCGCCCACGCCGTGCTGTGGATCGGCGGGATCGATGCTGACGATGGCCATGGTCAGGCGCGCCGCGAAGCGGTCGATCAGATCGGAGAAGACCGCGCGCTTGTCCTCGAAATAGAGGTAGTAGGTGCCGCGGGCCAGCCCGGCGTGGGCCACGATGTCGTCGATGGTCGCTTGGTGGTAGCCGCGGCGCGCGAACACCTCCCGGGCCGAGGCGAGGATCTGCTGACGCCGCTCCACGCGGGTAGCGCTCTTCAGGGGCTTTCGCTTGGATCGGGCGGCCATCGCCGCGCCATCGTAGACGGGCGAGCCCTCGGGGAGAAGGGTGATTCGTGACGGATCGGGGTGGGGGACCGGCTCACGCTCGCACCCGAGGTACGAATCCTCTCGTAGCCCCCACTGGGCGCCTTCCTTGGCACGGGGGCATCGCTCTGCAGTCTCGGGCGCGAGGAGATGTGCCGAGGAGCCGGCAACAGGTGGACTTATGGCTCACTGATCCGCCCGCCCCCCTGCTTTCTTCGTCGCGCCTGCTGCCTCGTCGACAGGAGCGTGGTTCACGGAAAGCTCCTTCATGAGGGCGTCCCAGGCGTCGGCCACCTCGAAGAAGAATCGCTTCTCTCCCAGCTTCTCGTGCAGGCCAGACCGGCGCATCACATCCAGCACCGGACCTTTGGCGCCGGCTATGCAAAGCACCACCCCACGCTGCTCATATTCCGAGTGGATCTCAGAAAGTGCGGCATCGGCGCTGGAGTCGAGCTGGTTGATGCTGGTGGCATCGAGCACCAAAGCCCAAAGAGGGGTGGTTTGCTCGGCCTCCAGGCGTCGTAGTGTCTCACGCAGAAAGCTCACGTTCCCGAAGTAGAACTCTGCATCCATGCGCACTACCAGGATTTTTGGACAGGTTTCCGCATGAGGAAACCTGTCTACATTGCGAAAGACGCGCGACCCTGGCAGCCGCCCCAGAACGGCAAAGTGCGGGCGCGTGGTGCGCACCACGAACCACAACAGACTGGCAGCCACTCCGGTTAGGATCCCCTGATCGATACCAATCAGCAGGGTAGCGAGAAACGTCAGCAACAGAAGCACAAGGTCGCTCCGCTTCACCTTCCACAGGTGCACGACCTCCCGAACATCCACCAGACCGAAGACCGCCGTCAGGATGATGGCCGCCAGCACAGCTTGGGGAAGATCGTGAAAGAGCGGGGTGAGGAAGAGCAGCGTCAATCCGACGAAGAGCGCGGTTACGATCGAGGCCAGGCTGGTCTGTGCACCAGCTTGCGCGTTGACGGCCGTGCGTGAGAAGCCTCCCGTGACCGGGAACGCCCGAAACAGTGCGGCGCCCAGGTTCGCGACACCGAGGCCAATCAGCTCCTGGTTGGGATGGACCTCGTAGCGGTCCCGCCGGGCGAAGCTCTTCGCAACTGCAATCGACTCCATGAACCCCACCAGCGCGATGGTCACCGCTGCCGGCCAGAGGCGGGACAACGCCGCAGGCTCGACCCAGGGCAGCCTGGGGCTAGGCAGCCCTGACGGGATCGCGCCTACGATACGAACGCCGCGCTCGTCCAGTCCAAAGGCCCAAACGGCGAGGGTAGCCAGAACCACCACCAAAAGCGCACCCGGCACTCGCGGGCCGAGCCGCCTAAGCCCGATCAGTAAGACCACACTCGATACACCTATCAAGAGCGTGGTGCCGTGGGTCCGGCTCAGCTGACTCGCGAGGGCAATCAGGGTTTGGTAGCCGTGGTGGCTGCCGCGCACCTGAATGCCGAGAAAGTGGCCTAACTGGCTGATGCCAATGATGATGGCGGCCGCCGAGGTGAAGCCACTTAGCACTGGGTGGGACAAAAAATTCGTCAGAAAACCCAGGCGAGCCAAGCCCATGATGATTTGGAGCACTCCCACCATCAAGGCCAGGAGCACGACGTGGGCGGCATACTCTGCGGTGCCGACGGGAACCAATGCACCGACGCTGGTTGCTACCAGGAGCGACACCATCGCAACCGGTCCGACGGCGAGCTGGCGCGACGTGCCAAAGACAGCGTAGAGAACGAGTGGAACCATCGACGCGTACAGCCCCACCTCTGGCCTGAGCCCGGCGAGCATCGCGTAGGCCATGGCCTGCGGCACGAGCATCACGGCCGTGGTGGTACCGGCCACAGTATCGCGCGCGAGCTGCAAGCGAGTGTAGCCAGGCAACCAGGCCAGCATGGGCACGTAGTCAGTCAATCTCACGCGTAGAAGCTCCTCTCTCCCTGGCCGGATCAGACACCGGATCTGCCCTTCACTTTCTCAGGATGCTCGCGCCAGGCTCCTGGCGCGGAGTTCGAGACCAGGCGGCCCAACCGGCTTCAGCTAGACCGCCGCCGTTGCCACACGCTGTACCCTTCGAAGAGCCAATGTCCCAACACGATGGAAGCTAGCAGTATCGAAGCCTCTGCCACCATGGCGCCGGTAGCCACCACCGCGGGACCTGGGCAGTAGCCCACCAGCCCCCATCCCACGCCGAAGAGCAGTGCTCCCACCACCAGACTTGCATCCACGTCACTTCGCTTTGGAACCAGGAATTTTTCCCCGAGCAGAGGCTTGGATCGACGCATCGTGAACCGATAGGTGAGCGCGTGAACCCCGATGGCGCCCGCCATGACGAACGCAAGGCTCGGATCCCAGTCTCCCGCCACATCAAGAAAACCTATGATCTTCTGCGGGTTGGTCATGCCGCCGAGCACCAACCCGACGGCAAACACAAGACCGGCCAGAAAGAAGCTGGTGAGCCGCATCATCCAACACCTCCGATCAGGTGCTTGACCACAAATACCGTGAGCATTCCCGCGACCATGAAACTTGCCGTGGCCACGAGGGAACGCGGCGCCAGGCGACTGACTCCACACACGCCATGCCCACTGGTGCACCCGCTGCCAAGCCGCGTTCCAAATCCGACCAGCACCCCTGCCAGGACCAGGAGCCCGGCGCTCCTGCCAGGGCCAGTCGGAAAGGCCTCGGGAACGAGGGGCGCCATCGACAGCCCGCCCACGACCAGACCAGCCATGAACAGAACTCGCCACAGCCAGTCGCCGGGAGCGCGCTCGAGCGTGGCACCTACCATGATGCCGGTGATGCCAGTAATTCGCCCATGCAGAAGCAGCATGGCGGTGGCGCTGATACCAATCAGCACACCACCTAGTAGCGGTTCGACGGGAGAGAATTCGTTCATACTCGCACCTTCAACGCTCTGTCATCGAAGCTGCCCCAGGGGGAAGCTCGGTGGAACGCTTGGTCAAATGGCAGCAGCGGTCAACCTCGATCGAAGCGCCACCTCCTGGAACGGTCCCCCAGCTCGCGGTGTTTGGACACAGACCTGGCCGGGAATGACCCGAGATCAGGCAGCGACCGGCCGGCGACACAACGGGCCTCTTCGCGGGCCATTGCCACCAACCAGCCGCACTTCGTGTGTGCCCCTACCCAACGGGTGATGCAGCATTGGCGCACCGCCGAACGATCCCTCGTTGGGGGCTGGAGGCTCCCTCTGCCTGCGCGGGGCTCACCTCGCCTCCTCACCGCTGCAGAAGGCAGGACTTGCGCAGGCTCAACCCTGCCCTCCTGTCCTCTGCAGCGCCTCGCAGGTTTCGAGATGCTGGATATCCCCGGCGACCTTGGGCTTGAAGTAGTTGAGCGGCATCTTGAGGTATCCGATACCGCCCTCGGGTTTAGGCAAGCGACCCGCGTCGACGTTGACCTGCACGCTCTGAAAGAGAAGCTTCGGTGCTGGGAGCTGTGCATCTCTCCGCTCACGAAAGGTCACAAACTCTTCACGAGTGGTGCTGCCGCTGAGCACCAGGTTGTGTCGTTTCTCCTCGGCAACGGTGGTCTGGTACTTCAACGGCCGCCCACCAGGCTGGTAGTCGTGACAGACGAAGATCCGCGTGGCGTCGGGCTGCGAGTAGATGCGCTGCGTGATGGAATCATAGAGCTCGGCGGCGCTGCCACCGGGAAAGTCACAGCGACCAGTTCCTGAGTCCGGCATGAAGAGTGCGTCACCAACGAAGAGCGCATCCTCGATCTTGAGGGTGGTGCAGGCCGGGGTGTGGCCAGGAGTGAACATCATCTCGACGGTGAGCGTGCCGGCCTGAAGGGCTTGCTTCTCGCTCAGGAGCAGGTCGAACTGACGACCATCCACCGCAAAATCCTCCGGGAGACCAAAGATCGGCTTGAAGAGTTGCTGCACCAGAACGATCCGCTCCCCAATGCCAACTCTGATGGCGGGGCACGCTTGCTTCAGGGCTTGCGAACCCGACAGATGGTCCGCGTGGGCGTGGGTCTCCAACACGTAGTGGACCTTCAGCCGTTGCTCATTGAGGAACCGAATGACCTCCTCGACCGCTTCGGTCCAAGTCACCGAGGCAGCAGCATCGTAGTCGAGAACCGGATCGACCACGACTGCATCGCGAGAGTCGGGGTCGTAGACCACGTAGGTCAAGGTGCTGGTGGATTGGTGAAAGAAGTGTCGAATCTGCATGTTCTGTCTTCCCTTCGTCACATCACGAGTTTTGTGGCTCGGTATTCGCTCGAGCTAGCGCGCGCAGCACCAACTCTGCATGCGCCTTCTCCTGCTGAGCCAGATTCACGAATATCTGCTTGGCCACAAGCTCTCCAGTCGCTTCTGCCAGATTCCGATACAGATCATAGGCAGAGAGCTCGATCTCCGCCGCGAGTTCCAGGATCGCAGCGGACCCCTGCTCACCCAAGGCAAGGGCGCGGGCTGCCACCGCGGCGAAAGACTCGCCGCTCTCTACCAGGCTCGGCTCAGACGACTGTTCAAACATCACCTGGAAGTCGCCAAGGGGACTGGTCCCCTGCGCCCTCAGCTGCGCGTGGATGGCCTTGGCATGCAGAAGCTCGGCGTCCGCGAGACCTGAGATGGCAGCCACCATCGGTCCGTCAGGGAACTGACTCGCGATCTGACGGTAGAGTTGGTAGGTGCCCTTCTCCAGCTCGAAGGCGCGCCCGAGGAAGCTGGCTGTGCCTTCTACCCCGTCAAACGCCTTGAGCCGGGGGAAATCGGGGAGCGTGACCCCATGGAACCCTAGGAAGCCTCCCAGGAGATTGGCGACCTTGGGGAGCCCAAGACTGTTCACGGCCCAGGCACTGGCCCGGGCCGATCTCGCGCCGCTACGACAGTAGAACACGACCATTCGTCGCTCGGCGACAGCCAGGAGTTCCTCGGCCCGAGCTTCTAGCTCGGGCAGGGGCAACAGCAAGGCTCCGGGAAGGTGCCCCTGTCGATACTCCTCGGGTTGCCGCACATCCACCAGCAGGTACTCGTTCTCGTGGTGGGCCGCTCGGTACGCCTGGAGCTGTTCACTGGAAATGTCGGTTGGTCTTCCTACGGTGGTCTCGAAAGGCATCGTATCCTCACTGTGGAGCTGCCGCCACGACAGGACCGCCCCAGACGGTACACCCAGCGCTCTTCGGTAGGCAACCCCACTTCAAGTGCCGCCGTGCGAAGACATGCGTTCCGGGCGTTCCGAGCACTCTCCTTCACCTGCCCGCGGTCGCACCGAATCGAGCCAAGAGCCTCGGCACCAAGCTGCTTTGCTGGCACCAAACGGAGCGGCCCAGCTGGAATCTTCGCCCGAGCGGCAGACAGCTTGGGCTAGAAGGCACGATCGGCCGCGTTGGGCGATGTGCACCGCGATTTGGTACCTCGAGCGAAGAGCCCGCGAGCTGAGCGGTCGAAACCTAGAGAGGAGTGCGGTCAGCTCGGCTCTGGCGCGGCCTCGGAGCGAGCCGCGCACCACGGCTCGTGGATGCCTCCTGGTTCCTTCTGGACCAAACGACACTGTGCGGAGCCGTTGGGCTCGCGGTATAGGCTCCTGCATGCGGTTTTTATTCGTCATGGACCCACCCGAAACCATGATACCGGACAGAGACACGAGCTTCGCGTTCATGCGGGGTTCGCTGGCCCGCGGACACGAATGCTGGCACTGTCAGCCGCACGAAGTTGGCTACCGCGAGCGGACGGTAGCTGCCTGGGCGCGGCGCATCGTGGTCCACGATACCTCCCCACATTTCGAGCTACTCGACCAGCAGCGACTCGAGACACGAAATGTCGATGCCATCTTCGTGCGCAAGGATCCACCGTTCGATTCGGCCTACCTGCATCTGACTCAGCTACTCGACCTCGCGGAGCGCAGCTGTTTCGTCTGGAACGCACCCCGTGGCCTACGCACTGCCAACGAGAAGCTGTTCGCGCTTCTGTTCGCCGAGTTCATGCCGAAAACCCGGGTCTCATGCCACGCAGGCGATCTGGTCGAGTTCGTGGAACAAGTCGGAGGTCAGGCGGTCATGAAGCCGCTCGATGGCGCAGGGGGGTTCGGTATCGTGCGCTTGGCCCGAGGCGACAAGAACAACAACGCGCTGATCGAGTTACTGACGGAGTCCGGACGCCGCCCCGCCCTCGTGCAGGAGTACCTACCCAAGGTGACCTCTGGTGACAAACGGGCCTTGCTGCTGGACGGCAAGCTGCTCGGAGCCATTCGACGCGTCCCGCGACCCGATGATATTCGGGCCAACATCCACGTGGGCGGTCGGGTGGAACCAACCGAGCTTTCCGCTGGGGAGCGCGCTATCGTGGAGCAGCTCACGCCGCGGTTGCTCGAGAACGGGCTGTTCTTCGTGGGGCTCGACTTCATCGATGGTCGATTGATCGAGATCAACGTCACGAGCCCGACCGGCTTGCAGCAGCTCTCTCGCCATTGCGGCAGAGCGCTGGAGCAAGAGGTGATCGTATGGGTCGAGCAGCGGGTGAATGCGCTGAGGGGCCAGTCTTGATGCGTTTGATGGCGGATCGACGGCAAATCCTAGTTATCCGTGATGGTTGGTCGGTGGGAGAGCGAGGCGGATCTGCGTCGAGCAGACGCTGGCCGCGCACCCACGCAGGCTTGCCTTCGAACGGCACGGGGTTCGTCTGACGGTCGGCACTGGCCGTGCACCCGCTCCCGCTGGGGAGCTTGGCACCGCTCAGGGCTCAGAGTCTTCTGGTGGAAGGGCCTTCTGCCGCACCCGCTCGTGGAGCTGCATCACATTGAAGGTGCCACCTTCGCCCTCCAGGTGATCGGTCAGGGTAAGAAGGAGGATCCCGAGGGTGACCAGCTCCGGATGCAGATGTGCCTCTGCTTTGTGGCAGAGTTCGAACACTTCTTCGAAGGTCTCCTCGAAGCTGGTGACCGAGAAGCGCGTCGCGGTCTTGTTGTTCCCGCCGAAGCCACGCCACAGGGGTTCCTTGGCCGCGGTGAGACCAAGGTAGCCGAGCGCGCGCGCCGCCTTCACCTCGTCGTCGTGATAGAAGCCTTCGTACACGTCCCGCACTGCCTCGAGGAAATCCTTCGGCCAGGTGAGCCAGAGCGGGAGAGGCGTGAAGCTGAGCTCTCCCCCTTCGCCCCGCGAGAAGCGCTCGCGCCGGAGATCGAGCAGCATCCCGCCGTTCCCGCGCAGCTGGGAGAAAAAGAGCTCGAGGGCGGCCTCACCGCTTCGAGGCGGCGGCGGGTGAGCGCCATGGTCGCGGGCCACGAAGGGCACGATGCCAAGGTGCTTGCGGTCGACGGGTCGCACCCGGGGACCCAGGTTATGCTCGAGGAGGCGTGAGGCCGTCGCCTCCACGGTCCGCTGATAGCCGTCGCGATCCCACCAGTTGCCGAGCAGCAAGCGGGCTCGGTGGGTAAGTTCACGGGCGGGCACGAGCTCGAAGACACGCGGCGACACGAAGTGAGCCAGCCGGGACCATTCACTCCTCTGGATCAGCCGGCGGAACAGCGCCATCGTCTCTCACTCCGGTTCGGTCGGCACGAACTCTGCCGGCAGCGCCGAGCCTTCACCGAAGAAATACTTCTCGCACTCGCCGAACCAGATTTTTTGGCCGTGTTCGCTGGTCAGATCCAAACGAAACTCGTTGATCAGAATCTTTGAGTGCTCGAGCCACATTCGCCAGGCGCGCGCCGAGACCTGCTCGAAGAGCCGCTCACCGAGGGGGCCTTTGAAGGGGGGCTTCTCGAGACCCTCTAGTTCGCTACCTAGTTTGATGCAATGGACGATGCGGGACATGCGTGGTGCCCTCTTCTAGCACCCGGTCCCGATCCGGGCTCGCCGAGCTCGCGGTCTCGGGGGGCGAGGGACCACGCTCTGCGCTCCCAAGTTTCGGCAGCGCTTCCAAGTAGGGCTGCTCCACGGTCAGTCGGTACGCCTGCTCACCGCGGTACACGGTGGCAGAGATCAGCCGAGCCCGCCGCCCCCGAGCGGCGATCACGAGGGCGATCACCTCACCTGTGGAGGCCACCGGAACGCCGTCCACGGCCGTGATCACGTCTCCATCACGGACCGCGAGGCCAAGCCCACCGGCACCCGCCACCGCGACACCCCGCGGGCGACGCCCCGAGGCAGGTACGGAGCGCCCTCCCGGCCGTATTCCACGCTCGGCCAGCGCAAGCACCATGGCCGCCCCCACGTGCACATCGGCGGGACGGAGCTCCCGCTTCTGAGACGCCTTCCGTTTCGGCTTGTTCGACGAGGGAGGCGCCGCCATCGCGTCCCCGGAAACCGCTGGCGTCGAGGGCGCGGAAGGTCGTTCGAGGCCAACCAAGGGAGCGTGTTGTGGGAGCCGCTCAGCCAAGACAGACAGTGCCCTGCCCCCCCGCATGCCGACGTCTTCGGCGAGGCGGGTGAACAAAGGCGAAGTCCCGAGGAACGGGAGCAGCACGAATCCGAAACCAAGCAGCGATCGCACGGCGCCCAGTCAAGATAGCAGAGGGTGCCCACACGAAAAAGGCGGGTCAGTCTTGGTCCTTCTTCGCCTTCTTCTCCGCCTCTTTGGCTTCCTTCTCGGCCTTCTCTTCGGCCTCCCGCTGCTCTTCCTCGGCCTTCAGCCGCTCTTCCTCGGCTTCCTTCTCCTCGATCGCCTTCATGCGCTTGGCCTCTTCGGCCTCCTGCATCTCCAGGGTCTGGCAGAAGTAGGCTCGGCCCGTCACAACGGCCTCCACCTGGCTCGAGGTGCCCTTGCGCCCACCGCCCTCGCGCTCGATCACGGCGTAGTTGGCCTTGAGCTCTCCGGCCTTGTTCCGAAAGTCGTTCTCGGCACCCTGGCGAGCCAGCTTCTCCTCGTCAGCATGCGAGGTGCCCTGAATCCGACCGAGGAGCTTGCACTCCGTGGGGCGCTCGGTCTCCGGGACGACCGTCACCGCTTTACCCTGTGATTCTAGATCCGCCACGCTGTTGATGAGGCAGCCGGTGAACGAGAGCGCGAGCAAACTCGAGACAATCCGAGCAAGCATGGAATGTATTCCTTCCTTCCGGCCAGGAATCTACACGAGACCCGGCCGGACAGGAAGGGGCAACACGGTGTTGGTTTCGCCGAGCCCGCGAAACTTCAGGGCGCCTCGAAGTAGCGGAACAGCTGGCTGCCGGTCGACATGACCAGGGTAGAGTCGGTACCAACCGCTTTCTCGTAGGTGTCGAGACTGCGGATGAACGAGTAGAACTCCTGATCCTTCCCGTAGGCCGAGGCGTAGACGCGCGTGCTCTCCGCGTCACCCTCGCCCCGGCTCTTCTGCGCTTCCTCGTAGGCCTGAGCGATCAGCACCGTGGCCTGACGATCGGCTTCGGCGCGGATGGTGGCTGCCTTCTCTTCGCCCTCGGACCGATACTGCTTGGCCACGCGATCACGCTCGGCGCGCATACGCTGAAACACGCTCTCCTGCACCTCCCGAGGGAGATCGGCGCGCTTGATGCGGATGTCGATGATCTCGATCCCAAAAGGACGGGTTTGCTGTCGGGTGTTCATGGTGACCCGTTGCATCAACGGCTCCCGAGCATTGCCGATGATGTTGCCGAAATCATGACTGGCCAGCTCACGGCGCAGCTCGCTGTTCACGATGTCATCCAGGCGGGCCTTGGCCGAGACCTCAGTGCCCAACGTCATGTAGAAGCGCAGCGGATCGGCGATCCGCCAGCGGGTGACCGGATCAGCGACCAGACGCTTCTTGTCCAGCGTCAAGTACTCGGCGGGGGGCGCATCACTCCCCATGATCCGACTTTCCATACGATCGACCTGCTGCACAATCGGGAGTTTGAAGTTGGGTCCCGGACGGGTGACGCTCCGCTTATATTCACCGAACTGCGTCACAATCGCCACTTCGGTCTCATCCACCACGAAGAAGGCATCCCAGGCCGCAATCGCAGCCACTCCAAGCACCACAGCGGTCCAACCAAGCTTTGACATCTCACTTCCCTCCTTGGGTGGCCGCCGGAACGGCGGCGGCGGTGGGCAGGGTCGCGCCCAATCCGCCAGGCATCCCGAACGGCAAGATCGGAACGGCGTTCCGGCTCACCTTCTCGTCCACCAGCACCTTACGCGGGGACCGGCTCATGATTCTCTCCATGGTCTCGAGGTACAGGCGCTGCCTGGTGACCTGCTCCGCCTTCTCGTACTCGGCGAGCACCGCCTCGAACTTGGCCGCATCACCCCGTGCCTCGAGGATCCGCCGCTCTCGGTAACCCTGGGCATCACGCCGCGCCTTCTCGGCCTCGCCGCGCGCCTTCGGGATCAGATCGGCTTCATACCCGAGCGCCTGGTTGATCAGCTTTTCCTTCTCCTCACGGGCCCGCACCACGTCGTGGAAGGCATCCTTCACCTCGTCCGGAGCGTCGATGGCCTGGAGCTTGACCTCGGTCACGCTGATCCCGCTCTGATACATCTCCATCAAGGTCTGCAACCACTGCTGAGTCTCGGCCTGCACCTTCTCACGACCGGTGGTGATAACCTCGTCGATGTTGGTGCGCCCGACGATGCTGCGCAGCGCCACCTCGGCTGTGGCGCGGAGCGCGTCCTCCGGGTCCTTCAGCTCGAAGAGATAGCGCTTCGGGTCGATGATCCGATACTGCACGATCATCTGCGCCTCGACGATATTGGCGTCCCCGGTGATCATCAGCGCCTCTTGAGCCACGCGTTGGTCGCCGCGGGCGCCGATCTCCATGCGCCGGATCTGCTCGAGATTCACCACATCCACCCGCTGCACGAGCGGAACGCGGAAGCGCAGACCTGGGCCGCTGTGCCCGGTGACCCGCCCCAGGGTGCGGACCAGCCCTTGCTCACCGGGACCCACCTTGTACAGGCCGGTCAGCGCGATCCCGATGACGGCAGCGGCGGCGAAGAGCCCGCCGAACCTGCCCATGGATTTTTTCCACATCGAACCCACCCGCATCAACACGTCGTTCAAATCGGGGGGCTGCTGGTCGTCGAACTGGCTCCTCATCTTGCCTCCAAATCCTCTCTGTTACTGGCGAATCCGCCAGTTACCTACGAAGGTACGCCCCACTTCGTCACACGTCGGATCGGTCACGATCAACTCCGGCCGATGGTCGCTGCAATAGACGATGGTGTTCTGCCGAAACGTGCGTCCGAAATAGATGGCCTCGTCCCGATCGATGCCGCGCACCAACCAGGCGGGCTCCCGCCATGCCCCCTCGGGCTCCTCGTCGTAGCCAACACAGGCCTGAACCCGGTAGCACCCGAGGATCAGAAGATCGCGCATGACTTGATGCCGCGCCTCGTTGACCTTACGAGGAAGCATCATGCTCCGCGGATTGTAGGCGGTGACGATGGCGAACCGGCTGCGCAGGATCTCCGGCAGGATCATCGGATCGGTCACCAGCTCCCCATCGAGCGAGGCTCGCAGCACACCCGCATCCGTCGGCAGCTCGTAGACCGTCGAGAAATACGAACGCAGCAGGGCTTGATCCACGCGGGGAAGGTAGCCGCTCGGGCGGCTTCGTCAACCTTTGGGGGATTTGCCCTAGTATTCTAGGTCCTCTACCAGGGCACGCAGCAGCTCTGCGACCGAAAGCGCGTCGGCGGGGCAAGCGCGCGGCGCAAACGGAGGCTCTCCGTCCGCCATCTCCGAGACGTGGCACATGGTGGCTGGCTCACGGCACGCCGACTCCACGAGTTCGCGGAGCTCCGCACGGAGGGCGTCGTCCTCGGGAGCCTCGGCGACCATCCCCCGCACCAAGAACCCGAGCAAGAACGGCCAGACCACACCCTGATGGGCCGCGGCCTCACGCTCCTCCTGACCACCCTCGTAGTAACCTTGATAGCGGCCGTCGTCGGGGGCAAGCGTCCGGAGACCGCGTGGGGTGAGCAGCTCGCGCCGGGCACGGCGCAGGATGGCTCGCGCCTGGTCCGGCTCGAACAGCGAGGGATCGACACCCAGGGCGATCACAGCGTTCGGTCGGATGCTCGCGTCCGCCCAGGAGCCCTCGACCTCTGGCAGCTCACTCACGCGATCGAACGGATACTCGAGCTGCGCGCACCAGAAGCGCCGCCGGAACGCGGTCCGGGTCCGCTCCCGCGCCTGGGTCGCGCAGGCAGCCAAGCCCGCATCACCGGCTTGTGTCGCGAGCTCGGCAAGCAGCTCCGAGGCTCGGGAGAAAAGCGCCTGCATCTCGATCGCGACGCCCGCGCGAGGGGTGACCAAAAAGGAGCCTATCCGCCCATCCATCCAGGTCACGGGACGGTCCACGTTGCCGTTGGCGAGCAGACCCTCCGCGGTCAGCCACACCAACCGACGGGGTGTGGCGCGGGTGAGGCGCACGTAGGCGCGACACAGGGCGGGGTACAGGCGCGACCGCACGAAACCGTCATTGACCCCCACCTTCTGCACGAACAGACGGGCTGCCTCGAAGAACCACAAGGTAGCATCCGGCGAGGGCTGACCGCGCTGATGCTCCAATTCGGTGAACATCTCCGGGAGCAAGCCTGCGCGTTGGTGTGCGATGGCGGTGCCGAGCACGCGCTGCGCGAGCTTGACCCGACCCGTGGCGAGGCAGAGACCGGGCAACGCCATCATGGTTGGCCTCAGATGAACGCCATACCAGGGGTACCCCGCCAGGATCCCGGCGTCCTCACCCCGCTCTACGAGATAGGTCTCGGAGGCAACCGACAGCGCGCGGACGCTCCGGGGCCGGCGCGGCCCCGGATCGAGGGAGCGCAGCACAGTGATGGTGTCGTGGAGCAGATCGGCTGCGGGCTCCAGGGGGAGCTCGCCGAGCGCGGTCACCAGGTACTGCGCCCGACCAGGTGTCATGGTGAGTTCGAACACGCCAGGCGTCCAGAGATCCTCTTGGAACTCGGCGGCGCGGGTCACATCTTCCAAGTATTCGAAGCGCCGCCACCAGTCGGGCGCTCCCACGAAGACTCCGCTGTGGCGGAAGCACACCGGAGGGAGATCGATCATCGGGTTGATCTCGACCTCGCGCGGTCGCAGCGTCACGCGCTGCACCATCGCGCCGTGCTCGTGCATCAGCCCATGGATGCTGCGAAACGGCAGGAGCGGTCGCAGCAGGAGAGTGGCCGGTGCCGTGCCGTTCCATCGGAACGCCATCACCAACACGTTGCGCCCTCGAACCAGGCACAGGTTGCGCTCGAACTGCTCGTCCTGGACGCGATAGCTCCAGTGAGGGATCGGATCGACGCTGAACTGTCGGAGGTAGCGGTAACCTGGGGTCGGCGCCAGCCCTGGGAACTGGTGGGTGGAGAGTCGGTGCTGCCGACCGCCCACCACCAGCACCATCTCGAGGTGACTTAGCATCACGTAGCGCCCGACCGGCGGGCGCAGCGGCGCCACCAAGAGACCGTGGTAGCGCCGGGTGTGCATCATCGGCACGGTGCTCATCGCGTAGGCCCCTGCTCCGTTGGTGTGGAGCCACTCGGTGGTGTTGAGCTCACCGTACGTATCGAAGACTGGCCAAGGACCTTCGCCTCGCTCAGCGCTTTCTGCTCTGTCCTCTCGCCACTCGTTCATCGATCCGCATTCCGCCACCAGCCGCCCTCCTGACGACCTTATCCCGATGGTCGGCACCGAGTCGGCTCGGCGTCAACCGGCAATTCATCGGCCTCCAGCTTTTGCCGCACTTCCGCCTGTAGACCACCTTCGGCCCACCGCACCAGGAATCGATCACCCACCGCCAGTGCGTCCGGCCCCTGAATCGCACGACCGTCAAGCCGGGTCGTGATCGCGTAGCCCCTCGCGAGAACGGCGAGCGGCGACAGTGCGGAGAGCCGCGCCGCGGTCTCCCCGAGGCTCCGCCCCGCCTCCGACAGGGCCTGCCGACCGAGCACCAGCAGCCGCCCGCGCGCAGCTTCGAGCCGCCCGCGCGCCCGCACCAAGACCACTTGAGGATGCACGCGGAGCAGCCGGCGTCGCGTCTGCTCCAGCTGACGATGGCGTGCCGCGCTCATCACGCGCACACCCTCGGTGAGCCTTTGCCGGAGCTCGTCGAGACCCTGCTGATGCGTCGCGATCACGAAGCGTGGCTCACCCAGGCGAGCGACCAAGCGCGAGCAGGTGACCTGGTCTTCTGCCAGTCGACGCTCCACGCTGCGCACCAACGCGACCCGCAGCTTGGCCAGGCGCGCCTCGTCACGCGCGCGGTCGGCAACCACCAGCTCCGCGGCTTGCGATGGAGTGGCGGCGCGGACATCCGCGACCAAATCAGCCAGGGTGATGTCGATGTCGTGACCGACGGCGCTCACCACCGGCACTCGACACTCGGCCAGGGCGCGCACCAAGCGTTCGTCGTTGAACGCCATCAAGTCTTCCCCGGCGCCCCCGCCACGACCGATGATCACCACGTCTACCTCGGGCACCCGAAGCAACCGAGAGAGCGCCAAAAGCAAGCTCGGCACCGCGGCATCACCCTGAACCTGCGCGGGACTCAGCAAGATTCGAGCACCACCGCGCCGGTGAGCCACCGCCACCACGTCTCGCCAGGCAGCACCGGTCGCGCTGGTGACCAAACCGATCAGCCTGGGCTCCGCCGGCAAGGGGCGCTTGCGCTCCGGCGCAAACAGTCCCTCGGCGGCGAGCCGCAGCCGAGTCTGCTCGAGGGCCTCGAGCAACGCCCCGCGTCCACGCTCCCGCACGCGCTCCACGTTGAACGAGAGCGCGCCCCGCGGGACAAAGACGCTGGTCTTCCCCATCACCTGCAACCTTGCCCCCTCGACCAGGATCCGGCGGTGCGGGAAGGCCTGCGAGCGGAACATCACGCAGTCGAGCAGCGCATCCTCACGCTCATCCTTGAGCTTGAAGTAGAAATGTCCACTGGCCGCAACCTTCAACGACGCCAGCTCACCCTCGATCCATTCTCGCCCTGTGACGGCCTCGACCGAGCGCTTGAGCCTGCGCGCCAGCTCCGCCACACTCACGACCGGTTCGGTCGTGGCGCTCGAGCGCTCCGTCTCCTTCGGGCCTGGGCTCTCCACTAGAGACGCTTGAGCTCCTCGATGAACTCCCAGTCGGCAATGGCCTGCTTCTTCAAGAGCACCGCCAGCAAGGCTGCCACCAGCGCCTCCCACTGACCATGATCGCCGAGCACCTCGCTCGGATCCTGACCGTGGAGCTTGGCTCGGAGCGCGAGCAGGATGTCACGGGTGGTGAGAGGCTCGAGAGCGGCCGGATCGCTGTCCCGAGTCGCGCCCCGTCGCGCGGTGCGCGCCGGCAAGGTCACCTGCGAGCCATCGAGCAACGTCAGGGTCACCATACGTCGGGCGGTCGCTTTTTTCGCCCGGGGCATCCCCGCTTCGCGGGCGTCCAGGGTCGGTCCTGGCGGTGGCGGATGGGTCGGGATGCGCCGGGTCGGCGAAGGGCCTGGATAGCCCGAAGGACGCGGAGGGCCGAAGACTGGCTTCGGCTCGGGCCGGCTCGGACCAGCGGGAGGGGGCGCCGAACCCGTTGCCTCCGCCGGAGCTGCAGGGGGCGCCGAAAACAGCGTTTCCTCACGGAGAGACTCCGCCGTCGGATAGTAGGCACGGAGCGCCCCCCGGATGTCGGACGGGGGAGCGATCATGGCTCGCACGGGGAGCCCCGCGAAGCGCCCGACCGCCTCGAGGGCGCCCTCGTCGGAGGGGTCGTTCATCGCGAGGTAAAGCACATTTCCGTGCCCCCGGATCCGGCGGACGAAGATCGGGACGAGACTGTACTGCCAGGCAAGCTCTACCGACACGAGATCGAGGAGCTGGCGGGAGAAGTCGATGTGGTACAGCGACACCCACGGTATGCTCAGCTGTTGACTGAGGATCTGGGTGACCTGAGTCTCGGTCACGAGGCCCGTCTCGACCAACAACTCCCCGAGACGGCGGGGCTCACGCTGCTGCAGCTCGAGCACCTCGCCGAGCTGCTCGGAGGTGATGATCCCGGCGTCCACGAGGAGTTCACCAAGACGGATGCGCGGCGCGTTCATAGGATAGCGCCCCACGATACAACGCTTTGCCAACCAGTCGAAGCCCGACCTGCTCCCCAGGGCCCAACTGGGCCGATTGGCCGCTATGGGGACCGCTCCCCATATCCTCGAGGCGCAACATCTGCGATAATTGGGCCTTGCCGTGAACCGGCAGGACGCGACGGTGATGTCCGAAGATCCCATGCTGCGTGTCTGTCCCCAGTGCTCGACGCCGAGCGGGACCGACCAGAAGTACTGCCCGAGCTGTGGCTTTCCGATCGGCACCCTCGGGGTGTCCCGCGAGGATCCGTTCGTGGGAAGAACGCTCCCCGGCGGCTACCACATCGTGGATCTGATCAGCGTGGGGGGCATGGGGCGCGTGTACCGAGCCGAGCAGAGCGTGCTCGGCCGCACGGTAGCCGTGAAGGTGGTGCATCCGCACTTGCTCTCCGACGACAACGCCGCGCTTCGGTTTCTCACCGAGGCGCGCGCAGCCAGCCAACTCAATCACCCAAACTCGATTTCGATTTTCGATTTCGGGCGCACCGAGCAGGGCCAACCGTACCTGGTGATGGAGTTCCTGCGCGGTCGCGACCTGGCGCGGATCGTCGCCGAGGAGGGTTTGCTCGATTTCTCACGGATCGTAAACGTGCTCTGCCAGGTGCTCTCTGCGCTCTCGGAGGCCCATGAGCTCGGAATCGTGCACCGCGATCTCAAACCCGAGAACGTGATCCTGGAGCCGCTCCGCCGGGGCGGCGATCTGGTCAAAGTGCTCGATTTTGGCCTGGCCAAGCTGCGCACCGATCCCCGCGCGCCCCGGAACGTGACCAGCCCAGGGATCGTCTGCGGCACCCCAGACTACATGGCACCCGAACAAGGAAGGGGCGATCCGATCGACGGCCGGAGCGATCTGTACGCGGTCGGGGTCATGCTCTTTCAGCTGCTCACCGGGCGCTTGCCGTACGACGCCGACTCCGCCACCCAAATCGTGCTCATGCACCTGACCGCGCCCATCCCCGATCCGCGGCTCACCGCGCCGCAGCGCAACATCCCCGACAGCCTGGCCGAGGTGACGCTGCGGGCCATGCAGAAGGAGACCCGGCGACGCTACCAGGAGGCGCTCGAGTTCTCCGACGCGCTTCGATTGGCGCTGGATGCAGCGCAGAGCCAGCCTCCGACCCAGAACTCGGGCTTCGCCCAGGGCTCCAACCGCCCCCTCGTGACCGTGACCTGCAGCGGATGCGGCCTCTTGGTTCCAGCTGGGCGCTTCTGCCTGGAGTGCGGGGTGCGACTCCCCACCCCGAGCCTGGCCCCGATCCACGCGAACCACGTGGAGCTACCGCTGGTGTTATTGGCGCGCGACGAGGACACGCGCTGGTGCCGGGAGCAGCTGAATCCTCCTCAAAACGAGCAGACGCGCCCACGCGGCGCCCGGCTGGTGGGGGAGCTCGGTGTCGGCAAGACGCGCTTCCTCACCGAGATGCTCAGCGAGGCCTCGGGCAACGGGATCATCGCGGTACAGACTGGCCCCGATCCGTTCGGCGCCGAGGTGCCGTTCCATGCGCTCCGCCGTGCGCTCGAGCTCTTGCTGGACGCCAATCTCGAGGAGCTGCTGATGGGCTCGGCCTCGGAGGGCCCGGTGGCGATCGGGCTGCGGGACATCCTGCGGCAAACCCAGGCCTCGGCGCGCGAACTCGGCGACCAGCGCGGGCTGCGTCAGGCCCGGGTGGAAGCCTTGCATTGGGCCGTGACCGACGCCGCCAGCCGCAGCGGGGCACGGACGGTGGTGGTCGCGATCGACGATCTTCATCGCGTCGACCACGGGAGCCAAGAGACCTTCCGAGATTTCCTGGAGACCGAACTCTTCTCGGACTGCCTGCTCCTCGCCGCTCATGTGCCGGCGTTCGACCCCGGCTGGGGAGGCCGGCATCCGGTGCGGGTGCTCCACGGGATCCCACGGTTGATCGGGGAGCGATTGTTGCGCACCACCCACGCCGAGGCACCTGCCGAGACCCTGGAGTGCACTGAGTTCCTCCCGCTCTTGCTCGAACAGCTCCTGCGCTACTCCAAGGAGGGAGGGAGTGATCCGACGCCGCGGGTCGCCGACCTTATCATGCAGCGCCTGGATGTCTTGCCGCCAACGGCCCGCCGAATCATCCAGGCGGTCGCGGTGTTGGGGGACGGTGGCGAACCGAGAACCATCCTTCAGCTGCTCGGTCACATGGATGACGTGTCAACGAACCTGGAGTTGCTCGAACAGCGTGGCATGCTCCAACGTCTGGGTGCAGGCTTCGCGATCGCCCACCCGTTGATCCGGGATCTGGTCCTGGCGGCCATCCCAGCGGCGGTTCGCCGTGAGCTGCATGCCCGCGCGCTCGCGCTGGCCGATCCGGCGGAGGTTCCCCTCGAGGCCCGTGCACAGCTGGCTTTTTTCGCCGAGGACACCTTCCAGGCCTTGCTGCTCCTCGAGCAGGTCGCCGAGAGCGCGGACGCGCGGGGAGACAACAACCTCGAGATCCTCGCGCTGCGCCGCGGCCTCGATCTGGCGCGCCAGGAGATCTCCCGGGGTCAGCTCGAAGATCCGATGCGCGCCGTGATCATCTTCAGCCGAAAGCTGGGGGCGGCTCTGACCCGCTCGGGCAACCTCACCGACGCCGAGGGCGTACTGCGCGAGGCCCTCGACTACGCGACACCCAGCTCCGGCGAATCGGCGCGGCTACTGGCCGGCCTCGCCCATGTGGCCCACCACCGCGACCGCCATGAGGAGGCGGCGGCCCACCTGGAACGGGCGATCTTGGCCGCCGAGAAGGCCCAACAGCTCGAACTGGCCAAGCTCTTCCGCGGCACTCGGGCAGCCTGGGACGCCCAGAGCTCGGCCAGCTAGCCGATCGTCGCCGGACGAATTCTGCGGTCATCGACGCCAGCATCTGTGGCAAAGTGAGGGCGGTTCGAGCTGGTCCGAGGCGGGCCGGCGTGAAGAGCGACGGTGACTCATCGAGCGTTGACGGGCTACGAAGCTTTGGCGTTTTCGCATGGGTACGGCACCGGGGAAAGGTTCTGACCGTGGACAGTGATCTGGCTGAAGCTCTGTCGGCTCTCAAAGATGGGTTCCGAGTTCGTGGGATCCCAGCGACGTTCGGCCGCGCCGAACCAAGCCTGGTGCAAACACTGAGAGGTGAGCTCCGGGTGCCCCGACGCTATCGGGATTTCCTCCTGGAGGCCGATCCCCTCGACGTCGAGAGCTGGACACCTTCCGAACGAGTTCGGTTGATCCCGGCAGGACAACTCCTCGAGGAGCAAAAGGGCTTCGCTTTCACCGAAGAAGGCACGCGGCGCGACAAAGTGTCGGACAACGGTTGGCGCCCGAGCTGGGTGGTGGTCGCGCACAGCACGCTGCTCGGCGATCCGTATTTTCTCGACGCGGGTATGCCCGACGCCGAGGGGGATTGCCCTGTTTACACCGCCATGAGCGGCACCGAACTCTGGAAGCCGCGTCTCTGTGCCTCGAGCTTTGCGCTGTTCATTCGGATCTTGTCCATCGGGATGGAGGTCGCCAAGGGCTTCAGCGCGCGGCACCTCGACATCGATGACGAACTGGTCTTCCGTGAGGCGGTCGGGCCCAAAATCCGCCAGGTGGATCCGGCAGCCCTCAAGGCTGGGCACTGGACCTGACCCGAGCGCGCGACACTTTCAGAGTCCGAAGATCATCCCCGACGAAGCGAGAAAGGTGGGGCGTCCGAGGGTGACACGACTCTCCTCCATGGCCAGCGTGGGCCGAGGCCAAGCCAACTTGGCGCGGAATCCAGCGGTGAGCTCGAGCTTCTGCGAGAGTGGCACCGCCAGAGCCAATCCAGCGCCAAGCGCGCCCACCCAGCTTGCGTCGTCACGTCCGAGCACCGGGGCACTGCCACGACCTTCCACGGAGATCCGCTCGGCGAGCAAGTTCGTGAGCAATTCAAGTCGCAGCGAGGTAAACGGGATGTGGTATCTCAGCTCGGGTCCCAGCCCGATCCAGGTCACGCGCGCCTGCGCGTGGGTGGTCTGGAACTCGGCACCGAGCATCGGACCCGTGAACGTGAACCCGAGCTCGAGGTGAGGCCAGGGGCAGGTGCCCCAGGCTATGAGCGGACCCCACGCCGACTCACCGGCGTCGACGGACCACGCTGCCTCCAAGCGGAGCCGTGAGTTCGGTTGGAACCTGCTGGCTGACGGTACCAAGGGAGGCCTCGGAGGCGCCACGGCTTCGGGTGGGGAGGTGCTCGCCGGCGGGCTGCCGACGGTCGCAGGTCGCTCCTGCTCCAGCGAGGCCCGCACGAGTTCGACGGTGCGCAGTGCGAGCTCGCTCGCACCCTCCGCGTCAGCCGTCTCGAGCCGTGTCTCGAGCTTCCCAAGGGGCTCCGTCGCCGAGCCGAACCAGACCTCCACCACCGCCGTACCATCACCCTCCGAGAGCGCGATGGCCGCACGCGCCGCCCCACGCTCCACACCAGCTTTGAGCAACTCCGCGTCTGGCGGACCAGGAGCCGTGGCGATCAGCACCACAAGACCGTGCATCTGCAGCTCGCCGCGCAGCCGGTTGAAGATCTCCTCCAACATGGGGTGCGGTGCCAGAGGACGGAACACCACCACGCGCTCGGCGTGAGCGGGCAGGGCAAGCGTGAGCCAGCCGAGTATGAGGCCGAGAACGAGCCACCTCGATGCAAAACGCGAGGTCCCGCTCAAGGCCGTTCGAGGATACGGCGCGCGGTAGCGGCCACCACACCCTTCGGGGATTGCCGGAGCTCCTGCTCGGCCAACGCGCGGGCCGCCACCACACCCTGGGTCGCCAACACCATCCTGAGGCGGCCCGCCCGCGCCTCGGACGCGAAGGCCCCACGCGGCGATTCCGCCAAGTAGTCGTCGTACCACTGCCGGGCATTGTCGTTGCGACCTCGCGCCTCGGCAACACTTCCGAGCAGATAAGTGGCGACGGTAGCCTGAGCAGGATGGCGAGACCGAAGGCTCCTCAGGGCGGCCTCCGCGACATCGAAGCGTCCGGTGTAGCGCGCCGCGTCGGCCAGCGCGCGAAGCTGGCCGGCCGAGGAGCGCTCGAGGGTGGCCACCAGGCCTCCTGCCTCGGCCTCCCGCACCACTCGGGCGAAATCTCCCTGGGCCACGCTCTTCTGCCAATCACTGACAGCATCCACCTCTGGCGCGGCGCTCGGTTCTGGGCGCTCACGCAGGCGAGGGACGGCCCAAGGTGCCGTCAGCTTCGCGTTGCCGACGGAAGGCAACGCGGCCTGCGCCGAAGGCTCGGCGGAGACGGCTGGACTTGCCACAGGGTTGGTCGGGGCCACCTGGGACTCGCTCTCGAGCGGAACCACGCTCCACGCGCGGCTGTGCGCGATCGCTTGGAAGCGCTGTCCGCGTCGGACCACGGCGGGCTCCTTGAAACCCGGGCCGTCGACCTCGACGGCGCCGTCGAACAGCTCGACCACCAGGCGCTCGCGCACGGTGTCAAACTCGACCGCGAAGCGCGTCCCCACCACCCGGATCGCGAAGGGACCCGCCAGCACCGCGAAGCGCGTGTGCTGGTCACGGTGCACGATCTCGGTCACCGCCCGTCCTCGTTCCAGCAAGAGCGTGGCGCCATTCGCGGTCACTTGGTGAACACGGAGCCGTGCCCCTTTCTCGACCAGTACCTTGGAACCATCCGAGAAACGCAAGGTGGCGGGAGCCGAATCGGGAGCTGCAACATAGCTTGGTGCCACCATCCCCGCGCCCACGATCTCGACCCCGAGCGGTCGCGGTGCACGCTCGGTCTGCACGAAAACGAACAGCGTCATCGCCAGCGCGCCGAGAGCGAGAGCCGCAAGCGACCACCTGGCGAAGGGGCGCCCCACCGGAACCCGGCTTTTTCGCACCAGCGCATGGCGCAGACCAAGCTCGGCGGCGGCCTCATCGGCGAGGGGAGGAACGCTCCGGCGGAGCCACATCCCGAGGGAGCGGGCCAGGCGTTCATCACGCATCAGCTCGAGCTCGGTCATGACGGCTCCTCGGTGAGTCGCTCGGCGTACTCGACCAGGCCAGGCTCCCGCCGCGCGAAATAGAGCACACGCTCTCTACCCTTGGCGATGGCACGCTTGGCGGTGGAGGTGGAGATCCCGAGCGCCACGGCTACATCGGTGGGGCTGAGGTCGTCCACGTAGCGCAGCACGAAGGCGAGCCGCGGACGCTCTGGGACCCGTTCCAGGATCTCTTGGAGGAGCCGGAGCGCGTCTCGGGCCTCCCAATCGTAGGGACGGCTCACGCTGCCCGCGCGCTCACGCTCGAACAACCCGAGCCAGCGAGTCTTTCTCGCCCGGGTGCGGCGCTCGAAGGTGGCACTGCGTGCAGCCGCGCCGAGCAGATACGACCGCACCTGCGCCGGGTTCTCGATCCGTTCCGCGCGACGATACAGCGTGAGGAACACTTCCTGGACCAAATCGTCGATGGCCGGATCCGGTCCGAGACAGGCGTAGAGAGTGGCGCGCACCGCCTGGCCATGGCGCTTCCAGATGGCGACCAGGGCCTCCTCGTCGCCCGCTGCGATCGCCGCGACCAGCTCGGCGTCCGAGCAACGCTCACGCGGGAAAGCGCGGACGCTGCAGGCAGCGCGAGTGCTGGGCTGGGGCTTCATGGCGAGCGGCTCGGCCATCCTCACCTTACTGTTGCCGATGGGCTCCGTCCAAGGTCGACCGATCCGTTCCCGCGAGGTCCCGACCACAAACAAGATCGGCCCACAGGCCTGCGCCGCCCTGCCGTACCGCCTTTCGCCACTCCGGATGGCTACACCATGCCGTGCAGCCTTTGGCCGCTCTGCGGGCCCACCACACGGCTCAACCCTTCGGGATGAGATAGCCGCGATCGAGGAGCTGAGCGACGATCCGCGCGATGTCGAGGTCGAGCAGGGGCGAGCGGTCGAAGAGGCTGGCCAGGCTCGGGCAATTGATGGCGAGCTGAAGCATCTCCAGGTTACGGGGCTCGAGGGCGTGAAGCGGAGCATCCAGAGGCGACTTCAGCATGAGCTGTGTCTCCATCGGGGGCAGCACGGAAAGCAGCGTCGCGAGCTCGTCCTGCTGCCGGAACGCCTCCATCAACACTTCCTGGATCCCAAGCTCGACGGTGGACGGGTACTCGACGGCACCTCCGGTCTCCAGCTCGAAGGTTCCTTGCCGAAAGCCCACCATACGGCAGACCGCCTTCAACGGACTCTTGTCGACCTGCCCGTCGATCACGGCGTCGCGCAACCTTCCTTCGACCAACACGATCCTGCCGACCTTCGCCTGCGAGCGCAAGACCAGAACGCCCGTCTTTCGGCTGCTGCCAAAGAGCTGCAACAGATCCTCGACCGCGATCTCCTCGAGGCTACCAGCCATACGCGGTTGCTCCTCGGGACCGGTCTCCGCGGTGGGGAGCTTCTGCGCCGAAACGCCACGCCCGGAGAGATCTGGCGCGCGGCCGTCGGCAGACTCGGGGATGGTCTCATCCACCACCATCAGCACGCTGGCACCGATGTGGATCAGATCGCCAACACGCAGCGGACTCGGCTGCTTGATCCGCTCCCCGTTCACGAAGGTGCCGTTGGTCGACCGCAGATCCTCGATGGTCAAGCTCCCGGAGCGAAAACCGACGCGAGCATGCTGGCGCGACACCATCTCCTCCACCAGAACCACGTCCACCTCGCTCGAGCGACCAATCACGATGTCGCGGTGCTCGTGAACGGGACACTCACCACCTTTGTATTTGCCTTGCACCACGCGCAGAGCCAAGGACGAGCGGGGCACGGCAGAGAAGCGAGACTGGGTGGCCATCGTGGAGCATCCGCTGGGAGAATGCGCTTCACCCACAGCGGAACTCTGCCAGCGTATCCGCCCGCTTGCCGTGCGGTCAAGAACCCGGACGCGCCAGCCTTTCCGCCCTGAACCCGCCGGGTGCCCGGGCCTCCTTTCGGTACTGATGCGTCTCGCTGAACATGAGGTAGGCCCGTGGGTCTGATCGAGCTTCCTCTCGTGGGCACCCCCGTGCTCGGCTACGCTGGTCCACATGCCGCCGACTCCACCGCTCCCTCCGCCTGCTTCTGACACGCGCGGGAGTGAGTCGTCGGCGTTGCGCACCGGGCTCCACGCGCTCCTCGGGTTGCTCGGCGGGCTCTACCTGCTCAATCCGAGCGCGGGGCTCTTCGAGCTGCTGCCCGACGCCTTGCCGGTAGTCGGCAATCTCGACGAGGCCGCCGCGACCCTGCTCGTGGTCCAGGCCGTCCGCCATTTCCGCCGCAGGCGTGCCCGCAAAAAACCGGGCTGAGCGGCGGCTGACCGCCGGCCCCACCGATAGCCCAAGGCCGCGATCCATGGGACAATGGCGGCCACCTTCGAACCAGGCGGGATGGCATGCACGTGACTTCATCAACCACAGCTCGTGGCGCTCGTTCCTTCATGCACGCGACACGGCGGCACTCGGCGAGAGCCCCACTCTTCACCCTCGGGCTGCTCCTCGCCCTCGGTTGCTCGTCGTCGGGGGGCGATGACAAGGGCAGCGATTGCCAACCGGGGGAGCTCGGGTGCGCCTGTACCGGTGAGGGCACCTGTTCGGGGAGACTGAGCTGCGTCGACGGCGTGTGCGAGGCCTCGGGCAGCGGCGGGGCCTCGGATCCTGGGGCGGCGGGCTCGACCGAGCCGGGTGCGGGCGGGAGCACCGACGGCTCGGGGGGCACCGGCGAAGGCGGAGCCACCGTCGCCCTTACCTGCGTGGGCACACCCTCTTCTGGCTGCGGAGACCCCGGCTGCGACGCCCTCCCGGGATGCACGGTCGAGACCGCCTCATCTTGCAGCGGCGCGGCCACGGTCTGCAGTGCCTTCGACAACAAACCGGCGGCGTGCCAGGACCAGCTCGGCTGCACCACGCCGCTGCCCGCGAACACCGGCGTGTGCACCAACGTCATCACCAGCTGCGCGAGCTACAACGATGACGACGATTGCATCTACATCGGGGGCTGCCGCTACAATGCGTCCACCGGGAGCTGCACCGGCACCGTGGTCACCTGCACGGACTACTGGAACTCCGCCACCTGCGAGGGACTCGGCGCCTGCCGTTGGACCCAGGTGGACGTGAATTACTGCAACGGGGTGCCCGTGGCCTGCGCCGACCTCCCAGCCGCGAGCTGCGCCCTGCAAGACGGCTGCACCGCAGTCGAGGCGAGCTGCACCGGCGCGCCCACACCTTGCGCGGAGCTCGAGCCGGAGCGCTGCACGGCGCAACCGGGTTGTCGCCTGGAGGGGGCCGCCGGAGTGGGCGGGGCCACCGGCGCCGGGGGAGCCACTGGAGTGGGCGGGAGCACCGCGCGGTACCCCGATCTGGTGGTCCAGAGCTTCAGCCCCTATGCCTCCGAGGATGCTGACGGCCCGACCTGGGGATTTTCGGTGCGCGAGACCAACCGCGGGGTGCTGGCGGCGCCGACCCACGCCTGCCAACTGGTGTTTTCGACCGACACTACCATCGGCAACGAAGACGACATCTTCCTCATGGATCTCACCGGCGCCCTCGAGCTGTCCCCGGGAGAGATCGACTACAACCTGTGGAGCGGGCTGTACGCCCTGTCCGCCTTCACCGAGGACATCGTCCCTTCGGGCACCTACTACGTGGGGGTGGTTTTGGACGTGGACGACCAGGTGCAGGAGAGCGAAGAGCAGAACAACTGGGCGATCTCAGAGGAGGCTTTCTTCTTCGGCACCCCGGACTACGACATGGCCCCGAGCGCGCTCGTGCCGAGCGCGACCTCACTCGACTTCGGTCAGAGCTTCGAGGTGGTGGTGACGGTTCAGAACCTCGGCAATCAGCCGCTCACGCAGGTGCCCATCGACCTCGTGGTCTCGAGCGACGACACCCTCTCGGACGACGACCTCAGTTTCTGCAGCGAGACGGCAACCGTCGAGCTCGCGGTGGGAGAAGAGGCCGAGATCACGCTCACCTGCACCGCACCGCGGCTGCGCGGTGAGGCCTTCCTGGGTGTCCAACTGAACGCGGCACAGGTCATTTTCGAGGGCAACTACGCGGACAACTCGCTGATGAGCGCGACGCCTCTGACGGTGGTGGCGCCGGAGCCAGATCTTCTGGTGAGCCAGGTGTCGACGGATGTGGTCGACATCCCCTTCCAAGGTGCCGTCACCTTTACCGCCACGGTCGAGAACACCGGCGTCGATCCGACCTCGAGTTTCGGGGTGGGCTTCTACCTCTCGTCGGACGCCACCTGGTCGGCGGACGACACCCTGGTCTGCGATAGCCTGGTGAGCGGCGGCATCACCGCGGAGGGCACCGCGGATTTGACCGAGAGCTGCGACATGCCCGATAGCATCGGCGGAACCTACCGGGTGATAGCCGTTGCCGACCACGAGGATACGGTTTTCGAGCTCGACGAGACCAACAACGCGCTTGCCGCCGTCGACTCGCTGGACGTGGCTCCGCCGGATTGGGATCTGTCGTGCGGGGCCCTGGGTGACGACGCCGGGACGCCGATCGAGATCGGACAGGTCATCAACTACAACCTCATCGTCCGCAATCCCGGCACCGCCACCATCGAGGCCTTCGATCTTCGGGTGGTGTTCTCGACCGATGCCACCTACGACTCCGGGGACACCGAGATCTGCACCCTCGAGATGCCGGAGGCCGTGGCCGGTGCCGAGAACGGCTATCAGTTCCACTGCACGGTGCCGGAGATGGACGAGGGCGCGTACTTTACCTTGGTGATGGTCGATCCGGATGATGCGCTGGTCGAGACCGACGAGACCAACAACACCTCCCTCGAGGGTGAGGTGCCCCGCGAGGTGGTAGCGACCCTCGAGTGAGCTTCACGAGCCTCCTCGGTGGCACCAGCCTGCCCGACTGGGACACAGGCAGGCTGCGCTCGTCCGTGCAGGCTTCTTCTCTGACACACGGGATGGCAACGACATGACAAGATGGATGCCATTGCCGAACCGGGCAACCTCGGGGACCTCACCGTGACCGGAGTCACCCTGGACGCGAGCGGGGATTTTTGCGTCGGGGATCTCCTCTTCAACCCACTGCAGCTCTCGGCCGCCCGGGGCAACTCGAAGCAAGCGGCCCTCGACTATGCGTGGCAGGCGAAGCTCCTCGCAGAGTCGTCCCTCGCCGTCACGCTCTCGGGCACGCCCGTGACCCTAGATTTTGCGCCGAGCCGGCTAGCCTTCTTCGGTCATTCCCAGGGTGCAGCCACCGGACCACTGCTGGCCACCTCCGAAGCCGTGGTGGCCCAGGTTCTCTCGGCGCCGAGTGGGCACCTCGCCACCAACCTGCTCGGCAAGACCGAGCCGAGCGACGCCCTGTCCATCAGCTCGATGCTCGAGTATCTGATCTGCGATGCCGAGGGGGTCACCTTGGACGTGCACCATCCGTTCTTGAACCTGCTCCTGGCCTGGTTCGAGGACACAGACGCTGCCAACTACGCACCACTCTTCATAGCCGAGGCACCCGAGGCCCAGAAGCATCTGTTCGTGTTGGCGGGCACGGAAGACCACTACGTGGCTCCGGCATCGCACGACGCGGTCACCACCGCGGCCCGCCTGCACCAACTGGCACCGGAGCTCGCCGCGGTGCCCGGCCAGAGCCTGCTCGCGGAGCTCTGGCCCGACGCCGGCTATGGCACCAGCTTCGCCAGCCTGTCCGGCAACCTCGGGGAGGGGGAGAATGCCGTAACCGGCGCCTTCCGTCAGTATCACGGGGAGATCGCTGTCTGCGCTGACGATCACTTCGTGGCAACCTGCACGACCATGGGGCGAAGTGATTTCGGGCAGTTCTTCGAGACCCTCGCCGAGCCCCCGCCCACGGTGCCCTGAGGGCGGCCAGAGACACGAGCGGGGGGCATCAACCACGGTTTTTGCCCCCCACTTCTCTGGCCATCGCGGGAAGATTGTGCGCTGGCAACCATGAGCGTTGTGGCCATCGGGTATCCACTGCCGCTAGAATGCCCCCGCGATGACCGACCCCACCGAGCTCCCGCGTGACACCGCCGACAACGCGCCGTCTCCTTTGTCCCGCGCCGACACAGCCGCCGAAGAGCACGCCCCGCCGGAGGAAGCCCCCTCGGCTCACGTGCTCCCTACCCCTCCCGCTGATATCACCTCGCGCCGCGGCTTCTTGCTGACCCTGGGTGGAGTGTCGCTGGCCTGGCTCGGGGCACTGCTCTATCCCATTTATCGCTACCTCGCGCCGGTGGCGGCGGTCGATCCCTTCGCGAAGGGTGGTCGGGCTCGGGTAGAGCGGGTCACGGCCAAAGACGTGGAGAAGCCCGGCCAGGGGAAGAACGGCGGCGCCGCCGGGCGCGGCATCGTGGTACTGCGAAATGCGGAAGGGAAACTCCGCGCCTTCGACGCGAAATGCACCCACGCCGGTTGCAACGTCACCTTCGAGGGCTCGCGGATCGTCTGCCCCTGTCACGGTGGGATCTACGATCTTACCGGGAAGAACGTGGCTGGGCCTCCACCTTCACCCCTCGCCGAGCTCGGGGTGGTCGAGGAAAACGGTGAGCTCTTCGTGATGCGCCTCGAGAAGGGAGCCCGAAGCTGAACATGGCCCTCGACAAAGCCCCCATCCCGGACGCCGCCCTGCGCGTGATCGGCCCGGAAAATAGCTGGTCCGGCCGGATCGGTCGCGCCGTGCTCACCCGTTACCCGATCTGGCCGATCATCGATTTTCTGAGCCACAAGTCGGTCCCGAAGCACCGCCACTCCGGCTGGTACGCGATGGGCGGCATCGCGCTGTTCTTCTTCATGGTCCAGCTCGTGACCGGGATCTTGCTCATGGTCTACTACCGACCGAGCGAGCCCTGGCAGTCGGTGCAGCGCATCACCAATGAGGTGCCATTTGGCAACGTGGTGCGCAGCCTGCACCACTGGGCTGCCAACCTGATGATCCTCAGTCTGTTTTTACACATGTTCAGCACCTTCTTCATGAAGGCGTACCGCGCTCCCCGGGAGCTCACTTGGCTCACCGGGCTCGGCCTGTTCGGCCTGACCCTGGTCTTCGGGTTCTCGGGCTATCTCCTGCCTTGGGACGATCTGTCCTTCTTCGCCACCCGGGTCGGGATATCCGAGGTGGAGAAGATGCCCTACCTCGGTCCCTTCATCGCCGATCTGGTGCGTGGCTCGAACGACGTCACCGTCGATACTATCGGGCGCTTCTACCCGTTGCACGTGGTGGTGCTGCCGCTCCTGGTGCTCGGCCTCATCACCGTGCACCTCGTCTTCGTGCAAATCCAAGGGGTGAGCAGCCCGGACTCGGTGCTGCGCCTCCCCCCCGAAGAGCGCCGCAGCGTGAGCTTCTTCGGGGAGTTCTTGCTCGCCGAAATCCCAGTCTGGCTGCTGATGGGCGCACTGCTCACCTTCCTCGCCACCTTCTTCCCCCGCGGTCTCTTGCCCGAGGCCGATCCCACCGCCCCAGCGCCAGCCGGCATCAAACCCGATTGGTACTTCCTCTCCCAATACCAGGCACTCAAGCTCTTCCCCGGGAAGTTCGAGGTGCTAGGTCAGCTAGTGCTCGGCGGGGTGCCGATGCTGGCCTTCATCCTGCCCTTCATCGACCGCGCGGTGCCCACTGACCGGCGCGGACGCCTGGTGTCCTTCATCGGGCTTGGCATGCTGATCGTCCTCGTCGCTCTGACCATCTGGGGGTGGCTGTCATGAACTATCCTGTCTGGGACGTCCCTGGGATCGGCGCTGGGCTGGTGGTGGCCATCATCGCCACCATCCACGTGTTGATCTCGCACATCGCGGTCGGTGGCGGCGCCTTCTTGTTCGTGGCCGAGCTCTGGGCCCGGCGGCAGCCGGATGCCCCGCGGCTGCTGCTCTGGCTGAAGAAGTACGTCACCTTCTTCTTGGTCTACACCACCGTGTTCGGCGCCATCACCGGCGTCGGGATCTGGTTCTCGATCCAGCTCGCTAGCCCCGAGGCCACCAGCCTGCTCATCCACCAGTTCGTCTTCGCCTGGGCCATCGAGTGGGTGGCCTTCCTCGGCGAGCTCTCGGTGCTCTACCTCTACTACTACGGCTGGAACACCAACTCCCCGCGGTTTCAGGTGTTTCTGGCCGGCGCCTACTTCGGCATCGCCTGGATCTCTTTGGTGGTCATCAACGGCATTTTGACCTTCATGATGACGCCGAACGGCTGGACCCCGGAAAACGGGGATATCTTCAGCGCGTTCTTCAACCCCGGGTACTTCCCGGCTCTGGTGCTGCGCACCGTGATCATGTTCTTGCTCGCCGGCCTGTCGGCGTTCGTGGTCGCCGCCATGATCGAGGAACTCGATCTGAAGACCCGGGTGGTGCGCTTCGCGGCGCTGTGGGTGATCCCTGCGGCCTTGCTCACGCCGCTCTTGTCGTATGTCTATTTCCGGCGCCTGCCTGCGCTGGCCATCAAGTTGACCCAGGAGGGCGTGGCCGGCATCGCCGGAGGCAAGCTCGAGATCCTCACCCGCGCCGGGCTCCTCACGGGTGTCACCGGAGCTCTGATCCTGGTCGGCGCGCTGCTCTACTACCTGTTCCCGAAGGCCGTCCACCTCTCCTCGGCGATCGCGCTCTTGGTGACCGCGCAACTCGGCGTGGCCGGCGCCGAGTTCTTCCGCGAGATGGCCAGAAAGCCCTACGTGATCTACGACGTGCTCTACTCGAACTCCTTGTGGAAGAAGGACGCGAAACCCGAGGTTCTGAGCCAGCCATTTCTCTCGCGCACCCGCTTCGATCCGGAGGTCTTACCGCTCTCTCGAGAGCACGGGGAGTGGGTCTTTCGCTTGCAGTGCGTGAGCTGCCACACCCGGGGCGGCTACCGTTCGGTCACCGAGCGCACCCGGACCTGGACCGGGGAGTTTGGCTTCAAGTGGCTGTCCACCATGGATCAGACCGGTGTGATGCCGCCCTTCCAGGGTGACGAGCGCGACCGCGCTGCGCTGACTGCCTATCTGCTCTCTCTCTCCGGCAAGGCGGTGACACCAGAGTCGATCCTAGATGCCGCTCGCGCCACCTCGACCCTCGAGAAGGAGCCACAGCCGTGAAGCCTCCCATCCCTCCCTTCGATCCTTTGGGGCTCCCGATCCCGAGCATTCTGATGGTCAGCCTGGCGGCGCTGACGCTGACCCTGCACCTCGCCGCCATGCAGTTTACGGTCGGCAGCGCCATCCTGGGCGTGCTCGCGAAGCGACGGCATCCCACCATCACCCGGTTCTGCGGGACCGGGCTGCCCCTCGGATTCTCGTACCTGGTCACGCTCGGGATCCCGCCGTTGCTCTTCGTCCAGGTGATGTATGGCCAATTCTTCTACACCTCCTCGGTGCTGATCGGTGCCTTCTGGATCATGGTCATCCCTCTCATCATCGTGGGTTATGGCGCAGCCTATTGGCATCGGATGGTCCGCGATCACAATCCCAGGCGGGCCTTCTTGATGCTGGTGGTCTCGGCGCTCTGCCTGCTCACCGTGGGGTACATCTACGTGAACAACCTCACCCTCTCGATGCATCCCGAGCGTTGGCTCCCACTTTATCGTGCGAATCCTTCCGGCGGTGTGCTGCACCACGGTGAGCCCACCTTGGCCTTTCGGTATCTCCTCTTCATCGTCCCGGCACCCTTCGTGGCTGGCCTCGCCCTCGTGCTCCGCGCCGGCTTCCTCCGCTCCCGAGATCCCGCTTCCGCCCTCGAGCACCAACGGTTCGGTGTGCGAGCCATGCTGGTGGCCACGGTGCTCGTGGCGATCGCGGTGTTCGGCCTCCTCGCCACCCTCCCACCCACCATCCGCGAGGCCTTGCTGCGTCCCGGCCTTCTCATGGTCCTGGCCGTCGGCGCGAGCGGTTTCGGCCTGCTCGCTCTAGCCGTAGCCATCTTTTCGGGTAAGCGAGCCGGCCTCACTCTTCCCGTGGTGTCGGCCTCCCTTTCAACGCTGAGCCTGGGCTGCTTGGTGGTGGCCCGCGAGCTGGTCCGACAGCTCTACCTTCTGCCCTATTTCTCTATCCATCGCGCGCCGGTCCTGGCGCAATGGGGAATGTTCACGGCCTTCGCGGTAACCCTGCTGGTCGGCGTGGTCTTTCTCGCCATTCTAACCAAGCGTATGATCGTGACCTTCGTGCGGAACGGCTAGCCGCGTCGGTCGGCTGGCTGCGACCGGTCGCTCGGCACAGATTTCAGGTTTCGTGACGTGGCCAACGTGTCACGGCAACGTCACGTCGTTGACACATTCACCTGTTGCACTCCGCCTGCATTTCGTAGGAGCTGGCAACAACGTGACCTACCTGGAACAGAGCCTCGCTCACGACATCACGCGCCTGACCACCAAACTCACGCAGATGGCCGCCCTGTGCGAGGTGGCGCTGCACCGGGCTCTCTCAGCCCTGGTCACGCAGAACCCGCAGCTCGCCTACTCGGTCATCTTGCGCGATCAGCAGATCGACGAGCTCGAGAAGGAGATCGACCGGCTGTGCCTAGAGTTTTTGGTGCGCCAGCAACCAGTGGCCCGCACCTTACGCTTCGCCTACAGCGTGATGCGCATCAACGCGGAACTCGAGCGGGTGGGTGATTATGCCGAGAGCGTGGCGCGCCAGAGCCTCACCCTGTCGTCCCTCAGTGCAACCTACCCAGTGGAGCGCTTCGCCGAGATCGCCGAGCGCGCCATCGAGATGCTGCACGCCGCCATCGAGTCGTTCAAGCTCGAGGATCCGGCGCTGGCCCGTGCCACCATGGATCGGGAGCAGGAGGTCGACCGCCTCCGGCATCGTCTGAGCGCAGAACTCATCACCTTGATCGACCCGCAGCAGACTCCGATCGAGGCCTTGGCGCCCCTGGTCAACATCGCCAACCGCTATGAGCGTGTCGCCGACCAAGCCAAAAACATCTGTCAGCAGGTGCTGTACCTGTGCACCGGACAGAACCTGAAGCACCCCGGCAGCGAGGTCACACGGGTGTTGTTCGTGGATGAATTCAACGCCTGCCGCAGCCAACTCGCCGAGGTGGCTGGAAACTCCCTCGACACGCCCGGGTTCGTGTTCTGGAGCGCGGGGCTGGAGCGGCGCCCCATCGATCCAGGTGTGGTGCTGTTCTTGAAGGAGAAGGGCATCGACCTCTCCTGCGCCAACTCGAAGACCGTCGATCAGGTCCCCAACCTCGACCATGTGCAAATCGTGGTGGCCCTCGATCCGAGCGCGCGGCGCGCCTTCCCCGCCCCACCAACCAAGACCGTGTGCATCGACTGGAGCCTGCCCGATCCCTCCCGGGTCCAGGGCACCACCGAGGAGATCTGGGCAGCCTACGAGAAGGCCTATCGCTTCCTCCTCGACCACGTTCGTGATCTGGTGGAGGCCATCGTCATCGACAACGACACCCCTTCCGGAAACCCGGCCCCATGAGGCCGGATCGCCTGCTCGGCGTCCTCTTCGGACTGCTCACGGTGTTCGCCATTGCCGGCTGTGGCAAGAGCCGCGCTGGGGCGGGTCAGCACGCGGCCATGACCATTCAGAACATCGGCTCGGACACCATGGTGAACCTGGCTCAGGCCTGGGCCGAGGCCTACGGACACAAACACAAAGATGTGTCGGTGGAGGTCTCTGGGGGAGGCAGCGGCGTGGGAGTCGCTGCGCTCTTGAACGGCACCGCCGATATCGCAAACTGCAGCCGCCACCTGGAGCCAAAGGAGATCGCCTTGGCCAAGCAGAAGGGCGAGGATCCGAAGGAGATCTTGGTGGGCTTCGATGGCCTGGCCATCTACGTCCACAAGAACAACCCCATCGAACAGCTCTCGCTAGAGGAGCTAGCCGAGCTCTTCCGTGAGCACGGCGGCATCGACTCGTGGAAGCAGCTCGGCGTCAACGCGATCCCCGGCGCCAAGACCGACCGCATCATCCGCGTCAGCCGCCAGAACAACTCGGGCACGTACCACTATTTCCGGGAGACCGTGCTGGGCAAGAAGGCTGACATGAAGCCTGGCTCGCTCGACATGAACGGTTCAAAAGAGGTGGTGGAGCTGGTGTCGCGGACGCCAGGCGCGATCGGCTACAGCGGCCTTGGCTACGCGACCTCCAAGGTCAAGGTGGTCAAGATCTCGAAGCAGAAGGGCGAACCCGGCGTGATGCCGTGTCGGGCCAGCATCCACAACAAATCTTACCCGATCTCGCGGCCGCTCTTCATGGTCACGCCGAGCACCCCCAAGCCGGCAGCCCAGGCCTACCTGGATTTCGTGCTCTCCCCCGAGGGCCAGGAGCTGGTGCTTTCTACCGGCTACGTACCCCTCTCCTAACCGAGTCCCGATGGTCGACACCTCCGTCTCCCAGCCCTCCAGCACCGCCGACGCCGCCCCGGCGAAGCTCACCGCTCCCGTGCCCGCTCGGACTCCGAGCGCCAATTCCGGGCCGCGCGCCACGCTCCACCGCTCATTCTCGAGCCGCCTCCTCGAACGCGCGCTCGAGGTTGTGATCCGGCTGTGTGGGATCAGCGCCATCCTGTTCGTGTTCGGGATCTTCTTCTTCGTGCTGCGTGAAGGGGTGGGCCTGCTCTTCGACGACGACTTCAAGCTCTCAGAGTTCCTGTTCTCGACCGAATGGTTCCCGACCTCATCCAGCAACGTTCGCTACGGGGTACTGGCGCTGATCATAGGGACCCTGAGCGTGACCGGGCTGGCCATGGTGCTGGCGGTGCCGCTCGGCCTGGGCGCCGCGATCTTCGTCTCCGAGTTCTCGAGCGGGCGCGTCAAAGAGACGCTGAAGATCACCATCGAACTTTTGGCCGCCATCCCCTCGGTGGTCTGGGGCTTCATCGGGATCTCGGTGATGAACCCGCTGCTTCAAGACGTCTTCCATGCCCCGGTGGGGTTGAACGTGCTGAACGGCGCGCTCTTGCTGGCCTTGATGAGCGTACCCATCATGGTCAGCATCGGGGAAGACGCGCTGAAATCCGTGCCCGACTCCTACCGCGAGGCCGCTCTCTCGATGGGCGCCACCAAGTGGCAGACCGTGGGGCGAGTCCTGCTCCCCGCAGCCAAAAACGGCCTTCTGGCGGCGGTACTGCTGGGTGTCGGGCGCGCGGTCGGGGAAACCATGGCGGTGCTGATGGCCACCGGTCACGCCGTCAACATCCCAACCAGCGTCTTCGATCCCGTGCGCACCCTCACCGCCACCATCGCCGCCGAGCTCGGCGAGGCCTCGGTCGGCTCCCCTCACTACCAGGTGCTGTTTCTGATTGGGGTCTTACTCTTCTCGATCACGTTCGTGGTCAACTTGACGGCGGATCTGGTGATCCGCGGCACCAGAAAGTCGGGGCGCTGAGAGATGTTCACGCAGACCCGTTTCGGCAAGAAAAAGCAGCGTCGGGAGTTGTTGGCCCGCTTGGTGTTGGGCCTCTTCGCCGTATCGATGATCACGCCCCTCTTGCTGATCCTCGGCTACTTGCTGGCCCAAGCCTGGCCGCTGCTATCCCTCGATTTTCTGCTCCAGAATCCCACCCACGGGATGCGCCAAGGCGGGATCTGGTCGGCACTGCTCGGCACCATCTATCTGGTCGGGCTCTCGCTCTTGATCGCGGCACCGATCGGGGTCTTGGCCGCGGTCTACCTCAATGAGTACGCGACCGAGAACTGGTTCACGCGGATCGTCAACCTGGCGGTGGTCAACCTGGCTGGTGTCCCGAGCATCGTGCACGCCCTGTTTGGCCTCGGCGCCTTCGTGCTCTTCGCGGGGATAGGCCGATCCATCTTGGCGGCCTCGCTCACCCTTTCCATCATGACCCTGCCGGTCATCATCGCCAGCACCAAGGAAGCGCTGGCTTCGGTGCCGCGTTCATTCCGCGAGGCCTGCTGGAACGTGGGCGCCACCCGCTGGCAGACCATCCGCAGGATCGTACTCCCCAACTCGGTGAGCGGGATCCTGACGGGAGTCATCCTCCAGGTGTCTCGCACCGCCGGCGAGACGGCACCGGTCATGTTCACCGGGGCGGTCTTCTATAAGCGGCTCGAAGAGGGCAATCCCTTCGCGTATTCCATCACGGATCAGTGCATGGCGTTGTCCATGCACCTGTTCACCATCACCACCCAGGTGACGGATGCCCCCCACGCCCTGCCCTACGCCACCGCCATCGTGCTGGTCTTGACCGTGCTCGCAGTGAACGCCACCTCGATCGGCTTTCGGGTATTCCTCCGCTCCCGCAAGAAGTGGTGAGCGTTTCAGCACAAGCCTCTCAGCCAACCGCCCTCGATGACCATGACCGCACCCGACGCGCCCCCCGAACTCGAGATCGAGAACCTTCGCGTGCGCTACCACACGCAGGAGGTCATCCACAGAATCTCGTTTTGCGTGCCAAAAAACCAGGTCTTCGCCATCATCGGCCCCGCCCAATCTGGCAAAACTACCCTGCTGAAATGCCTGAACCGGACCCTGGAGCTCATCCCGGGTGCGAGCACGGAGGGCACGATCCGCCTCGGGGGGCAGGACATCCAAGCGCTCCGCGACGTCCACGCGCTCAGGCGACGGGTGGGTATGGTCGCGCCGCTGCCGGTTGGGCTCCCACTCAGCATCTACGACAACGTGGCCTTCGCGCCCCGTGCCGCCGGCCTCACCAACCGCGCGGAGCTCGATGTTTTGGTCGAGCGCTGCCTCACGCAGGCCGCACTCTTCGACGAGGTGAAGGATCGCCTGCACAGCCTGGGCACCAAGCTCTCGGGGGGCCAGCAGCAAAGGCTCACCATCGCACGCGCACTTTCTCACCAACCGGAGATCCTTTGCTTGGATGAGTTCTCGATCGCCATCGATCCGGTGACCACCATGCGCATCGAGGAGGTGCTGCGCGAGCTTCGGAGCTCAATGACCATCGTGCTGGTCACCAACCTGGTGCAACAGGCGCGCCGGTTGGCCACGCGCACCATGTTCCTGTTCGAGGGCCATGTGGTCGAAGAGGGGCCGAACGAGCAGATCTTCTCCGAGCATCCCAAGGATGAGCGGACGCATGCCTACGTGAACGGAGTCTTCGGATGAGCGACGCTCCCACCCCCGACATCGCGATTCGTACCCAAGAGCTCGACCTGTACTACGGGAGTTTTCAGGCGCTGCGGAAGGTCACAAGTGAGATCCGCCACGGTCAGATCACCTCGTTGATCGGCCCTTCCGGCTGCGGTAAGACCACTTTGTTGCGCTGCTTCAACCGGGTGAACGAGCGCTACGGCAACGTGCGCACCGAGGGCATCATCGAGATCCTCGGAAAGAACATCTATGATTCCGACGTCGATCTGACCGAGCTCCGGAAGTCGATCGGCATGGTGTTCCAGCGCCCCAACCCGCTGCCGCTCTCGGTGCGGGAGAATGTCCTGTTCGGGCTCCGTCTCCACACCCCGAAAAGCGAGCAGAAGCCGGGCGTTCTCGACGAGATGGTGGAGAGCGCGCTCCGTGAGGTCAGCCTCTGGGACGACCTGAAGGATCGCCTGAATGCGCGGGCCATTGAGCTCCAGCTCGAACAGCAGCAGAAGCTGTGCATCGCCCGGCTCCTGCCGCTAAAGCCCGAGATCATCCTGATGGATGAGCCCTGCTCGGCGCTGGACGTGGCCGGCACCAAGGCCATCGAGGAGCTGATGTGGCAGCTCCGAGGCCGCTACACCATCGTGATCGTGACGCACAACATGGCTCAAGCTCGCCGGGCCAGCGACACCTGCATGTTCATGCTGCTCGGGGAGCTGATCGAGCACCGCCGCACCGAGGAGCTCTTCCTCAACCCGAGCGATCCGCGGACCGCTGAGTATATCGAAGGCCGCTACGGCTGAACCGAGCGCGCCGGCAGTCGAAGTGTCACGTGGTCTCCCACCGCTACCAGCTCGGCGCTAGGGCTGGTCCAGGCCGCGAAGAGGTCCCGGTTGGTCCCCGAAGCAACAGCCTTCCATTTTCCGTCCTGGAACCTCAGCACGGTGCCCTCCTCTCCCACCGCCCACACCGGTAGCTGGGGGGCGGTGGTTACAGCGTACAGATCGAGGCTGGTGTGGCTGGCGGACGCCAGCCATTCGCGCCCATCGAACCGAAGGATCCCGCCGTCTTCACCCACAGCCCAAACCTCACGACGACCCAGGCCGCCTAGCCCCGTGAAATAGGGACTGGGCTCGCTCTTCACCTGCAGCCGTCGCCCATCCCAGTGCACCACGGTGCCCGCCGCCCCGGCGAACCACACATCCCCGCTGCCCGTGCCCCAAACCGCGGTTAGGGTCTTGTCCGTGCGGGACGACACCTCCGTCCAATCCCGGCCGTCGTAGCGAAGGATCGTTCCCTGCTCACCCACGGCCCAGACCTCGCTCTCGGAGGCTCCCCAAATGGCGTGAAGGCGCAGCTTCGGGGTCTCGGTGATCCAGAAGCTCGTCCCGTCCCCACGCAGGATGGTCTGATGTCCCACCACCCACACCGAACTCGACGAGGTTACCCACACTCCAGTCAAATGGGCGGTGGTGGGCGATCCCACGGCTCGCCACTCCTTGCCGTCGAAAGTGGTGAGCGCGCCGGCATCACCCACCGCGAAGAGCCGGGTGGCTGAGATCCCGTGCACCGCCGTCAAGCGGAAGGGCGAAGGCTCCACCCCAGCATCCGCGGCACCTGGCGTCAACACGCCTGATACCGCCACCAAAAGACCCGCCAAGCTGAACTTCATTGGTTCGCTCCCTTTGGCCACCCCACCCTTTGGGAGACCCGCGCTCACTAGAACACGCAGCTCGTAGCCTCGCAAGCAAGCGGACGCCGAAACGCCCGAACCTCACGAAAAGGCTCGGGTGTTCGACGATTTCACGCGATTTCAACCCGCGGGTCTAGCTCGAGGCTGCCGCCGTTCGGCGACCTCGAGCCCGGGCTCAGCGCGGCACGACAATCTCGTTCATGCAGGCCGCACTGCACCGGTCATTGTCGACGTTGTTGCCGTCGTCGCACTGCTCGTCCGGGCTCTGCAAGATCCCGTCGCCACAATGCGGTCCGAGCTGGCAGGTGATGAGGCACCCACCGTACACCGCCGCCTCCAGGGTCGAGTTCGCGGCTCCGTAGTCGCAAACCTCTCCACCCTCGGGCTGCAGCACACCGTCACCACAGTACGGTCCGAGCAGGCAATCGGGCGTGCAGCCGCCGTACTCGCCGGTGTTGAGGCTCACATTGAAGCCATTTTTGCCCAAATCGCACTCCTCACCGAGCTCCGGCTGGATGATACCGTCGTCGCAATAACCGGGAGCCTGGCAGTCAGCAGGACAGGAGGATCCCTCCGTGCCGTTCAGAGCGCCGTCGTCGCAGCTCTCGCCATATTCCGTCTGAATCACCCCGTCACCGCAGCGCGGCCCGAGCAGGCACCCATCACCGCAGAATCCATAATCGCTACCGAAGTTCACGCCATCATCGCACTCCTCGGGGGGATTGTTGACCACCGCGTCGCCACAGTAGCCGTTCAAGAGGCAACTGGTGCTGCAGCCACCGTACACGCCGTCGGCATTGGCGGCGCCGTTGTCACACTCTTCGCCAGCTTCCACCACGCCGTTGCCACAGGCCGGTGGCAGGACACAACCTGGCGCGCAACCACCGGTATTGGCGGCGACGGTGGTGTTGCGGCCGTCGTCACACTGCTCGTCACCGTTGACCACGCCATCGCCACAGAAGGGACCAAACTTACACTCGGTGGTGCAGCCGTTGTAGAGAGTGTCGTCGTTGGCATCGCCGTTGTCGCACTCCTCCCCGGCGGTGATGCTGCCGTCACCACAGCGCGGCGTGCACACCGAGCGGTTGGTGGTGAACCCGGAGAGCGTAAGCTGGTAGTTGGACTCCCGAGGGTGCCGATCGGCGTGGAACACCGCGATCTCGTAGACACGACCGGCTTCGAGGCCCCAGCTGTCGTCGATGGTCGCAGTGCCCTGGATGCGCTCATGCGGTGCACCGAGATCGAGGGCAAGCTGGCCGTTGACGAACACCCAAACGTCATCATCCCCATAGAAGGCCAAGCTGGAGGGCGTGCCCGAGTAGCGGAAGAGGTAGCGCACCTCGGTCGTGAAGTAGAAGTTCCTCAGCATACCGTCGACCTGACCACCCGTGCCGTCCGAGCGCGGCACCGGACCGCCGGTACCCACGGTGGGGCAGTTGTCGTAGGAGGCCTCCGGATCCCACTGGGAGATCACGGGACAGGTGCTGCCCGCGCAACACTCGGTCTCGAGCCCAGCCACCCAGTAGGGCCAGATGTTGCAGGTCTTCGAGCCCGCTTCCGCCTCGAGGGGGAAGAACCCCGAGGTCAGCTCGCCCGTGCGCGTAGCCGCCAGACAGATATCGTGGAGATCGTCGTACACGGTGCGCCCGGCGCTGCTGCTGAACTGGAAGCCTCCCGCCACGGCCGCAAGATCGAGGGTTCCACGCACCTCCGTGTTCACACCCGGGGCCGAGTTGTACCACTGACCAAAGGTGGTGGCGCTCTGGATCACGGTCACGTCCATCGGCGTGTCGTAGCCAACGCGGTAGCGTGTGCTGCCGTTGCCTTCCACCGTGCACTGATCGACCCCGGCAGTGGCCGCGGAGAGCACGCCCGTCTGGTCCCAGTCCGTGAAGCGGCAGGGGCAGCGACCGCTGGTCCCGGTCAAGACCGGCTTACCGTCAGAGCCGAGAGTGGCCTGCACCAACCCCTCGCAGGGCCCGGTGGCGTCGGTGTTGCTGCAATTGTCATTCACCACCGCCGGTGTTCCCGAGGCGTTGGGCACGCACAAGGTGGTTCCGGCAGCCGTCGAAGCCGAGAGGAAGAAGAAGTCCGGGTGTCCGCCGGCCACATTCTGCCCCTCGAAGTCACGGTAGATCACCGGCAGGGTGAGACACTGGAGATTGGCGTTGGTGGGACAGGGCACGGTGTCCGGCATCTCCTGATCGATGCAGGTGAAGCCAGCTTCCGGAGCGCAGACCGACGAGCAGCCGTCGCCGTCGACCTGGTTGCCGTCGTCGCAGCCCTCCCCCTCGTCGTGGTTGCCATCGCCACAGGCGGTGGTGCAGGCCTGGGTAACCCCCGTGGGGCGGCAGTTCGGCTCCTGGGTACAGGTCTTGGAGCAGCCAAGGCCGTCCCCGTAGAAGAGGCCATTGTCAGGACCGAGATCGCAGGTCTCCCCAGCCTCCACCACCGCATTGCCGCATTCGCTGGCGGTGCAGGTGGAGGGGGTTCCGGTGCAGGAGTAGCCGGGCTCGATGAGACAGGTGCTGGTGCAACCGTCCCCCGAGACGGCGTTGCCGTCGTCGCATTGCTCGGAGCCGATGATCATCGAGTCACCGCAGAGGGTCACGCAGGGTGAGCCCGCCTGACGGCACTGGTAGCCGGCCTCGACCTGGCAATCCGCACCGCAGCCGTCACCCGGATTCAGGTTGCCGTCGTCGCAGACCTCCACCTTCTCGAGCTCACCGTTGCCGCAAGCAGAATTGTCGATGCACGGCTGACCGGGGGTGGGGCAGTCGTAGTAGACTGCCTCGATCTTGCAGAGCGCCGAGCAGCCATCCAAGCTCTCCACGTTTCCGTCGTCACACTCCTCCGCGCTCGGATCGAGTGCACTGTCACCGCAGATGGCAATCACCTCACAGGTTGTCCCGCGACAGACGTAACCCGGCTCCACTTGACACAAGGCGCTGCATCCATCCCCGTCGACGACACCACCGTCGTCACAGCTCTCACCCTGGGACACACGCCCGTCGCCGCAGCTGACGAGCGGCGTGCAGGGGGAGCCTGGCGTGGGGCACTGGAAGCCGGTTTCCACGCGGCAGGCTGCGCTGCAGCCATCCCCTGAGTTTGCATTTCCGTCGTCGCAGGCCTCGCCGGTGTCGCGGGCGCCGTTGCCGCACACGATGAGCGAGGTGCAGCGACCACCCGTCGAAGGACACTCGAAGTTCGGCTCCACCAGCATGCAGGTGCCCGAGCAGCCGTCGCCGCCGAGCTTGTTGCCGTCGTCGCAGACCTCGGCGTTGTTGACGATGCCGTCACCGCAGTAGGGGCCTGCGTCCACCACCGCGTAGGTACAGTCCGTACCCGTGCAGGTGGCGCTACCGGTGGTTCCACCGGTCATGTCGACCACCATTGTGTTGCCCCCCGCGCTCGGATTGGCAGCGCCTCCTCCTCCCCCTGCGCCCGGACCCGCGGTACCACCTCCTTGGTTGGCGTCAACACCGCCGTCGGAGTTGATCTCTGCAGCGGGACCACTGCTGCACGCCCCGAGGGACGCGCCAAGGATGAGAGCGGACAGGATGAGCCAAGTGCGCACGAAGAGCGTTCTGTACATCGGATTGCCTCCCGACGAGTGGAGCCGGAATGTCTGCCAAGTGTCCCTCAACTCGGAGAGGTCGTCACGCGCTTTGCGATGACAGTTCCGCTGATTCACGACAGTGAAGAAAGCTTCCTCGGGACTGGATCCTCGCGTCGGCATCGTGGCTACGACGGAACGAGATGCACCACCAAAGGAGGCCTTGCGCCTCTCCTTTTTGCGGTATGCTCGCGTTCTTGCTCGGTCCTTGGGTGCCGAGCCTCCTCCTTGGTTGTCCCCGACCACCTCCCTTGCCATGCTCCGTGTAGGATGAGTCACCACCTCGTAGTCGCCGACGCCGCCACCTACATCTACCCCGACGGCACGCGCGCCCTCGAAGGGGTGAGCTTTCGGCTCACCCATGGGGAGTCGGTAGCGGTCGTTGGGGGAAATGGCGCGGGAAAATCCAGCCTTCTGCTCTTGCTCGGGGGTTGCCGACTCCCCACCAGCGGCACGATCCAGATCGGTGACAGCATCCTGACCGCCGCCAACCGTGCCAGCTTGAGAAGCCATGTGGGGATGGTGTTCCAGGACGCAGACGACCAACTCTTCATGCCCACGGTTGGCGAGGACGTGGCCTTCGGCCCTGAGCACCAGCGGCTTTCTCCCCAAGAGATAGGGGAGCGGGTCCGGGAAGCCCTCTTGGAAGTGGGCGCCTCCGACCTCGCCGAGCGTCCCGCTCACCGCCTCTCTGCCGGCCAGAAACGCCGCGTCGCGATCGCCACCGTGCTCTCGATGCGCCCCGATCTCTTGGTGATGGACGAGCCCTCCTCCAGCCTGGATCCGTACAGCCGGAGGCGCCTCATCGAACTACTAAAGCGGTTTTCTCACACGCGGATCATCGCCACTCACGATCTCGAGCTTGCTCTCGACGTGTGTCAACGAACCCTGGTGCTCGTTTCCGGTCGTCTGGTCGCTGACGGTCCCACGCGTGAGCTCCTCGCCGATGAGGCGCTCATGGCCTCCTCCCGACTGGAAGTACCCGTCCGTTTGCACCCCTGCCCGACCTGCGATACGCGCCGCGAACGCGCCCCTGCTCCCCCCCTCTCCTCCGAGTCGCCATGAGAACCCTCACCCTCGCCGCGCTCACGCAGATCAGCCTGCTCACTCTCGGCTGCGCCACCACCGGCCGGGGATGGATGGAAGAGAGGTGGGACGCCAACCATGATTCCGCCGAGGGGGATTCCACCCCGCCAAGAATCGCCCCCACCGAGAATCGCCGCAGCGCGCGCAGCCTGGTCAGCATCCCCATCGGGACTCCTCCGAGAGCCGAGGCGGGCTTGGCTCCTGCCTTCGCCCCACAGGAAGGCTCCGGGCCAACCCGGGTGAGCATGAAGGGTCGCCCGCGAGCGATCAAGGGTCCCCTCCCCGGTCGGGTGCTCGGGACCTTCCGCAACACCTACTACGACTTCCCGAGTGAGTCGGAGTTCTCAGGCACCGAGAAGGCCACGCTCTACAACGCGCAGTGCAAGTTCCTGGCGGAGGTTCCCCTCCCCTTCTTCGAGACGCTGTGCGTCCAGGGCAGTGGCCTCTTGTCGAACGGCGCTCCCGTGAGCTTCAACCGCCGCGACTGCGAGTGCGCCCGCGTCTGCACCAAGACCAACCAACGGATCTGCTTCGATCAACTGGAGCTCGCCAAATTCCCTTGGGGCCGCGGGGCAAGCGGCGGCCCCATCACTCCCCTGCTCACCGTGGCCGTCGACACCTCGGTCATCCCGCTGCACACCCCGCTCTACATCCCGGAGTTCGACGGTGCCCCACGGGATCTCGAGCAGCGGAGCCTGCACGATGGCTGCTTCGTGGCCCAGGATCGGGGCCTGAACGTGAAGGGCCAACACGTGGACATCTTCACCGGTCAACGGCGCATGACCGCGCTGTGGAACGGGCTGGTGCCGAGCAATCAAGGGGTGACGGTGGTGCTCGATGCGCCCAAGTGCGCTCGCTCGAAGTAGCGCCTCAGAGACTCTGGAAGAAGCTGAAGATGGCCTCCGGGGCCTCCTCCCAGATGTTGTGATCTCCCACGTACGGGCAGAACACCACCGGCGTCGCGGGGTCGCAATCCGCGTAGCTTAGGCACACCTCGTTCGCGGACCAGGTGCTGCTGGTCGAGAGCTCGCAGCCCGCCTCTTCACCCCAATGGTCGCGGCTGCCCTCGCCGGACTCCAGGGTCACGGAGGGATCGTCGGTGCCATGCAGGATGATGGCTGCGAGCGGCCCCACGCAGTTCTGTGCGAAGAAGGGGCCGCCCCCGGACTGCGGCGCGATCCCCCGGAGCACATCCCCGCGCTGACAGCCAAGCACGTTGGTGAAAAAGCCGCCCGAGCTGTGCCCGGTGGCGAAGATCCGGCTCGCATCCACGCAGTAGGTGGCCTCGAGAAGCGCGACCAGCGCATCAAAGAAGGCCACATCCGAGTCGCCTTGGGAGTCCCAGGAGGTTGGATCCCCGAGGGCGTCGGGATGCACCACCAGATAGTCGTCACCGAAAGCCGACAGGAGGTTCCCGTAGAACTGCGAGCGGAACAGCTCTCCGTCGGTGCCCATCCCGTGAAATGCGATCAGAACCGGGGTTGGGGAGCCTTGCTGGTAGTTCGCGGGAACGTCGAGCACGAAGGTCCGCTCTGTGCCTCCCACGTCCACCGTGCTCGGCACGGTGGCAGGTGGTGGCAGGTTGCAGCCGTCCGTGGCCAGGCTGCCACCTGTCGCCGGCGCGCCGCCTTCGCCCGTCGTGACCGCGCCGCCTTCGCCCGTCGTGACCGCGCCGCCTTCGCCTGTCGTGA
>CAYNEY010000011.1:0-10875 GCA_964396375.1 uncultured Polyangiaceae bacterium | reverse complement strand
CGCCCGTCGTGACCGCGCCGCCTTCGCCTGTCGTGACCGCGCCGCCTTCGCCCGTGGTGACCGCGCCGCCTTCGCCCGTCGTGACCGCGCCGCCTTCGCCTGTCGTGACCGCGCCGCCTTCGCCTGTCGTGACCGCGCCGCCAGAGGCGCTCTGCTCCGCGCTCTTGCCGTCTTCACCGCCACAACCGAGCGTCATCATCGCGCCTGTGAGCAATCCGAGGAGCTGTCGAGCCGTGGTCATCGAAGAGTCCTCCTTCAGGGTGTCCGGTGGTCCAAGTATGGCAGAGGCCTCTCCGTTTTCCCGAGGAAGTTCGCGGGATCATGGCGGTCAGAAATCCATCGGAGCGCGACAACCCCGGATTGTCATCTCCGCCCGTCATCGGTTCGCACGAGGGAAAATTCGACTGGCCCGTTTCCTGCTTCACGCAGGATGGCTCTTGGTAGAATACCTGGCTCCGTGTAGATTGGACGGTTCAAGGGGGACTCATGTGCGATCCCGAAGCAAGAACGTCCGGTTGGTTTTCGGTCGCCCACCAGCAGAGGATCCTCCTTTCGATCCTCGAGGCGATCCACGCGCCGCAGAACCTGCACGGGCTCATGAAGAGTATCTGCGAGCTGGTCCGGGAGGCCACCCGCTGCGAAGCTGTAGGGATCCGGCTCGCGGAGGGAGACGACTTCCCCTATTTCGAGACCCACGGCTTCCCGGAGGATTTCGTGGAGCTGGAGCGGAGCCTTTGCCCAAGGTACAGCCACCCGGGAGCACCTCCGCTCCTCGAGTGCATGTGCGGCAACGTCCTTCAGGGCCGCACCGATCCCTCGTTGCCATTTTTTACGCCCCGCGGCAGCTTCTACAGCAACGGCACGACGGCTCTGCTCAAGAGTACGACCGACGAAGAGCGGCAGTCCACCACCCGCAATCGCTGCAACGGCTGGGGCTACGAGACGGTAGCGCTGGTGCCGCTCCGGCACGATTCCCACACCTTCGGGCTGATTCAAGTCAACGATCCGCGTGAAGGGAAGATGCCGAGTGAGATCTTGGGCTTCATCGAAAAACTGGCGTCAGCGATCGCCCTTGGTCTCGCCCATCAGCGGAACATGCTCGAGCTTGCCCGCAAGAACAGCGAGAACCAGCTGATGCTCGAGGAACTGCAACACCGAGTCAGAAATAGCCTACAGCTTACGCTGAGCCTGCTTCGGCTCCAGGAGCGCGAGCTCGACGGCACCGAGGATGCGCGGGAGATCCTGTCGGCAGCGCGCCGTCGTGTCGAAGCCATGGCCTGGGTGCACGACCAGCTCGGCACCGCACAGCGTTTCGGCACGGTGGAGGTGGTCAGCTACCTGCGCTCGCTCATCGATCGGCTAGGCCGGGCCTTCACTGAACCAAACTGCCACCTTTCGATGAGCACCAGCCTCGCAGGTTTGGTGGTGAGCGCTGAACAGGGGGTGGCCCTTGGCCTTCTGGTCACCGAGCTGGTCTCGAATGCGGTCCGCCACGGGTTTCCCGAGGGGCGAAGCGGCGACGTCCGAGTGTGCCTCGAGGAACAGGAGGGCCGTCTCTTGCTTGAGATCGGCGACAACGGCGTAGGGCTCCCCACTCCGCTCGAGCAGGGTATTGGGCTCCGCATCGCGCACTCCGTCGCCGAGCGGCTGAACGGCACGCTCACCCTGGGCGGCTCTCCGGGCACCACCTTCCGCTTGTGTTTCAAACCCGACCCACCTGGGGGGCTGTCGTCATGAGTGCCCTCGAGCTCTTGCTCGTCGAGGATGAGCCGCTGGTCGCCGAAGATCTCCGAGGCCTGGTCGAGCAGGGGGGCCACACCGTGGTCGGCACCGCGGCCACCGCCGAGGGGGCCCTCGAGCTTGCCCGCGCGACCTCTCCGGCGCTGGCTCTGGTCGACATCCGTCTCAAAGGTGCCGAGGATGGCATCCACTTGGCGCGCTCCCTCGGGCGCCTCGGGATCGGGGTGATCTACCTCACGGCCCACAGCGATCCTGTCACGTTACGGCGCGCCGCGCGCACCGAGCCCCTCGGCTTCATCACCAAGCCCTTCCTCGAGGAGGAGCTCTTACGCACCCTGCTCTTCGCAAGGCGGCTGCTCGAGAGCCGGCGCCGAGAGCAGCTGGCCGAGGAGCGCCTGCGCTCGGTGCTCGACACTCTCGATGAGGGCCTGGCCGTGCTCGACCTCGAGGGCGCCGTCGTCTATCAGAACCCGACCTTCGAGCGCTTGCTCTCCCATCCGAACCGAGAGGCCTTGCTCGCTCTGCGAAAGTCTCTCGAAGAGAATTCCGGAAGCGTCTTGCTTCATCCCGACATCGAGGTCACTCGCCTCTCACAGCGCGAATACGGCGAGATGACCGTGGTCGTCCGCAAAGCACGACCCAAGGACACCACGAACGGCTATCTTACCATGTGCGCTCACTGTCGGCGGGTGCGCGGCCCGAGCGGAGAATGGACCACCGTCGAGAACGCCCTCGGCGCCCGCTTCGGCCTCTTCGTTTCCCACGGGATCTGCTGCGACTGCATCCCCATCTACTTCGGAGAAGATGCAGGAGATTTCGAGCCACACGACTGAACGGCTCAGCCAGGCGTGAGCGTGATCACCCGGATCCGGCCGTCGACGGCGTTCGTGTAAGAGATGGTACCGTCCGGTCGCAGGCGGAAATCATCTCCGAGAAAGCCATGTTCCGACGCAAGCTCGGTCTTCGGCTGGCAGACGGTTCCCGCGCGGTCCAAAACCATGGTGAAGAAGCGCTCGTCGCGCTGGGCAGTCTCGCGCCAAGCCACGAGCATGAGCTCACCGCTCGGCCCGTAGGGCACCGCGTGAAGATAGGTCATGGTCGTGCCGCTCTCCTTTTCCGGCTCGAGAAAGCGCGGCTCGAGCGGTCCCAGCGCTTGACCGGGCTCGACGGTGATGAGCCCAATCCGCGTGGCCGAAGGCTCACCCCCGCCGGTCTCTGCATCATAGAAGCTCTGCCCATCCAGAAACGTGAGCACGAGCAGGTTCGAGAGCTCGACGATGTCTCCGAGCTGGGCCTCGGTCTGGTCATGGACCACGGTGGTGTCGGGTTCGTTTAGCCACTCGAAGATGAGCCCCGGTGGGTAGGTGTCACCCAAGGCGAAGAGCCCGACGCGGCCATCGCGGAGCACGGCGATCCGCTGATCGAGGTTGTGGCTGCCATGCCAGCCGCTCAGGCGCTCCTCGACCCCCGCGGAGTCAACGGTGGCAAGATAGCCGCCCTGGTGCCGCACCCCGTCGTCGTAGCGCTGCTGATGACCGAAATAGGCCACGAGCGTATCGCTCGCCGGCACATAGGCGAGTCGCCCGGTGCCCGCCTCACCCTTGGTGCCGACGTCTTCCAGGTTCGAAGAGCGGAAGAACTCGGTCTCAAACTGCGTCACGCCGCTCGTGTCCACGCGCCGCACCGAACTCCAGAGGCGCTCTTCCTCCTCTACGATACTCCCGTCGTGCAGGAGCAACGCGAAGCCATCGGAGGTGACAGCAAGGCCTCCCAAGCGCGCGCCAGGCACGGTGACCCGCGGCGCGGTTTCGCCGACGGCCACCAAAGTGGCGCCGAGCTCTCCGGTCAGGCCCACGAAGAGTTGGTTCTGCGCGTCGACCACCAGCGGCAGATTGGGCACCTCGCCCCCCCACCAGAAGCGATCGATGGCAGGCACGAAGGCCGCATCGAGCTCGGTCACGGTAATGGTGTAGGGAGCGACAGCAGCGCTGCAGTCGGAAGGTCCAGCGACACCGCCGCTCCCACCCGTTCCAGAGAGCCCCGGGGAGCCGGCCTGGCCACCCAAGGGACCCTCCGAGTCCTCGGCTCCTTCGCTCGAGCCGCAGCCAACCAGGAAGAAAGCGCTCAACATGAGGGAAAAGGGGCGGTTGATCATGGGCTTTGTGGATTTCCTCCGTTCCTTGTCGACGTCTGACGGAGCCTCGAGCAGGCACCGCTCTTCGGCTGTTCCGCCGGCAGGGGTTCCGGGCCCAGGGATTTCGGCTCCCTCCCTTTCGCGGGCCACACCCAGGCGGTAGATCCGAGAGGCTTTCTGCCCGCTGCCATGACCACCACCGAGTACCGCGAGATCCCCTTCAACTACACCTCGGCCAGCGACGCGCAGATTGTCGCGTTTTTGTTCGGGGAGCGTGTGTGGGAAATGCTCGAGCAGCTCCGGGAACGCCGGGTCACCGGGCGTTCGGCGCGCTTGCTGCTCCGCTTCATGGGCGATCTCTTCATGTTGCGGCGCAACCCGTTCCTCTCACAGCACCTGCTCGAGTCCCAGCGCCGGCGCCGCGAGCTCGTCACCCTGCTCCGCCGTGAGCTTCGGTTGGTCGAGAAGAACTCCCGGGACGACGCGCTGGTCGGTGAGTTGATCGAGCTCTGCCGGGAGAAGCTCTCGAGTACGCTTTCGGAGCTCACCCACACACGGAGCTTGCGGGCTCGAGTGCGGCGCGAGCTCGGCGCGGTGATCGGCGATCACAACGTGAGCTTCGAGCCCTTCGCCCTGATCAGCCATGCCACCGATGCCACCGACTGGCGGCTGTGCTTGCCGCTCGCGGTGACCTTCCCGAAGCGTGAAGAAGACGTGGCCCCGCTGCTCGCGACCATCACCCGCTTGGGCTTGCACGCCATCCCCCGGGGCGCCGGCACGGGTCTCACCGGGGGCGCAGTGCCGCTCACCTTCGATTGTGTGATCGTCAACACCGAATGCCTGAATCACATCCGCGGCGTAAAAGAGGAAGAGTTCATCCTCGAAACCGGCGAGACCAAGCGAGCGGAGGTGATGGAACTCGAGGCCGGAGTGGTCACCGAAACGGCGATGGCGGAAGCTGAGCGCCGAGGCCTCGTGTTCGCGACCGATCCGACCAGCGCCTGGGCCTCCACCATCGGTGGCAACCTGGCGGAGAATGCCGGCGGGAAGTCGGCGGTGCTCTGGGGCACCGCCATCGACAACGTGCTCTCCTTTCAGCTCGCTCTCTCCTCGGGCCAAAGCTGCAAGGTCCGGCGGATCGGTCATCCCCTGCGCAAAATCCAGCCTGATGAACAGGTTCGCTTCGACGTCGTGTCCAGCGACGGCTCGCTGGATCGGAGTATTCTGCTCTCGGGGGCCCAGATCCGAAAGAAGGGCCTCTGGAAGGACATCACCAACAAGGCGTTGGGCGGAGTGCCCGGCCTGCAGAAGGAGGGCACGGACGGCGTCATGACCTCCGCCACCTTCATCCTGCATCGCGCCTATCCGAGGCGGCTCACCGCCTGCCTCGAGTTCTTCGGCGACAGCATGGACGAGGCCGCTCGGGTCATCCTCGAGATCTCGGAGAGATTCACGAACACCGAAGAGCAGGCGCTGCAGGCGCTCGAGCATTTCGATGAGCAGTACGTCCGCGCCATCGACTACCGCACCAAGGCGGCTCGCAACGAGCGCCCCCGGGCGGTGCTCTTGATCGACATGGTGGCAAGTGGTCAGGAGTTGCTCGAGCAGAGCCGGACGCGCCTCGAAGAGCTCCTGCTCCCCTACCCAGACACCCAGGTGTTTTTCGCCCGCGATGCCGCCGAGGCCACGCGCTTCTGGGCCGATCGAAAGAAGCTGGGAGCCATCGCCAAGCGCACCAACGCCTTCAAGCTCAATGAGGACATTGTCCTGCCTCTCGCTGCCCTAGCCGAGTTTGCACGCTACCTCGACCAGAAGAACTTGGAGGAGGAGCGCGAGAACCAGCGGGCCTGCATCGCTCGCGCGCGGGAGACCATCCTCGATTTGGCGCCACGCGACGGCGAGTGGCTGGAGCGCAAGCTGCCGGCAGCGCTCGCGCTCATGGTACGCGCCGAAGCCGAACTCGACCAAGCCGATGCTGAAGCTCTGCGGCAAGAGCGGGCTCTCCGACGCCTTCGACCCGAGTTCGAGGCGCTGTTCGCCGGCTACGCCACGCTGACGGAGGCCCTCGGGCGTGCGGAGCGTGAAGAGCGCGCTCGCCTGATCGTGATCGCAACCCACATGCACGCCGGCGACGGCAACGTGCACGTCAACATCCCGGTGTTCTCCAACGACCGGGAGATGATGAAGCGCGCCACCCGGGTAGCCGACGCCATCATGGAGCACGCGGTCACTCTGGGAGGTGTGGTCAGCGGCGAGCACGGGATCGGCATCACCAAGCTCCGCCACCTCGACCAAGCCATCGTGGATGAGCTCTCTTCGCACCGACGCCTCCTCGATCCCTCCGGGACCATGAACCCGAAGAAGCTGGCCGATCGGAGCGTCCTCGATCTGGTCTTCACCCCCAGCTTCAACCTCCTCGAGCTGGAGGCCAAGATCCTGAAGTATCAGCAACTCCACGAGCTCGCCGAGCGCATCAGTCGCTGTGTGCGCTGCGGGAAGTGCAAACCCGAGTGCTGCGTCTTCTTCCCGCAGGAGAACCTCTTTTATCACCCGCGCAACAAGAACCTGGCCATCGGCTCCTTGATCGAGGCGCTGCTCTACGAGGCGCAGCGCTTCCGGACCACGGATCTTCGCATCCTTTCTTACCTCGAGGACGTGGCGGACAACTGCACCATCTGCCACAAGTGTCTCACGCCCTGTCCGGTCCAGATCGACACGGGAGAGGTCTCGATCCTAGAGCGGCAGATCCTGGTCACCCGCGGCACGAAAAAGACCGCCCTTTCTACCCGCCTTACCCTCGCCTACCTCCACAGCACGAGCTTCTTTTTCAATGCCTGCTTCCGTCTGGTGGTGCTCCGTCTCGGCACCGCGGTCCAACGCGGAATAGCGCGCCTGCTTCGTAGCCTTCACCTACCCGTCTCCACCGCCCGCCGCTCGCCGCTCGCTCTCTTTGCCTCCCCAGTCGCAGCGCCCGACCCGGCACCGCTCGCGAGCGCGCTGCCGAGGACTCAAGAGAACCAGGCCTTGGTGCTTTCGCCCGAGCTCCCCGCCCAACGCACCGTCTTCTACTTCCCTGGGTGCGGCTCGGAGCGGCTGCACAGTGAGATCGGCCGGGCCGTGCTGTTCTTGCTCCTTTCCACCGGCTCACGCGTGGTCTTGCCGCCGCCCCGGCTGTGCTGTGGTTTTCCGAGCAAGGTCAACGCCAAAGAAGAGCTGCACGCGCGCCGCGTGCTCGCCGACACCATCATCTTCAGCCAAATCCGCGGCATGCTGAGCCATTTTAGCTTCGATGCCCTGGTCGTGAGCTGCGGCACCTGCCGCGAGGCGCTGCAGGCCATGGACGCCGGCCAGATCTTCGGCTGCCCGTTGGTCGACGTGAGTGAATTTTCGCTCACTCACGGCGCGCCGCCGCCCACGGAGCCACGCCTCCTCTACCACCGTCCTTGCCACGACTCTTTGGAGGGTCGCGCCCTCGAGCTCTTCGCGGCCACCGAGATCCCCCACTGCTGCTCCGAGGCCGGCACCCTGTCCTTGAGTCGTCCCGACATCTCCCACAAGATGCTGAAGAAGAAGCGTGAGGCGCTCCTCCCCCTGGTCACCGCGGCAGAGCCGCGGCCTTTTGTGACCAACTGTCCCTCCTGCCTCCAGGGCCTCGGTCGCCAGGCTCACCCCGGCGCCGAGCCCGTGCACCTGGCCGTGTTGCTCGCGCGCACGGCGGGGGGCAAAGACTGGGAGAAGACCCTCCCCCGCGCCTTCGCGCGCGCGGAAATCGTCACCTTCTAAGCCATGCTATCGTGACCGAGGCGCATCGTCGTAAGGAGGCATCAGCCATGCGTATCTCCGGGTTCGTCTTGCCACTCTTCGCAGCCGTGGGCTCGCTGTCGCTGAACGCCTGCAGCTCTGACGAGAACCGGAGCACACCCGAGGCGGCCGGGGGAGCGGGGGGTCAAGACTCGTCCCTGGGCGGCGCGGGAGGCGTCGAGCCCACCTCCCCCGAGGGTCCCTGGGCCATGGGCTACTACGCCAGCTGGAAGGCCACGCTCTACCCGGTCTCGGAGATCGAATGGGCTGGTCTCACCCAGATCGCCATGTCCTTCTACCTGCCGACCTCCTCTGGAACCGTCGCGCTGATGGGGAACAACCCCGAGGTTGCCGCGGACCTGGTCGCCACGGCCAGGCAGCGTGGGGTGCTTTCACTGGCCTCGATCGGCGGCGCGGACTCCGCGCCCGCCTTCCGACAAGCCATGGCCAGCACTCGGGACGCATTCATCGACAGCCTGCTCGCGTTGCTGCAAGAGCCAGGCTACGACGGCCTGGACATCGACTGGGAGCCCCTCGAGCCCGAGGATTGGTCCTCGCTCGTCACCATCGCCGAGCAGGTGCGGAGCCGGAGGCCCGAGGCACGGCTCACTTTGCCGATCGGCTGCATCAATACGAACTTGCCACAAGATCTCTCGGGTTACAGACAGCTTGCGGAGCACTACGACCAGCTCAACGTGATGTCCTACGGCCAGGCCGGCACCTGGGAAGGATGGAACAGCTGGCACTCGAGCGCGCTCTACCACCAGAGCTCTGCCACCCCCATCTCGATCGACGGCACGCTCGACGCCTACCTCGCAGCCGGCGTACCGGCAGAGAAGCTCGGACTCGGGATTGGGTTCTACGGACTCTGCTACTCCGAACCGGTGCGAGAACCCAACCAAGCCCTCGAGGGAGCAGCGCTCCTCGCGGCCGACAGTGACATGTCGTACGCGAACATCATGACCTCGTACTTCGACGCGGCGGCGCGAAAGTGGGACCCCGTGGCCCGAGTCCCGTACCTCTCCTTCGAGTCACCGACAGGGCCCCTCGGCTGCACCTACATCTCCTACGACGACCCAGAGTCGATCACCGAGAAAGCAGCCTATGTCAGGGACACGGGCCTGGGCGGCGTCATCATGTGGGAGCTCAACGAGGGGTACCTCTCCGATGCCGCCCCGGGCGAGCGGAGCCCGCTGCTCTCCGCCGTCGGCGAGCAGCTCCTCCGTTAGCGCGGACGCGGACTCAGTACACCAAGCGGCCGGTGGTCGCATCCACCACCACCCGACCACCGCTGGTGTCGAGGAAGGCGTAGGCAGGGACGATTGGTCCATGGTCCCAGCTGCCATAGCAGGGAGTCACGCCCACCAAGGTCACGGGTTCTTTGAGGAGGCTCCGGATCTCATCCAGAGCCATGGCAAGCGCCCGCTCGACACCGAGCAGCTCGGGTGGGCTCTGGGTGGGCCGCTCCTCGAGCACTGGCCAGAGCCGAGAGGTGGCGCTGATCCCGCTCCCATCCACCATGACCTCGAGATGGTGCTCTCTTCCGTTCGTCAACACCAGCATTCCGTCGAGCATGCGCTGATAGCGGATCCGATGGGCGGCCACGGTGGGCTCGGCGTCATCCACCCGTGCTTCGACCCCAAAGGCACCTCGCAGAGACGCGTCCATCGGCAGCTCGGGTCCGAGCCAAATGGAGGCGAGTTCGAGGGCCTTTTCGCGGCTGATGGAGGCTTTGGCCACCAACCCTCCGGTCTCCCTCGAGAAGACTACGGCGTGCTCAGCATCGCCTTCGGCCACATAGCTCCGGGTGGCGAGGGCCGACAGCTCGTCGGCAAAATCGCGACCGTCCTCGAGCAGGCTGGTCGCTACCCGGAGATTGTCATCGAGTGACTCGACAGGCCCGGCGTACTGTGCGGCAGGCACCTGGCTGGAACGCGCGGAGTACTCGACGATACCACCCGACTCCCGCGTGTACCCACACCACCGGTCGTTGAGCAGCGATTGAACGACATTGGCCGAGTACCAGGCACGCACGTGGCTCTCTTGATCGCTGAGGCCGTCCGCAAAGTCGCGGGCCACGTCGTCATCGGGCCCGTCGTAGGAGTAGTTGGTGTACCCGAGCACGTTCTCACAGCTCGCCGACATCTCGTTTTTCCACGTGGTCTCGGTCAGCGTGAGGCAAGTCGCGAAGATGGCGGTCTTCACATTGATGGTATCGAGGCCCGAGGTGGTGAGAACCCCGCCTGCCGTGGCGATCCCTCCCTCGAAACCATGCCCCGTGTGATAAAATACGTTGATATCGATTCGCCCGAGCACCTCGGCCAGCGCCTGAGCCGAGATATTGGTGTTGGAGCCGGCCTCGGTGTAGCCGATGGCGGTCATTGCCTCCACCATCACCCCGCGATCGCTGGCGTTGAGGTCATCCTCCACACACGAGGTGTACAGGGTGAGATTCTGGACCGACTGACACTCACCATCGACGCACTCCTCACCTTCGCCACAGTCGCGCGCGGTTCCGGAGCACGCGCCATCGCGACAGGTGTCGTTGTCGGTGCAAGCATCCGCATCATCGCAAGCCGCCGTGTTGGAAGCGTGCACACAGATCTCCCGGGAGCAAGCGTCATCCGTGCACGGGTTCTGGTCGTTGCATTCACTTGCGTCTTCGCAGCAGGGCAAAAAGTAGGCAAGATCGAGCTGGTAGCTGCTCGTGGCATAGCCAAACACGGCCAGGTGAGCGACCGCCGAATCGGCGGGTGCCGTGAGGGTGCAGGTCTCGTTCGCGTCGTCGCCAAACGGGCGACAATCGTAGGCGTCCACGGTTGGTGCACTTCCGAATCGCACGTAGAGATCGACATCTCCAGTACCCGTCATGACAGCCACAAAGTCGCTGCCGCCCTCGACCTCGATCGCTCCCAGTTGAGTGAGCTGCGCGTCGGTGACGGAGCCCGAAAGGGTGTCCGTGACCGCCACACCACAGTCACTCGTCGAGCCTCCAGCGCCCCCCTCGGCTAGTCCGCCAGCACCGCCTTCACTCGGAGCACCGCCTTCACTCGGGGCACCGCCTTCACTCGGGGCACCGCCTTCACTCGGAGCACCGCCTTCACTCGGGGCACCGCCTTCACTCGGAGCACCGCCTTCACTCGGAGCACCGCCTTCACTCGGAGCACCGCCTTCACTCGGAGCACCGCCTTCACTCGGAG
>CAYNEY010000010.1:84347-116050 GCA_964396375.1 uncultured Polyangiaceae bacterium | reverse complement strand
CGCGAGGGCGGCAAGACCGTGGGCGCCGGTGTCGTCACCAAGATTCTCGAGTAGGGACCCAACGCACGGACTAGGTGTCGGATACCGATGCTTCGCCTGTGCCAGAAAGTGTCATCGCAATGGCTGATACGACCAAAATCAGAATTCGCCTCAAGGCGTTCGATCACCAGCTGCTCGACAAGTCCACAGCGGACATCGTTGAGACGGCTCGTCGAACCGGCGCACGCGTGGCGGGGCCGATCCCGCTTCCGACGTCGATTCGGCGCTACACCGTGTTGCGCGGGCCGCACATCGACAAGAAGTCTCGGGAGCAGTTCGAGGTGCGAACTCACAAGCGGTTGCTCGACATCCTCGAGCCCACTCAACAGACCCTGGAAGCGTTGATGAAGCTCGACCTCAGCGCGGGTGTCGACGTCGAGATCAAGAGCTAAGCCCCCAACGACGAGGATTCATGGCAAAGATTGACGTATATGATCTCGAACGCAAAAAGGTCGGTGAAATCGATCTCGCGGACGAGGTGTTCAATGCGGACGTCAAACAGCACGTTCTCCACGAGGTGGTGACCGCGCAGTTGGCTTCGCGACGCGCGGGTACGCGTGCCGGGAAGGAACGCTCCGCGGTGGCCGGGTCCAAGAAGAAGCTCTACAAGCAGAAGGGTACGGGCAACGCACGGCACGGTGCGCTCCGCGCGCCGATTTACGTCGGCGGTGGCCGCGCTCATCCCCCCAAGCCTCAGGATTGGAGCTACCGTCCTCCGCGCAAGGTGAGGATCGGGGCGCTGCGGTCTGCGCTGAGTCTGTTGGTCAAGGAGGGTCGCATGACGGTGGTTGAGACCATCGACTTCAACGAGCCCAAGACCAAGCGACTGGTATCGGTGTTCGAGAACCTCAAGGTTGGTCAGAAGACTCTGGTGGTGGATGCCAAGGAGAACGAGAACCTGAAGCTCTCGGCTCGCAACATGCCCGCCTCCTCATTTCTGCCGCCCGAAGGCGTGAATGTCTACGATCTACTGCGGCATGACCACTTGGTCATGTCCAAGTTGGCAGCCAAGGCGCTGGAAGCGCGCTGCCTGGAGCCAAGCACATGAACCCGGAGCACGTTATCAAGCGTCCGATCGTGCTGACCGAGAAGGCCGCGCGAGTTCAGGAGCAGAACAAGGTCGTGTTCGAAGTGGCCCTCGGCGCCAACAAGATCGAGATCCGAAGTGCCGTCGAACAGATGTTCAATGTCAAGGTGACGGACGTCGCTACCCTCGTGCAGCGCGGAAAGGCCAAGCGCGCGGGAAAGCGGGTCCTGAAGAAGCCGAACTGGAAGAAGGCGGTGGTGACTCTGATGGAAGGCCACAGCATCCAGTTCTTTACCGAGGGTGAGGAGTAGAGCGATGCCGATCCGAGCGTACAGACCCACCTCTCCAGGTAGGCGTTTCTATACGGTCAGCGATTTTTCGGAGCTAACCAAGCGAAGTCCGGAGAAGAAGCTGAGCGAGGCGAAAACCAGCACCGGTGGCCGCAACAACCAGGGTCGCGTGACCGTGCGCTTCCGCGGTGGTGGGCACAAGCGGCAGTACCGGGTCATCGACTTTCGGCGCAACAAGATTGGCGTGCCGGCTCGTGTGACAGCAATTGAGTACGATCCCAACCGCAGCGGCCGGATTGCGCTTATCACCTATGTGGATGGCGAGAAGAGCTACATCCTGGCGCCAGATGGCATGAAAATCGGCGACGAGATCGTCTCGAGTCGTCATGCCGACATCCGACCTGGTAACAATCTTCCGTTGTCACACATCCCCGCCGGTACGATGATTCACAATATCGAGCTGCGGCGTGGCAAGGGTGGGCAACTGGTGAGGGCCGCCGGCGTTGCAGCGCAGCTCATGGGCAAAGACACCGAGTACGCGCAGGTGCGGTTGCCAAGCGGCGAGGTTCGGAAGGTCCATCTTCTCTGCCGAGCCACCATTGGTCAGGTGTCGAATCTCGAGTCACAGAATATCAGCCTTGGGAAGGCCGGTAGGAATCGCTGGCTGGGCCGTCGTCCGCACAACCGTGGTGTAACGATGAACCCGGTCGATCATCCGATGGGCGGTGGTGAAGGCCGAACCAGCGGTGGTCGCCACCCATGTTCACCGTGGGGCACCCTGAGCAAAGGGATGAAGACCCGCAACAACAAGCGGACAGACTCCATGATCATCAAGAACAGAAAGTCGAAGAACTAGGCTATGGCGCGCAGTATTCACAAGGGACCGTTCATCGACGGCCACCTACTCGCGAAGATCATCGACACTCAGGCGCAGGCTACGAAGAAGGTGATCAAGACGTGGTCGCGGCGTTCGACGGTTTTGCCCGAAGCAGTTGGATTGACATTTGCGGTCCACAATGGGCGAAAGTTCGTGCCGGTTTTCGTGACCGAGAACATGGTTGGTCACAAGCTGGGAGAGTTTGCCCCCACGCGCACGTTTCATGGTCATGCGGCTGATAGAAAGGTCGGAGCGGCCAAGAAGGGCAATCCCGCGACCGGCAAGCGCTGAACCTCGCAACCCGGGGCAGGGCGGCCGAGAGACCAATTACTGCAGAGGGCGATTTGCGCCAATTGGTCAGTTAGCAGTGTCCGCTACCAGCCCTGATCGGCTTTCAACTTGCAGGAGAGATGATCGTCTGCTAAGAGGCCTGCCCCTTGACGCGAGGTGAAGGGTACACCCTTTCGCCTCGCCGACCTCACCAACGCCTCCCGGACCGGCTGCCCACATTGTGTCGCAGTCCCGAGGAAGCGGTAGACTGGGAGAGGCCGTTCGGCTGGCACAAGGCCAGGCATCGGGGGCGACGGGTCTGAGAAGGAAACTGTCGACATGATTAGCGAAGCTACAGGAAAATTCCAGCGGATCAGTCCGCGCAAAGCCCGGATCATCGTCGATCTGGTGCGGGGGCGTGAAGCCGTCGAAGCCCTCCAGCTCTTGGACTTTGTGCCCAAGGCTGGGGCTCCGTTCATCAAGAAGCTCATTCAGAGTGCCCTCGCCAATGCGCGCCAGTTGCGACCCGACGTGAAGCCGGAGTCGTTGTATGTCAGCTGCGCTACGGCGGACAAGGGGCCGAACGCGCATATGCGGCGCTGGCGGCCGAGAGCGATGGGACGCGCGACGCGCGTCACCAAGGGCGTCAGCCACATCCACATCGAGCTCGATCAACGCTGAGCTAGGACCAACAGGCAGACACTATGGGACAGAAAACGCATCCGTACGGCTTTCGCCTGGGGGTCATCAAGACCTGGACCAGCAAGTGGTACGAGGACACACACTACGCGAAGTGGCTCCACGAGGACATCCGCATCAAGCGCGCGGTCAAAGAGTACCTTTACAACGCGAATATTGCGGGTGTGGAGATCGAGCGCGCGGCCAACAAGGCCAAGGTGGTGGTTTACACCGCCCGTCCTGGGATGGTGATTGGTAAGGGCGGCAAAGGCATCGAGATCCTGAAGAGTGGAAATCTGGACTCCGCCACCAAGGGCGAATCGAAGTTTCCAGGCGTGCAGAGCTTCACGGACAACGAGGTGTTCATTGACGTGCAGGAGGTCCGCAAGGCGGAGACCAATGCGCAGCTGGTTGCGGAAAACATCGCCACCCAGCTCGAACGTCGGGTCGCCTTTCGGAGAGCAATGAAGAAGTCCCTCTCGACCGCCATGAAGTTTGGCGCCAAGGGGATTCGCATCCGCTGCTCGGGCCGACTTGGGGGAGCTGAAATGGGTCGAGTCGAGACCTACCGCGAGGGACGAGTGCCCCTGCACACACTGCGGGCGGACGTTGACTTCGGTTTGGCCGAGGCGCGAACCACCTACGGAGCGATCGGAATCAAGGTGTGGATTTTCAAGGGTGAGGTTCTCCAGCGCAAGGCGCGGCGGATCCCGGAGTAACGAGCGCTTATGCTATCCCCGAAACGTACCAAGTTTAGGAAGGTGCAGAAGGGCAAGAACCGCGGCATTGCGTGGCGCGGTTCAGATGTGTCCTTCGGCGACTACGGTCTGCAAGCGATGGATCATGCGTGGGTAACCGCGCGTCAGCTGGAGGCCAGTCGTATGGCGATTCAGCGTCACTGCAAGCGCTCTGGCAAGCTGTGGATCCGCGTGTTTCCCGACAAGCCAGTGACCAAGAAACCCCTCGAGGTTCGGATGGGAAGTGGCAAGGGGTCTGTTGAAGGTTGGGTTGCCGTTGTGAAGCCTGGTCGCGTGATGTTCGAGATCGAGGGTGTCACGAAGGAAATGGCCTACCAGGCCTTCGCGCTTGCGGCAGCAAAGCTGCCTGTGCCTACTCGAGTTCTCGAGAGAGGAGCGCTCTGATGAAGGCCAAGGATTTGAGGGAGCGCACTGATGAGGACCTGCGGTCGCTCCGCGACAGCATGAAGAAGGACCTCTTCTCCTACCGGATGAAGAACCTGACCAACCAACTGGACGACACGACGTTGATGAACAAGACGCGCCGAGACATTGCGCGGATAGAGCTCGTTCTCCACGAGCGGTCCGCCATCGCCAGCGTGAAAGGGTGCGAGCCATGAGCGACCAGACCTCAGCAGTAAAGGCGACGGCCAGCCGGCGTCGCAAACTGGTCGGAGTCGTGACCAGCGACAAGATGGACAAGACCATCACCGTGGAGGTGATTCGTCTCAAGGTTGACGCCAAGTACAAGAAGTACGTGCGCGTGCGCACGAAGTATAAGGCCCACGATGAGACCAACCAGTACCGGATCGGTGACAGGGTTGAGATCCAGGAGCACCGGCCGCTGTCGAGCACCAAACGTTGGATGGCCTCGCGGCTGATCAAGCGCGCAGAACAGGAGCTGAGCTGACATGATCCAGATGGAAAGCATCCTGGATGTGGCGGATAACTCCGGGGCCAAAGTAGTGCAGTGCATCAAGGTTCTGGGCGGATCGAGGCGCCGCTACGCAGGCCTCGGCGATGTGATCGTGGTGAGTATCCGCGACGCGATGCCGGGGTCAAAGGTCAAGAAGGGCGAGCGAGCCAAGGCGGTTGTGGTGCGCACTCGACGTGAGTATCGACGTCCGGACGGCAGCTACATCAAGTTCGATGCCAACAGCGCAGTGCTCATCAACAACCAGCAGGAACCGATCGGAACTCGCATCTTCGGGCCAGTGGCGCGTGAGCTGCGTGGTCGTGGGTTCATGAAGATTATTTCGCTTGCGCCGGAGGTGCTGTGATGGCTCGCCTACGCAAAGGTGACATGGTCGTCGTAATTAGCGGCGATGATAAGGGCAAGCGCGGACGTGTGGAGAAGGTTCTGCCCGAGCGAGGCCAGGTGGTTGTCGAGGGCGTGAACAAGATAAAGAAGCACGTCAAGTCAATGCCTGAGCGTCCGGGTGGGATCTTGGAGGTGAATGCGCCGATTCGGGCCTGTAAGGTGATGCCCGTCGATCCGCAGACCAACAAGCCTACACGGGTGCGGAACCGAACTGTCGACGGCAAGAAGTGTCGCGTGGCCAAGAGCGGCGCGACCATCTCGGGTCAGGAGTAGAGCCATGGGTCAAGACACGGTAGCTCCCCGCCTGCGTGAGCGGTACAAGAGCGAGATCACCAAGAAGCTGACCGAGCGCTTCGGGTACAAGAACCCGATGCAGGTTCCGCGGCTGACCAAGATTGTCGTGAATGTGGGGCTCGGGGAGGCGACTGCCAATCCGAAGCTCATTGACAAGGCTGTGGAAGAAGTGATGGCGATTACCGGCCAGAAGCCGGTGGTGCGACAGGCCAAGAAGTCCATCGCAAACTTCAAGCTGCGGGAGGGTACACCGGTGGGCGTGACGGTCACGCTGCGTCGTGAGCGCATGTGGGAGTTCCTCGACCGTTTGGTGTCGCTGGCGCTGCCACGTGTTCGTGACTTTCGCGGAGTGAGCAACCGCGGATTCGACGGAGCCGGCAATTACACGTTGGGGCTCAAAGAGCAAATCGTGTTTCCCGAGGTCAACTTCGACAAGGTCGAGAAGGTCAAGGGAATGAACGTCACTATGGTCACCACGGCCCGGACTGACGAGGAAGCCCGACAGCTCCTCGCGTTCCTCGGAGTGCCTTTCAGGAGTTGATGAGACATGGCGCGCGCATGCCAGTGGGCGAAGATGAATAGACCACCGAAGTTCTCGACGCGAGCGGGAACCCGGTGTCAGGTATGTGGACGATCGAAGGCAGTGTATCGGGACTTCAAGCTGTGCCGACTCTGCTTCCGATTGATGGCTTTGCGGGGTGAGTTGCCCGGCGTAACAAAGGCGAGCTGGTGAGACCATGAACAGCGATCCGATCGCAGACATGTTGGCACGGCTTCGAAACGCCGCGTTGGCGCGCCATGAGGTGGCGCGGATCCCCGCGAGTCGCGTAAAAAAGGCTGTAGCTGAGTTGCTAAAGGCTGAAGGCTTCGTGGCGGATGTGCAACAGGAGGAGTGGGGGCCGAAAAAGGCACCCGTGATCACTGTTACGCTGAAGTACGGACGCGACAGAAAGTGCGCGTTTGCCGGGATGAAGCGGGTATCTCGCCCTGGTCGGCGAGTGTACGTCGGATACGGAGAGATCCCGCGCGTTCTGAGCGGCCTGGGCGTTTCGATCCTCAGCACCTCACAGGGCGTGCTGAGCGACAACGAGGCTCGGCGGCGGAAGATTGGTGGCGAACTACTCTGCGAGGTCTGGTGATGACTCAGCAAGCAGTACAGGCAGTGGACGCTTCGGCCCCGAAGCTTTCGCGGGTTGGTAAGCGACCAATCCCAATTCCGAAGGGCGTGAACGTAACCGTCAACGGTAATCGGGTGGACGTGAAGGGTCCCAAGGGTAACCTGGGCAGGGCGGTTAATGGTGGCGTTTTCGTTGAGCTCAAGGACGGCGCTCTGTGTATCACCAGTGATCGACCTGGGCGTGACGGAGCGCGGCTTCAGGGACTGGAGCGAGCGCTTCTCGCAAGCATGGTGAAGGGTGTTGCTGAGGGCTTCGAGCGCGGATTGGAGCTGGTAGGCACTGGCTACCGGTGCGAGCTGAAGGGTAACACGGTAACCTTCACGGTCGGTCTCTCGCATCCCGAGAGCATCGTGTTGCCGCCGGGCGTGAGCGCGCAGATTCCGGCTGAGGCCAAGGGAACGATGCTGATTCTGACATCGGCGGACAAGGCAACGCTTGGTCAGCTGTGCGCTACTATTCGGGGATTTCGACCTCCGGAGCCTTATGGTGGCAAGGGGATTCGGTACCGAGGTGAGAAGGTTCGCAAGAAGGCCGGCAAGGCTGGCAAGGGCCGCAAGTAGGCCCGAAGGAAGCTCCAAGCATGGCACGCAAGATAACGGGACGTGAGCGTCGTAAGCTCGGGATTCGAAACCGTCTCTCCGGTACGCCGGAGCGGCCGCGGCTCAGCGTTTTTCGCAGTGGAAAGCACATCTACGCGCAGGTTGTCGACGACACGCGCGGGGTGACGATTGCTGCGGCTTCGACGCTCTCTGGTGATCTGAAGGAGAGTGTGAAGGAGGCGAGCAAGACCGAGTCGGCGCGCCAAGTGGGGGCGTTGATCGCGCAGATCTGCCTCACGAAGACGGTGAACAAGATTGTCTTCGATCGAAATGGATACCTCTACCACGGCCGGATTAAGGCCCTGGCAGAGGGTGCTCGCAAAGCAGGACTCAGTTTCTAAGATGTCTACTCCGCTCGAGGTGCCTCCTCTGAGGCACCCGACGGGTGGACGGACGGTCGGGAGCAGCGATGGCACTGGATCATCTGGACGAGGAAAAGCTCAAGGAACGCGTCATTCACATCAACCGCGTCGCGAAGGTGGTGAAGGGCGGACGTCGCTTCAGCTTCGCGGCGCTGGTGGTGGTTGGCGACGAGTCCGGTCACGTCGGCGTGGGTCTCGGTAAGGCCAACGAGGTGCCCGAGGCGATTCGCAAAGGCAACGATCAGGCCCGAAAGAACATGTTCAAGGTGCCGACGATCGGCGCCACCATTCCGCATGAGGTCATTGGCGAGTTTGGAGCGGGGCGTGTGCTCCTGCGTCCGGCGGGTCCAGGCACCGGTGTGATCGCGGGTGGTGCGGTGCGGGCGGTGGTGGAGTCTGCAGGCATCCACGACATTTTGACTAAGTGTCTCGGATCTTCCAACAAGCACAACGTGGTCAATGCGACAATCGAGGCCTTGAAAGGTCTTCGCATGCCCGAACAGGTGGCAGCCGCCCGGGAGCGGAGTGTGGAGGAAGTGACCTGCGACTATCCGGTGGCGGCGATGGCGTCGGCCGCTCGGGTGGCGTCTTCGATCGTGGCTTCCAACGAGGGATCCAGCGCATCATGACTTTGAAGCTCTTGGTTACGCAAACCGGTAGCGAGATTGGTCGCCCGCACCCGCACCGGAGGATCCTCCGTGGCTTGGGCCTGCGGGGGCTTGGTTCGGCGGTCAGTGTCGACAACACGCCGTCTTTTCGGGGCATGATCAAGAAGGTTCTGCACCTGGTGCGCGTCGAGGAGAAGCAGTCATGAGCGCGATTCTTTCGGCTCTCTGTCCGCCCGAGGGTTCTCGCAAACACGCGAAACGGCTGGGGCGTGGGATTGGTACTGGCCTCGGTAAGACTGCAGGGCGTGGGCAGAAAGGCCAGAAGGCGCGGAGCACCGGTAACATTGGGAAGAAGCACTTTCAGGGTGGTCAGACCCCTATGCAGCGCCGGCTTCCAAAGCGTGGTTTCCGCAATCCGTTTGCGACTCCGGTGGTTGCCATCAATGTAGGACAGCTGGAGCGTTTTTCTGCCGGTACCAAGGTTGATGAAGCACTTCTGCGGACCTCGCGTTTGGTACAGGGGCAGGGAGTAGCCGTGAAGATTCTGGGTGTCGGCAACCTGACTCGAGCCTTGACGGTGGAGGCTGGCGGATTTAGCGCATCGGCTGTGGCAAAGATTGAAGCTGCTGGGGGCAAAGTGGTGCGGCTCGGTTCACAGCCGGAAGAACAGCAGGCGGGCTAGGTAAGCATGGCCCTGATCAACGGCCTGTCGGGCATCGGCAAGATCCCTGAGCTTCGGCGAAGGATCATCTTCACGCTGGTGTTGCTCGCCTTGTACCGCGTGGGGGTGTTCGTCAGTACCCCCGGCGTGGACAGGTCGGTGATGAATCGGATCGTTTCGGGAGACGGAGGCCTTCTCGGCCTATTCAACCTCTTCAGCGGCGGTGCGCTCGGGAACCTGTCGATCTTTGCGCTTGGCATCATGCCCTACATCTCGGCCAGCATCATCATGCAGCTGATGGGGTTGGTGAGTCGGCAGGTGGAGGAGCTTCGCAAGGAGGGAGAATCCGGGCGGCGGAAGCTCGAGCAGTGGACCCGCTATGGTACCTTGTTCTTGAGTCTCTTTCAGTCCTTCGGGGTCTCGATGTGGCTTGAGGGGCTCAACAACACGGACATGGGAGGCGGGCGTTTCGGCGATGTGGTGGCAAGTCCAGGATGGGGCTTCCGGTTGCTGACGATGGTCACGCTCACTACCGGTACCATGCTGGTGATGTGGCTCGGAGAGCAGATCACCGATCGTGGTATTGGTAATGGTACGTCCTTGATTATCTTCGCGGGTATCGTGGCCAACGTGCCGCAGGCGATTGGTCAGATGTGGGGTAAGGGTAGCTCGCTCGAGCCGCTCGCCATCGCCATGATCGCGGCAACTTTGGTTGTCAGTATCGCCGTGGTGGTGTTCTTCGAACGCGCACAGCGTCGGATCCCCATCCAGTATTCGCGCAGGCAGGTGGGAAAGCGTGTGTATGGTGGGCAGCCGGCGTTTCTACCTCTCCGGGTGAACATGGCGAGCATGATTCCACCCATTTTCGCATCCAGCCTTCTGATGTTTCCCGCGACGCTTCAGAGCTTCAACATTCCTGGGATGCAGGAATTGAGCGCGATGTTGACTCGTGGCGACTGGATGTTTCACACGCTGTTCGGCGCGTTGATTATCTTCTTCACCTTCTTCTACACCGCGGTGACGTTCCAGCCGGTGGACGTAGCTGACAACCTGAAGAAGCAGCAGGCCAATATCCCCGGGATCCGACCCGGTCGGCGGACGGCGGAGTATATCGACGGTGTGATCAGTCGGATTACTGTCGGGGGCTCTATCTATTTGGCAGTGATCTGCATCGTGCCAACGCTGGTCTTCCAGGTTTTTCGGGTGCCGTTCCAATTCGGTGGCACCAGCCTCATCATTGTGGTGGGTGTGGCTCTCGAAACCGTGAACCAGATCGAGGCCCACCTCATCACCAACAGCTACGAAGGACTGAGCGGCACTGCTCCGACGCGACTGAGTGGCAGGAGGCCCGCCTAGGCGGGGGTAGACAATGGCACGTCTGGTAATGGTAGGACCTCCGGCTAGTGGGAAAGGAACTCAGGCGCAGTTGCTGAGTGCCCGGCTCGGAGTACCGGCGATCTCGACTGGCGACATGCTTCGTGCGGCGAGAACGGTGGGGTCGGAAATCGGGAAGAAGGCCGAGACGTTCATGTCAGCGGGTCAGCTCGTTCCAGATCAGCTCGTGATCGATCTGGTTCGAGAACGATTGGCCGCAGGAGATGCGCAGTCGGGTTTCATTCTGGACGGATTTCCGCGGACGGTTGGGCAAGCTGAGGAGCTGGACAGAGTTCTTGAGGCGGCCAAGCGGCCTATTGAGCATGTTTTGCTTATCGATGTACCCCGGTCGCAGCTTCTGGAGCGAGCGACCCTGAGGCGGACGGACAAACGGACTGGACAGATCTACCACCTCAAGTATAACCCTCCCCCCGCTGGCGTGGAGCTCGTGCACCGCTCCGACGACCAGCCTGAAACCGTGAATCGTCGCCTTGATGAGTATGAGGTGATGACCGCGGCTTTGATTCCATTTTATGCCCAGGCCGGTCTGCTTCGTCGCATCGATGGAGTGGGCACACTGAACGAGGTGGCGGCCAGGCTGGTTTCGGCGATCGAGAGCTAACCCGTGAGGAGCTGACGGAGAAGAGGTCATCACGACAGATACGCAAATCTTGACCGGAACAATCGAGCAGATCCTGCCGAACGCGCTTTACCAAGTCATGGCTGACAACGGTGTGCGGCTGAAGGCAGGTGTGGAGCTCACCGCGAGGAGACATCTCCTTCGGGTGCTGGTAGGTGATCGGGTCAGGGTTCGGGTAGCGACGCTCGACGGAGTACGTGGTCAGATTATCGACAGGCTTTGATTGAGGGAAAAATGAAGGTTCGACCCAGCGTGAAGAAGATCTGCGACAAGTGCAAGATTGTGCGCAGGCGGGGTATCGTCCGCGTGATTTGCGAGAATCCGCGTCACAAGCAGCGTCAAGGCTGAATCGACGGAGTTACACAGCGATGGCACGAATTGCAGGAATCGATCTCCCCCGTCGTAAGGCGGTGGCATTTGCTCTCCCCTACATCTTCGGCATTGGACCGTGCTCAGCTCGGCAGATCTGCGCGAAGGCAGGGGTGCCTGTCGATCGGAAGGTCGATGAGCTCACGGAAGCGGACGTGAAGGCGATCCGTGAGACGATCGAGGCTGGATACAAGGTAGAAGGCGATCTGCGCCGTGAGATCCAACAGAACATCAAGCGTCTGATGGACTTGGGGTGTTACCGGGGTCTCCGCCACCGCAAGGGCCTCCCCGTCAATGGCCAGCGCACGCACACCAACGCGCGAACCCGCAAGGGACCGCGCAAGGGCATGATGGCGCGCAGCAGCGCAGCTTCTGGCCCGAAGAAGTGAGATCCTGAGCGGCACAACTGTTAGAAAGACGCAAAGATGGCAGCCACCAAGAAGCGCGTTGCGAAGAAAGTCGTCCGAAAGAACGTGGCGGCGGGAATCGCCCACATCCGGTCAACCTTCAACAATACCATCGTCACCATCTCGGATGTGAACGGCAGCACAATCTCCTGGGCCAGCGCCGGTTCGCGGGGCTTCAAGGGCTCGCGCAAAAGCACGCCGTTTGCGGCGCAGCTGGCCGCCGAGGAGGCGGGGCGGCGGGCCCAGGAACACGGAATGCGGTCGGTTGCGGTGTTCGTACAGGGCCCCGGAGCTGGTCGTGAGAGCGCCTTACGTGCTCTTCAATCGGTGGGCTTCCGCGTCACGTTGGTGCGCGACGTCACACCCATTCCCCACAATGGTTGCCGACCCCCCAAGCGGCGTCGGGTCTAAGGTAGAGTCCTATGGCACGGTATATCGGTCCGGTTTGTAAGTTGTGTCGTCGTGAAGGTGGCAAGCTCTACCTGAAGGGCGATCGATGCTTCTCTGACAAATGCGCCATCAATCGGCGCCCGTACGCGCCCGGTCAACATGGGCAAGCACGAGTCAAACTGAGCGAGTATGCGCTTCGGCTTCGTGAGAAGCAGAAGACACGTCGCATCTACGGGGTACTCGAGCAACAGTTTAGGAGCTACTACGCTGAGGCCACGTCTCTCAAAGGGCGAACCGGTGAAGAGATGCTGGGTTTGTTGGAGCGACGGCTCGACAACGTGGTGCATCGGCTGGGGTTCTGCGCCACCCGGGCGCAAGCGCGTCAGATCGTGCGGCACAATCACATCTTGGTAAACGGCAAACGCGTCAATATCCCGAGCTATCGCGTTGATCCGAACGATCGGATCGAAGTGCGAGAATCGAGCCGGAAGATCGGTTTCATCCTTGCGGCATTGGAAGCATCGGAGAACCGTCCGAAGCCGTCTTGGCTTGAGGTTGACAAGGCTAGCTTTGTAGGTGTGGTGCGGACTATGCCGGTGCGCGACGAGTTGAACGAGCCGGCGGTTCGCGAGCAGTACGTGGTCGAGTACTATTCCAGGTAATCGTACCAGTGTGGACGAGAAGACGCGGGCAGGCCGCGGAAGGCGAGCAGAAGCGGGTTTCTGCGTCGACTTCGGGACGGTCGCGCGGGATCAGGAACTAAGGAGACATCCAGATGGTGACCCAGATGATGAGCCGCAACTGGCGAGATCTGATTAGGCCGAAGGCCATTCACATCGAACAGGAGAGCGCCTCGGACAGCTATGGCAAGTTCACCTGTGAACCACTCGAGAGAGGGTTTGGAATCACCATTGGCAACTCCCTCCGCCGGGTACTCTTGGCTTCGTTGCAGGGGGCGGCGATCACGGCGGTGCGGATGGAGGGTGCGCTTCACGAGTTTACGACCATCCCCGACGTGGTGGAGGATGTCACAGACATCATCCTCAATCTTAAGGAAGTTGTCTTCAAGGCTGAGTCACCTCGAGCCTATTCTGTGCGACTGGACAAGGAAGGTCCAGGGGTGGTGACGGCCCGCGACATCCAGACGAGTGAGGGACTGAAGGTCCTGAATCCCGACCATGTGATCGCGACTCTTGACAAGAAGGGCCCGCTGTCGATGGAGCTAACCGTCAATGTGGGCCGGGGCTACGTGCCGGCCGAGCGCAACAAGACGCCAACCATGGCGCTCGGGACCATCCCGATAGACGCGCTTTTTTCTCCAATTCGCAAGGTGAACTACACCGTTCAGAACGCCCGCGTTGGTCAGCAGACGGACTACGATAAGTTGGTGTTGGAGGTGTGGACCAATGGTGCGGTTCGTCCTGCTGACGCGGTGGCGTTTGCCGCTAAGATTCTGAAGGAGCAGCTCGCGATCTGGATCAACTTCGAGGAGAGTGAGGAAGCCTCGTACAGTGTTCCGGGTTCTGACGAGGAGCCGCTCAACGAGAACCTGTTCCGGTCGGTGGACGAGCTGGAACTCTCGGTCCGTTCGGCGAACTGTTTGCAGAACGCCAGTATCACCTTGATTGGTGAGTTGGTGCAGAAGAGCGAGCAGGACATGCTAAAGACCAAGAATTTTGGGCGGAAGTCGCTGAAGGAGATCAAGGAGATCCTGGCGACCATGGGACTGCAACTGGGGATGAAGCTGGACAACTGGCCGCAGATGCTGGAGCGCTGGAAGCAGCAGCAGGCACAGGCGTGAGCTGGTCACGGGTAGAGGACTAGGAGAAAGCAATCATGCGACACGGCAAGTCTGGACGGCAGTTTGGCCGCAATTCGGCGCATCGAAGGGCGATGTTGCGGGCGCTCACCGCGAACTTGGTTGCCCACGAGAGGATCGAGACCACTGAGGCCAAGGCCAAAGAGCTGCGGCGGGTGGTCGAGCGACTCATCACCAAGGCGATTCGCCTTGGTGCGGTGGCCTTCACGCCGTTTGCGGAGCTCGGAGCTGCGGAGCGGGCACGACGGCTTGCTACACAACAGCAGCTATCGCAATATCTGCGGCGGTTCGGCACTGTTGACGGTGAGGACGGTAGCTCGCGGGTGGACTTGGTCGAGAAGGTGTTGGTAGATCTTGCTAAACGCTTTCAGGGTCGACCCGGGGGCTACACAAGGATCGTGAAGCTCGGTCCGCGTCGTGGGGACAATGCGCCGATGGTCGTGATCGAGTTTGTGGTGGATGGATCTGCGCAATCGAGTGCAGCCTAGATCGGATTCACAACAAGTGGCGTGAACGGGCAGGTGTTTCCCCCAGAGGGATCATCTGCCCGTGCCGTTTTCCTGGGGGCGGTAGTAGGGTGTGAAGGCCTGGAGTCCTTCTCTATCGATTGATGTATTGGCACTTCGACGGGTCGAAGCATTGGTCGGCCATGCACCAACCGGCGCCAGCGCTCAGTTCAGAGATCCAGGGGGTGGCGTTGCTTGGAGTGTGGCGAGGTTCCGTGGTCGCTTGCGGGCTCGGGGTGAGGGGCTGCTGTGGACGAGGGTGCCGAGATCGGTGACTGAGCGAGGTCAGTCGGGGATTGCGCGTCAGGCGCTCCGGAGGGGTCGGTGGGAGTCGTCGATTGTGTTCTGTTTGAAGACAGAGACAGGTCGGGGCTGGCTGCGGCACGATGTGACGCTCTGCCACGGAGCAACACCACGAGAATACCAAGCAGACTCAGCAGTCCGATAGCGCCGGCCGCCACAGCGCGGAGACGAGCGCGGTCGCGTTCGAGCGGCTCGCTCTCGAGGCGCGCAAGGTCCCGGCGCACGTGCTGATTGTTCAGATCCAGGGCTGCCGCAGTTCGCATCAATTCCGTATCGACCGCCCCTTCTTTGAGGCTGTTTCGTGCCATCAGAGTGATGCGGAGGCTCCTGGCCCGCTCGCGTGTAGGAGCGTCGGTGGCCAAGCGCTCGGCCCGTCCCAATGCGAGAAGTGCGGCATCAGGCTCGCGATCGATCAGCTGTTCACCCCACGCTAGGTATCCAGACGCCATCTCCGAGCCACGCTCGTAGTTGGGGGCGCGGAGCAGCACCGCGTCGAAGCTCCGGGCCATTGCAGCGTGGTCGCCTCGGGCCTGCAGGGCCAAACCTTCCCGAAAGGTTCGCTCGACCCGCGCCAGTCGAACGCGATCGTGTTCCGAGAATAACTCGCGGGCAATTCTCTCGGCGCTCCAGTCTCGGGGTGGGCGCTTGCCAACGGTGTTTTCGTATGCCTCACGGAGTTGCCAGAGAGCAACCTCGCCAAGCAACGCGATGGACTGGCGGGCCGCGACGCGGATCTGGTGGCGTTCACTGTTGGCGAACGAGATAATGATTCGTGCGGCGTCTGGATCGCGTGTGCGGCCAAGAGCGCGCAGGATGTCGGCGAGTCCTTGAGTATTATCGGTTCGGATAGCTGCACTCGGCAGTGACTTTCCTGACTGGTCCAGTTGCCGCTCGGCCCAGTCCGCTATCTTCTGTGCGCGGTGGCGACGGGCCTCGATCAGTGCCGCGGTACCGCTGTCGCCAAGTTGTGTCAGTGCGCGCTGGATGTCGATGCGCAGAAACTCACCCATCCGGGCGTAGAGAGCGATGAGCTCTCGGGCTGCCTCCACGCTCCCAAGTCTGGTGAGCATCCTGCACAGCGCGAGCAACTCGGCGCCCTCTGCGAAGCCCGCTTCAGACGGACTCCTTTCGTCGAGCCAACGTGCCAAACGCTCGGCGAACGGATCGCGGGCAAGAGGGAGGCCTCCCGTCGGGGCGGCCCCCTTCGAGGAAACACCCTTCTGTTGAAGTTGGCGCTTGAAACGCTCTCGATCAAGCTTGGTTGCGAGCAGTTCGAGTCGGGCTCCGATCGCGGGGAGTAGGGAGGCGTCGAACTCGAGCAGCTGCTCCAGAGCCTCTTCGCGTCGGTCCGAGTCAGTAGACAGCAAACCCACAAGGCGGCTCTCGAGATCGTCCAGTTCGACTCGGGTGGGCTTTCGGAGTTCAATGCGGGGTGCGGTCGGCAGCAGAGGCAGTTCGTTGACTGGCGCCACGGCGGTACTGACCACCGAAGCCTCGCTCGACTGTCCAAGCGCCGATACCGGTACAAGACAGAGTGAACCGGTCCATAGGGCAACCCTCCATCTGCGGTGCAGCGGTGAGAAGACCCTGCAGAGACTGACCGATGTAGGTTCGCACCTGCGCTGTGCAGTAGGGCGCACCTGGGCAACCAGCGTCAGTCCTGGATTCGAAACTCGGAGTGCTCTCCGGTGTAGCTTCGCCATCTGGTCTCCACACGATCGACGCGCGCTGCGCTCGGACCCTTCTGAGCCCAGACGTGCAACTCGCGGACGCTTGACTCCTCCCCTTCGGCGACTATCTCTACGCTGCCGTCGCCGCGATTCTTGATCCAACCGCAGATCCCGAGCCGTCGCGCTTCGCGCTGGGCCGCGGCGCGGAAATACACACCTTGGACCCTCCCGCGCACCACGATGTGAAGCTGTTTCAAAGCCATTCTGGGTTGGGTTTAGCTGAAACCCTTGGCTCCCCGCAACCCGGCCCGATGCGTGACTCTTTCAGAGGTTAGGCGAAACCCGCCCGATGGCACGGGCCACCCGGTCGGCCCGGTTAGCTATGGATTCTGGTTACGGTTCGTGGTTGCATGATCGAGTGACACGCCGCTCTCAGCAGTCCAACACCATCGAGCTCGACTCAGTGGTGAAGCTGCGCGCGGCCCTCGGCCAGAAGGCAAGGATCGCGGACGCTCTGCGCGAAGTTGGGACTGCGCTCGGCCAGAGCGAAGACCTTGATGACGTGCTCGAGTTGCTGCTGAAAAAAACCCGTGAACTACTAGACAGTGACCGTGCCACGCTGTTTTTGCTCGATGAGACCACGGGCGAGTTGGTGAGCAGGATCACTGGGGGAGAAGAGATTCGCTCCGTCCGCCTTCGCGTCGGCTATGGGATTGCCGGGTATGTCGCGCAGACCGGTGAAACGCTTCGGATTCGTGACGCCTATGCCGACCGGCGCTTCGAACCCCACTGGGACCAGCTCACGGCGTACCGGACCCGGACCATGCTCGCGACACCGCTCAAGAACCACCTAGGTGCGATCATCGGCGTGATCCAGGTGCTCAACAAACGCAATAAGCAGGAGTTCACGAGCGAGGACGAGGAGCTGGTGATCGCGCTCAGCACCCAGGCCGCGGTGGTGATTGACAACTCGCGGCTGGTCTTGCGCCTGAAGGAGAAGAACCGGCAGTTGCTTGAGGCTCAGGAGGCTCTGGAGCGCCGGGTGCGTGACCTCTCCCTGCTCTTCCAACTCGAGCGCGCCACGGCCCATGCCACCAGCGTCGAGGCCTTGGTTTCCGCCGTTCTTTCCCATGTGGTTCCGGCCTGCGGTGCCGAAGCCGGCTTGCTCAGCGTACTGGAAGAGGACGGTCAGCAGCTCCGATTCATGCTTACCGATGATCCCACTCGCGGACTGGTGCGCGACAGCCGTCGTTCCTCCGAGGGATTTCTGGCTGAGTTGATGGATGAGCCAGATATCCGCCGTGTCACTGTCGAGTATGGGCATCTGCAAGATCTCGGGCTCCCCGAATCCTTCCGCGGAGCACATCTGGTGGCAGCCCCGCTTGAAGGCGAGGACCGCCCGCTGGGAGTATTGACATTGCTCAAGCGGAAGACCGAGACTGCATTCGGGAGCGACGACGAAGAACTGATCCGCTTAGTCTCTGCAAACGTGTCCACTGCCATGCGGCTCTTCCGTTCTGCGACCGCGCGAGAGAAGGGGGAGCGACTGACGGCGATTGGGACGCTGCTCTCTCAGGTGATTCACGACTTCAAGACGCCCATGACCGTGATAAGTGGCTACGCGCAGCTGATGGTGGAACAGGACGACCAGGAGCGGCGTGCCGCGTACTCCGAGGAGATTGTTCGGCAGTTCGAGATCATCACTGCCATGCAGCGTGAGGTCTTGGAGTTCGCGCGCGGTGAGCGCACCCTGTTTGCGCGGAGGATCCATCTGGGAAGGTTCGTGGATGAGCTGACTCGAGAAGTTTCTCGAGCGCTGGAGAAGACGGCAATCCAGCTGGTGATCGACGTGGACCGCAAGGCGATCGCGCGGTTCGACGAGGTGCGGATGAGTCGAGCGCTCCATAATCTGGTGCGAAACGCCATTGAAGCCATGGGCAATGATGCGGGGACGCTTCGGCTAACTGCCTCGCGGCAATCCGAGTTTTTGCGCTTCAGCGTTGCTGATACCGGGCCCGGGATTCCGAAAGAGGTGGAGGGTCGACTCTTTCAGTCGTTTGTCACCGCGAGGAAGCCGGGTGGCTCCGGACTTGGTTTGGCGATCGTGAAGAAAATCGTCGACGAGCACGCAGGGACGATCGACGTTCACTCGTCGCCAAAGGGTACCGAATTTGTCATCACTTTGCCCCAGAGCAAGGACAGCCAACGTCCCCCTGAGACTGTCGGGGGCTCCTCGAACGCTCCAGTTCGCGAACAGCGGTCCTCCAGTCGGCGGGCCTCGAGCCGACCTCCCCCACGCTGAAGTGAGGGCCAGCAAACTGAGCGACTTGTGAGGTCATTGCGCGCAACAACACTTCGGGCCAAGCAACAGCCGCTGCCGGTTGGTGCAGGGTCACGGCCGCTGACTGTGACCGCGCGAGTCTTTCTGGCCAGCGCGATCGTCGCAGTGGCCTTCACTGCAGTCACCAGTTGGGGTGTGGTGGCGTTGCGCAGTGCCGCCCAGCAAACGACTTTGCTGCAGAACGGGTACTTTCCCCTTACCCGTAGTTTGCGCGAGCTGGTGACGCTGCAGGATACTTGGAACACTCAACTCAATCACGTCACGTTGGCCCAGAATCCTGCGGACACACGGCTTTGGTTCGACACTGTGCTGAGAATTGGTCGACCGCGGCAGCTGGCGTCAGTGCGGTCGGTGATCGCGCATGCGTTCGCTCAGTCGCGGGAACCTTCGGTACGTGCCGTCGGTTCAGACGTGCTCGGTGACGTCCGTCGCATCGATCGGAGTATGGTCAATGATCATGAGCAGGTGCGCCAGCTGTTCGAGGCGCTGGCCGCAGGAGACAGCACGCGTGCCGAGCGTCTGCGTGACACGCTGGTCAAACGCGGGCTCGGGGTTCATACACGGCTGGTCCGTCTCGATCAGCGTGTGCTGGCAAGTATTGAAGTTCTGACAGATGAGGCACTGCGAGAGCAGCGATTTGCGGTGTGGTTGTTGCTCGGACTTGGTCTGCTCACGGTGTGTGTCGGAACCTTGATGCTGGTCTACACACGCCGAGTCCTCTCTCCCCTTGCGCGGCTCACCGAGCGAGCACGAGAGGTGGCACGTGGGGATCGTGCACCGCAGGCTCCGCTGGGCAGTCGCGACGAAATCGGAGAGCTTTCTACGGCCTTCGAATCGATGGTCGAAGCGATTGCTGCCATGGAGTCACGGCTTCTCTCCAGCGAGAGACTGGTTACCATCGGGAAGATGGCCGCCCATGTAACCCACGAGATTCGAAACCCATTGTCATCGATGGCCCTCAATCTCGAGCTGCTGGAAGAGGAAATCGGGGAATCGAGTGCGGTGACGTTGGTCAAGGCCATCGTTGTCGAGGTCGAGCGATTGTCGCGCCTCACCGCCCAGTATTTGTCGATGGCACGGGACCTGAGTCACGAACTCGTGGCCGAGGACTTGGTGGTGGTGGTGCGAGAGCTCGTGGCCTTCATGAAAAAGGAGCTGGATGCGAGAGGTGTGGGGCTCGCTCTCGTGCTCCCGCCGCAGCGTGTTCCCGTCTTGCTCGACGAGGGGCGCCTCCGGCAAGCGATCCTGAACCTGATCCGGAATGCTTGTGAAGCGATGCCAAAGGGTGGAAGGCTCGGTGTAGAGGTGGCTGTCCTCGGTTCGATAGCGGTACAACTGAGTGTGGAGGACACGGGCACTGGAGTGGATGAACGCATACGCGAAAGACTCTTTGAACCGTTCGTCACCAGCAAGACCGGTGGAACGGGGCTTGGTCTCGTGATCACCAGACAAATTGTGGAACAACACCATGGGACCATCGAGTGTGTTCCGAGGGAGCCTTGTGGAACACGGTTCGTGGTCACCCTCCCACAGGTGCTCGACTCTGCTGCGCCAGGAGCTACATGAACACCATGACGAATCAGATGCTTCGCATCGTGATGGCGACCGGAAATCGGGGTAAGCTGGCGGAGCTCAGTGAGCTTACCCGAGGTTCTGGCATCGAGTGGGTCGGAGTGGAGGAGGCTTCTGGGAAGCGATTCTCGGTCGTCGAGGACCAGCTGAGTTTCGTCGGGAATGCTGTCAAGAAGGCGCGAGCGGCCAGCCAGTGCACGGGGCTTTGGGCGTTGGCTGACGATAGCGGACTCGAGGTCGACGCGCTCGATGGTGCGCCAGGGGTGCGTTCGGCGCGCTTCGCCAGCGAGCAGGCCACTGACCAGGAAAACAACGTGAAGCTCATGCAGGTTCTCAAGGATATCCGAGACAGCGAGCGCACAGCGCGATTCCGCTGCGTCCTTGCGCTGGTAGGCCCAGGCTTGGAGGTTCCGCTCATCAGCGAAGGAGTGTGCGAGGGTTGGATTGGCCGGGAGTGTCGTGGCCAGTGTGGCTTCGGCTACGATCCGTTGTTCGTGGTTGCGGCATTCCCGGGACGAACCATGGCTGAACTGAGTCTATCGGAGAAGAACCAGGTAAGCCACCGCGGCCACGCATTGCGGGAGTTCCTGCAGAAGCTTACAAAGCTCCCCGGAAGCCCGGTGGTGATCGAGGAGGCGTCGCAGGACCATCCATCGGGAAGGGAGTAGGTCAGCGCTTCGCGAAAAGATCGAAGTGCGCACCCAATTGAAGCGTCAACCAACCATGCGTCATGCGGCTTGCACCCTCGGGCGTGGCCTCCCGGATGGTATCGTCGCTGTCCACCCAGTCCGCTTGGGCGAAACTGCCCACTCCTACCGTGAACATGGGAGACAACGAGAACGAACGGGATAGCCGGATGTCGGCGCCGATGCCCAAGCGTGACTCAAATGGGGCATCCGACAGGCGCAGCTCAGCGCCGTTGTTCCAGATAGTCCGAAAGCGGCGTGCGCCAATCGCGAGGTCGAGGAGCAGCCCAGCAGAGTTCGGGTTGGTGGACACACGGAAACCGAGCGCGAAAAAATCGGTCTCGGACTCGCTCTGTTTCCCGGAAGCCACCAGCGGCTCGCCGCTTGCCGGACCGAGGCGGGCATGCTCAAAGAGCGCGTACAAGGTGTAGTGCCGAGCCAAACGCGCGCCGACATCGAGTTCGAACATTGGTCCTTGCCCGGCGTAGTCTCGGAACGGAACCGATTGGACATGGGTGCATCCGTAGGCGTCAGCCGCGACGCAGCGTCCCCAGAGATCCCCAAAGGGAAGCCAGTAGCCAAGGCGCAGACCAGCGACCAGTGCCGTTCTTGGTGCCCGATGTCGCGGAATTGGTGGAGGAGGGGGCTCCGGGACCACCAGGTGCACACGTTGCTTGGGCGGTCGGGTGCGAGCAAGTGGAGGTGGCGCCCCCAACTCCTCCTCCGGCAGAGGTTGGCTAGTGGCTGCGGTTTCCGTGGGCGGAGCCGGTTCCAGCGGCTCCGCGAAGAAGGCCGGGGGAGCTATCGCCGGGGGCAATCCAGGCTCACCCTCCCCCGTTTCCCGATTGGCCGAGGGAGGGGTCGCTTCCTCCGGCATCGGAAGGGAGGGATCGTCGGTGGCGTCGGACGCTGTCGGCCGAGTGGGGGCGGCCACTTCCTCGACTGTCTGTGCGGCCAAGCTTACCGGCAAGGCCAGCAGAGTGCAGGACACGGTGGCTTGGACCATGCAGCGACGCAGAGCTGGTCTCCGGAGCATGGCGTCAATGTAGCATTTTCGGCGTCAAGCGGCCGCGTTGACCACAGCCTGATTGGCATGGTACTGACGAGCCGACTCGATGTCTCGGTTTGTCCGGCAAGATTGGAAGGGGCTCGGAACCTATGGGACCGTGGGCCTCGAGTTTGGGCTCTCTGTGTTGGTGGGTCTGTGGGGGGGAGATTGGCTTGATGGCAAACTTGGGACGGGGCCTTGGCTGTCGCTGGTGGGTATGGCCTTTGGAATCGCCGCGGGGCTCCGGACGCTGCTCCGTGCCATGAATAGGATGGCTCGGGACCTGGAGGCGGAGGAAGCAGCCGCACGCGAGGAGCGGCGGAAGTACCATGACTCAAGAAAAGTCTAGTGACGGAGATCGTGGCCAGTTGCCCTACATCGTTGCTGTGGCGGTGGTAGGTGGGATAGGGACTATTGTGATGCTTCTGGCGGTGGGTGCGCGCGCGGGCTGGTCGGTCGCGCTTGGAGCCGGGATCGCGGTACTGAATCTCATTGTGCTGACCCGGATGGTTAAAGTATTCCTTTCCCCGCAGCGCCCTTCCCGAGGATGGATGGGACTTGGCTTCATCAAGGTTGCCCTGTTGGCGGCCGCCATGTACCTTCCTCCGAAGGCAGGATTCGCCGATTTGTTGTGGATGCTGCTTGGGTTTGGCGCGCTGCCGCTCGGAATCCTCCTTGGACAAATGTTCTTCGTCGATCCTGCCACAAGAGAGAACTGACCGATGCCCCACCACACATCTTGGTTGTCGTTCGTGCTGGCTGGCATGAAGGACAATCTCGAGCACAACGCCAGCATTCTTGGGTCGAGCATCATGAATGGGCATGCTCCGACCTGGATCTCGTTCGAGCCGTTGGTAGCGGCCGTGTTCGTAGCTGTCCTGGTGGTGATCCTCGCGCTTCGCGCACGCTCCCGCTTGGTCGAGATCGATCGGGCCGTGGTGCCCGATCAGCGGCTCTCCCTGTGTACCTTCATGGAGGTCTTCCTCGGCTATTTCTACGATCTGGCGAAGTCGATGATGGGGGCCAAACGAGCCAAACAGTACTTTCCGGTGATCGGGACCGCGGCCATCTTCGTGTTCTTCTCGAACGTGATGGCTCTCTTGCCCGGTATGCCGGTCGCCACCAGCAACCTGAACATCACGCTGGGGTGTGCGCTGGTGGTCTTCATCCTCTTCAATGCCTACGGAATACGGCAGAACGGATGGGGGTATTTGAAGCACCTTGCCGGCCCCGCCTGGTATTTGGCACCTCTGGTCTTCGTGATCGAATTGATCTCACTCTGCGTGCGACCGGTAACTCTGGCCGTTCGTCTCATGCTCAACATGTCCGTAGATCATCTGATCCTGGGCATCTTCGTCAGCTTGGTGGCGTTGGTGATCCCGATCCCGCTCATGATCCTCGGATGTCTGATCGTGTTGATCCAAACCCTGGTTTTCACGCTGCTCACCACCATCTATATCTCACTCGCTACGGAACACGAGCATCACTAGCCTACGTGTTCGAGCCTGTTTGCGGTTCGTCACTGAGGAACGACAAGGAGACCCCGAATGATCACGAAGAAGCTGGCACTCGCTCTCGCATCCATGACCACCCTGGTCTCGACCACGGCATTTGCCGCCGCGCCCGAGGCAGCGGCTTCCAACGCATTTGACGCGCAGTCGATGGCCGCCCTGGGTGCGGGTATTGCGATTGGATTGGCCGTGTTGGGTGGGGGTCTTGGGCAGGGTAAGGCAGCGGCAGCGGCTCTTGAGGGGATCAGTCGCAACCCCGGGGCAGCCGGACGTATCCAAACTCCCATGATTTTGGGCCTAGCGCTGATTGAGTCACTCGTTCTCTTCGCTTTTGCCATTGCCTTCTTGCTGCAACGCAACCTGGGCGGTGGCTGAGTTGCCGCGCCCCGTCGGTTGAGCTGGATGAACTGAACTCGGGCCGGAGGTGAAGCAACCATCCGGCCGCGGTTCTGGTTTCGATGGACGCTCGGGATGCCGCTGCCAGCGGCTCGTGGGTTCCACACGTCGGGCGCTCGTCTGCAGAGCTGCGGTGCGGTGGCTCAGGGGTGGCCTTTACCGAAGTGACGGTAGAGATCCATGAGCAGGTGGCCAAGCAACCAGAGGGTGGCGGCAGCAAGCATCGACCATCCCGTTCGCGGGTAGCCTTGCGATAGGCACAGTGCTCCGCCCAAGATGGTTGGGCCGATCAGAAGTCCGCTCTGGATCCGTCGACCGAGGCGATCTGCACGTGGCTCGGCGCCCAGTTCTTCGGTCTGCAGGCGAAGACGACCGAGGTGTGCGTCCTTGAGCAGGGCGGTGAGTTGGTGGGGCAGGCTCGCGGTGGCATCGGCTAGGTGCTCGAGCCGCCGCAGAAATTCGAGTCCGAGTCGTTCTGGCGAGTAGCGACGTTTCAGGAGCAACATGAAGTGGGGACGGGCCTCCTCCATGATGTCGAGGTCTGGATCGAGTTCCTTTCCGATGCCCTCGACGGTCATCAGTGCCTTGCCGACTAGGATGAAGTCCATGGGAACCTCGATCCCGTACTTGGTTGCGAGTCGAACCAAATCTCGCATCAGGGATGCGAAGGAGAGTTCACCGAGTGGGCGGCCGAGGTATCGCTCTGCAAGAATCGCGACCTCGCTCCCGAAGGCCTCTTGATCCAGGTGCTGGCGTGGGGTGCCAATCGCACAGAGGCTCTCCGTAACGCCCACGTAGTCCTGTCGCAACGCGGCGATCATCAGATCCAGCGTGAGGTCTCGCAAGCGCGGGCTCAAGCGACCGACCATTCCAAGATCCACCAATCCCAGTACCGGCTCCTCGGTGGGGCCAAGCACGATCACGTTGCCTGGATGGGGATCTGCGTGGAAGAAACCATCCTCGAAGACCTGCTTGACCATGGCGGCGACCGCCAGCTGGGCGATAGCGCGGCCCGGACACCCGAGGGCAATTGCGTCGTCTAGCTTATTGCCATCGAAGAACTCGAGAGTCAGAACCCGTTTGCTCGAGACGCTTCGGTACACGTTCGGGAAGCGGATTCGTGGGAACTCCTCGAAATTTCGGGCGAACCGGGCGGCGTTCTCGGCCTCGATCGAAAAATCGAGTTCGTCATGAATCGCCCGATCGAACTGTTGGACGAGCCCGACTGGTGAGTACAGGCGTGTTTCCGGGAACGTACGCTCGACGAGTGCGGCCAGCATGTGCAAAAGATCGAGGTCACTCTCGATGGTCGCTCCGATGGACGGGCGTTGTACCTTGACAACCACCTGCCGGCTCCGGCCATCGACCATGAGCGTCGCTCGATGGACCTGCGCAATGCTGGCCGCGGCGAGCGGCGTGGTCTCGAAGCTCTCGAAGAGTTCGTCGAGATCTGCGGCGAGGGAGCGCTCGATCTGTTCCCGGATCTCTGGGAACGGTACCGGTGGGACCCGGTCCTGCAGCTTTCTGAGTTCGGTGATGAGCTCCGTTGGCAGCAGGTCGGCGCGGGTCGAGGCAATCTGACCCAGCTTCACGAAGCTCGGGCCAAGGTCCTCGAGGACACGCCGCAACCGCTCCGCGAATGTGGACTGCGTGGCCATGCCCGGCGGCTCTGGGCGTTCTGCGTCGTTCTCACGTGGCGGAGCGGATTCCTTGTCGCGGCGCGTACGATTGAGGCCGAGGCGTGCCACCACCTCGCCGAAGCCATGACGCATCAATACGGACGAGATCTCCCGGAGTCGGCCGATGTCTCGTGCGGCGTGGACGATCGAGACCATACAGGTCAGCGGAACATGAAGGATAGCTCGTGATCACAAATTCGGACCGTATCGCCATCGGCGATGACCTTACGTTGGACACGCTGGCCTTGAAACTCCACACCATTGGTAGAGCCCATATCCACGATCGAGTACTGTCCATTCTCAAACTCGATCATGGCGTGCTGCCGCGATACGTTGGGGTCCTTGATGGTGAGATCGCTCGTCTGTTTGCCGCGACCGATCACGAACTTGTCCTTGTTCACGGTGAAGGGCTGGCCTTGGTAGCGGATAATGAGCTGACGAGGGGTTTTGCCAGGGGCTGTGGGGAGCCCCGGTTTTCCGGGAGCGAGCGCAGCTTGACCAACGGGAGCTGGCACCGGCAGTCGCGAGGGGAGTGACGCCGACGCGGAGGGGAGTGGTGGTGGCAAGGGGAGGGCAGGCGGTGCGACGGGACGCTTGTGGCCTGGCGCAGGAACTGCGGGAGGCTGTGGAAGGAGCCGGGTTACGGCTGTGTGAGAGACGGGGGCGAGGCTGGGTACCGGGCGCTCGTGGGGTGCGGATTCCGTGAGTGGGCTCATCGCGCGTGCTCCGGAACCAGAACTCTTTGGCGCGGGCTTCGGTGGTTTGTTGTCCTCCTCCTGCGCCGGAGCGGTGGGACGACCCAGCGCCGAGATACCAGCTGATGCGGAGCTGGACTCTGCCGGTCCGGACGGCAACGCAGGGGGGGCAATGCTGTCGGTGGCACGCGCCGGGCCGCCCACGTACCCTCGCTGTCGGGCGTACTGCTTCATCGCGTCGTTGATGAGATAGTCTACGGAGCACTCGAGCTCCTTGGCCATCTGCTCGAACTTCTGCCAGAGCGACTCCCGGCATTGGAAGGTTCGTGAGGACTTCTTGTTGGGATCAGTGCTCATCCGAAACACCTGATAGCGGTCCCCGACACACGGAGGTCAGGTTCCGAAGTTCGGGGGATGGGGAGGGTCATCATCACCTGGGGCCTGAATTCTTGGCTAACCTTCGATCCATTTCAGCGAGGACGCAATACCTGACGAACTCACCGACGCGAGTGATCTGTCGCGAGACCGGCCTTTGGTCGACCACAATGTCGCAAGTCCACTCGCAGTCTGGAGCGCCGGGTGTGCAAGAGGGTACGGGAGTGAGGTCGTTCTGGTGCTCCTCGAGCAGGCGTCGGTCAGACTCGGTGCCTTTGTGGAAATACCACCCGAAAGCTACCAGGCGGGCTGGAACCGGGATGGCTGCGGCGAGGTGCCGCGCGATGGTCACCTCGGTGGACTCGGGGCCCTTCATCGCGGCGATAAGCTCACCATAACGAACCGGCTCGGTTAGGGCCATGTTCTCGATCTTGCCGAGGTGGTTGAGGAACTCCTCCAGATGGGTGGTGTCGCTGACCCTGAGAATAGACTCGGCGGCGACCCAGCGCAGCTTCCAGTTGCTGGTCTGGAAGAGGGGGTAGAGGTGCTCGACGACCAGAGGACGGGGGAGTTCGGTCAGCCGTCGGAGTGCGACGTCACGAACGCCGTCGGGTGTTTCGCTGCTTGAGGCGATGGCCACCAAGGTATTGCGTTGACCTGGCGCCTGGCGGTCGAGGTGGCCCTCGAGGGCGGCGAGGGCGGACGCCCGGCGCTTCTCTGAGTTGGTGCGATCGGCGGCGAAGTCGAGGAGAAACTGGACACTGGGGGCGCGTCCGACCTTTTTCATCAGCACAAAGACCCGGATCAGTTCCTCATCCTGAAAGGTTGTGAGCTGTTCCTCGAACTGCTTCGGTGTGGGCGCGAGTTTGGAGGCCGCGTTCGCCTGCTCGAGGATGGGGGTTTTTTCCTTGAGGAAATCCGGAGACTGCACCGCTCGCGCGATCTCCACCAGCTTCTCGCTGGCTCGCAGCCGTGTCGGCTCGTCGCCATGCAAGGCGACGAAACCTGCCAGACGGTCGAGCTTCGGCGCGTTGGGGCGCATCGATTCCGGCAGGTTTCGGGCACCTTGTGCTCCCAGGTGTGCCATCACTTGGTCAAATCCATGGATCTGTGAAGGCTCGTCGACGCGGCTGGCGAAATCTGCGTGCACCCAGCTCTGGAGCCCTTCGAGAAGCTGCTGGCGATCCTCGATGCGTGACACCAGATTTCCGCCTTCGGCGGTGAGGAGAGCGAACGCGGCGTCTTTGAAGGGAAAGGAATCATCACGGCCAGCGAGGGGCTGGCCCGGAGGCGCAGCGAGGCGGCTTGCCAGGATTGGGACCATGCGCCGTACGATTGCTGTTCGTGAGTCCTCCGGCATCGCTGCGAGAAGCCGAATCAAGCTTGGGTACTCGCCCGCAGCATCCCCCTCCAATCCCACTCGCCGCCCATGACGGGGGCGGAGGCCGATCAGCGTCAGCGCGGCCTCGGTGCGAAGGGAAAGGGGATACTTCGAATGCTGGACGACCGCCGTGAGGCGCTTCGGACCGTTCTGGGTCACCGCCCAGCGCTGGAGGTCCTCCTCAGTGGTCCGGCAGCCGAGTGCTGATAGAAGCAGCGCGCCGGCTGCAGCCAGCAGTACCGGCGAGGATCCGCTTGCTGCACGACCCCGAGTGAGCGCGAACGACATCATCTTGATGCACCCCGAGAGGGCGATCCGCATAGTAGTGTCTGTCTGGGCGGGCCCTCAAGCAAACATGGGGGAATAGTGTTTTCTGAGCTTCTGCACCACAGGACACGGCGCTTGAAAGGCCGGCCAGAAGGAATGCGGTGGTACTTTGACTCACATTGTGTTCTGATGTAGTTCTAGTCCGCTCATGGCCAAGAGCGCCATTCATCAGCATCAAGGCCCATCCGGGGTCTGCGCCTCCTCCCGACCTGGGTCGGGGAAGGTCTATGAACTCGCAGCTCTGGCACTCATCGCGAGCGCCTTATTTCTTGCCCTGGCCCTAGTCAGTTTTCGCGCCGATCCCCTGGATCCTACCATCACTGGCCCGAATTTCATGGGTGTTATCGGGGAGGGAATCGCCCGCCTCATGGTTTTTGGCTTCGGGATCACCGCGCTGCTCGTCCCCGTCGACGGATTGCTGATGAGTTTGCCGCTGCTTCGCCGTCGCCCACTCCGGCCCGTGGGGTTTCTGCTCGCCATCGACCTGTTGCTCCTCATCGTGGCATCGGCGCTGGTTCAAGTGCTTTGCGGTGAAACTCGCGCTTTTGGGGCAATGCCGATCGCGGGCAATGTCGGCTGGCTCTTCGGCGAAACCCTGCGAACGCTGTTCTCAACCCTGGGCTCGATCCTGGTGTGCGTGACCCTGGTCGTGGCCTTGCTGGTTGGACGGAGCAGTCTCTCATTCATCGACGTTCTGGAACGCTCTCGCCGTCAGCTGACCAGGCTCGGAAGGCTACTACTCCGGATCACGGCCTGGGGCTTCGGTTTGCTGCGCCATCGCTTCGCACTCCGCCCGTACCGTCAGTCGAATGCTCTTCGGGAAAGCCTTGTGGTGGGATTGGATGATGAGACCCCAACCCAGGCGGCAACTGTCGACTACGTAGCTCATGAGAGTTCGCGGGTTCCGCCCATGGCCGTGCTCCCCGCGTTGCGGCAGGGCATGGCCGAGTCCACCACAGCCCTGCTCGATACCATGGGCAGTGATTCCGCGCGTATCGTTATCCATGGTTCGTCCGAGATGGCGAATCCCTCTGGCGCTCGCCCGGCATCTGAGCCGGTTCAGCCAGCACGGCCCTTGGTCGAAGCGCCCGTGGATCTCGCCGATGCAGTGGCCCGTGGCGAGTTCGATCGAGAGCCAGAGGCCAGCGAGGAGGCGGCCTCCAACGAGGAGCTTCTGCCCAGCGAGGAACCAGTTATCGTGGAGCGTGGACTGGACGCGCGCCCCTGTCCGCGTGAGCGGAGGGAGAGGCAGAGGGTGAAGTTTCACCTTCCTTCCACGGAGATCCTTGAACAGCCTACCGGGGATGAACCGAAGGTCGACCGCGACCGTATTCTGGTTCACGCCGAGCGCCTCGAGAAGACGCTGCTCGACTACGGCGTGACCGGGACGGTAGAGGAGATCCATCCTGGACCCACGGTAACCACCTACGAACTCGTGCCCCAAGCTGGAACCAAGGTCAGCAAGGTCGCGAGCCTCTCCGACGATCTCGCGCTCGGGCTGTCGCGCAAGGTGCGCATCATCGCGCCGATCCCCGGCAAGAGTCGGATCGGCTTCGAACTCCCGAATGACCATCGCATTCCAGTCAACTTGCGCGAGTTGGTCGAAGACGAGAGGTTCAGCGCGCTGTCGGCGCGGGTGCCGCTGCCGGTGGTGCTCGGTCGGGACATCGTTGGGGCGCCCAGCTACGCAGATCTGGCCACCATGCCCCACGTGATCGTGGCTGGAGCGACCGGAGCCGGTAAGAGCGTTGGTCTCAACGTGATGCTTGCCAGCCTTCTGTTCCAGCGGAGTCCGGAGGAGCTGAGGCTTCTCATGATCGATCCGAAGGTAGTGGAACTCGCTCCATTTGATGGGATCCCGCACCTCCTTCTGCCAGTCGTGACCGACATGAAGCAGGCGAACGTGGCGCTGAAGTGGGCGGTGGACGAGATGGAGCGTCGCTACCAGCTGTTCGCGACGGCCGGCACCAAGAACATCGGCACCTACAATCAGTGGGTGGATAGGATCGCGAAGGGCGAGATCCCGGCACCGCCCCGCGAGACCGTCGAGGCGCTGACCCACGACGGGGCGGTCGTCGCGATGCCGGCTGCCGGTGAAGGTGGAGACGGCGCGTTGCTGCCCGGGCGCCTTCCCTACATCGTCATCGTCATCGATGAGTTTGCAGATCTGATGATGCAGCAGGGGAAGGAAGTGGAGGCCTCGGTGGCACGGCTTGCCCAGAAGGCTCGAGCCGCAGGACTGCACGTGGTGCTTGCCACCCAAAGGCCGAGCGTGGACGTCATCACTGGTATGATCAAGGCCAACTTCCCCTCGCGGATCGCGTATCTGGTGGCCCAGAAGGTGGACAGCCGGACGATCCTGGATGAGCAGGGAGCAGAGATGCTGCTTGGGCGGGGAGATATGTTGGTCAAGCTGAATGGGGCGAGCGACCTACGGCGTGTACAGTGCCCCTTCGTGAGCGAAGACGAGGTCTCCAGGCTCACCGACTATTTGCGCTCCCAGGGGAAACCTCAGTATCACGAGGCCATCTTGCAGGCCGGAGGCCAAGATGAGGGGAGCAACGACGAGAACCTGGATTCTCGGTTCGATGAGGCGGTCCAGATTGTGGCGGAAACACAACGCTGCTCCACCTCCTGGCTGCAGCGCAAGATGACGATCGGCTACAACCGGGCCGCGAAAATTGTCGAGGCCATGGAACAGCGGGGAATTGTCGGTCCTCCTAACGGCGCCAAGGACCGTGAGGTGCTGATTTCACCCCACTAGCTGCCCCGTGGTCGGTGCGGTGGGTTGGGTTTTGCTTCCGTCTGGTCACCTATCCTGTGATAAAGACCCGAAAGGTCCCATGACCGGGTTACCGCCGCTCTCTCCCATTCCCGACTCCCGTGCTGACGATGACGATGACGTCGCGTGGAAGCTGCAGACCGCTCAAGTGGAGTGGAGTCGCCAGGCATACGATGATGCATTGTTGTGGCTGAGGCGTGCCGCTGAAGCAGCGCTCGAACTCTCCCAGTGGTCACGGGCAGCTGACTTGAACGCTGCTGCGACACGTGTTGAGAAAACCATCGCATCGCTCGGCACGACCGAGGACTCAGGGCTTCCCACGTTCGATGCCCCTTCCAATCCGGGACTTGCCTTCCCTTCGGTGCCCGCTGCTCCATTGGTTCGTCCCCATGCCAGGGCGGCCGGAGCCCCTTCGTCCATCCCTCCTTTTCCCTCCATTACCGGCGCGGCCGCGTCCCGCGGCGTAGCGCCCGCTTCGATTCCTCCGTTGG
>CAYNEY010000010.1:29182-84247 GCA_964396375.1 uncultured Polyangiaceae bacterium | reverse complement strand
GTGGGTCGATTCCTCCGTTGGGTGGGTCGATTCCTCCGTTGGGTGGGTCGATTCCTCCGTTGGGTGGGTCGATTCCGGCCGGATCTAGCTCCACGCCGGAGCGCCCGCACCGCAAGCCGCTCCCCGCGACCTACGATCGCGCGTCTATCGTGATCGACGTCGACGACGAGGTGGATCTCACCGACGAAGAGATCGAGGAACTGGAGCGTGAAGAAGAGGTGAGGAGTGATCGAGGAGCGGCCGTTGGCGACCAGGAACTGCCCGCATTCTCTCTTGAGGCTTCGCGACCTCTGTCGCCGCCAGCTGCGTCGACCGGAGAACTCCCCGCCTTCACGTTTGACGGCTCACTTGGACTGCCTCCGGTGATTGACAAGGAGGTGGCGCTCAGTGTCGACCAGGTCCCGCCGTACTTGCGCTCATCGGCTCCGCCACCGCTTCCTGGTTCTCGATCGAGCATAAGTCCCCTGGTTTCAGACGGCACCAACCTCTTGAGACGTGAGGTGCCGGCCGCCCCTCTCCGCACCGATCGACCCGCCCGGCGCCCGTCTGGCTCGCCGTTACCTGACCCGGCACTTCCCCTGCCGAGTCTCGAATCGGGTCCGGCGGATGACGAGTACAGCGTGCCGGGCCTCAATGAGCGAGAGTTGCGTGGCTACGCGGAGCAACCTCACTCGTTCGAGGCTCCGGTCCGTCCCGATGGCTCCCTTTCGGAGCCGCTGCCGTCACTCGACGGTCCACACTCGGAGCCGCTGCCGTCACTCGACGGTCCACACTCGGAGCCGCTGCCGTCACTCGATGGTCCACACTCGGAGCCGCTGCCGTCACTCGATGGTCCACACTCGGAGCCGCTGCCGCGTCTTACGCTAGACTCGATTGAACCGATCGAGGAACTCGACGCCGAATTGGTAGAGCTGGACGCGGAGGAGATTGAGGAAGTCGACCTGAGTTCCGAAGTCGGGCCAGAACTTGCGGTGCCGGACTTGCTCGTTCGCGATCCCGCCCCCGTGCTTCTGCCAGGGAACTCGCCGCTGCCTCCTCCTCCTGTGCCAGAGCTGCCTTTGTCCCCTGTGCCAGAGCAGGCACCACTGCGCCCCGCGTTGGATTCGATCAGCGATGAGGTCACGCCACCCCGTGGAAGTCCAGTTCCGGACTCGGTCCGTGTTCAGTTTTCGAGCCCGAGTGATCTGCTCGAAGCCGCCATGCGTGTCAGCGAAGAGAGAAAGCAGCGTGAGCTTCAGCGTGATGACGGAACGGCGGAATCTGTCGCGCCCGCGGGTGCCGAGTTTGCAATGGATGAGTCTCCCGCCGTGCTCCCGCCGGTGGTCACCAAGAGTGCTCGCCCGGCGCCGAGTTTGGAAAGCCAGAGCATCGAAGGGGTGGACCTGACACAGGTGCGAGGGCTCTCCGATCTATCAGATTCCGGGCGACGCCACCTCATGGAGAGCGTGAGAGTCGAGGAGTTGGCAGCAGGTGAGGAGGTCTGTTTCTTCTCAGTGGCGCTGGTGATCCGCGGCTGGGTCAGCCTGATGCCAGCGATTGCGGACGCGGCATGTGCTTCGGCGGTAGTGGGCGAAGTGGTGTTTACTGAAGGAACCCTGCCTGAACCTGTTGCTTTGCGCGCGGTGGCTGGGGAAGGGAAGACGCGTGTTGCGGTTTGGGACTCCGAGGCGGTGCAGCGTGCCACCGAGGATTGCACCTGGATGCGTGACGAACTCCGACTGATGGGCGATGGCTTTCAAGCCTTGGCTGGCGCGGCGTTGGGTCCGCTCGGGGAACGACTCGACGATGCCCTTCGCTCGATGGTCACGGCACGCTGTGAGGTGCGGGCGCTCTCGAAGCACCAGGTGCTGGTCGGGGCCGGGCGCCCGGTGCCCGGCCTGCATATCGTCGGCGCAGGCGAGGTGGAGCTGGTGGACGCCAACGGTGGTGTGGTCTCGGTCCACGGAGCAGGTGAATTCTTGTTCGCGGTTCAGGTGTTGGCAGGGGGACCCGCGCCGCTCTCGGCGCGCGCCGGTGAGGCAGGCGCACTCGTGCTCTTCACGCCACGGATGGTCGCCCACGAGTTGCTCGTCAGTGTGCCACCCTTGCTCGAGCTGCTTGGCGAGTGAGCGGAGCCGCTACTCGAGCAGCCAAACCAGCTCGTCATTTCCCTGCGCCCCCGCGAAGCGCAGCCCGAACCAGCGTGCGTCTGGGAGGATGGACGGAGTGCCATCGGAGCGCACCACTGGGAAGCTTACTCGATAGACCCGGCGAAAGGGGCTGGCATAGGGGAAGTAAGTGCGCTCGATCGCTCCGGGACGCTTGATCTCCACGATCTCCGAGGGAGTAGTCTCGGAACCTTGATCGTCGATCAGGCGGATGATCCAGGCCGGATTGTCCACCGCCAAGTCTCCCCACTTGTGCTTCTGAGCGGACAGCGCGACGAAGAACTGATGTCGACGCCGCGTCTCGGAGAGCGTGCGGTCAAGCAGGGCCCGACGCTGGTCGACCGTGAGTCGGTAATCTTCCGCGTAACGGCTGACATAAGCCCACCGGAAATCCCACGACTCATAGGTTGCTGTGACCGTAAGGACGTTGTCGAGGAGCTCTACGCTGAGGATCTCGGCCTCGCGTGTCCAAAGCTTGCGTACGCGGTCGTAGTCCTGTGCCACATACTCCCGCGGACCTTCGCTTCGATTGACATGGGGCGGATGGCAGCCTACCGCCACCAGCATGAGGGTGGCGAGGGTCAGGAGCACCTTGCGACGGAGGGCCATCGAGCCCAACTACCTTACCAGAGAATCAGTGGCCACGGATGTCGAACACGCTCACCACCGCGATCAGTGTGAGCAGCATCACCAGACCAACCGCGTGAATCCGGGCCTCGAGCTGGGGATTGGGGCGTCGCCGGACCACCGCTTCGTACCCAAGGAACATCAACCGACCACCATCTAGGGCGGGGAAAGGCAAGAGATTGAAGACGCCCAGATAGGTGCTGAGCGCGCCGAGAAAACCGATGAAGACACTGACTCCGCGCTCGGCAGCCCGCCCCGTCTCTCCCACGATACCGAGTGGACCCGTGAGCTGAACCTTCTCGCGGCCCGTGACCAGCCGGGCCAGGCCGACCACGAGGCTCGAAGCCAGGGCGGCGGGCTCCACCACCGATCGTACCAGGGATTCCCCAAGCGCCATCGGTTGGCGCTCCCCGATCGTTTCGACGCCGAGCTGTCCCTGCCCGGTGTCGGGGCGTGGGGTTGGTGTCACCTTGAGGATGAGTGGCGTTCCGGCCCTCATCACCTCCACCTCGAGCGCACGGTTCGGACTCGCCTGCACGACCTTGCGCATGTCGTCCCAGGAGCTGAGACGGTGTCCGTCGATCGCCACGATCCGATCCTTGTCCTTCATTTTGCCTTGCTCGGCTGCCCCGCCTCGCACCACGTCGACGGTGAGGCTCGGGACAAGCTTGCCTCCAAGCGCGAAAGCGACAAAAAATAGGATGCTAGCAAAGAGATAATTGGCGAGGGGGCCCGCGAATATGGTGGTGATCCGCCCGAACAGAGAGGCATTGGCGTAGCTGCCGCGGTCGCTCGGATCGTTGGGTTCGAAGGGATTCATCCCTGCGATCTGCACGTAGGCCAGAAATGGAATCAGCGCGACCTGGTAAATGGTGGAGCTGCCCTTGGGTTGATGGCGGAACAGCGCTGGCCCAAAACCAATGCTGAACTTGATGACCCGCATCCCAAACAGGCGTGCCGCCACATGGTGGCCAGCCTCGTGCACGACCATCAACAGCGCCAATCCGAGAATTCCGACCAGGATGAACATCGAACGCCTTCTATAGTCCGAGTGACACGGCCGGGCCATCGGGGCTTGGGTGAGGGGGTGTGGGTACTGGGCCGTGACCCGGGGTGGGCTGGTTTTTTCGAGGAATGTCCCCAACCGTTGAAGCCGAACGGGCTCGCTGCTAGTTTCGGCCATCCCGAGCCGGGTCCCCAACGGGGCGGATGGTGGATGGTCCAGGCGGTCCTGGTCGCATCGCGCCGTCCAAGAGGCGGCTCTGGATGCAAGGATTGTCATGAGCCAGCCGAACCTTCCGGGTCCTGCCAAGGGAGTCACTCCCTCCAACCTCCAGCTGCGGGGAGGAGCCGCCATCATCGCTCCGCCCTCGGCGTTTCCCTCCGGAGTTCCGGGCAACGCGCTGATCGTGCTTCCCCTCGCGCAGCCTCCGGAAGAACTCACCGCGAAGTTGGCCTCTGGAGCCGTCGTCGTCTCGGCGGCTGAGATGTGGAAGCTTCTCGGCTTCAATGGTCCGGCGGTCCAGGTACAGGATCAAGAGGGACGCCCGATCGCGATTGGTCTCGAAGACCTGCTGGATGGGCTCGAGAAGCACTGGAATGAGAACCCCGAGGATTTGCAGCGAGGGCGCTTGTTCGCTCAGGAGCTGCTCAAGTACAACCGCTTCGAGAAGGCCGAGAAGGTGCTCGGCAAGCTGGTTGCGCTGGGTGGTTCAGGGGATGATTGGTTGGCGCTCGGTGTCGCCCAGCTCCAGCAGGAGAAGTGGGACAAGGCAGAGTCCACCCTCCGTGGCGCCCAGAATCTCCTGCCCGAGAATCCTTTCGCGTCGTTGCACATGGCTCGAGTGATGAAGGGCAAGGGTGACCGCGCTCAAGAGCGTGAGGCGGTCGAGCGCGCAATTAGCATTGACGGAAACTGCGTCGACGCTTGGGCTTACCTGTACGGGCAGGTCCGCGAGGTGGAAAACGAGGAAGCTGCCCTGAACCGGATTCGTGAGCTCGCGGATGCTGAACCGAATCGTCGTCGTGCAGCCCCCTACATCGCGCTTCAAGGATTGTTTAGCGGCGAGGAAGAGACACGGGACAAGGCGCTCGAGTTCGCCAAGCTGGCCGTGGACCGTAACCCAAACGATCCGTTGGCGCTGATCTCGCTGTCTGCTCTGCACGGTCAGAAGGGTGATCTCAAGAGCGTGATCGCACTTCTGCAGCCTCATGAGGGCAAGATGGCCACTGATGTACGGCTAGCGAACAACTACTTCCAGGCGCTCTTCCAGAGTCGTGACATCGAGCGAGTGACCAAGCTCCTGAACGCCCTTGCCGGTTCGCCGAACCGGGAGGTGAAGCAGTTTGCGATCGAGCACTCCAGAATGGTCGCGCAGTACCTCCAGCAACAGCAGAAGAAGCTGGCGGGGGGCGGCGCAGCCTCCCCATCCTGAGTTTGAGTCAGGGATAGTACGGGGAGCGCCCGCGGCGGTGCGTGCACAGCGCGGTTGCTCCCCGAAATGTCTTTCGTTCTCCAGGGGTTATCGAGAACGGGGGTGTCCGAGAGTGACCAGGATCTTGGCCTTCCCTTGGGTTTTGGTTCGAAACTCGGCGCGTGAGAACCGCAGAACTGGTTTCGAGGAAGTATCGCCTCCTCGGTTTGTTGGCCGAGGGGGGCATGGGTGAGGTGTGGGCTGCTCGCAATGAGCGCACCAACCGGGAGGTAGCGGTCAAGTTCCTCCTGGCTGATTTGGCGCGCAATCCGGAGGCGATGCATCGCTTCGTGCGCGAAGCCAAGGCAACTGGCCAACTCCGGCACCCGAACATCGTCTCTGCACTCGACGCAGGGATGCATGAGGGGCGGCCGTATCTGGTCCTCGAACTGCTGGATGGTGAGAGTCTCGAGCACCGTTTGTCGCGCGAGAAACGGCTCCATCCGGTGCTGACCTGCGTGATTGGAGCGCAGATCGCGCGGGCGCTCGCGCACGCTCACAAGGTGGGCATCGTGCACCGCGATCTCTCGGCCGCCAACGTGTTTCTGACGCATGGCACGCTGGACGGTCCCCCACTCGTCAAGGTGCTCGATTTTGGTGTGAGCCGAGTTATCTCTGAGTCGGGGACAAGCTCGGTCAAGACCGGGAATGGCGCGGTGCTCGGCTCTCCTGGCGTGATGAGCCCCGAACAGGCTGCCGGAGCCGAGAACGCCGAGCCCGCGAGCGACTTGTGGTCGCTCGGTGTGCTCATGTACCAGTGCCTTGCGGGAGTTCTGCCGTTTCACGCAGCCAACACCAACGCGCTGATGCAGGCCATCATCAACGCTCCTCATCAGCCGCTTCAGACTCGGGTTCCAGCGCTAGATCCGGGCCTTGCCGCGCTGGTGGAGGGCTGTTTGATCAAGGATCAGAAGCTACGAATCGACTCCGCCAAGGAGTTTGCGCGGCAGCTCGAGGCAGTCGCGATCCGGCTGTCTCAGCGGGATCGACAGGCGAGTTACCTGCCGCTCCGGCGGTCGATCGATCGGGCGCTCTACGAAGATGTGGGTCTCGAATCTCCCTGGCTTCATCGCATGGCCCTGCCCAAGGAGCTGCTTCCGTTTGGTAAACGTGCCTGGAGCCGGATCCAGCGGCTGCCAGCGGCAGCGTTGCTGGTGGGTGGGGTCGCGATTGGCGTTTCGGCAGGCGTGACGGCGATGAAGCTCCTTGCACCCGCGGAAGGTTTCGATGTGGCGTGGTTCTCGCTCACGCCGTGGTGTGGGGATCTCCCGAACCCCGTCGTGAGTCCAAGACCTGCTTCCCAGCCTCTCCTGTCTCCGGCCGCCTCCGCCGCAGCACGCGAGACCGATCTGGTTCGGGCCATGGCACGCGGACTTGAGGTTCCGATGAGCGACACCGAGGAACTGGCGACGCTCATGGAAAGCCGTGTGAGAACCTCTCCCTGATCGGTGTCGTCCCATCGGCCGCTCGAACGTTCCTACGTTCAGCACCAAATTCTCACCGGCCGAGTTGACATCTGAACAGCCGCGCAGTACTTCGTTCTCATCGGCGCGCCGGATTCCGATGATGCTCTCGGCGCGCGAGGAGCGGACGATGGACGACCCGAAGCAGAAGAGTCGAGCGTTGGATCTGGCGATCGCCACGGTGGAGAAGGAGTTCGGTAAGGGCGCGATCATGCGTCTCAAAGACGGAGAATCGATCGGCGGGGAGATAGCCGTCGTTCCCTCCGGCTCGCTTGGTCTCGATATTGGGCTCGGGATCGGCGGCTACCCTCGGGGCAGGATTGTCGAGATCTACGGACCGGAGTCGAGCGGCAAGACGACGCTGACGCTTCACGCCATCGCCTCCGTGCAGCGCGATGGTGGTGTGGCCGCGTTCATCGACGCTGAGCATGCTCTGGATGTCAACTACGCGAAGAAGCTTGGGGTGAAGACCGACGAACTCCTCATCAGCCAGCCTGATTACGGGGAGCAGGCGCTTGAGATTGCGGACACATTGGTTCGCTCCGGCGCGGTCGATCTGCTGGTGGTCGACTCGGTAGCCGCACTGGTTCCCAAGGCCGAGATCGAGGGCGATATGGGGGACTCGCACGTGGGCTTGCAGGCTCGTCTCATGAGCCAGGCCCTGCGTAAGCTCACGGGGAGCGTGTCGCGGTCGAACTGCATCATCTTCTTCACCAACCAGATCCGTATGAAAATTGGTGTGATGTTTGGGAGTCCGGAGACCACAACCGGAGGAAATGCGCTGAAATTCTACGCTTCGGTGCGGCTCGACGTCCGTCGCATCGGGGCAATCAAGGAGGCTGCCTCGGCTGTGGTCGGCAAGGATGCGGCGGTGATCGGCAACCGTACTCGCGTCAAGGTGGTCAAGAACAAGATGGCACCACCGTTTCGTGAGGTGGAGTTCGACATCCTGTATGGACAGGGGATTTCCCGTTCCGGCGAGGTGCTCGACATGGCCGCCGACCTCAACATCGTACAGAAGAGTGGTGCCTGGTACTCCCTTGACAGCGAGCGGATCGGTCAGGGTCGAGACAACGCCAGATCTTACCTTGAGCAGCACCCTGCGCTGCTCACCAAGCTTGAGAACCTTCTGCTTGCCCACTACGGCATCAAGCGGCGCGTGCTTGGAGCGGCCGAGCCACCGTCCAGTTCTGGACGAGGTGAGTCGGGTGGGGGTTCTAAGGGAGAGTCTCCGAACCCGGCGCGCACAGCGAAAGGCAAGGAGGAGGAGGCGCCCGCGAAACGACAAGGTGGACGCTCCTAAGGGGGAGAAGGTGACGATCTGGCCTCTCGCGGATCTGTGGGGCATGGCGGTAGCGGGGCCATGCTTCCGAACCTCGTTGTCGTGGTGTGGAGGGGCTCGTCCCAATTTGGGGTGAGTTTACAGAGAGTCTCCGCCGAAAATGTCGAGTATCTCGCGTAGTTAGGCTGGCTGACCCGCGACAGGGGCGGCGGGAGATGGGGTGTTGATCTGTGCTCGGATCAGCAGCGGTGGGTCGGGATCCATCCTGATCTCGCGCAGTTGAGTGTCCGTCGGACCACAGGCGCCCCGTTCCTTATAAGATATTGATAATAATGGATAATTCGCGAGTCCTTGACCGGACCTGCCCTGAACCGTAACCCGAGAATCGAGAGTTTGATGTCCCAAGAAGCGTTCCCCTGGCTCCCCTCACGCACCGCCCTGGTTCGGCGGCGGCGAGATTCGGCGACGCTTCTCGCGCCTCGGATGGCTGCTGCGGCGGTGCGGATCCCGGGTCCTTTGGCGGAGCAGCTTCCTCTCGCTCTGCCGAGCGGTCCTCAGATCTTCATTCACGAAGGTGCGCGGCAGAGGCTCGAGCGCCGTATGGAACTTGCTTTCGCCGGGCCCGTGAAGCTTGCGGTTACGGACAACCGTCGCCGTATGGTGACGCAGACGCGGAGCCAAGGCACGTTGCGGGTGCGGCTGCACATGATGTTCCTGGATGCACCTGAACGGGTCAAAGAAGCCCTGGTTCGGTATGTCGTCCGGGATGACCGTGCGGCCTCTCAGCTCGTTGGGGAGTTCATCGAGTCGAACAGCTTCCGGATCCGTGCGGAGCGACGGATCCGGCATCCCCTCCGCACCACAGGCCAGTATCACGACCTTGCCCGCATTCTCGAAGCCGTCTCGCGCCGATACTTCGGGCAGACCGAGTTGGATCTCCTTGTCACCTGGGGCCGTCGGTCTCGGCCGCGCGGGTCGGCGCGCACAGCCATCAAGCTTGGCACGTACAGCGCGACCGAGCGATTGGTCAGGATCCACCCGGTCCTCGATCAACGCTGGGTTCCTCGCTACTTCGTTGAATTCATCGTGTTCCATGAGGTTCTGCACCACCTGATCCCACCGGTGCGTTTGGGGCGTGCTAGCTCACTTCACCCTCCGGACTTCCTCCGGAGAGAGCGGAGCTACCCCCGATACCAGCAGGCACTTGCCTGGGAGCAGCGGCACATCGATCGGTTGCTGCGCAGCCGGTGAGCCCTGCTCCGTCGTGGCCGGTGTGTGTCGACCCTCGGGTGTACGGTGGGTTGCCCAACCCGCGAATTGCTCGAGCGCCGCGAAGCCTTGGGGGAGCCGCACGCTCAGACTCAGAACTCGAAGATGAGCCCCATCGTCCAGGAGTTGTCGCCGACCTCCATCATCCCGCCGCTGCCGAAGCCATCCAGCGTCATTCCGTAGTACTCCCCGAAAAGTGAGATCCGGTTGACGCTGGTCATCGCGTCGACGCTCCGCCTCCGACTGGGCTCAAGGAAAGAGAGGTTCAGGGCGGCGCCGAGTGCCCAGAGATAACCATAGGAGGTCCCGCGTGCCTTGTGGCCGTCGGAATCGCGGGCGGGTTTGTCACCATTGCGCGCCCACCAGAAGGCCTCTGCCAAGCCGAGCTTGGCCGTGAAGACCAAGGGCACGTTGAGCTGCTGATCCAAGGCATCGACGCGGAGTACCCCCACCAGCCAGTGGGGCATGAGTCGGAGGGATGTTGACTGGTCAGAGCGTCCTTCGCCGGTGGCGAGCGGTGCATCGGCGCTCATCGCGGTGTAGCCAAGACCGATGCCGGGGCCGAAGCTCAGAACATTCTCGAGCCTCAGGGCCTGCCAGTCGACTTCCAGACCGAACATCATGCGTCGCTTGGTGCCAAAGACGTCGCGAAATGGCGTCGAGCCGTCCTCAAACTCGTTGTCGACGTTGGGAAGGTAGGGGCCAATGCGGATCTCGACCGCGAAATCTCGGCTCGATTCGTTCTGTCCGAGTTGCTCGCGCCCACCATAGGCTCCGAGCTCATCGACCCCTTGGGCCATTGCAAAGGGGCAGAGCAGGGAAAGGGTCACAAAGAGGCTGCCGGTGAATGGAGTGCGCATGGATCTGGGGAGGTGAGCAAAACGATACAAAGAAGACAATGCTGACTGCGGCACGCTAGGGCCGGAGCCGTGCCGCGGTCCGGGTGCGACGGCGACACAGGACCCCGGCGAGCAACAAACTCGAGGCGAGGAGTGCTGCGAGAGAACGCTGGGCCCCGTGGCCGATGGAGCAGAGGCCGCCGCCTCCTTCACCTCCTGCGTTTTCGTACAGCTCGTAGAAGTCATCGACTTCGGCCGGGGTGGCGCAGGCAGGCTCGGAGAGGACACCCAGATTGCCAAGGGCGTCTTCCGAGGCGACTGCCACGGCGTAGCTACGGCCGTTGTCGAGCCCGCCACGGGCGATCCCGCCAGTGGCCGTGCTTCCGTCGACACTGCCACAGGCAAGTTCAGGATCGGGCATTTCACCCGCGACTAGTAGGCTGGAGGAGCAGGCGTCGGGGTTGTTGTCGCTCGGGTCGGCCTCGTTGGGTGCACAGTAGAAACGATAGCCAGTGATCTCCGTCGTTCCCTCTTCATCCCGGTCCCAGGAGAGTGGGATCTGGCGTTCAGCCACCCCAGTCTCGAGCCCCGTCGGTGGGAGCGGGCCGAGCAGATCGTATTTGAGGGTGTAGGTGGTGGAAGCACTCAACTCATCTCCGGTGCGAACGATGAGGAAGTACACGGACATGTTCTGGGCAGCGGTGACCGTCGTGTCCTCCGGATCGCAGCTGTCGATGGCTCCCGTGACTTCGGCAGCGGGTGAGATGCCAAGCATCTCCTGGGAGCGCAGGGTTACCGAGAGGTTGGTCTTTCCTGCCACCTCGGAGTGGACGCTCCAACACTCGACCGTCGTCTTGCGCAGGGCCTCGTTCGAGCAATCCGTGTTGCCGGCACCAACCCAGACCTCGAAGGTCTCACTGTTGGAGGTGCCCTCCGCCACCAACGAGAAGGTGTACGTGACGTCCTCCAGGCAGTCTTCATGAGAGATCGCGTAGGGATCTTCGGTGCTGTCCCGAAGGGTACCCGAGCGTTCGACGGTATCGCTCAGGTTGAGCGTCGCGGCGAGCGCAGATCCGGGCACGAACCAGGTGCACAAGCAGAGGGCGAGGAGAGGCGTGACGAGGGAGCGAGGAGCCATCACAGGAGTTTACCCAGCACGGAGCGTGCCACTTCGCAAGGCAGAAGGGAACCGTTGCGAACACAGCAGCCATAAGGCCGCTCTGGCGGTGGTGCGCGAGTGATAGAATGCCAGCTTGGTGGGCCCGGCGCCGAGCCGCTTATGGGGTGAGCGCCGAGCAATAACGGCTGGGCGGGGCAAGGCACGGGAGATACGACGCGGGGGCATACGGCGAGGGCCGGTGCGGAGGATAGGGCGCCGAAAACCCAGCTGGTGCTCGTCGCAAAAAGGATTGGTGGGGAGCGGCTCCACCTGGGTGGGGTACCGATGCAAGCGTGACTAGTTGGCACCCCTGTCCGCGGGAGCGTGCCAAATTGGCGCAGGGCTCGACCCTAGAGTCGAACCTCGACGTGGGTCTGCCGGCGGAGGCCATCCAACCAACGGCGTCGCGCTTTGCCAACCTTCTCGCTGTAGACGCGCTCAGACAGTTCGGCCCGTGCCTCGTTGTAAGCAGGTAGCTCCGAGGTGTCCCGCGCGTTCAGCTTGAGAACGACCAGACGGTTGCCAAGCTTGATGGGCTCGCTGACTTCCCCAACCTCGAGGCGGCTCGCCGCGTCGACCAGCTGCTTCGGCACTCGAGAGGGGTCGAGCCGCCCGAGCTGTCCGCCACGGCTCCGCGTCGCGGTATCGAGAGAGTGACGGGCCGCGAACGTTGGGAAGTCACCACCCGCGCGGAGTTGCTCCACCAACAGCTTGGCCGTCTCCCGGGTATCGTCCGAGAGCACGATCCAGGAGGCCTCGAAGGGCAACCGGGCGCGCTCGTCGAGCACCATGCTCCGGTAGGTAGTGCGAAGATCCTCCTCGCGCACCTGCACGCGCGCGGTCACGCGGAGTCCAAGCACCCGTGCGTCGAGGAGCTGTCGACGCAGCTCCTCGCGGTACTGGTTCTCGGTGAAGCCCGAGGCCACGATTTCCGAGAGGAGACGCTCCACGGTGACGCCGTTCTGTTTGGCAACGCGGCTGAGCGCTTGATCCACGTCGCTGTCCGTCACCGTCATTTTGGCGCGCCGCGCCGCTCGCTCGATCAGCTGCTCGTCGATCAACTGCTCCACCAGCGACTTGTGGAGCTGGGTTACGGCCGCAGCGCGGTGCGACTCGGTCGGGAGTTCCTGCTGCGCCCGCATCAGGTACGGAGTTGCTCGGCGCTGGAGGTCGCTCATCAAGATCGCCTCCTCGCCAACCACCGCCACCACTCGTTCCACCACGGTGGCGGCGACCGGAGCCGTTGTGGCCATGATGGTGCCGGCCAGCAAGAGCGCCAGCCGAAACGCGCCGGCATGTGCTTGGGGCGCGTTCTGGGGCAGAAAACCAGCTGGGCTACGCATAAGGGCCGCTCATAGCACAGTTGCCGGCCGCCCGACGCTGCCGACGGGCACCAAGGAGGGGGTAGATTGGCTGAACCACGCGGCCGGCCCGATCAGGAGTGAGAACTCTCCGGAACTGCTGGCTGCGCCGCGCGGTGTCGCCGACCGAGGAGCAAGAGTGCTTCGAGGACGAGCAGAGCGCCCAAGGGAAGCAGCAACCAGCGCGTGATGTCGAGATGGTGGCTCCGCATCGTGGTCGGGCTGTTCGAGCCGCTCATCGCCGGGTTGCCGGTGGCCGAAAACTCTCCGACGGGGACGACTGCGAAGCGCACATCCTCCCTGCTATCGTGGGTGATTCGGTAACGCCCCGCGTGCTTTGGGATTGCTTCCCTCCTCACGCGACCCTCCGCGTCTCGTACCTCCATGACTTCGAGCGGACCGTTCGGTCCCACCACTGCAAGCTCACCCGTGCTCGGAAGCTGGAAGCTCTCGCCCACCTCGATCAGTCGCAGGTGGCCGAGCGCACGGCTGTGATCGCACCACGACTTCAACAACGACAGGAATCCGGAGCGCAAGGCAAACTCGCTTTCCTGCAAGAGGGAGGGAAGCCCAACCGTGATCAGTTGGCCTTCACCAAGGCGCTCTCGCAGTGCGAAGGGAGCGCCGTCAGCCCAGCGCGCGATGGTATCGCGCATGCCGTCGACCGCGGTGTCGAAACGCACCCGCCCGGTGGGTGCGAGATCGGTCAGACTCTCGCTGGCTTCTCCGAGCCACCGCACCGATTCGACGTCGAGGCCGCGCGGTACACCGATCTCCCAGGTGGTCCGTCCGTCGGCGAAAGGAGAGAGGAGGTGGCCGAGTTGTTGGGACTGGGCAGCTGGCCCGAGCAGGGCTACCGCCAACCTTCCACTTCGGACCCATACTTGAAGAGCTGCCCTCTCTGCCGGACTGAGGGGCAAAGGATTGTCGAAGAGCACGAGATTGACGTGGGAGAACTCCGCCGAAGGCGTGATGAGGCGCGGTGTCGAGGTGACGCTCATGTTCGGATCAACGGCGAGCAGTGCCTGCTCGAGCAGCGGGCGTCCTCCGGTTGGAGGTCGGCCGAGCTCTGGGTCTGCCACCACCAGCACCGCCAAACCCAAGCCCCCGACGTACAGGGAGAGCTGGTCGTTTTCAGGATTTTTGTCACGTCCAGCGAGCCGGGCTGCCGAGATCGAGGTGTCGGTGGCGTCGACGAGCAGTGTCGTATGCCCTGGTGTATCGAGGAAGGGCTTGCTGGCCAGGACCGCCTCCGGGTGATTCTCGTCAAAGAGTTCGACGACCCGCGTCACGGTGCCTTGGCACGCGGCCGTACACGCGAGCTCGAGCCTATGCGCTGAACCCTGCCGATGGGCAAGTCGGAGCCCGCAGTCGCACACGGGTCGGGCGATCTCGGGCAATGGGTACCAAACATTTCCTGTGACTTCTGGGTGTGGCAGCACGTGATCCGAGAGCACTGCGACACGGCGTTGGGCCTGCGGGAGTTCCTCGAGAGCTGTCATGGCCAACGCGATTCCGCGTTCGAGTTCTGTGCCGCGGTCGGATGGGCTGAGCCGCTCGAGTAGGCGCAGAACGGCGCCGCGATTGCGTGTCGGCATCAGGGCCATGCGGGCGGGCTTGCCCGCCAGCACTACCGTGAGCTGGTCATCTTCACGGGCCTGGACGACCAGCTCCAGCGCCATTTGCCGAGCGTGCTCGAACCGGGATACCCCATCGGGGAGCCTGGCCTGCATGCTCGCCGAATCATCGATGACCAGCGCCAAACCAAGGGATGCGCCATCGGGTCGCGTCAAGCGCACGCGGTCGCACCGGAGGGCCGGGGCAGCGCCCAACACGGCGAGTACGACCACAACTAGCATTCGCACCGCGAGGAGCCATCGGTGTTCGATCCGTCGAGGATGCTCGGCGGCGTGCTCGAGCTTCCCCACCAGACGGGTCGGAGGGAACGGGATGCTCGGTGCGCGGCTCCGGTGCAACAGATGCGCGAGGAGCGGCACGAGCGCAAGAAGCACGGTCAAGAGCGCGAGCGCGGCGCCGAAGCTTACCATCGGCGTGTCCTGAGAGCGGCGACGGCGTGAGACAGAATCTCGACCGGATCCGCGAGGCTCTCGACGAACAGGATGGTTGCGCCGCGGTGCACGAAGAAATCGCGAAGCATTGCCGTGTGCTCGGCCAGTGCTGCGAGATACTGTCGCCGAACCCGACTGGCATCAGTCTCGACGATTGTATCACCCTCGAGCGCCACCAAGCGGGAAGGACCGGTGAAGGGGAAGCTTGCCTCCGCGGGATCGCGAATACAAAGAACAAGCAATGAGCGGTGTATTCCTGCCAGCCCACCGAGTGATTGCAGGGCACCTTGGGGGAGATCCAGGAGGTCGGAGAGTACTACGGTCAGTGCTCCGCGCCGAGCGTAGCGGCGCACGGGGGCAAGGGCTCGGGCGAAGAGTTCTGGCTCCTCGACCAAACTACCTGCGGCACGCTGGCTCTCGAGCATCCCGACCATTCGCTCGAAGGCTTCGCGACCTCGCATGGGACCAAGCCAGTGGCTATGTTCACCCCCGATCCAATCTAGGGCCACCGGATCCCCATCCAGGATCGACATCCAGGTCAAGGCCGCTGCGAGGGTGATTGCGAAGTCGAGCTTGGGTTGTCTAGCTCCCGGGCTCTGATAGCCCATCGACGCCGTGGCATCGACCACGATCCTGACGACCCGCTCGGTCTCGGCTTCGAACTCCCGGACCAGAAGCTTGGCGTGGCGCATCAGGGCGTGCCGATCGAGCCTCCGGAGGTCGTCGCCTGGAACGTAGTTGCGGTGTCCCCCAAATTCTACCCCGGTGCCTCGCTGGGCGCTGCGATGACTACCCACGTACACCCCCTCCGCGATCGAGCGCGCGCGCAACCGCAGGGACGCCACCCTCCCAAAGTCGAAGGCATTCGGTCCGTCGTGAGATGGAGCGGTCATGCGCCGGGTTTCTATTGGGTCAACGGCCTCGCGCGCTCATCACCAGGCCCATGGCGACACCCGCGAGCAGGAGCAGCAGACCAAGTGCCACGAGGTACCAAGGTGGAGGGCGTGGTGGCGGCTCGGTGGTTGGTAATCCCGCCTCCCCGTTTTTCCGAACTGGGTTGGGGAGAGAGGGTGTGGTGGATGAAGACATGAAAACATCCTAGGGATTGGGGGTCTTGCAGACCTCAAGGATTTTGGGGCTCAACTGGTTCGGATCAAGGTTGGCCGTTGGAAGGAGCTTCTTCCACGCGGCGCAGGCCGCAACTCCGAGTCCAGTGGCGTCAAGGGCTACGTAGGCCTCCAGTAACTGGCGCTGCACAACAGCTTCCTGAGGCACCGAGAGTACGGAGGCTCCGAGCAATCGATTCCCTCGAGCGATGGCGTCCACGTAGCGACCGCTACGGACGTCGGCCAGCAGTGTTGGTAGCTCCGCTGCCAGTCTTCGTTGGACGCGACGCGGTTCCGGATCGATGGTCTGGAGCAGCTTGTCGGTTTCTCGAAGGTTGGAGAGGGCCGTTTCGGTGAGGGGAAGATCGGACAACGGGACCAGAATCACTTGGCCCCGGCTGAGATTCGCCTCCTTGAGAGCATTGTAGTGCGTGAGGGTCCAGGCCTGCTTTGCGTCGCCAAGGAACCGCTGAGCCACACTTACGATGGTGTCGTCAGCCCCGATCAGCACCGACAGGTTGTACGGGATCAGGATCCGCGTCCCCTCTTCTGGAATCAACCAGGGACTCGAATCGTTGACGCGCGAGAGCACCTCGGATCGTGCCGGCGCACCGAGAAATCGCGTGGCGAGGTCGGGCCAGGTTTCACCCCTCTTCACCTCGTAGTGTGCGACTGTGGGGATCTCGAGGCGCATCCCCACTGTCAGTGGTGTGCCGCCCGCAAGATCGAGACGGTTGGCGGCTACCAGGATCCGCTCGTAGAAGATCCTCGCGTAGTAGGCCTCGGCGATCGATGCCAAGGTCTCGCCGTGACGCACGATGTGGGTGAATGCGCGGGCGGGGCGAGCCAGAAGCCAGACCAAGCAGAGGCCAACGTAAAATACTAGGCGGCGGGACATGGTAAACGACAGCATAGTACACCCGAAAGGGCCTCCGAGTGCCCGCGGAGTCAATCCTTGGAGCTTGGAGCGGCAGGAACCGGGAGCTCGTCAGTTGAGGGAGACAGTAGCGCTCCGTCGGTGCGTGGAGGATCCGACTCACGCAGCTCGGCGGCTGGGATCGCTGCCAGCAGCTTTTCCAGCACGGCCGCCGAGGCTGGACGTTGAGAAGCTCGCTTGGCAAGGCAGCCCAACACCACCTGGTCGAGCTGCGGCGATATCATCAAATCCGGGCGGCGGTCACGGATACGCTGCGGAACCTCCCGCTGATGAAGTTCCAAGAGGTCTCGCCGATTACGGCTCTGAATCGGTATCTCCCCAGTCAACATCTCGTACATCAACACCCCGAGGGCGTAGACGTCGGAGCGCGGATCTAGCGTGGCTCCGATGCACTGCTCGGGCGACATGTACTCCGGCGTGCCCAGGGTGTAGCCCTCTTGGGTCAAGGACTCCGCTTGGGCGAACTTACTCATGCCGAAGTCGAGCACCTTGTAGCTTCCGTCGTCGCAGAGAAACACGTTGCCGGGCTTCAGGTCACGGTGCACCACGCCGAGTTCATGGGCGACCGAGAGAGCGCGACACACGGCCCGCGAGATCTCGACGGTTTGTCCTGCTGACAGCGGTCCTTCACGAAGGCGCTCGGCCAGACTGCGCCCGCGCAGGAGCTCCATCACGACGTAGATGCTTCCGTCCGCCGTCTGGTCGAGGTCGAGTGTGCGGACTACGTTAGGGTGTTCGATCGAAACCTGCACCTGTGCTTCACGTCGGAGGCGAGCCACCTCGGATGCGTCTGCGGCTGCTTGACCGCGCAGCAGCTTCACTGCCACCCGGTGTCCGAGTGCGACGTGTTCAGCCGCGTAGACGGCGCCGATACCTCCAGAGCCGATCCGACGTAGGATCCGGTATTTCCCGCCGAGCACACTCCCGATCGGCTCGCCGTCGGGCAGGGGACTCTGCCCCCGCAGTTCCAAACCCCGCTCCAGCGCCAAAATCCGGTGCTTCTCTAGGGCCCGCAGCTGGCGATCCCGGAGGATCCGGTTCAACAGGTGGCCGATGGTCCCGCCAGCGGCGGCTCCCACCACAAGCAGCATAGCCACGATCCAGAGGTGACCCGTGATCGCACCGACCAACACGCCGAGGGCGCCCCCGAGACCCAGGCCGGTGAAGAGTTGGGTTGGTCGCTGCTCCGTCCAGCGGATCAGGTAGCGGCAGGAGGTGTCACCGTTGGCAAGACAGCTCTGGTGGGTTACCTCTGCTGGGGGTAGCCCCCAGAAGCGCGGGATGGTTTCGAGTTCGGCGGCGCGCGCCAAACACATCAGTCGATCGCCATGGTCGTCTTCGAGGCAGGGGAGAGGTGTGTACTCAACCACGATTTCTCCGCGACCCACCTCGTGGAGCTGGTAGCCGCCGACGCGGCTCATCTCAATGGCGTGCGCCGTGAGGTAACGGTAGGCATCGAGTGGTTCGGACGAGACCCGCAGCAGTTGGACGTAATTGCCGAGTGCTTCGGGGTGGATCAACCACGCTGAGCAGTGGGCGATGGCATCCTCGCCGAGCGCTGTGGCGAAGGCACGGAGCGCGCGCTTCGCAGCCGCCTGAGAGATCCAGGTGGTCTCGTCCTCGACCACGCTCATCGCCAGACCGACGGTCGACAGGAGGGCTCGCGCCGCTGATTCTCCGCGCTCATCGCGGAGCTGCAGCCAATAGGGGCGGAGCAGCGTTGCACGGAGCTCCTCCCGACCGCCCGAGATCGACGGGGGACGATGATCGGAGGCCAAGGGACGCGCGACGGACACGGGCTCGATCAATCTAGCCGAGCCTGGCCTCTCTGACATCCTGATTCGTGCTTGGCTCAGCGATTCTGCCTCCAGTAGGCGCGCTCCTCCTGTTGGAGTCGCAGCAGGCGCTGCTGCTCCTTGAGGAAGGCCCCATACTGCTTTGGCACGCGCGAATCGGCCGCGAGTGCGGCCATCACGCGGACTGCTGCTTCTGCGTCATCAGTCGCGCGATGTGCTTGGGTGAGAGGGATCCCGAGGCGGGTCGCGACGTCACCGAGCGCCCGGCTCTTCTCCGACTGTTGGACCAGACGTGCCCACACCAATGGGTCGATCCAGTGCACATCGTGTCGCAAGAGGGGTGGCAGGCTGAGTTCTCCGAGCGAAGCTCGGGAGAACTCCCGATGGATGAAATTCCGATCGAACTCGGCGTTGTAGGCGAGGGGAACATGGCCTCGGGTCAGCTCCACCAATTCCGGGATCAGATCGCTGAAACGTGGAGCATCCCTCACCATATCATCGGTGATGTGGTGAACCTGAGTGGCTTCACTCGGGATCGGACGCTCGGGATTGACGAGCCAGCCGTGGCGCGCGATCACCGCGCCATCCTCCCAGAGCACTGCTGCGATCTCGACGATTCGGTCGTTGGTGAAGTCGCGTCCGGTGGTCTCGGTGTCGATGGCGACGATTGGCAGCGACGCGAGCGGGAGATCGGCGGCAAGCTCGGGGGCCAGACCAACCACGGTGACGTTCAGTAGGTGAGCGATCCCAGGGTAGTGTTTGCCAGTTGGAAAACAACCCTGTTCTGCGGGGGCCTTCATTCGGAACCTCCGCTGCGAGCCAAGAGCGTAAGCTCGAGCTCGATCCAGGCGTCGAGGTCCTCTTCCAAGTCGAAGTGGTTCGAGTCGAAGTGTCGACCGTTGATCAGAACGAATGGGGTTCCGCGGAGCCCAAGCCGATCGGCCTGCTTCTGGTCTCGCTCGATCCGCTCGGCGACCTTCGAGGAGCCAACGTCCGTCACGAACCGCGGGACGTCGAGCCCAAGCTCTCGCGCAAGCTCCGGTAGCCGCTCGCTCGAGAGCTGGTGGCTTTTCCCGCTGAATAGAAGTCGGTGCATCTCCCAGAACTGCCCCTGCTCCTGGGCTGCCGCGGCGGCCTGCGCTGCCAGGCGCGCGGAGGGATGGGACGCAATCGGAAAGTGCTTGAATATCAGGCGTATCTGATCGGGGCGCCGCGACAGGAGTTCGTCCAGAATGGCGGCGGTGTTCGCGCAGAAGGGGCACTGGTAGTCGGCCCACTCCACGATGGTGATTGGCGCGGTCGTCGGGCCGCGTTGTGGTGAATCGTCGGGCGTGACCTTCATCACCCTGTCCGTGCCGAAGCGGACGCGGTAGGCCTGCTCTGCCTGGGACGGCGCATCGCCGCGACCTATCCGCGCAGCCAGAAATCTCGCACCGCTCGCGCACCCCGGACAAACGATGCGCCGATCGAGGCAGTCACGAAGGCTGACCGGAGCACCCTCGCAGGGCGCGAGCTCCTGATCGACGAGCATCGACCAGGATGTCCGTTCTGGACCGGTGAGAAACGAGGTATCGATCCCATCAATTTCACGATCCACGGCGGATGCAGCTACGCGGGGTGGCTCGCACCCAGAGGCTAAGGCAGCGAGGACCATCACGACCAGGGAACGACCGAGGGCGGACATGGGCTGAGGTTAGCCCGCTTCCAGAGGGGAGCCATCCGGCTTTGGGTGCTGTTCGTGATACGCCGGGCCGGAACGGAAGACACGCGGGAGATTCTGCTGTGCGTTGGCCGTGCATGCTGTGCGGTGTCGGGTTAGAAGAGGGTGGCCATGAGCCAACCCGCGGACCCCCGAGCGCCGGAGGCTGACAGCGCCGCCCCCCTGCGCACTGTGCGGCATGTGATGGCAGTGGCGGGGGCGCGGGGTGGCGTGGGAACGAGTTGCGTCGCGATCAACCTCGCCGTCTACCTGGCTCAGCTGGGTCGAACGGTCGTTCTGATTGACGCCGCTACGGTGGGTGCGCAACTCCACACTATTCTTGGTGCGGATGTATCGCTCGAGGCGGGCGATGATGAGGGGGAGGGAGTGGAGCAGAAGGTTTGGTCCACCTCAGTGCCAGGGCTTCAGTTGATGCCTCAGCTCTATGTCCGAGGTTCGACTCTCCCGCTCCGGCCGGGACGAAAGGCGCTTTGGGCCAAGCAGATCCGTCACCTGGCCGCCGATCACGTGATCCTCGACCTTGGGTCGGGTACCGCTCCAGCCTCGCTGGATCTGTTCGAGAGCGCTGACTTGAGCATTTGTGTTGCCACGCCTGAGCCGCCCAGTGTCGAGGGGATCTATCGCCTGGTACGGGCTTCGTATTTGCGGCGTTTGCGCCGCAGCTTGGTCAAAGACCGATTCAAACTGCGGTTGGTCGAGCGCGCCCTCGCCGAGCTGCCGGCTTTGCCGATGCCCATCGATGTGCTGAGGACCCTGTCCCGTTACGACACGGCGCTGGCCGAGCTGGCAGCCTCCTTGCTCGGGAAGCTAGCTCCGCGCCTGATCATAAACGGGGTACGGCTGCGCACTGACACGGAACTCGGTCCAGCCATGGGAGATATGTCGAAGCGGTTTCTCGGGGTGACCCTCGAGCCGCTCGGTCACATCGAGCAGGACGACTCCATGTGGTTGAGCGTGGTGCGCAAGCGCCCGCTTCTGATCGACAGCCCCACCAGCAAGAGTGCTCGAAACATCGAGAAAATAGCCCGCCGAGCCCTCGCCATGGCGACGGTTCGTGATGTTGCGAGACCGCAGGGCATCACTGCATTGGTGGCCCCCGATCTCACCCTCTATGAGCGACTCGGTACCCACCGTGGTGCCAACGACGAGGAGCTGCGCCGCGCTTACAAGAAGCAGCGCTCCATTTTCCAGCCCGACAGCCTGAGCTTGACTTCGTTACTCGATGCCGAGGAGTTGGCCCGTGAGATCCGGATGATCGACGAGGCCTACGAGACCCTGCTCGATCCGTTGCGGCGGCGTGCCTACGACCTTTCCACCTTCCCGGAGGAGCGTCGCGAGACGCCAGAACTCTCTCGCGAGGGCGTTTCCGCGCAGGCTGAGCGCGAACTGCTTCAGCAAGAGCTGGCGCGGGAGATCGGTGCAGACACGGTGTTCAGCGGATCGCTTCTGGCCAAGGTACGGGAGTCGTTGGGCATTGAACTCGAGGAAATTGTGCTGCGCACCAAGATCTCGGGGGCCTATCTTCGGGCCATCGAGGGTGATGACTTCGCGGCGCTCCCTGCGCTGGTATACACTCGGGGATTCCTCCAGCAGATCGCCAAGTGTCTTAGGCTCGATCCCGCTCAGGTGACGCGCACCTACACGCGACGGATGCGGGAGAGTACGAGCACTCGCGGAGGAGCCAGTTGAAAGGAGTCATCGCCGCCGCGGTTCAGCCGGGGCGCGTTCGTGCCGTGAGCCTCGATTCGGACAGGTGGTTCGTGCTCGTGCTGGTGGTGGTGTCGCTCGCGGTGCGGCTGCTGGCGGCCGAATACTTCGTGACCGAGCCGGTCTGGGACGGGCACTACTACCACTTTGGTGCCACACGCATCGCTGAGGGTCTAGGGTACTCGGAGGACGTCATCATTCGGGGTGTCGCCACCTCCAAACCCTGGACCCACTACCCGGTGGGGTATAGCGCCTACCTTGCGGTTTGGTTCCGTCTTCTCGGTAACGCACCGTGGGTCAGCGCACTCGCGAATGCTTGCGTGGGTGCTGGGATTGTGGTCGTGGGTCACCACCTATTGGCCATCGAATTAGGTCGTTGGCGTGCGCGGATCGGCGCTGGAGTGCTCAGCTTGCATCCTGGATTGGTGCTGTACGGGACGCTGATCATGACGGAGTTGCTCGCCGGGCTGCTGGTTCTCACGGTGCTCGTGGTGGCCTTGCGTCAAAGCACGCGAGCCCGGTTGCTGGCGGGAGTTCTGCTGGGATGCGCGATCCTGGTACGGCCGTCCACATTGCTGGTGGCGCCACTGCTGCTCTTCGTGGAGTCAGGCTCGTGGAAACGACGCTTGGCACATGCTGGGATGATCACCTCGCTGGCGCTCGCGACGGTCCTGCCCTGGACTGCCCGCAACTGTGCAAAAATGGACGGTTGTGCTTTGGTTTCCACGAACATGGGTTGGAACCTTGCCATCTCGGCGCTGACCGAGGATGGGCGGTTCCGAACCCTGCGAGCGAGCGACGGCTGCCGGATCGTGACCGGGCAGGTGGCCCAGGATCGCTGTTGGCGCGATCTCGCGCTTCGACGGATTCGTGAGGACTTCTTACCCTGGTTGAGTCGAGCTCCCAAGAAGATGGCGCAGACCTTCGACCATGAATCGTTTGCGATAGAGTATCTCCGGGAATCGAATCCGGAGGCGTGGCCTGAGTCGCGTCGTGTTCAAGGTCGGGAGTGGCTCACCCTTCTTCACCGCGCTGGTTTGGTACTTGCTGTGCTCTCGCTGTTTGCTTGGCCGCGACGTCTGAGAGACTTCACCACCGAAAAAGGGCTGGTGCAGGCGACCTCGATCGTGGTCACGGTGACTATGGCTTGGCTCTTGTTCACCAACCCAGACCGCCCCCCATTTTACCTCTTGGTGGTGGCACTCGTGCTCGTTCATTGGCTTCCCCTCGCGGGTAGACCCGCTCGGCATCCGGTTCGCGACGCCTTGGTCGGATTCGTCGGGGTGACGGCGCTGACCCATGTGGTTTTCTTCGGTGACGACCGCTACCACATGGTTGTGACCCCAGTGTTCGTGATGCTGGCGTTGGGGGCATTTCGACGCGTCCAGGTCGCCGGAGAAACTGCGCGGTCGTGAGGAGGCTCGCGAACGAGTCGGCTGAGGACCGAGAGGAAACCGTCCACGTTGTCGTGAACGGTGTACCCAAGTGCTCAAGGGGACCAACCGGCGTCGCCCGCCGCGCGGTTGGTCGCCTGTGGTCTCGGATCCGGCGCTACGCTCATCTTCACGTCGAGCAAGATGGTGGCCCCAGCGGCAACCCGGACGGTTCGCTTCTCAATCGGAGCGCGAGGGTGTTCGAGATGCACGAAGTGGGTGCCGGGAGAGAGCGCGATGGGGCGCCCGATCGGTGTGGTGCCGATCAGTTGTCCGTCGATCGAGACGCGGGCCCAGGGTTCAGCCACGACCCGGAGGGTTCCTGCCTGTTCTGGGAGCAGCTCCAGGCGACTCGGAGCACGGCGCGGCGCGCTGCCCTCAAGTGTTGCACCTTGCTCTCCGAGCGACGCCCCGAGGATGATCAGAAGGGTTGAGGCGAACAGTCCGGTCATGCCGAGCCCAATGGATCCGAGTCGGCCGCGTGCTTGCGTGGGGGGGGCGACTGGCATGGCTCGATGGGACGAGCCCATACTCGAAGGGTCGGTCGACGACAGTGCGAGCTCGGGTTCGGGGGCACGTATCTCGAGTTCGGCCAGCAGAGGCTCGGCCGCTGCCAGGAGTTCCGCCGTGTGTGCGAAGCGATCGGCGGGCATCTTCTCCAGACAGCGTTGGATCAGACGTTCGAGTCGACTGGGGATATCGGGAAGGTAGCGAGAGGGTGGGGGCACTGCGTTATGGCGGATCTGCTGGGAGACGGTGCGCTCGTCAGCCGCGTCGAAGGGAAGCCGTCCGGTCAACGTCTGATACAGAATGCTGCCCAAGGAGAAGAGATCGCTCCGTCCGTCGATCGGCTCGCCGAGCACCTGCTCGGGCGAGCAATATGGCGAAACCACCGCATGGTGCACGCCGTCCAGAAGCTCGGGCGCGGTCGGCAGTCGCTCCCGAACTGCGCCCACGAAATTCAGAAGGATGACCCGGCCCTCGGGGGTGATCCAGAGTTGATCGGGCGTGAGACCCCGGTGCACTATCCCTCGTTCGTGGCAGTGGGCGAGCGCGGAGCACACCGACCACAGCAGGGCTGCGACTTGACGTGGCAGAAGCCGGGGACGAACTTTTAGCCACTCGGCGAGCGAGCGTCCCCGGTGATGCTCGAGGACCAACCACATTTGGCAGTCGTTGCGCTGGTAGTCGAACAACTGCTGAACACCGGGATGGGACATCTCGCTGAGCAGCCGCGCCTCTCGCTCGAGGGCAGCTGCGAAGGGGGAGGAAGGCAGCACGTTGGCCTTCAGGGTCTTCACGAGCACGCGACGGCCGAGCGCGACCTGTTCCCCAAGGTAACTTGACACCACTCCCTCGGTGGCGACAAGCTCGGCTAGTCTGAGTCCTTCCAGGATGGGAAACGTCACGGCGCGCCCACCATACCACCGGGAGTCGCTGCCCGTAGCTTGCTAGGACTGCTGGCTCGGGTTGGGCTTTGGCTTTCGGTTCGGTAGACCGGTGTCGGTGGTCGACCCAAAGACGCCTCGAGCGCTCGGGAGATTGGTGGGAACAGCTCAAAGAGGCTAACATCCTGCCCCCCGATGGGTGAAGAAGCCACAACGCGAGAGAGCCCCTGGACGCCCCGCTCCCTGCTCCGGATCGGCTGGCACGGGCTGGTCGAACTCGGTCTGCATCTTGCCGGCTACCTTCGCTCCAACCCCCCGACGCTGGCCGCCGCGTTCGGTCCGGCGCTCCTGATCGCCGCAGTTTTGTACGTGCGAAGCCCGCTCAGTAACTGCATCTTCGACGAGCAGGAAGCACTGTTGGCGAATCCGTTCGTCAATGGCAAAAACCTGGGCTGGCTCGACGCTTTCCGGAGGGATTTCTGGGGTCTTCCGCCGACTCGGAGCATCGGTTCCTACCGTCCGCTCCCCAATCTGGTCTGGCGTGCCTTGTGGTCTCTCGGACAGTCGCCGTGGTTGTTGCATTGGGTCAACGTCATCGTGCACGCGCTTACTGCAGCACTGCTTGGCTCATTCGCGTTTCGGGTCAGTCGTCGGGTCGCACTCGGTTGGTGGGTGATGCTAGGATACGTCACAACCGCGCTGCTCACCGAGGCAGTCTCGGGGGTGGTCGGGCTTGCGGATGTGCTCGGGGCCTTGTTCGTTGTGACCGGGTTACACGCGCTCAGACTCCGTCCCCACTTCTCGCTGCCAGCCGTGTTCGTGGCCACGCTGCTCGGGTTGTTCTCGAAGGAGAGCGCGCTGGTCGCGATCCCACTCTTGCCGCTGGCTGCCTTCGTGATCGCTCCTAGCCTGTTTGGTCTACGCAGCCTGGGTTTGCTGCGAGCGCTTGGCGTGTTCCTGGCAACCTCAGCGGCCCTGGTGGTTTATACCGAGCTCAGACGCAGGCTCTTCCCCTTTCCGATCCCCGAGGAGCTGAGCGCTCCAATTCCGGAGCATCTGCCGCCAATCGTTCGCTGGTTCAAGCTCTTCTTGCGGTGGTTCCAACAGCCGCGGCTTCCGGTAGATCCGATGAACAATCCACTCGCTACTGCTGACTTCGCGTACCGAGCAGCGGGGGCGTTCCGAGTCTATCTGAGCGGGCTGGGCCAACTGCTGTGGCCCACATCGTTGAGTGGCGATTACTCGTATCCGGCCGAGCTTGCCCCGAAGACCCTCTGGGGGGTAGGGACCACCGGTGGAGCCCTGCTTTTCACGGCGAAGACTCTGGGTGGCTGTGGCCTGCTCGGCTGGCTTCTGCTGCAAAGGTTTCGGGTTGGTCGTCGGAGTGAAGTCAGCTCGGCGTACACTGAGCGAGCCGCAGTCCTCGGGCTTTTGGGGCTTGGGTTGCTGTGGATACCAATCGCCTATTTCCCTCATTCCAATCTGCCGGTGGTGCTTCCAACGGTTCGTGCTGAACGTTTCTGGACAATTCCCGCCTTGGGAGCCGCGCTTGGCCTTGGCGTATTTTGGGCCGAATTGTGGCGGAGCTGCTCTGCTGCCGCGCGGCCTCTGGTGGTCGGACTGGCAGTCGTCTACTTCGGCTTTCAGGGCTTCCAGGCACGATGGCATGCCCTCGATTACACCGATGATCTCACCTTCTGGCAGGCCACAGTGCGCGCTGTACCGAAGAGCGCGAAGGCCCACCTCAACTATGCGGTCATGTTGGGGGCGCGCCAGCGGATGGACGAGCGATTGATCGAGGGGGCGATTGCTATCCGATTGGCGCCGAACTGGGCGATGGCCCATGTCTACCAGGGTGACACCTTGTGCCGTATGGGCCGTCATGCCGAGGCTCTCCCCTTCTATCTCCGGGGGATGGACCTTGGTCCGAACGAGCCGAACCTGATCGCGCTAGGGCTTCAGTGTCTTTGGGACGCCAAGAGCTTCCGACCTTTTGCTGAGCACTTCCTCGTCCTGGCTGATGCGCACCCGGGAAGTTGGGTAGCGTTTCTGGTCGAAGATCTGGTGAACAACGGAGACAAGCACGCCGGAGTGCAGTCCCAGTATCGGCCGCGAGGCTACAACGAAGGACCGAAGCACCCCTGAGGCTAAGGGATAGAGAGGCTTGCACCTTCGCGTGCCGCAAACACCTCGAGCTGCCCTCCCAGAGACGCTGCACGTCCTCGGGCCAGGGCGACCAGATGGTCGATCTCCCGGTCGCCGTGCAACGGATCGTGGTGAAACAGGGCCAGCCGTCGCACCTTGGCCTCGATCGCGAAGTCGACAGCGGTGGTGATTCGGGAATGCCCCCAACCGCGGTGCGTTGCGTATTCTTCATCCGAGTACTGAGCGTCGGCGATCAGGAGTGCCGCGCCTTCAGCGAACTCGAGCAGCTTCTGGGGTAACCGGCGCAATCGTTCAGGGTGTTCGACTGCTTCATCCGGGGCGAGCAGTGCCAAGTCCAGCTCATTGTCGGTGGCGTAGACCACACGTTCTCCGGAGAACTCCAGCCGGTGCCCGAAACTACCACCAGGATGGTGCTGGCGCATGACGCTCAGGCGAACACCATCTACCGTGGTCATGTCCTGAATGAAGCTGCGTGACACGATTTGGCTGCCGAGAGCGGAGAACTCGAAGGGGAAGTACTCGGAGCGCATCTGTCCGAGCAGCAATTGCGTGAACCGAGGATGCTCGCGCTCAATCTCATAGACGTTGAGTCGAGTGTTGGTCTTGTACGCGGGCTGGAAGAACGGAAAGCCTTGGATGTGATCCCAGTGGGTGTGCGAAAAGAGCAGGTGTGCCTCGAGCGGCTCGTCACGCTCTGCGAGTTCGAGCCCGAGTTCTCGGAGTCCAGTGCCCGCATCGAGCACGAAGAGCACGCCATCCTTCTCGACCGTGACACACGACGTGTTGCCCCCGTAATGGCGGGTCTTGTCGCCGGGGGTTGGGATCGAGCCGCGGGTCCCCCAGAAGCGCACTAGCGCCGTCATCCGCAAGCTTCCCTTACAGTCCACCTCCACGTCCGTTCTAGGTCGCGAAGGTGCTGGTGTTCGGATGTGAGACTCCACACACTCGTCATCGGACCCTCAGCCTAGCATTCCTGTCCTGCCTCGGACGAACTTCTTGGGGGAGTACCTGGCTCGGATGCGCGAGATCCCAACCTCACCGCGTAGCTCGATTCATGGGGCAACAGTATTTCCTGAGAACAGGAACCAAAGCGCGCCGGCGCTGATGAGGAGCACTGCGATGGAGAGCAGTGCCACCAAGAGATCGAGCGTGATGCCGCTCCGTGGTCCGGACCGCCTGTTCAAGGGAGCGGAACGGTCATTCGGCATGTCGTCCACTTCAACGACTTCCACCCCTGATCGGCCTGGCGAGTCGCGACCAGGAAGCGGGACCTCGGAATGAAGCGGGAGATGCTCATCAGCCTGCGCGAGCACCTCGCGAAAGGCATCCGCAACCGGATCCGTCAGACTGAGCCGATCACGCCCGATGCAGAGCAGACTGCCTGGCAACCAAGTGTGCTCGCGGTCCGGTGGCAACGGCTTGTCTCCCAAGGTGGTGCCGTTCTTCGAGCCGAGGTCGCGGACCACAACTTCCGCCCCGCGTCGACAGAGTTCCAGGTGGCGGCGTGAGGCGTCTGGCTCGATCAGCGCAAGCTCGACGGATTTCGAGCGCCCGACCACGTACGGTCGATGGTTCAGAAGCAACTCGAGCACAAGGCCCCGATCCGGTCCCTCTTCGACACAGATTCTAGGGAAGTGGCTCTCGCCTTCGCGGTTCAAGGCATCCTCGACCATGCCGAGCGCGAGCTCACGGGTTGCCAGCATTGGGTTGTCGGTCACCGGAGTTGCGCTGGTTCGGACCTCGAGCCAAACCCGACCAACCCGGATCAAATCTCCAGAGCGGATGAGCCGCGATGTGGAGGGAGCAAGCCTTACTGGTCCGACGAACGTTCCGTTCGTGCTCCCCTCGTCCACGACGATGTAGTCCTGGCCCCGTTGCCGGAGGGTTGCGTGTCGGAGTGAAACGCTAGGGTCCGGCAGCACGAGATCGCTGTCCGCGGCCCGGCCGATGACGATTCGGGGCGATTCGAGCGAGATCGAGCGGTTGTGCTCGGTCTTGTCTCCGCGCACCACCAGGGTGAGGGCCATGGACGCCGAAGGATGGTGATCTCACGCCGAAAAATCGAGTTTGCGGCGCAAGTTGCTCGAACCCGCCCGGGAAGTTGGCCCAGGGGTGACCGGTGACATAACCGGACCATAAGGACCCAGGAAGTAGTCGTCGGGTCTTTGGAGGTCGTGATGTCGGTCCAGGAAGAACGCAGGACATTGGGTCAGCAGAGGATCTCTGTCCAGGCATTGGTCGATGTCTGCGGGATGGACGGGGTGCGCGCTTTCGAGGCGGAGTCCTGCGATCTCAGCCGCACCGGTATGCATCTCTCGACCGCTTATCTCCCGGAAGTGGGGGCCCAGGTCGTCTCTCGCTTCGAGATCGACGGGGAGGAAGTGATCGTCGAGGGAGAGGTGGCGTGGGTCACGCCCCAGGTCAAAGGCGGCGACTTCGGGATCCGCTTCACCGGGCTGGATGCTGAGAGCGCGCAAGTGTTGGCTCGCCTGTGCGAGGACACGAAGGTCACCGAAACCGAGCACACGCCTGGTGGTCACCCGGCGTGTCTGGGTGAACCAGGGACCCGCGTGATGCTGCACATCGACGGCTTGAGCGCCCCGATGCGGGCCAGAGTGGATCGTGGGGAGGATGACACGGTGCGCGTCGGTTCCTCGCTCGAGTTCCTCCGGCTCGGTCGGCGCTTGGAGGTGGAGTCGTTGGCGGACGGCGCCAAGCGTGAGGCTCGTATCGAAGGTATCGACGTGATTATCGATCCAAGCACCGGCGTGCCGCGGCTCTTGGTCGTGCTTGACACCCGGCTCGAGAGGGAAGTGTCACCGAGCGCGATGCCGCGTGTGTCTCGAGTCGCGGCCCGAGGGGAGTCGCGAGCCGAGCGTCCACCGGTGGCACCATCTGACGAACACGCGGATCCGGAGTTCGTCGAGAGTGTGCGGGCCATGCGTGGTCGAGAGAGTCAACTGTTCTCGGCGGTGACCCGCGGCATCACCGACACCGGTAGCCGTGCCATGGGTGGTCTCTCCGCGCTGCTCGGGGGACTTGGTGCCCAGATCTCGTCTCGATTCCGGTCCGGAACCGTCGAGGAACCCGTGCGCCGCCGGACCTCCCCGCCCCCGAAGCCTGCGACCGCGGTCAGTGCTCGCATGGGGAGCAGCGCCAGGCGCACGCCGTCCGAAGCGGTGCAACAACCGAAGGCTGCTGATTCACAGGGAACCAGGCGTTGGGTTCGTCCTGCGATCGCAGCTGGCGTGCTCGCGATCGTGGTTGGTGGGGGGGTCGCGCTCGGTGGTGGTAATACATCGCCACCTTCAGCGTCTAACGCAGCAGCGGGGTCGAGTTTGGCCCTTTCGAACCTGGTGGACCGCGCTGCCGCGACTTCTCAGTCTGGCGTGGGACCGATTGCGCACGTCCCGCTCTTCGGGACTACCGCCATGACCACCATGGAGCCCGCCCCAGCCGCCTCGGTTGCCAGTACCATCGCCTCGGTCAACCCGATCGCAGCGCGCGAACTCGCCCTCGCCAAGATGACCTCCCAGCTTCCAGTCGAAGCGGTCGTCTCCGAAGAACCGTCGCGCATGCCCAGCGAGGAGCCTGAGCCGCCCGCTGTCAAGCCCGAGGATGTCCCGCCTTGGGGCAAAGGCAAGGTGCGAGAGCCGACGCTGTATCGCATCAAGTTGGACGCACCCGGAGAGGCAATTCGCGGTCAGAGCACCGCGCGGGGATTCTCGGTGACCGTGCCTGGCCGAAAATCCCTCGAGTCACCGCGCGGCTTCGCCAAGCGAGACTCTCGGATCGCTCGAGTTTCAGCCAACAATGCGAGTGAGGGGGCGAAATTTGTATGGCAATTCAACGGAGAGGTGCCCCCATACCGAGTGCGCTTCCGTAAGGATGCCATCGAGTTTCTGATCAGCGCCGAGACGCCCTCCAAGAAGTCTCGCTGATTCGGGGCAGGCGGACGCTCCAATCAGAACGGTACCACCCGCCGCCGGTGTCAGTCGGCACCGACTCTCGCGGAGCGACGCCCTCGCCCCTTGCGCGTTACGGAAAGAAGCGCGGAGTGAGGATGGATGGTCACGTCCGTGTCGCGCTCACCAGCCTGGAGGCGTACCGCGCCCGCGTAGGCGATCATCGCGGCGTTGTCCGTGCAAGCGCGGATTGACGGTAACACCAGCTGGTAGCCACGGTCTCGGACCGCCGCGACGAGGGCAGATCTGAGGCCTGTGTTCGCGGCTACCCCACCCCCGACCACGATGGTGCGTACCTGCTCCCGCTCCGCGGCAGCCAGGGTCTTTCGGACCAAAACTTCGATCACGCGAGACTGGAACGCTGCGCACAGATCGCGGAGGCGCTGGTCGTTGCCCGGTCGACCGAAATCCCGCACGTAGCGCACGAGGTCGGTTTTGAGCCCAGAGAAGCTGAATTCGAAGGTGGTGCGCGCCGGCATGGGGCGGCAGAGTTTGATTTTCGTCGGGTCCCCCTCAGCTGCGAGACGATCGATGACCGGCCCGCCCGGGTAGCCGAGACCGAGCAACTTGCTCACCTTGTCGAAGGCCTCGCCCGCAGCATCATCGCGGGTTGCCCCGAGTTCGCGCATATCTGAGAGGGAAGAACCATCCACCCGATAGAGGGCGGTGTGGCCTCCAGAGACCAGAAGCGCGACATAGGGAAGGCGGGGCAAGACGACTGGTGTGTCGTCGAAGCGGAGGTGACAGGCAAGGAGGTGTCCAACCAGATGATCGACGCCGAGCAGGGGCAGCCTCCGGGCGAAGGCGAGGCCTCGCGCGAACTGTGTGCCCACGAGGAGCGCCCCGGAGAGTCCGGGACGACAGGTGACCGCGATCGCATCCACGTCCGCGAGCCCAAGGCCCGCGGTCAGAAGGGCGTCTCTTACCACATGCGGCAGGTTGGTCATGTGGTCACGGGATGCGAGCTCCGGCACCACTCCGCCGAAGCGGGCATGCACAGCGATCTGGCTGTGGATCACGTCAGAACGGACCCGGCCATCGGTGTGGACCAGAGCGGCTCCCGTTTCATCACACGAGGTCTCGATTCCCAGCACCAGCATGCCGCGCATCCCTCTCCCTGCCCTAGAAGCCGCATCCATCGCGATGCTTGTCGAATGAGAAGACTCCGAACCCCGGCGTGTCTGCGATCGGGGTGGTGCTCGATGGTTCGGGTCGTGGGCGAAAGACTCGGAGTTCGACGTGGCCGTCTGCGATCAACGACAGGACCCCGAGCATAGAACCCGAGCAGGTGGAGTCCACCCACACCAGCGCATCATCCTCGTGGCCCTCGCCGATCCTGAGTAGCGAGATCTCATCATGGAGGGCGGGCTCGATGGTTCTCAAAGGAGCGTCATCGAACAGCGGCAGCGGTTTGCAGATCCCGAATGTTGCATCGTTGCTCGATACCACACCGGGCCGGGTGGCGATGGTCTTGGTGTTGAGGGAGAGCTTGAGGCGCAGCTGTGAGGCTTGGTCGCCATTTTCAACCAGGCCACTCGAAGCGAAGCCAGGGGCCAACAGCTTGCCGCAGTACTCGGCGTCATCGGTGGTGTCGAAGCGATCCAGTGAGTGACAGCCAGCCATCCAGCACACGACGAGCAGGGCGAGCGCAGCCTGGCCTGGGCAAAGGCGAACTCTGCGGGAAAGTCCGCGGGCGTTCCTCGAAGCGACCAGCATACGTTCCCGGGTTACCAGAAGAGGGGCAAGGAGGCCAGGAGGAGAGGACCGGTGCGACGACTCTGCCTAACCCGGTGCATTGGAGCGACGTCGCGAGGGCCGTTGAGACTCGGCGCACGCGGCCGGCTCCGACACCGAATCTGCCTTGACATGGTGACCGCTTCGAGGTGGTCTCTTCGAGGTGCGACGCTCGGGCGCGCTCCGCTGAGCAAAGAGTTCCTCGACCAGCGACTCTTCTGAGGATCCTGCGAAGCGGATGGTAATCGACACCTGGGGAGTGGTGAGGTTCTGGGCCAGACCGGAGGCGAGGCTGAGGATGTCGACCCGGCCCTCGGAAGAAAGCGCGTCGTCGGTCAAGAAGACCATCTTGCCGCGCCCCTGTCGCTCCATGTACGAAAGGAGAGCGATCGAAAGCAGTCTCCGGGCTTCCTTCTGGTCGTTCGAGTGATCACCCATCGCGGTCACGACCACCGCGAGACCGAGTTGCTCGTTCGACTCCTCGAGCACGGCCAGGCGCTGCGTGACACGCTCGACCAGGGCACGGCTGTCGTCGTCTGGTCCGCAGGCGACCACCCAGAGATCAGCCACCCGCTCGTGACATCGAGACATCCAGGCGGGGAGCGTGCCGCCACGCTCTACCGCGACCAACAAGTTGTCTTGTGGTTGCATGAGACTTTCCAGTTCTCGCGGGAGACCCCCCGACGACTCACACGAGAAGTCTAGTCGGCGAACGCGGTGTCTGCCGGTCCTGAACGCCAAGGTCTGGGCTGTGGTCACTCCGTTTCGTGCTGCGTTCTTGGGGCTCGCACAGGTGCCGCACCTCCCCGCTTCGGAGTTAACTGAGAGTATTTGGAAACATAGGGCGCAGCTGTGGTCTGCAGTACGGTGTCAAGTGAGATCTGCGACTTACCAACCGGCTCACAATGTTCGGCCCGTTGGTCATCGACGGAGGAGTCCGATACCCCCACTCGCCCCGGAGCCCCGCAGATTCTGCGCAACGCGATTAGGCCAGAGACCATGGGCTCATGGCCTCCCTCGTCCTTCGTATCGAACCGTTTCTGAGGCTAGCAAGAGAATTTCACCTGGAGCCAGCTCCGCAGCTTTTTCGCGTTTCTCCGGGGGCCCGGATCCCTCGAAAAGTTGCTTGTGATGAGACGGAGAAGACGTAAGGTGCCCCCTCCGGTCGAGGAGATCCTTCCCTTTCGGTACCGTGAACCGCACCCCTGTCTGGTGGAGGTCATTGAGCAATGAGTGAAAAGACGTTGATGGTCGTCGACGGCAATGAAGCGACGGCTTCAGTTGCCTATCGACTGAGTGAAGTGATTGCCATCTATCCGATTACCCCATCCTCGAACATGGGCGAATGGTCGGACGAGTGGGCTGCGAAGAACGTCCCCAACGTGTGGGGTTCGGTGCCGACCGTGGTGGAGATGCAGTCGGAAGCGGGGGCAGCTGGCGCCATCCACGGCGCGATTCAGGCCGGAGCGCTCGGCACCACGTTTACGGCGTCGCAGGGGCTTCTGCTCAAGATCCCAAATCTCTACAAGATTGCCGGTGAGCTGACGCCCTTCGTCATTCACGTGGCGGCCCGCTGCGTGGCCAGTCACGCGCTCAGCATCTTTGGCGACCATTCCGATGTGATGGCAGCGCGCCAGTGTGGATTGGCAATGCTATCTTCGTCGAGCGTCCAAGAAGCTCACGACTTTGCGTTGATTTCCCATGCGGCAACCCTGCGGGCGCGGGTGCCGTTCATGCATTTCTTCGACGGTTTCCGGACCTCCCATGAGGTCACTCGGATCCTCGGGCTGTCCGACGACGATCTGCGGCACATGGTGGACGAGCAGCTGATCGCGGCACACCGGGCGCGCGCTCTCACTCCCGATCGACCCGTGCTGCGTGGAACCGCGCAGAATCCGGACGTGTTTTTCCAGGCTCGCGAGGCCTGCAACGCCTTCTACGACGCCTGCCCAGAGATCGTTCAGGCGACTATGGATCGCTTCGCGGCCCGCACCGGTCGGCAGTACCGGCTCTTCGAGTACGAGGGCCATCCGGAGGCGGAGCGGGTGATCGTGATCATGGGCTCCGGTGCACAGACCGTGCGCCGCACCGTCCAGAAGCTGGTGGCAACCGGCGAGAAGGTGGGCGTGCTGGTGGTCCGCCTGTACCGCCCGTTGGCAGCCGATCGCCTGATTCAGGCGCTTCCCAAGACCACCCGGCGGGTGGCCGTGCTCGATCGCACCAAGGAGCCGGGGGCCCTCGGCGACCCGCTTTTCCTCGACGTGGTCGCGGCCATGGTGGAGAACTGGCAGGGCGCGATGCCGACCGTCGTCGGTGGTCGCTATGGTCTCTCGAGCAAGGAGTTCACTCCGGCGCAGGTGGCTGGGGTCTACGAGCATCTCGACAGCGATGAACTACGCCGCCGGTTCACGGTTGGCATCGTCGACGATGTGACCCACCGTTCGCTGCCCATGCCGGAGAAGCCGCTCGACGTCCTCGAGGCAGGGACCCACCAAGCTCTGTTCTTCGGGTTGGGGAGTGACGGCACCGTCGGTGCCAACAAGAACACGATCAAGATCGTGGGTGCCGAGACCGATCTCGGCGTGCAGGGCTACTTCGTCTATGATTCGAAGAAGTCCGGAACGATCACCGTGAGCCATGTCCGGTTTGGCCCCGGCAACATGGATGCGCCGTACCTGATCGAGGAGGCGGATTTCGTTGGCTGTCACCAGTGGGAGTTCGTCCATCAGGTGGACATGCTCGCCAGCATCCGATCTGGGGGTACCCTGCTCATCAACAGTCCGTACTCCCCCGAAGAGGCGTGGAAGCAGTTGCCGCTCGAGATGGCTCAGCAGATCATCGACAAGAAGGTCGAGGTCTACGTGATCGATGCCGACAGCGTGGCGCAGAAGGCCGGCCTCGGGCGTCGCACCAACACCGTGATGCAGACCTGTTTCTTCTCCTTGGCCAAGGTGATCGATCCGAACAAGGCCATCGCCAGCATCAAGAAGGCGATCGAGTACACCTATGGCAAGAAGGGCGCGGAGATCGTCGCCAAGAACATTGCTGCTGTCGACAACGCGATCGCCAACCTGAAGAAGATGCCGGTGCCAAGTCTGGTCAACGGTAACAAGCCAAGGACGTCGATCGTCTCTGATCAGGCTCCAGACTTCGTGAAGCGGGTGACTGCCACCATCCTGTCAGGCAAGGGTGACCTTCTGCCGGTGAGTGCATTCTCGGTTGATGGTACCTGGCCCACCGCCACCACACAGTGGGAGAAGCGCAATATTGCCCTCGAGATTCCGGTCTGGGATCCGCAGATCTGCATCCAGTGCAACAAGTGCACGTTGGGCTGTCCCCACGCCGCGATCCGCGCCAAGGTTTACGATCCCGCGCTGCTGGACAAGGCTCCCGAGGGCATGAAGAGCGCCACCTACAAGGCGGATCCTTGGAAGGGCAAGGCCTACACCATCCAGATCGCCCCCGAGGACTGCACCGGTTGCCGCCTGTGCGTGGAGATCTGCCCGGTCAAGGACAAGAGTAATCCCAAACACAAGGCACTCGACATGGCGCCGCAGCGGCCCTTGCGCGATGCCGAGCGGAAACGCTACGCGTACTTCCTCGACTTGCCCGAGGTGGATCGCAAGCTGGTGAAGCACGACGTGAAGAGCGTGCAGATGATGCAGCCGCTCTTCGAGTACTCGGGCGCCTGTGCAGGTTGCGGCGAGACTCCATACATCAAGCTGATGACTCAGCTCTTCGGTGACCGCGCGATCATCGCCAATGCCACTGGCTGTACGTCGATCTATGGCGGAAACCTGCCCACCACACCCTACACCGTGAACCGGGACGGTCGCGGACCCGCCTGGAACAACTCGCTGTTCGAGGACAACGCGGAGTTCGGGATGGGCTTCCGGCTCACGATCGATCAGCAAAGGGGCTACGCCGAGATGCTGCTGAAGCGGCTCGAGAGCTCGATTGGCGGACAGCTGGTGAGCGAGCTCGTCACTGCCGATCAGTCCAGTGAAGCGGGTATCGAGGCTCAGCGGGCTCGGGTGGTTGCGCTCAAATCGAAGCTTCAGGGTCTGCCCGCATCGATTGACGTTCAGCACCTCAACGCCCTCTCAGACTACCTAGTCAAGAAGAGTGTTTGGATCGTCGGTGGTGACGGTTGGGCCTACGACATTGGATACGGTGGGCTCGATCACGTCCTGGCTTCCGGCCGCGACGTGAATATCTTGGTGCTCGACACTGAGGTATACTCGAACACCGGTGGGCAGGCGTCCAAGGCTACGCCGATCGGCGCGTCCGCCAAGTTCGCCATGGCGGGCAAGTCGATTCCGAAGAAGGATCTCGGAATGCTGGCGATGAGCTACGGCAGCGTCTATGTGGCCCGGGTCGCCTTCGGTGCCAAGGACGCCCAGACATTGAAGGCGTTTGTCGAGGCGGACGCGCATCAGGGGCCATCGATCATCATTGCCTATGCGCATTGTATCGCTCACGGTTATGACCTCGCCCATGGCTGCCATCAGCAGAAGGCAGCCGTAGAGTGCGGTGCGTGGCCACTGTATCGGTACGATCCAGCGCGTGCGCTGCGCGGAGAAGCCCCGCTGACGCTCGACAGCAGCGAACCCAAGGGGAGCTTGCGCGACTATATGCTGAACGAGACGCGCTTCCGCATGGTTCAGAAAGCGGATCCCAAGCGTTTTGCGGAGCTCATGGAGTTGGCGGAGCGCGACGCCAAGCGCCGTACCGAACTCTACGCACAGATGGCAAAAATCGTGGTGTCCACCGCGGGCGAAAACCAAGCGGGCTCGACCACTTCGAACTCGGAGGCTGAGTGATGGATCTTTCGACGACGTATCTTGGTTTGAGGCTCAACCATCCCCTGATCGTCGGAGCCTCTCCGATGAGCCATGACCTTGGTGAGGCGAAGCGCCTCGAGGACGCAGGTGCGGCGGCGCTGGTCATGCATTCGTTGTTCGAAGAGCAACTGATGTTTGAGGAATCGTCCCGTCAGGCCTATGTGGAGAGCTTCGAGAACGCGAGCGCTGAGGCCCTTGGCTTTCTTCCCAAGAGCAGCGAATACCTACTTGGGCCGGACGAGTACTTGGAGCAGATCCGAAAGCTCAAAGGTGCTCTGAAGATCCCGGTGATCGCCTCGCTGAATGGTGTGACCAACTCCGGTTGGCTGGCGTATGCGGCGCGGATTGAGCAAGCCGGCGCCGATGCGCTGGAACTCAATGTCTACGCGTTGCCGACTCGGGCCGACGAGAGCGCCGCGGTCATCGAGTCGCGGCTGGTGGAGATGGTGCGGCGCGTCAAAGGCGCGGTGCGGATTCCGGTTGCAGTAAAGCTGTCGCCGTTCTTCACCGCACCTGTGCACGTGGCCACGCAACTCGTGGCCGCCGGTTCAGATGGTCTGGTCCTATTCAACCGCTTCTATCAGCCTGACATCGATCCGGAACAGCTCGAGGTCAAGAACACACTTCAGCTCTCGACTTCGACGGAGCTTCTGCTCCGTTTGCGGTGGCTCGCGATTCTGAGCGCCAAGGTCAAGTGCAGCCTGGCGCTTACCGGTGGTGTCCACAGCGCGACCGATGCCCTGAAGGGTATCATGGCTGGGGCTGATGCCGTGCAGATGGTGAGCGCTGTGCTGAAGGGAGGGCCCGGGGTCCTCAAGGATACGCGGGAAGCTCTCTCTGCGTGGCTCACCGATCACGAGTACGAGAGCTTGGCACAAGCCCGCGGGAGCATGAACTTGAGCAAGTGTCCCGATCCAGGTATGTACGAGCGTGGCAACTACATGCACGTACTGCGCACCTGGACGCGGCTCAACTTGAGCCGATAGTCACGTACGACGTAACCTGCGAAGACATGGACCGGACGTGGGCAAGCTGCTCACGTCCGGTTTTGCGTGTGTGCAGTGGAAACTGTCCAGACTGGATTGGGCCGAACCGACGCGGCTGCAGCGGTGAGCAACCACACGCAAAAACGCGAGGTGAGGCAGTAAGCCCGCACCTCGCGTCCTTGCGGCTATGACGACGCGAATCGTCGTCTGGCCTTCAGTCTACCAACGATTGCGATCGCCGCCGCCGCGGCCACCACGGTCACCGCCACGGCCGCCACCGCTGCGGCCACCGCCACCGCCACTACGGCCACCGCCGCCGCCGCCGCCGCCGCCGAAGCCACCACGGCTCCCACCGCCGCTGCGGCCGCCGCCGCCGCCGCCGCCACCAAAGCCACCTCCGTCGCCACGTGGGCGGCGTTCTTCCGCCTCATTCACGCGGAGTGCGCGGCCGTCGAGCTCCTGGCCATTCATCTTCTCGATAGCTTGCTTCGCCTGATCGTCGGTCCCCATGGTGATGAAGCCGAATCCGCGCGACTGACCCGTCATGCGGTCGGTGGCAACATGTGCATCGACCACTTCCCCGAACTCAGTGAAGACGTTGCGCAAGGAATCGACGGTGGTGTGAAACGACAGATTGCCGACGTAAATGCGAGTTCCCATTCGTATCTCTCTCGATCGTTGCGGTCTTGAAAGGAGTCGCCTCAAGTCCCGACGGGCCGCAACGACGCCGAGACCGAGGCCCACGAGCTCTTCGCTGCCGCACCATTGGCGGACAGCTCGCATCCACAATCCGAATCCACACACCGAGAGAGGCAGAGTCGAGCCAGGAAACGTGCCGTGAGGACCTCCATCCTAACCTGAGATTCGGGGTTTCGCCAATCCCTCTGCAGTCGGAGGGAAAACCGGCCGAACGGATGCCATGTTCTTCAGGGGACGTGGTTGGGCCGCCAGTTCGTTGCCTTGGCAGCCGAGCCGAAGGATAAGTGAGAACGGCCACCGAGTTGTCTCGGTGGCCGTTCTTGGTGACGCCTGGGCCTGACACAGGTCGCGTGGCCGACGTCGAGGACAGGAGGAGCGCAGCGAAGCCTAGACCACTCCCTGATCGATCATCGACTCGGCAACCTTCACGGCGCCTAGACTACTCCCTGATCGATCATCGACTCGGCGACCTTCACGAAGCCGGAGATGTTCGCGCCGTTCACGTAGTTGATGTACGACCCTTCGCGACCGTAGGCCACGCACTGTTCGTGGATGCGGATCATGATCTGGTGGAGCTTCTGCTCGACCTCTTCCCGAGACCACGACATGCGCATGCTGTTCTGACTCATCTCAAGTCCGCTGGTGGCCACGCCGCCTGCATTCGCCGCTTTGCCCGGACCGTACAGAATCTGGGCCGCCTGGAAGACGTGGATCCCGTCGGGCTCGGTTGGCATGTTCGCGCCTTCCGACACGCAGATGCAGCCGTTCTTGACCAAAGTCGCCGCGTCCTCGCGGCTCACCTCGTTCTGGGTTGCTGACGGGAAAGCCACATCGCACGGAACGCCCCACGGACGAGCACCTGCCACGTACTTACACTTGAACTCGCGCGCGTAATCTTCGATCCGGCCGCGACGCACGTTCTTCAGCTCCAGAACCCAGGCGAGCTTCTCCGCGGTGATGCCCTCTGGATCGTGGACGAAGCCGCTGGAATCGCTCAGGGTCACGACCTTGGCGCCAAGCTGAGTGCACTTCTCGACGGTGTATTGCGCGACGTTGCCCGAGCCGCTCACCGTGACCACCTTGCCGGCCAGGGATTGCCCACGCGTCTTCAGCATCTCTTCCGCGAAGAAGGTGGCGCCGTAGCCAGTGGCCTCCGGGCGGATCAGGCTTCCACCCCAACGCAACGCCTTTCCGGTGAGCACTCCCGTGAACTCGTTACGGAGGCGCTTGTACTGACCGAAAAGGTAGCCAATCTCGCGTCCGCCTACCCCGATATCGCCCGCTGGAACGTCAGTATCCGGTCCGATGTGACGCGCCAACTCGGTCATGAAACTTTGGCAGAAGGCCATCACCTCCACGTCGCTCTTGCCCTTCGGGTCGAAGTCGGAACCTCCCTTGCCTCCACCCATCGGCAACGTCGTCAGGCTGTTCTTCAGAACCTGCTCGAAGGCGAGGAACTTCAGAATGGAGAGGTTCACGCTCGGGTGGAAGCGCAGACCGCCTTTGTAGGGACCGATGGCGCTGTTCATCTCGATCCGATAGCCACGGTTGACTTGGATCTCACCCTTGCCGTCGACCCAGGGCACCCGGAACAGGATCACGCGCTCTGGCTCCACCAGACGTTCAAGGATCTTGGCCTTGAGGTACTTGGGATTCTGCTTGATGTACGGCATCAACGAGGTCACCACCTCTTCGACCGCCTCATGGAATTCGGGCTGGCCGGGGTTCTGGGCAATGACCTTCTTCATGAACTCCTGGGGCATGGGCGTCTCCTGATTGTTTCGTGAATGTTTAGAATCTACATCGCCCTTGTCCCGTACCTGCGAAGCGCCACACGAAACATTCGACTCAGAGATTCACGCCTCGAGTCCAAGGCAACGCATGCTCGACGGGATCGTGAACAAAGGCGGGGCCAAAGCTATCACAAGCCGATGGCGCGCAAGTGGGAATCTTGCGAGCTTGTGTCTGTGGGCGGACCAGATGTTTCAGGGATGTTTCGGACTGGGTGGGGGCTTCCGAAACGCTGCTTGCAGAGGAAGCATTCCAGACATGGAGTGGTCGCGTCCTCGCTGCTCCACATGTTTCTGGGAGGTTTCGGGCGGATTGCCTAGAGGTTTCGCAGGACCCTGAGGTGCCGACGGACGGCGTGCTAGCGTTGGGCGGCCATGGGAACCCAGACGGTACGAATCGGCCTAATTCAACAGGCTCTGGTCGACGATCCACGGATCAATCTCGAGGTGATGGAGCGCAGCGTAGAGCGTGCCGCCCACTCGGGAGCACGCCTGATCATCCTACCGGAGCTCTTCTCGCTACCCTACTTCTGTCAGCACCATGATCCGACGGCTTTCGAGTGTGCCGAAACCGAGAACGGACCCAGTGTCGAGCGGATGAGGGCGCTCGCCAGAGCTACGGCAACTACGTTGGTGGTCCCGTACTTTGAACGCCGAGCGCGTGGTCTCTACCATAATTCGTTGACCGTGATCGGTGAACAGGGCGAGACCCGTGGGCACTATCGCAAGATGCATATTCCTGACGATCCAGGTTTTGAGGAGAAGTACTATTTCGCTCCGGGGGATTTGGGTTTTCAGGTGATTTCTACCGCGCGGCTCGAGGTGGGAGCGCTGATCTGCTACGATCAATGGTTTCCAGAGGCGGCGCGGCTGATGGCGTTGGGTGGGGCCGAGTTGCTGTGTTACCCGACGGCGATTGGTTGGCAACCCGAGGAGAAGGCACAGCTCGGGGCAGCGCAGCTCGATGCGTGGAGGACCGTGCAGCGTGCGCATGCGATCGCAAACGGAGTCTTCGTTGCGGCGGTCAACCGCGTTGGGGTTGAGCGTCGTGGGCAGCGCAGTATTGAATTCTGGGGGCATTCGTTCGTCTGCGATCCGGCGGGGAAGGTGCTCAGTGAGTTGGGGCAAGATGCGGGTGAGCTGGTTTGCGACATCGATCTGGGTGCCATTGAGGAGCAGCGTCGGTGGTGGCCATTTCTCCGGGACCGTCGCACTGATGCCTATCAGGGTCTCCTGGCGCGTTACGGGGATCGACGTGAAGGTGACTCATGACCGGCTCGGGACCACAGAAGCCGACGAGGGATCTGGGCAAGAGCCCACAGAAGACGCCTGCCCAGCTGGGATTTCGCATGCCAGCGGAATGGGAGCGACACCGTGGGACCTGGGTCATTTTCCCCAAGAAGGCTTCGGATTGGCTGGGCAAACTGGAGCCGATGCGCTGGGCGATGGCCGAGATGGTTCGGCAACTCGTTCGCGGCGAACGGGTTTACTGTCTCGTCGACGATCGACGCTTCGAGCGCGAGGCGAAAGCCGTCTGGCAACGCGCTGGGGTGGCACTCACTGAGGTCAACTTCGTGGTGGCGCCCACTGACCGATCCTGGGCTCGCGACAGCCTTCCAACCTTCGTGCTCGGTCCGGAGAATAAACGACAGCGTCTCGGTGCTGTGAAATGGCGCTTCGACGGATGGAACAGGTATCCGGATCACCAGCTCGACGATCGCGCGGGGATCACCGTGGCCCAGCTCACCGCTCCGAGAACATGGTATCCGGAAGTGACCGTGGGCGGACGAACGCGTCGGGTGACGCTGGAGGGTGGTTCGGTAGACGTCGACGGCGAGGGGACGCTGCTCACCACTTCAGAGTGTTTGCTCACGTCGCGGCGCGCGCGGCATCGGAGCCTTGGGCAGAGTGGTAGCGAGGAGCTATTCGCTCGCTATCTCGGAGTGACGAAGACTATCTGGCTGGAGCAAGGGATTGTGGGTGATGACACATCGGGACACGTCGACGACTTCGCGCGCTTCGTGGGCAAGCAACGGGTGGTGCTCGCCGCCGAACCGCGGCGAAGCGACCCCAACCACCGAATCCTTGCGGCGGCTCGCGAGCGGCTCTCAGGCGCGCGAGACGCGTTGGGTAGGCGCATCGAGGTGATCGAGCTACCCATGCCGGAGCCCGTGGGTTTCCGTGGGGTGCGCCTGCCGGCGAGCTATGCCAACTTCTATATTGGCAACGAGTGCGTGGTGGTTCCTACCTTCAACGATGTTGCTGATCGGCGCGCGCTCGGGACTCTTGGCGAGCTATTTCCAGAGCGGCGTGTGGTGGGCATCCATGCGCTCGACTGGGTTGTCGGCCTGGGCACGCTGCATTGCAGCACCCAGCAGCAGCCGGGGTAAAATCCTTACGGCTGAAGTGGACGCGGCCGCCGAACACGGCTATTTGTGGGGCGGTTGTTGCTTTTTGGAACGAGCACGAGTGGCGGAATTGGCAGACGCACCGGATTTAGGTTCCGGCGGGGCAACCCGTGAAGGTTCAAGTCCTTTCTCGTGCACTACGGCCGGGGGCCAGAGCGTCGGGGAATCGAGATGAAGTTACGAGAGAGCCTTCCGTCTGCATCCGGTCGTACCTTCGTGTTCGGCGACATCCACGGTGATGCTCGGGCACTGTTCACGTTGATGAGCAGACTGCCGAAGCTTTCCCGCACTGATACCCTCGTGTTCCTGGGTGACTACTTGGATCGCGGCCCTGATTCGGCGCGTGTCATCGAGTGGCTTCGAGAGCTGCCCCGCCAGGTGGATGCGAAGGTGGTCTGCCTGCGCGGCAACCACGAAGATGCCTGGTTGAAGGTAATCGGTGAGGGATGGGACGCCTTCATCGCGCCGCGGGCCAACGGCTGTCTGGAGACCTTGCGGAGCTTCACCGGAGAGCCGTGCGAACCGCTCTCGGAACCCACGATTCAAGAGCAAGAGAGCCTCGCGACCGGGGATTTCTTTCCAGAGAACGTGGTGCGGTGGATGGATCGTCTCCCGTTCTGGTATGAGGACCATCACGCGATTTACGTTCACGCCGGGCTGCTGGCTCGAGATGGTGAGTTCCTCCATCCTTCGAAGACGGAGCCCAAGATTGCGTTGCTCTGGCTGCGGGATGAGGCATTCTTCCGCGAGTACCGGGGGAAACGTGTGGTGTTCGGGCACACGCGAACCGCCTACCTGCCCGAGGAGTTGAGCGGCTACACCCCGGATGACCCAACCGATCTCTGGGCTGGTCCGTGTTGCATCGGGCTCGATACGGGTGCAGGTTGTGGGGGGTTTCTTACGGCGTGCGAGTTGCCCGGCGGGCGCGTGTACGAGTCACGTTGAGATGCTTCTGGCCCACCTGCGCGCATCAACCCCGCGCATCAACCCCGCGGATTGTCTGCCAACCTTGCGATATGGCCTGATGCACCGTGAACTCGGCGCGCCCCCGCCGAGCCCCAAGCCGGCTCAGTTTTCGAAGCCAGCCGGGCTCACCACACAGGGTTCGGTGGTTCCGAGCTTGTTGCGGCCGTACGGGGTCTTCGCGTCCAAGGGACGGACCACGATTTTACCACCGCTCGGCGGGCGAGGGATGACGGCACCCTGCACTAGAGGACGGCCGAGCCGCGCGGTCTCCACGGTCACGATGACGTCTTTACCGGAGATTTCGTAGCCTGCGTAAGAGGCGCCGAGCGAATCACTCGTTGCATCTTCACAAGCGGTGTACTCTGACCGGAGCGCGATCACCAGCTGAGATGTGACATCGATCGACTCGGGTGCACCATCCCAGACCAGAGCTGGGTGGCTTGGTTGACCTACGACCACCGCCAGGCAGGTACACACCTGCTTCGCCGGACTCTTCAAGGTAAGCCCGCTGCGCACCCCGAGCAGAGCGGGTGCAGTGGGGAGGGAGCTCGGCTGCCCCGCGGGCTCCGAGATCAAACGAGCGCTGGTCTGTTCGCCGGGGGAGGTCTCGCTGGTCGAACCAACCTCCGCTTTGGCCTGGACCGATGCCTGGCATCCCAACGCGCAGAAAACGAGAGCCACGAGCCGAGTGTCACACATGCCAACAGGGTAGGGGCGGAGCGCGCCAGCTTGCAACCGTTTCGTGAAGGTCGATAACCGAGTTCGGATCCTGGTAGGGTAGGGTGATGGACCTCGACGAGCTGAAGCACAGGTTGTCGGCGACCCCGACCATCCGTCCTGAGGGGCGGGTGGTCTCGGTAACGGGACTGACGATTCGGATCACGCTGCCGGGAGCCAAAATCGGCGATTTGGTCTCGATTGAGCGCCGCCACCGTCCCGCTCTGCCAGCCCAGATCGTGGGATTTTCGGAGGGATACGCGGTGGCTGTAGCGCTCGCCGAGCTGGAGGGGACCGGGGCGGACGATGTAGTGATCTCGAGTGGTGCACCTCTCGAGATCGCCGCGGGTAGGGCGCTTCTCGGGCGAGTTCTCGATGGGCTTGGTCGTCCCCTTGATGGTCAGCCGCTGCCGCGTGGTCTCAGGCGGGTTTCGGTCGACCGAGCTCCGCCACCGGCCTTGTCGAGGCCCCGCATCCAGCGGCCCTTCGTGACCGGCATTCGCGCCGTCGATGGCCTGATGACGCTGGGGATCGGGCAGCGCATCGGGTTGTTTGCCGGAGCCGGTGTGGGCAAGAGTACGTTGCTTGGCGCGATGGCTCGCGGGGCCCAAGCCGACGCCGTGGTCGTGGCGTTGGTCGGCGAGCGAGGTCGCGAGGTCGTCGAGTTTCTGGAGGATGCGCTCGGTGAAGAAGGGCGCGCCCGCTCAATTGTCGTGGTCGCGACCAGCGACGCCCCCGCGCTGGAGCGCCTGCGTGCGGCTGAGACTGCCACAGCACTTGCCGAAACGCTGCGTGACGATGGTGCCCATTGTCTCCTCTTGGTAGACTCGGTGACTCGGTTCGCGCGGGCGCAGCGGGAGATTGGGTTGGCCGCAGGAGAGCCACCGGCGCGCCGTGGCTACCCTCCGAGCGTCTTTGCCGTCTTGCCTCGACTCCTCGAACGGACGGGGCTCTCTGCTCGTGGAAGCATCACAGCCGTCTACACCGTCTTGGTCGAGGGCGGAGACATGGACGAACCTATCGCCGACGAGGTGCGTTCCATCCTGGATGGTCATGTGGTCCTTGACCGTGCTATCGCTGCGCGTGGACAGTATCCGGCCATCAACGTGAATGCCTCACTCTCGCGGGTCATGTCGCAACTAAGCACTCCGGAGCACGCGCGCGCCGCTGCTGCGGTGCGGAGCGTGATCTCGACCTACGAGGACAAGCGTGATCTCATCAGTCTAGGAGCGTACGCGCGCGGCAGTGATCGGCGTGTCGACGAAGCGCTCGCGTCGATGCCAGCAATTGAGCGTTTCTTGGGTCAATCGCCTCGCGAGTCGACGCCGTTTGCTGGTACCCTGGAGCAGCTGGCGCGGCTCGGTGCCGCGCTCAACGAGCACTGAGCGTGCGCTGGTGGCGACGCAGCAGAAGTGCGTTGTACAGGTTGTGCCAGATGACGTAAAATGAAGGACCGAGAGCGACCAGAGGGCTGGCGTAGGTCAGCGCGAGGAACAAGGTGAATGTGGTGTTCTTCTGCCCCAGGGACTGGCTCGCTTCATCAGGGTGGGTGGTTCCACCCAGCAGGTGCCCTGTGCCGTAGCTGACCAAACAAACCAACAGACTGGAGGCGGCAATCTGGATGAGCCGGGTGTGCGGAACCTCGGCTTGGCTGACGAGGAAGTGCGAAACCCGTGCCATGACCAAGAACAGCACCAGCACCCAGGTGGCGAAGAGTAGATCGCGGAACCGTCGTGGAAGAGACGCTGCACCTGGAAAGCACCGGCGGGTGAGAGCGGCCAGCGCGAGAGGGAGGCCAACGACCAGCAGCATGCTCTGCCCCACCGCGAACAACGCCTCGGGGGTTGGCTGCCCCAGAACCAGCGGGAGTGCGAGTGGCATGAGCAGCGCGATCCCAACGTTGGACACGAAGAACGCCGCGACAACGTAGTCGACGCGGCCTCCCAACAGACTCATGACCACGGGAGCTGCGGTGGCGGTGGGGGCTATCCCTGCGAAGAACCCGCTCTGGGCGAGTTCCGGCCCTCCCACGAGGTACCCGATGCCAAAGGCCGAGAAGCCGATCGCGAGGTTGGCCAAGAATAGGTAGGCGTGACCGCGGGTCAACGACGAGAGAACGAAACGGGTTTCGAGGGATACCGCGTAGAGCATTCCCATGATCAACCACGGGATGAGGTTTGAGAAGCGATGAGCCTCGGGGAAGAGACCGCCGAGCAGCATACCGAACAACACGGCGAGGGTACGAGTGAGGCCCGAACTCATGTCCACCGATCTAGCAAAGGAGTTAGGGTGGGCGCCCGGATAATCCCACCCATGAGCGGATGTTTGGCCAAAACCGAGGGAACCGACAGGGGATGGTGGCAAGGGATCTCCTTCTAGCCGAGGTGGACAGGTCGAAGCCGCCCGTGGTTCCATGGCGCCCGATGCGTCGTCCTCTGTTCCAGGATTGGGTAGCGCGACTGGCATTGACGGCTGGGGCGCTCCTTCCCTACCTCCCGCTATTGTCGCTTGACCGAATCTACATTACCGATGACGGTTTCACTTCGGATATCTTCAATGGTGAACTGCCGTTCCGCGTGTTGGTGGGAAGACTGCTCGGTGATGGTCAGCTGCCGGTCTGGAGTTCCGAACTCTGTTCGGGAACTCCACTCGGACCGATGGAGCCAATCTCGCTCGGGTTGTTCACTGCGCTCGGAGTGGCGCCCGCGTTATCCCTGCTGGTCATCACCTTGATGATGGTGGCCGCCCACGGCACCTTCTCACTTTCGCGCCTCTTGGGCGCAGACCGCTCGGGGGCGGTACTAGCCGGGATCGCCTTCTCCGGCTCCGGCTACATGGTGACACAGCTCAAGCACCTCGGGATCATCTCCACCGTGGTGTGGTTGCCGTGGGGACTGTGGTTCTTGGCCCGAGCCCTTGCACCAAGCTCGCGCACCGCCCAGGATGTACCGACTGCGCTCTCGACGCGGCTGCTCTATCTTGGGGGATTTGGTTTGGTGTTTGGTGAGCAGGTGCTCTCGGGCTTCCCGCAGTCGGCCTATATCGCCGGTCTGCTCTACGCAGTGTGGTCGCTGTACTTCTCGGTGCGGGTGCGTGGGCATCTCGGGCCGTTTCCTCTCTCTGCCGTGCTCCTTGTACTGGTGGGCGTGGTCACTGGCGCGGGTGCGCTCATTGGCTCGAGCGCGCTCACCTTTCTCTCGGAGTTGTCGGCGACTGCTAACCCGGGGGTCAGGGATTCTTGGGCCTTCGCCTCGATGCTCCCTTACGATTTTCGCGACCTGTACAATTTCGTGATCCCGTATGCCAACGGGGACATCTCGGACATGTCCTACCGTCTGCGCAGCGGTCTGTTCTGGGAGAACTACGGCTACCTCGGACTGCTGACACTGCTCTTGGCTTTTTACGCGGTGGGGCGGGGCGTCAAGGATCCCATGCACTGGCTGCTCTTCGGAATCGCACTGCTGTGTATGCTGCTTGTGCTCGGGAAGAACACGCCTGTCTACTACTACGCGTGGAAATACCTCCCTGGCATGGGCCATTTCCGCTTTCCAACCCGCTTTCTCGTGGTGGTTGAGCTGATGCTGTCGGTGCTGGCCGCCCTGGGTCTCACCCGTTTCGGCTCTGACCTCGAACGCGCGCTATCTCGAGTTGCGCCGCGAGTCGTCCCCCTCCTTGCTCCGGTGGTGGTGGCGGTGACGGCCCTCGATCTGTTCGCGCATCAGTCACGGCAGAACCCCTTCGTTCCCGCCGAAGAATGGTTGGCCCCACCCCATGTGAAGCAGTTCTTGGGTCCGGAGCCCCACCGCGCACGGCTCTACACGCCGCTTCACACCATAACCCACCGCGTGGCATTCCACCGTGCACGCGGCTGGGCGGATCTCGATCCGTACCGCGAGATCCGCGAGCATGTAGCCCCGAACACGGGTGTCTACTTCGGACTCACCACCGCCGACTGTTACATGGGGATCGCTCCTGGGTGGTACGTGGATGTCTGGGGTGATCATTCGGGCGGTGGGATCCTCATGCCTGCGCTGGTGAGCCTCGGCGATCAGGGCCCTGTCTTCGACCGTCGCTTGCCTAAGCTTCTTGCCACGTTTGGGGTGACCCACATGATCGCGCCGATCGAGGTGACCATGGAAGGCTTGCGCCCGGTGCCGGAGGCTCGTCCGGTCCTTCTTTACGAGGTGTCGGGGCAGCGGGCTCGGGTCGTCTCGGGGATGCGACGGGTGGCTCACAATGAGCAGGCCGCTCGCATCATGGTGAGCGCCGACTTCGATCCCGATCGCGAGGTGCTCTTGTTTGGTCCCGAACAGCGCGCCATCGCGGCCCCTCACGTCACTGGTTCGGCGCGCATCCAGAAAGACAGTGCGACTGAACTCGAGGTCGAGGTCACTGCGCCTGAAGGCGGTTATCTGGTGTTGGCGGACACCTATTACCCAGGCTGGACGGTCACCGTCGACGGTACGCCGACGCGGCTGGAGCGCGCCAATATCTCGGTACGTGCGGTCGCTCTGCCGCCAGGCGCAAGGCACGTGCGATTCAGCTTCGCCCCCCGATTTGCCATGCAGGGGGTGATTTTCACGGGACTCGGGCTTCTGCTTTTTGCCACCTGGTTCACGGTCGCGTTGTGGCTTCGCCGCCGTGAATCAGGTGGGGAGAGCCTGGCAGGCTAAGGCTACTTCTTCTTGTCCTTCTTCGGGGCGGGGGTGCAGTCTCCGCTGGGGCAGTTTGTGTCGCAGGTCGCACCCTCAGCGCACTTCACGTCACATTGCCCACCCTTTCCGGCGCAATCAGTCTTGCAGGTTGCGCCTGCAGCGCAGACCGTCTTACACCACCCGCCTGAGCATGTCAGTACGCCGGATGCGCCGGACGCCACGGTCATCTTGCAGCTGCCGGCCGGACAAGTCAGGCTGCATTTCGAGTCTTTCTCGCACTTCAGATCACAGGCACCACCGTCACATTGGTGGTCGCAGGTCTCCCCACTCGCGCAGGTGTAGCGACAGGCTCCTCGTGGACAGGTGTCGGTGGAGGACGCATCGGCTTTCTCCGAAGCGGCCACGGTTGGCCCTCCCTCGTCGGTGGAAGCGGCTGTGGTTCCGGTATCTGGGGGCGGGTTGGCAGCGGGCGCTGGCTCATCGGGCTTCTGTTCGGGCGTTGCCGCCGCGGACTCAGGGGGAGCCGAGCTGTGGCAGGCCGCCACGCTGAGGGCAACCATCAACCCAACGCTGAGAATCGACAGGTTCTGGAACATCATTGTCCTCCTTCGGCTGGGCCGGAAGACCTACATACTCCGAAGTTCGGGGCGCAGTAAACCCGGAAGGTGGAGCTGACTGGAAGGGCCTGCCCATCTCAGCTTCGGTGGGTTGGAGTGGGGCCGTGGCGTGGGGTCGGGGCGTGGAGCCGGGCACACGAAGCCGCCAGGGGGGCCAATGAACCATGAATTGGTGCGCCTGAACCCAGGCGAAGGCGTGTTTCCCGGCTCGTCGCTGGACAAAAGACTATAATAAAGCTCATTTGATTGGCCGATGTCCACTTCGGTATCAGGATCCGCACCCGTCGCGTGATCCTCTCCGTTGTCCAGCTGAGGAGGGTCGGTGTCGATGATGACGCACCCCACCACCATCGCGGTGATGTCCGACTACATCAGCTTCCTCACGGAGGGCTACGAAGGGCGTGTGCGTCAAGCACTGCGCAGAGCCGCCGGCAAGGCCGGTGTGCGCTTGCGCTTCTACTATGGGCACGCCTACGACCCCCGTGACGTGACGGCACGGGCGCACAACTTCATCTTCGAGTTGGTGGAGCCTAGTCAAGTTGACGGCGTGATCATCCTTTCTCCTGTGCTGGCTGGAGCGATGGGCGAGCAGGTGCTCTCGGGCTTCATTGAGCGTTACAGACATCTCCCCTGCTGCAGTCTCGGCACGGTCTTCGACAAGATGGCCAGCGTTACCAGTGATGGTCGAGTACCGATGACCGAGCTGGTAGAGCACCTGGTGCGCACCCATGATTGTCGGCGGTTTGCCTTTGTTGGAGGCTACCCGAATCATCCCGACAGTGAAGAGCGAAGAGTGATCCTTGAAGGAGTGCTGCGCGATCACGGTCGTGAGCTTGATCCCCGCCTGATCGTGTACGGAGGGTTCACCAAGCATCAAGGCGCCGAGGTTGGGCACGACCTCCTCGCGCGTGGGCTTCCGATTGATGCCATCGTTTGCGCCAATGACGCCATGGCCACCGGGGTGTTGGATGCGCTCCGTCAGGCTCGTCTCTCCGTCCCAGGACAGGTGCGATTGACTGGGTTCGATGATCTCGGGTACGCACGGCTCGCTGACCCACCCCTGACCACGGTGGCGCAACCCTTCGACCAAATGGCGGAAGCTGCCATTCAGAGCGTGCTCGCACAATGCCGAGGTTGCACCACGGAGGCGGTTCAGCGTCTCGGTGCTGAGTTGGTCATCCGGCATTCATGCGGTTGCACCGCCGCCGTTTACGATCTCGGGATCTATGAAGACCCGATAGCAAATCAGCTTTCGGATTCGGTGCGACGCCACACCGAGATGCTGACCAGCTACTTCGCTCGAGTGTCCCACAAGCCCGGCACATTGGCTCGGGAGTTTCTCGAGGTTCTGGCCGAGGGCGAGTTCATGGACGAGCGGCGGCTGTTCGAGCGCTTCGAAGCGTGGACGCAGCTCTGCGAAGGCGAGGGTCAGGCATTTCAGGCTGTGCGGCAGATCCTCGGTTGGCTGAGGGAGCACTGCGATTCGCGGACGAGCCCCGAACGGACCGAACTCATGCGGCGGCTCGATGAACGACTGTTCCTTCGCGTCATGCACGCCCTCAGTCGTCAGCGCAGCGATCTAGATGAGAGCTACTCTCGCTTGCTCGGTGCAGGAGAGCGCATCTCCCTTAGTCCGGAACTCGAGAGCTTCCAGGAGATTCTGGGCGGCTACTTCCCCAACCTCGGGGTGTCGCTGGTCGCGTTATCACGGTTCGTGGACGAAGAGCAGCAGACCCTCGAGGGGTTCGTGCGGGTGGTGTCTGGTCGAGCCAGTGAGGGCTCTACTCAGCCCTTCCCCCGCGCGCAGCTGGTACCGACTGAGATGCTCACTGCAGCTACCGTCTGCGATCTGGTGGTGATCCCGCTGGTATTCGAGGCACGGTGTCACGGTGTGGCTGTGTTCGAGTTCAAGGACGGAATCATCGGCTACCAGATGGTCTGTGATCAGGTGAGCGCAGCCTTCCACGCTACCGTGCTCCACCGCGAGATCATCGAAAAAACTCGCTTGCACGAGCGAAGCGTGCAGGAGCGGTTCGCGGCTACCGAGCGGATGGAGGCGCTGCGAGTTCTGGCGGGTGGCGTGGCCCATGATCTCAATAACGCCCTCGGGCCTTTGGTCGCGCTGCCCGAGCTGATCATCGGACAGCTCGATGCCTCGGAGCTATCCGATGAGGCTCGGGCAGAACTCCGCGCCGATGTCGAGAGCATGAAGCTCTCCGCCCTGCGAGCCGTCCAGACCATTCGTGACCTTCTCACGTTGAGTCGCGAGGGGCGTACCACGAAGGTTCCGCTCGAGGTAAATCGGCTGATCGGCGAGGTGTTTGGGTCGGCGGGTAGCCGAGCCAGTGTTCCGGTTGGAGATCGGGTGAGGTTGGTTCTCGAACTCGCCGACTCCCCGCTCTTCATCATGGCGTCCGAGGCTCATCTGCTCCGTGCTCTGCAGAACCTGGTGCGCAACGCGCATGATGCCATCACTGCTTTCGGAACCGTGACCATCAGCACCTCCAGAGTCGTGCTCGATAATCCCCATCTTGGCTACGAGACCATCCCTGCCGGTGACTATGCCCGGATTGTCGTCCACGACGATGGACGAGGGCTTCCCAGCGGAGGGCGGAGCCGGCTTTTCGAGCCGTTCTTCACGACCAAACGCCTCGATCAACACAGTGGAACCGGGCTCGGATTGGCGATTGTGCACGGAGTGGTCAAAGAACATCTGGGCTACGTGGATGTGTTTGGGGATTCTAGTGAGGGGACCAGCTTCTGCCTTTACCTGCCGCGCGCTCTGCCTTCACACCAGGCCGCGACGCGGGGCTCGGAATTGCTCGAGGGCAAAGGACGGCTTCTGCTGGTTGATGATGATCCCGTGCAGTTGCGCACCGGTCGGCGGGTGCTCAGGCACTACGGCTATGACGTGGACGCGGTGAACGAGCCGGATAAGGTCGACCAGCTCTTCGCGCGAGCAGCCTCCGAAGGAGCGTCACCCTACGACGTGGTGTTGATGGATATGCAGCTCGCCGGAGAGCGAGATGGTCTGCAGATCTTGGAGGATATCCGGCGATATTTCCCTGAGCAGAAGGCCATGATTGTGAGTGGTCACTCCCGTAACGAGCGTGTCGCTGCGGCCATGGCTCTCGGGATCCCTTGGATTGTCAAGCCGTATACCGTCGAGGCCTTGGTCAACGCTATTCGTGCTGTCGTCTCAGGGGCGCCGCTGTCCTCGCTGCACGTCGATGGATCTTCGGGGCCGCCAGCACGTTGAAGGCGCAGATGCACCCATAAGGTTCGCGTGCACGTTGCGGTTGCGCCGCAAATCTCCCAGAATGGTCGCGCGTGCTCACGATCGTCCTCGGACTGGCCCTTCGCCTCTGGCTCGCTCACCTGCCACGGCTGGTGGCGATGACGCTGCTTCTCTGGTCTCCCATCGAAATCGTGGCAGCCCTGGTGCCCGTGGATCGAGCATGGTTGGTTCGGGGTGCTTTGGCGGGGCTGCTCGAGCCGTGGTGGACTGCTGCGGTGGTGGTCCTCGCGCACGATCGCCGAAGACGCTCGCTGTTCGCAACGCTCGACCTTGCTCGTCGGAGGTACGCACGCCTGATTGGCGTACGGGTGGTGCTCGGTGTCCGGATCGCGGCCGGACTCATCGGTGGCGTTATCCCTGGCGTTGTCCTTGCCACGCATTATGCTCTCTCTGAACCCTTGGCGATCCTCGAGGGGCACGGCCCTTCTGATTGTCGCGAGCGAAGCTCCCAATTGGTGCACGACCGATTCTGGTCGACACTCTTGCTCGGGCTGGGGTTGTTCTTCGCGCAGGAACTCTTGGAGCTTCTGCGCGACAAACTCGGTAGCTTGGTCGAGAGTCTGCCGTGGACCACGTTGGTTGGTTGCGCCATCGCTCTTCTCAGTGCCTTTGCGCCGTTGTGTTGGTTCGCGATGTACCGCGAATCAAGGGCTTCGAAGCAGGGGTGACAGCGCGCCGTTCTCAATGAAATCGTCCCCTGTGCGTCTTTCTGAACCTGCGGCGCAGACCACGAAACCGAACTGTGGCTGATTTGTGTTGACGTGGCGCTGGGGGCCTCCTCGCTGTCTTTGGACGTTGGGCGGGGCAGAGGGAGATATTCAACGAATCGACGATCGCGCAGTGCTTTTTGCCAACGTGATCCACAACTGGGCAATAACGCGCATCTTTCTTGAGTTGGAGCCTCGCCGAGACTGGCTGACCGGAACCCTCGGCCGACCCAAGGAGCCCCGCATTTTCCAGAAAAACGGCCACTCACGCGGGGTGAGCCGCGATAGGCTTCCGAAACGACGCGGGGCCGCTCGGTGCTTGCTTGAGGGGGTCCCAGGAGAAACAACATGCAGATCTCGATCAAGAAGTTTGTTCAGCTCACAGCCATGCTCGCCGCGGGCACACTGGTGGTGCCGGCGTGCACGGTCGAAGAGGCCGACGATGACGGCGATACCAACAACGGCTCAGGGGGTGAGGTCAGCGATGGTGGCGAGGGCGCCGGGGGTGAGGCCGAGGCGAGTGCGGGACAAGCGGGGGAGGGGACCGCGGGTAACGCGGGCTCCCCGGTCGAAGAAGGGACCGGCGGCACAGCGGGCGCACCGAGCAGCGAAGGTGGAGCTGCGGGCGAGCCGAGCAGCGAAGGTGGAGCTGCGGGCGAGCCGAGCAGTGAAGGTGGAGCCGCGGGCGAGCCGAGCAGTGAAGGTGGAGCCGCGGGCGAGCCGAGCAGTGAAGGTG
>CAYNEY010000010.1:0-29082 GCA_964396375.1 uncultured Polyangiaceae bacterium | reverse complement strand
GAGCCGCGGGCGAGCCGAGCAGTGAGGGCACGGCGGGCGTTGCGGGTCAAGGTACCGGCGGTGAGGGAGGCCAATGCGTGGCGGGAGATCCTGCCGCGGAAGGCACGACCCTCGATTGCAGTTTGCTCGAATTCTACGAGCAAACCTGTCCCGATCCCAGCGGTGAGGGCGACACCATCGCTCCGTACGGTGTCGAAGTCTGTAACCGTTATGCTTACGAGCGGCAGGACTCGGCAGCTATTCTCTATGGTTGTCTGCTCAGCCTCACGGAGCCCGATTCTGGCTGGTGTGGGCTTGACCACATTGCCGAGGTGGATTCCTGCGTGGCGGGTATGAACGGGGTGACCTGCGCCAGCACCACCGCGGAGACCGTCTGCGAGTCGATTAGCTCACGATGCAGTTTGGTTACCGAAGCGGAGTGCGTCGCAGATCTGAGCCCGATGGGTGACAGCATGGTCGAGATGGTCGATCCGTGCATGGAAAGCGTGGTTGACGACTACACCTGCTATCTGAGCTACGGCTCCTGTGCCGGCCTGCCCGATCCGGCAGCGCCCGTCGCGGAAGTGTGTGAAGAATTCGTCTTGTCCGGTTGCGAGGTGGTAACGGCGGAGGCCTGCGCGCTGATGCTCGATCCAGACGGCACGACCATGATTCGCCGCTCTGCCTACAACTCGATCGCCGGGTGTGCGAGTACCATGATGGAAGCGGATGAGACGATGAGTTGTGATCTGGCGCTCGCGGCCTGCATCCCCCTCGGCTAGGACGTGATGAATTCGGCTACGAGTGTGCCGCGTATTTCTCGGCCCACGGCTGCTCCGGCCGCGTGGGCCGAGGACATGTTCACCGTCGGAGTGACCGGCACGAACGGCAAGACCTCCACCACCCTTCTGGTGGCGGAGGTCTTCCGCGCAGCGGGTCGCGGTGTCACCGTCGAGACGACGCTGGGTGTCGGCAATGCCAGCGGCGAGCACCTACCGCGAGTCGACGGCGCATTCGTCGAGCGCATGAGACAAGCGAGAGAGTCGGGGATCTGCACAGCCGCCATCGAGGTGACCAGTGAGGCCTTGGCTCGCAATTGGGCGAAGCGTTGGCGTTTCGATCTTGGGGTCTTTACCAATCTCTCGCAGGATCATCTGAACGCGCACAAGACCTTCGAGCATTACCTGGCGAGTAAGGCACAGCTCTTCGTCCACTTGGCCCCGGGAGCCTTCGCGGTCTTGAATGCTTCGGACCCAGCGACGGAGCTCCTCGATCAGGTGATCCCGGTCGATGTACAGCGCTTCTTCACTGCCTCACCGACCCGCGGTCCCGCATTCCGTCCTGCGCAGCTCACTCTTGAATCGTTCCGAATCGATCTGGAGGGTACCGAACTTGTGCTGGCACCCTCGGTTGCGACCGAGCACCTCGGCAGGACCTTGCGCACCCGGCTGATCGGCTCCGTATTCGCGGAGAACGCCCTAGCGGCCGCCGCCGTTGGGCTCTGCACCGACATCCCAGTCGAGGCCATCCGCCGGGGACTGCTTGGGCTCGATCGAGTTCCAGGTCGTTTCGAGATCGTGGCGCGCTCTCCGGTGGTCGCTGTAGACTACGCCCACACTCCCGATGCGTTGGCTCGTACCTGCGATGCGGCGCGTGAGCTGGCCAGAAATCTGGGTGACGGCCGCGTGATTATCGTCTTTGGAGCCGGTGGAAACCGGGACACCCAGAAGCGAAGGCCCATGGGTGAGGCCGTCGGAGGCCGGGCAGACTACGCGATTGTGACCAGTGACAACCCTCGCGACGAGAATCCCCGAGACATTGCGCGGCCGATTGAGAGTGGCTGTCGTCACAAGGGTCGAGCACATGTGTGGGTCGAGCTGGATCGGCGCGCCGCGATTGTTCGCGCCGTCGAGACCGCACGTCCAAACGACGTGATCGTGGTCTGCGGAAAAGGCCACGAGACTGGCCAGACCATCAAGCAGGAGACTCTGCCGTTCGACGACGCCGCGGTGGTCCGTGAACTGCTTGGAGGCGACGGTTAGCTCGGTCTCTTCTCAAGACGCAATGTCACGCTGGCCAGATCCGAAGACAGGGAGGGGAGCGCGATGCCTGCGTACATCAGCTGATCTCCTCCCAGGTCCTCTCCGGTCTCGACGATATGATAGGTGCAATCTGGATCGAGCCCGCGCAGGCGAAGCGTGGTCACACTCGAATTGGCCACCGCCTCGAGACGCACGTACACCACGAAGGCTCGAGCGCGATCTCGTGACACATAGCAAAACGCTCCAGCATTGGTGGTGTAGGGTGAACAAAGGCGATAGAGGTCCCCGAATTGCACCAGATCACGCACTGACTTGAAGAGAGAGATCTGTGCTCTGGCCAACTGGCGCTCCTCTTCGGTGAGGCGAGTCAGATCCAGCTCGTAGCCGAAGGCACCGGCCATCGCAACTGCGCCGCGTGTGGCAAGAGGCGTCGTGCGACCCGTGATATGGTTAGGCGAAGAGCAGACATGCGCCCCTATGCTGCTCGGAGGGAAGACCAAGCTGGTGCTCCATTGGATCCGAAGCCGGTCCTTCGGATCCATGTTGTCGCTAGCCCAGGTCTGCGGCATGTAGTAGAGGATGCCGCCGTCGAATCGGCCGCCTCCCCCCGAGCAGGACTCGAATAGGACATCTGGGAAGCGACTGGTGATGCGCTCCATCATCTCATAGACACCGAGCACGTAGCGGTGTCCAACCTCCCGCTGTTGTGCGGCTGGAAGCGTGGGAGAACCCAGCTCGGTCAGGGGCCGGTTCATGTCCCACTTCACGTAGGAGATGGGTGCCTGTTCGAGGACCTGGGTGATGGCCTCGACGATACGGTCACGCACCTCTGGTCGCGTGAGATCGAGCACGAGTTGGTTGCGAAGCTGGGTCCGGTGGGCGTTCTTTACGTGCAGACAGTAGTCGGGGTGCGCACGGTACAAGTCCGAGTCAGGGGAGATCATTTCGGGCTCGATCCACAGACCAAAGGATAGACCGAACTCGTTCATCTTGCGTGCCAGTGGCTGAAGTCCTTCGGGTAGTTTCTTTCGATCGACCACCCAGTCTCCGAGGGACGAATTGTCGCGGTTGCGGTCCTTGAACCAGCCGTCATCCAGCACGAAAAGTTCGACTCCCAGCTCAGCACCCACGCGCGCTATCTCCAGGAGCTTCTCGGCGTTGAAGTCAAAATACGTGGCCTCCCAGTTGTTGACCAAGATAGGCCGCTCGCGATCCCGCCAGCGACCGCGTGCCAAGCGTGAACGATAGAGATCATGGAAGGTGCGTGACATGCCCTCGAGGCCGGAGCTGGAAGCGACGCCGATTACTTCGGGTGCCTGAAAACTCGCGCCTGGCTCGAGTTGCCAGCTGAAATCGAAGGGGTTGATGCCCATGAGCAGGCGCGTCGTGTCAAATTGGTCGACAGCGACCTGAGCCAGGAAATTGCCCGAGTAGACCAAGGAGAAGCCATAGACATCACCCGTCAGCTCGGTGGCTTCCGGATGGGCGAGCGCCAGAAATGGGCTCTGTTGGTGGCTGGAGGTGCCTCGCGTGCTCTCGATCGAGAAGTTGCCAGAGCTGAGACGCTGTCGGTGATAGGCGCGTTCGCGGGCCCAGCTCCCGGATAGGGAGAGGATGTCCCATGTGTGATGTTTGAGATCGAGGACGAAACTCAATACCCTCTCGAGACGAATCGGCTCGAGGCTGCGATTGGTCACGCAGAGCGAGCGTGCCACCGCGCCGTGGTCACGGTAGATGGTATGGCTAAGGCACACCTCGAGCCCCAATCGCCGATCATGCAGGCAGATGTGGAGCGTGTCCGCCTCGGCAGGATCTTCTACGTAGGTGGCAGGGAGACCAGGTAGGCGTGGTTTTCCACGAGTAATGGTGTGCGATGAGTAACGGAGGTCGACCAGTGAGGAGCCATCCGCAGCGCGCACCTCGATGGCTGGTGGGCGAAAATCGGTGCTGCCGAAGCTTGGATACTCGCACGGACATTGGTCGAGCTGTTCCTCGAAGTCGATCTGGAAGAGCTCCTTTCGGTAGTTCTTGTCGAAGTGGCGGAGCAGCGATGAAAGGTGATTTCCACGGAGAGCTCGACCCCAGTAGAGATGCGCCAGGGTTCCGGAGGAGAGAACCTTCATCACATAGCTGGTGTCGGCAGCCTGAAGATGAAAGATGCCGTTTGTGGGATCGTAGGTGATCGGCATGGGAGGGCTCGCAGTTTGAGGGGAGTCAGGCTAGCACCAACCGTGCGAGCAGAGGAAGCTCGGCGCAGATCATGCTGGCACGGAGGCGATTCATCAGAGACGATGGCTGGCCCGCGACGCCGACTCGGTGGCGGTGGAGGCTCGATGTTATGGTCGGCGTCTCCGATAACGTGTCAGTGAACCACCATGGGTACCCCCGGTTGGAGCTCGAGCCGCCGCGGAGTCTGATCGGCCACGTAGAGGTCGAGCCGCTGCGCCACGACGGATACCAGTTGTGCCTCGAGCAGACGCAGGTCACGCCAGGTCATGTCCACGGTTATTCCGCCGCGTGCGCGGAGTCCCGTCACCGTGCCGGTTCGGAACGCGCTCGGCACGGCTGGGAGAAGATGAAGTTCGCCTTGTGCACTCTGGACCAGCATCTCGAGGATTCCAGCTGCACCACCGAAATTGCCGTCAATCTGGAAGGGGGGGTGCGCATCGAACAGGTTTGGATAGCTGCGATCGGGGTGCAGCAGCATGCGCAGCAGTCGATAGGAGCGCTCCGCATCGCCGAGTCGAGCCCACAGATTGACCTTCCAGGCTAGGCTCCAACCTGTGGCCTCATCACCTCGAAGCTCGAGTGAGGTTCGTGCGGCACGGGCGAGATGGGGCGTGTGACGTACGGAGATCTGCTGGCTGGGGTAGAGGCCAAAGAGGTGTGAAACATGCCGATGGTGCGGTTCTGGAGCCTCGATATCCCAATCTTCCTGCCATTCAGTGAGCTGCCCTGCCTTGCCGATGCGGTACGGAGGCAGTCGCTTTGTGATGTGGTTGAGCTGTTCGACGAGCTCTTCATCCACCGTGAGCAGACTTGCCGCCTTCTGGGTGGCGGCGAAGAGATCGCGGAGGATGGCCGTGTCCATGGTTGGTCCAGCGCAGAGTGCGGTACCATGGGGATGTTGATTCTCCGGGGAAAGACTCGGGCAAGTGACATAGGCCCCGCTCCTCGGGTCCTCTACCAGGGTGTCGACGAAGAACAGGCATGCCCCGCGCAGTAACGGATAGCAGCGTGTCAGGAGCTCACGGCTCAACGAGTACTCATAGCTGTCCCAGAGCGTCAGAGCGAGCCAGGCGCCCCCCATCGGCCAAAGACCCCACTCCACTCCGTCGGTAGGCGCGGTGGCGCGCCAAAGATCGACGTTGTGGTGAGCCACCCAACCGCGCGCACCATAGTGGCGCTGGGCGGTGCGCGCGCCGGTGTGAGCCAAGTCTTCCACCAGCGTGAAGAGGGGTTCTACACACTCTCCGAGCGCCGCCGGCAGGGCAGGCCAGTAGTTCATTTCGGTGTTGATGTTGATTGTGCACTTGCAGCCCCAAGGCGGGGAGAGCTTGTCGTTGAAGAGACCTTGGAGGTTCATCGGCTGGCCTCCCGGGCGTGAGCATGCCAGCAACAGGTAGCGTGCATACTGAACGTACAGGGCTGCCAATCCCGGATCGGTGTCCGAGGAGAATGCGGCGATTCTTCGATCGGTGGGGCCGTTGGCGGAGGGGCCAAGATCGAGCGAGAAGCGGCGGAAGCGTGGCTGAAAATCGGCGAGATGGCGTTCGAGAAGTTCCTCGAAACAGAAGGCCCGCGCTTGGGCCAATCGCTCGGCAACTTGCGCCTCGGGGTCCCCGCTGGTGTTGTCGAAGCGGAGGTAACTTGTTGCTGCCGCCGCGACCAGAACCACCTCGGAGGCATCGCGCACCGTAGTGCGTCGTTCGCCAGGCAAGACGCGACCGGTCGCTGTGCGCAGCTCCGCGGAGAACGCTAGTTGCAATGCCCCGTCACGTTGGTCATGGGGGTGATTGCGCCCGGCGAAACCAAATCCACGTGTCGAGTGCCAGGTCTCGATGTTCCTCATCCAGGCATGGCCGGGGCGCTGGTCGGAATGGGCCAAGAAGGCGAGGGAGAGTTTGTGGTCATGGCTCGCGCTGAAGCGTGCGACCAAGACCTGATCGACGGCGCTCACGAAAACTTCGCGAACGTACTCGATGCCCCCCAGTGCATACTCGACAGTGAGAACGGCGCGATCCAAATCGAGCTCGCGACGGTACTCAGTGTAGCCCAGGTGCTCCTCGCACTCGATCAGGAGTTCTCCGAGCGGCTGGTAGACAGCCTGATACTTTGGCTGTCCCATCAGTGTTGGCTCAGCCAGCTCCGCGGCACGCCGGTATTCACCAGCGAAGATCGCTTGGCGCACCTTGGGCAGGGCAGATAACGCTTCGGGATTGGTCGGATCGTACGGTCCCCCCGAGAACAGTGTTGCCTCATTGATGACCCAACGGTCGTGGCGCGGATCGCCACACACCAGCGCTCCGAGTCGACCGTTTCCTAGCGGCAGACCCTCGGTGAGAGCCTCGCGCGCTGGACTATCGTAGCTGAGGAGGGGAGGAGAAAGTGGCATGCGGGCCATAATACAGGCTTTCTGGCTTGCATTCGAGGGAGTGATGATTCACACCCGAGGCCTTCGAATGGCTCTGGCGTTCATTCTCTATCTCATTGCCTACGCCGCCATTGGCGTGCTGGCCGGGGTGATGGCGGGCTTGCTCGGTGTGGGCGGTGGGATCGTGATCGTGCCGCTGCTCACCAGTCTCTTCGAGCTGCAGGGTTTCTCTCCGGAGACGACCGTGCACCTCGCGCTTGGTACCTCACTTGGCACGATCGTCATCACTAGTATCTCGAGTAGCCGAGCCCACCACCGGAGGGGAGCGGTCGATGTTCCGATCGTCATGAAGTTAGTGCCCGGGATTGTGATCGGAACGTGGCTCGCTGGAGCTCTCGCAGCGCGACAGAGCAGCATGACCCTCAAGCTGGTATTCTCTGCTTTTCTCGTGCTGGTAGCGAGTCAGATGCTGAGGGGTACGGCGGTGCGCCTGACACGCCAGCTGCCGGGACGCTTCGGGCTGAATGTGGTCGGTTTTGGGATTGGGGCTGTGTCAGGTTTGGTGGGGATCGGCGGGGGCTCGATGTCCGTGCCTTTTTTGCTCTACTGCAACGTCGAGACACGGCGGGCCATCGGCACCAGCGCCGCGATCGGATTCCCAATCGCGGTGGCGGGGACGCTTTCGTACCTAATCAGTGGATGGGGCACGGTGACCGAGGTTCCCTGGGCTGTGGGGTACCTCTATCTTCCCGCCTTGTTGGGTGTAGGTGTCTTCTCATGGCTCAGTGCACCATGGGGAGCGCGACTTGCGGAGCGTTTGCCTCCGGAGCGTATCAAACGGGGATTTTCGCTGTTCTTGTTGGCTGTGGCGGTGAAAATGATCATTGAGGTGGCGCTTTAGTGGCGTCCGCGGCACAAGCGGTCGATCAACTCGAGATCAGCGAGGGCTTCCTCAGGAGTGATCCGGAGTTCATGGCCGCGTTGGACCACGTCCGCGAAGTGCTTGAATTCCACGGCGAACGAGTCGCGACTGGATGGAGCCTCTATGGCTCGACCGCCGTGCTCGTACAGAGTCGCGGATCCGAAGGTCAGCTCGGCGTTTGCTCGGCTCCCGAAGGCTCGCAGCACGGGTCCCTCATAACATGCCGAAAAGCAGCTGGTCCAGGTGCCGACCGCTCCGCTCGGAAAGCTTAGACTTGCCACAACCGTGTCAAGAGGTGGTAGTGCCGGATCGAAGGAACGCACCAGACCGCGAGTGACAACCGGTGTCCCGAAACAGCGTCGCAGCATGTTGGCCACGTGAACTCCACCGTCAGCCACGAACCCCCCGAGGTGTCGCGGTTGTTTGCGCCAGGTAGTGTTGAAGTAGGGGTTGTGTCTGTTCATCAGGTTCATCTGCCGTACCTCGACCACGCGCACCTGTCCTAGACGACCACGCGCGACCCACTCGCTAAGTTTCTGGACGTGGTCCATGAAGGCACAGTTCTCGCCAACCAACCAAGGAACGGAAGCGTGGCGTGCACGGTTGATCAGCCGCCGCGCCTGGGCGACCGAAGCGCCCACAGGCTTCTCGCTGAGGACAGGTTTGTCAGCCTTGAGCGCACGAATTACGTAGTGTGGTTGCAGCTCGATCGGCAGACTGATCAGGAGAGCCTCCACTTCGGGCAGAGCTATCAGCTCCTCAGCGGTGTCTACCACCTTCGGGATCTTGAGGAGCCTGGCGAAGGCTTCGGCCCGGGGCCGCCGACGATTGGCGCACGCGACAATCTGGACATGGTTTCGCACGGCTCGAAGAGCAGGCAGATAGAGTTGATTGGCGGCGAGTCCAGTGCCCAGTAGACCGATACGGAGAGGCTTTGGCATGCCCAGAGGATACCGAAGAGTTCGCACGCCAAGAATCTGAGTGAGCTCAGAAGCGTAGCGAAAGGGCAGTATCAAGACATGAGAAGACCGACTCCGGACGATTTGATACCAGGCGCGGCTCCACCTGGCCTGAGGTGGGCGTGTGCAGACCAGTGTTTAATGAAAGCTGCGGGGGTCCGCGGCGGGCAGCTCTGCTGGGGGGCGCAAAGCCCAGACGTTTTCGGCCTGAACATGGATGACAGACACAGCGTCCGGTTCGTGGCAAAAGGAGCGATCCAGTGTCCCTTCGACGAGTAAAAAGGGGGCCTCGGTCAAGAGCCTCGGTGAGCGTCGGCAGAGTTCGGGCCGAACCACGAGATTGATGGTTCCAGTCTCATCCTCGAGCATCACAAACAAGATCCCCTTGGCGGTGAGGGGTTTCTGCCGACAGAGGACCATCCCCGCTACTCGCACGCGACTCTTGTTCGCATGTTGTGTCAGTTGCTGTGCGGTGAGTACCCCGTAAACTTCTAGTCTCGAGCGTAACAGGGAGAGCGGATGGTGGCTCAGGCACAAGCCCTTCGTGGAATAGTCCAAACAAAGTTCTTCACCAGGAGTTATGGTCAAAAAGAGTCCTGAGTTAGCCTCTTGGCAGGTGTTGGACCTCGAAAATAGAGGCAAAGTCAGGGGCCGGCGCCCTTCCCAAAGAGCGTTGCGGCGGGATATCTTCAAGCTCGAGAAGGCGCCTGCTGCTGCCAGCAAGTCGAGTTCTGAGCGCTTGGGACAGAGTCGCAAACGGAAGTCTTCGATACTGGTGAAAGGAGAACGCTGACGCTCCAGGAGAAGGCGACCAACGAATCGGCGATCGACGCCGCGCAGCAGACCAAGTCCGAGACGAACCACCCGAGACCCGCAAGAGCCCTCCAAGGTAGTGTCCCAATCACTGTGGCTGATATCCACATCTCGAACCACCACCCCATGGCGAACCGCGTCGCGTATCAAAGAATGCGGACTGTAGAATCCCATTGGCTGCGAGTTGAGGAGCGCTACCAGGAAGTGAGCTCGAAAGTGGGTCTTCAGCCAGGCTGAAGCGTACACGAGCAGCGCGAAGGAGGCGGCGTGAGATTCTGGAAAGCCGTACTCACCGAAGCCCTTGATCTGTTCGAAGAGCGCCTCCCCAAAGCGCGTCTCGATCCCCCGTTGGTGGAATCCTTCGAGGAGGCGTTGGCGGTGGGACAAAAGACGGCTGTTCTTGTGCCAGGCGGCCATGTCGCGTCGGAGTTGGTCCGCCTCACCCCCTGTGTAGCCAGCTCCGACCACTGCGATCTGCATGACCTGCTCCTGGAAGATGGGAACACCCAGGGTGCGCTCGAGGATCACCCGAAGTCCGGGGTGTGGATAGAGTACCTTGGCTTGCCCTTGGCGCCGTGCGAGATAGGGATGAACCATGCCTCCAGTGATCGGTCCGGGACGTACAATCGCGACCTGGATCACCAGATCGTAGAAACACTTTGGCCGTAGGCGGGGTAGCATCGCAGCTTGAGCGCGGCTCTCGATTTGAAAGACACCAATCGTATCTGCAGCAGCGATTCTCTGATAGACGACTGGATCCTCCGCGGGGATCCGGGCGAGTGCCGCGATGGGACAGAAGGGGCGAGCAGAACTTAGCTGTGCATCGTCATTGTGGATGAGTGAAAGTGCCTTTCGAATCGCCGTGAGAATTCCCAAGGACAGGATATCAACTTTGAAAAAACCCAGGGTATCGATGTCGTCCTTGTCCCACGGGACGACCGTGCGGCTGTGCATACGTGCTGGTTCGACGGGACACACCGTCTCGATGGGTTCGGTGGAGAGCACGAAGCCTCCGACGTGGATGGAGAGGTGCCTCGGGAAGCCCTCTATCTCAGCGGCTAGGTGAAGCACTCGGCGTAGCCGGGAATCATCGACATCCAGCCCTACACTGTGGAGGTGCTGAGCAAGGAAAGGAGTCTTGTTCTCATCCGAATGGTGCGAGAGATGGTTCATGGTCACGAGCTGACTGAGACGCTCGATCTGCTCTGAGGACAAACCGAAAACCTTGGCAACCTCCCGCAGTGCACTGCGGGGGCGGTAGCGCACCACCTCGGCGACCATGGCTGCTCGATCATGTCCGTACTGCTGGTAGATGTCCGCAATGATTTCCTCTCGGCGCTCGTGCTCGAAATCGATATCGATGTCGGGTGGCTCACGGCGCTCCGGGCTCATGAAGCGCTCGAAAAGTAGATTGCTGCGCGCTGGATCCACAGCAGTGACCCCAAGGACGAAACACACAGCGCTGTTGGCTGCGCTTCCCCGCCCCTGGCACAGTATGTTGCGACGTCGGGCGAGCTGGACGATCTCCCAGGCGCTCAAGAAGTAGGAGGCCATTTGCAGGCCTGCGATGACCTCGAGCTCATGACAAAGCTGGCGTTCGACCTGCTCCGGGACGCCATTAGGGTAGCGCTCCTTCTTCCCTCGTGCGACCAGTTCGGCGAGGTGAGTATCAGGGCTGCGGCCAGGGGGGAGCTGGCAAGGGAACTTGTAGTGCAGTTGCCCGAGTGTGAAGGAACAGCGCTCGACGACTTCTCGTGTGCGCTCGACCCACTCCGGGTGATCGGAGAACCGTGCGCGGATCTCGGGCTCCGAGAGTAATCGGGCCTCGGCGTTCTTGGCCAACCATGTGCCCGCTTGGTCGAGGGTGGTGCCACGACGAATGCAGTCCAGAACATCGGCAAGAAATCTCCTCCTTCGTGTATGAAAGCGCGGACGTGCCGAGGCCAGGATGGGAAAGGCATGCGCACGGTGGGCAGAATGAAGCACGCGCTCACGTTCGAGGTCTTCTCCGTCGTGGTGGCGAAAGGTTGCGAGATAAGTCGAGCCTGAACCAAGTTCATGGAGCCGAGTGAGGAGGCGTGTGGCAAGATCGTTTGGGAAAGGAGGGCGCGACAAGAGCAGGAGGCTGTCTGTAGGAATGATGACAATGAGCCCTGAGAGTGTCGCGAAATTAGCGGTGAAGATCGGATAGCCAGCGCAGCCCTTGGGGTGGTGAGCGTGTGCAATGGTGACGATGCGACACAGATGTTGGTAACCTTGGGTATTCTCTGGGTAAAAGATGATGCTGGGGACATGGTCGAAGTGTCTCCTGTGCTGATCGTGGTGATGGTGAGGGCGAGAGGACGCTTGATTGGCGCTCTCAGTGAGATCGAGTGAGAGTTCGACCCCAACCAAAACCCGCTGCCCAATCTCCCGGGCCTTCTTGTAACAGCGAACTGCACCATATAAACCATCCCTGTCACAGAGCCCCAATGCCAGCAGTCCTAATCGATGGGCGCGCTCGACCAGCTCTTCAGGATGGGACGCTCCGCGGAGAAAAGAGTAGTTGCTGGAGGTCAAGAGCTCGGCAAACAAGGCACCCGTCTCCTTGGTTCAATCGGCGATCGACTCGAGAAAGGCGCGTCCGCTGGGCCGCTCGAGATAGCAACGAGCCTCGAATCCACTGGTTCCGCCGCGCAGCCAAACCCGGAGGTAATCTCGAGATATGCGTTGCCCGTCCCACCACGCAACATCGGTGAGCCGATGTTCGAAGCGCAGCGAGTCGACGACATAGGCTCGATGATGGATAATGACCGTGTCATGCAGGTGGAGCCCAAGACCGAGTGCGAGCGGCTCTTGTAGTTGACGCGTCACGCAGGAGAAGTGTTTTAGCTGTGACGGTTCGGGAATCGGTGATGGCTTCTGCGGGCGCCACGGCCCAGAACTGCCCCGGCGTGGTTTGCGACGGGACGAGTGCGAAGGAGTTGCGGTAAAGGGCACGAGGAGACTTTGCCTCTCAGGCCGGTGATCGGCGACGACATGGAGGTAGCCGACACGGTCGGCGCCTAGTTCCTCAGTGAGCTCGGTCACCAGGAGTGTGAGTCGTTCTGTCTCGAGGTGAAGTCCACTCGAGGTCTGCCAGAGCTCAAGCTGCCGTGTGGGTTGCGTGATAGGAGAGATGACGGTTAGCTCGAGAGCTACACAAGGCAGTGAGAGCTTGGTTTTGTCGCAACGCAGGAGGATGACGCGCTCGAGATCTTCGAGGTGCCAGAGGGGGGAGATGAGCGAAAATGAGAGCACAGTGGTGTTCGAGAGCCCCTGGCGTCTGGCGCTCGAAGCATCATGAATGAGACGCACCGAGAGCTGTGTGACGGCTTCTCCGCGAGCCATCAAGCGTGCCTCGAGGCGCGTGAGTAGAGCGCGCAGAACGAAGCGTAGCGGCTCCCAACCGTCGACGGGAAAATCCCAAGCGCTACCCTCGACGAGGACCCGCGGTAGGGCCAGCGGGGTGAGGGGGGTCTCGTCGGTTCCCCAGGCGAGAGAGAGCCAAGGTGCTACGGGAGCCCCCAATCGACAGAGTAGCTCGGCTGGAGCAAATCTCGTCAAGTCACCGAGTGTGACTAGACCAAGCTGGCCTAAATACTGCAACTGACGCTCTGTCCAGGGTAAGGAGCGGAGCAAGATGGGAGCGACGGATTTGCGCGTGTTCCCGGACGGGACACAGAGCCAGCGCCGTGGAAATTGCAATGCATGGCGGGCTAGCAGTTGAGAGGAGCGTGGCCCATGTGCCACGACCAAGCGGTGAACATGGCCGAGCGCTATCAACCGCTCGCTCAGCTCCTCGAGTAGACGCTCTTCTCCGCCGAAGAGTCGAAGTATGGGTCCGATCTCGAGCCAGATGGTGTCTGGTAGTTCAACGGAGACAATGGCGGCACGATCCAGAAATGTCTCGGCAATATGATGAAGAGTCTCTGCTAAGAGCCGTCGAGGCAGTGCTCGTACCTCGAGGTGCGAGCATGCGCTCAGGGCTTCGGCCAAGGTCTGCTCAGGACGAACCCCCAAGCGGCGTGCCAGACTATCGACGGCTGCAAGTCGTGAGGTCGATTCGAGACGGCGGGCGAGCTCTGCCAAGGAAGTGTCGGAGTCGACGTCATCGAAGAAGACGATGCCCAAAGGCTGGGAGGCGCTTCGTGGCGGGGATGTTTGGCAAGAAGGAGGGGGGCGATTCAGCCGCCCGAGTTCGCAGGCAAGTTCGGGGAGAATGCAGCAGGCAACACGACGATCCCGTGGTGGAGGAGCGGAAGAAGTTGCCATGGAGGTTGTTAGGCCGAGCGGGGTAATGGATGTTGAAAGGTGACGCTCCCGGACAATCGGCGAACACTCTGGCCCGGGCCGTGGAAACGGTCCCTCGTGACGCGCAACTCCACACGCTCGGGATGAGACCGCCGGAGCACGAGACGACGATCCACGGGGAGTTGGAGTGGCCGTGGACGTGTGGCATCGGTGAGGAGCAAAATGGCGGTGGATGCCCCCTCGAGCGCCACCTTGAGCTGTCTTACGACGCGATACCAATCTCGAAAGTCGAGTTGGATGGGGTGACCTGGGATGCCCAGGGTGTCGACCACGATTAAGGAAAAGACTCGGGAACGAGCCAGCTTGAGTGTGGTTCTGGCTAGCTCCGAGGGTGGAGGGGATACGACCAGGAGATGGGCGAGATCGACACCGAGCGCAGCCACCCCTGGAGCGAAGAGTGAGCGCGCAGGATCGACAAAGGCTGAGACCAGAAGTGGAGTGTCAGCGGCGTGGACCTGACCGTGTTGCGCCGCGACGCAGGCCGAAAGTGCAAGCTTGGTTGCGGTGCCTCCCTCAAAAACGGTGCAGAGTTCAGTGATCTGTCCGCGCAGGATTCCAATCCGCTCATCCTCGGATCCGAGCCCTAACGGGAGCGATTCTGCGGTGTAAGTTGCGGTTCCAAGGGTGACTCCAAGAGATTTTGCTCGATTGAGGAACTCGGGCGACAGGCGGTTGGGGAGCGCGGGTGAGGAGGCCATGGTACTGAACAAGTTATCAGTACTCTGGGAGTCTGCCAGCGCCTCGAGGCTAACTCATGGATAGATTTCAACCATCCGAATAGCCGGGCCAGCCCGAGAGTGGAGGCGTGCGACCACCTGCACGAAAAGGACGGCTGCACAGACGAATCACCACAGCAGATTACGTGGCCAGCAGCTCATCGTGAGCGTGGGGCATGAGCTGGCAAGGACACCCGTCGCGAGTATGCTTGAATGCCTGTGGTACCACAGGCGATCGTGTTCAAAGGAGCAAGAGGCAATCATGGGAAGTATGAGCATCATGCACTGGATCCTAGTGCTCCTAGTCGTGGCCCTCTTGTTTGGACCAAGCCGACTCGGTCAGATCGGCAAGGGGATCGGGGAAGGGATCCGCAATCTGCGTCGGGGGCTTTCGGGTGAGGATGAGGACTCGACAACCAAGAAGATCGAGGGTGACACTCCTCCCAAAGTCTGACCGTGCTTGGTTCAGCGCCGATTCGCGAGAGCTTTCGCGAATGGGTTGTTGGTGAACTTCTCGGGCGAGCCAGGGCTTGCTTGTCCTGTATTGGTGGGATGTCGGGCGCCCTGAGGGCGTGGTTCGCGGCGCTGCCCTGAGGTTCCCTTCGCGGTAGGGCTGCCTGCCTGAGCTGTGGCTGCACCGCGCCGTGCCGAGAGTGCGATGCGATGCCGTTCCAGATCGACCTCGAGGACACGCACCATGAGTTTGTCTCCGACCGCCACCACCTCGTGGGGATCTTTGACGAAGCGATCGGCAAGTTGGGAGATGTGAACTAGACCATCCTGGTGGACACCCACGTCGACGAAGGCTCCAAAGGCCGTGATATTGGTCACGATGCCTTCGAGTTCCATCCCTAGCTTGAGATCCTCGAGGGTACGCACATCCTCCCGGAACTTCGGGGGCTCGAAGCTCTTCCTCGGATCACGACCTGGCTTCTTGAGTTCGGTGAGGATATCGGAGAGGGTGAAGTCACCGACGTCAGAGGTGCGATAGCGGGTGACATCGAGGTGCTGCAGCATCTCGGTGTTGCCGATCAGATTCGCCACCGGAACCCCGATATCCTCGGCCATTTTCTCGACCAGTGGGTAGCGCTCTGGGTGTACGGCGCTGCAGTCGAGAGGGTGTTCACCACCGCGTACTCGCAAGAATCCCGCTGCTTGTTCGAAGGTGCGCGGGCCCAATCCCATCACGTCGAGCAGTGCCTTGCGTGACCGGAAGGAGCCATTTTGATTACGGTGGGTGATGATCCGTTTCGCTAGGGTCGGTCCGATCCCAGCTACGCGCGAGAGGAGCTGGGCGCTGGCTGTGTTGAGTTCCACCCCGACGCTGTTGACGCAGCTCTCGACGACCTCATCGAGTTTGCGGCCAAGTGCCGGCTGGGATACATCATGCTGGTACTGACCGACACCGATGCTCTTTGGGTCGAGCTTGACCAACTCCGCCAGTGGGTCCTGGAGACGGCGCGCGATACTGATTGCTCCCCGCACCGTGAGATCGAGATCGGGAAACTCCTCACGGGCTACGTCACTGGCCGAATACACGCTGGCACCGGCCTCGTTGACCGATACGCAGAACGCCTCGAGCCCCTCGGAAGCCAAGAGCTCCCGGACGAACGACTCGGTTTCTCGCCCATGGGTGCCGTTCCCGACGGCGATTGCAGAGACACCGTGCGTTCTACACAAGCCACGGAGAGTCTCGCGAGCCCGGGCTATGGCGGCCTCCCCTTGCACGAGATAGATGTTCTCGTGTGCTAGGAGCTTGCCGGTCTCATCTACCACCACGCACTTGCAGCCAGTGCGCTGACCTGGATCGATGCCAAGTACGGTCTTGGTGCCGAGTGGGGGCGACATCAAGAGTTCGGAAAGATTTCGGGCAAAAACCTCGATGGCCTCTTTGTCCGAGCGCAGTTTCAGTTCCACACGTACGTCGGCTGAAACACTTGGTGAGAGGAGACGTTTCCAAGCATCCTCGATGATCTCGGTGAGTTCTGCTTCCCAAGGCGTCCCCGCTGGTGCGGGGATCGCTGCACGCAGGCGCAGTGCATGTGCGCTCAGGTCGAGCAGCAGCGTGGCGTAGAGGATACCCTCGTTCTCTCCACGCCGAATCGCCAGGTAACGGTGTGAGGGGATTTGGTGGACCGGCTCCTCGAAGCTCGCGTACATATCGAACTTCGTTACCTTGTCGGCGTGCTCGCTACGCTTCTTGACTTGGATGATGCTTTCCTTGAGGTAGGCCTCCCGGAGGAGCTTTCTGATCTCAGCGTCCTCACTCAATCGTTCGGCGCAGATGTCACGAGCTCCCGACAGCGCAGCCGGAGCATCCGGGACCTCGCGCTCGCTCGACACGAAGGCGGCCGCGGCGAGCAGTGGGGCACCGAGCGGGGTTCCGGACCAGATTGCGTCTGCCAGGGGCAAGAGTCCGCGCTCGATGGCGATGGTGGCGCGAGTTCGGCGCTTTGGTTTGTAAGGAAGGTAGAGATCCTCGATTTCCGCTTTGGTGGGGGCCCGCTTGAGTCGGGTCAGGAGCTCAGGAGTCATCTTCCCCTGCTTCTCGATCTCGGCGATCACACTGGCCCGGCGCTCTTCCATTTCCACCAGGTACTGGTGGCGCTCACCGATCAAACGGATCTGAACCTCGTCCAAACCACCGGTAGCTTCTTTGCGATAACGAGCGATGAAGGGTACGGTTCCACCCTCGCCGAGCAGTTTCACTACCGCAGCGATACCGCTTGGCGGAAGAGTGAGTTCTCTCGCGAGCACAGGTATGGGATCAAACTCTGATCTCAAGGAGGGGGAAGCTGGGGAGGGTGTAGGCTCGAGCGGCAGCATCTTCGCCGCCGCCATAGCGAAGCTCGTCTGGCTTGTCCACGATCAGCTCATGGCCGAACCGTGGGCCAGGCTTCTCGGGCTTGAGGCACCGGAGCCGGCCCCGACCTCTGGCTGGTTGCGAAGTGCATGGTCCTGACATATCCATCTCCCTCGCCCGGCTCTTCGTCAATGTCGCGACTCGACAAGTTCCGCCACGATCCCCAAGCGTTCATTGTGGACGCTTGGGCGAAGCGGTTTGGTGCGTTCGCGCTCCCGATCGAAAAGTTGCTCAATGAAGAGCGAGCAGAGAGTGAGGCACGCGGTCTCGAGCCCGAGGTGCGCTTCGTCTACTTCCCGTGGATCGAGGGCCACGGCGACGCCCTAATGCGGCGCCTCGACGCGCCCGAGCTACCAATCCGTCCGCTCTCGCTATTTTCGGCCGGAGCCAGCCGTAGGGAGCGGGCTGGTCGTCAGCGCGCCATTGGTCTGCGCCCGGATCGCTATCGGGCGAGCGCCGCACGCGTGCTCCGTGCCTTGCCTAAGTCGGTGGCGGCCGTCCTCTTTTCCATGGATTGGCACCCAAGCATGCGGCAGCTGGTTTTTGCGTGCAAAGAGGTGGGGATGCCGACCGTTTTGATCCCCCACGAGGGGATGTTCGCCGACCAGCACCGATACTACCAGGACATCGTGAGTGGCGTCGACTGTCCGCTGTGCGATATGGTCTTGGCTTGGGGCGACCAGCAGGCACGCATTTTCGCTGAACGGGGTTACCCGAAGGAGCGGATTATTGTCACCGGCGCGCCAAAATTCGACGCGTATCATGGATTTCAGCCACGCCTCACGCCCGAAGAGTTTGCGAGGCTGTACGGCTGGAAGCAGCCGCGGCCCTTGGTTGTCTTTGCCTGCCAACCGCTTGATAGTCAGCATCAAACGTATCTGGCGCGGAGTAGGCAAGAGGCAGCTATCCGTGATTTGGTGGAATACTGTCGGGGACGAGAGGCGCAGCTTCTGATTCGAGAGCCACCCAATGGTGACGATGTGCTGTCGAAGTGCCGTGTCTGGCTCAAGAAGCAGGCACATGTGCGTCTCGATCGTTCACCTTCGTATCTGACCTGCCCGGAGGAGACCCTTTCGCACGCCCGCGTTCTTTGCTCCATCAACAGCACCATGCTCTTTGAAGCGGCGCTGCTTGGGACACCCGCCATTTCCACCATGTATGTGGAATTCGCCTCGACCTGGGAACGGCTTGGTGGCGCTGTGGCGAGGGATTGCGCGCGGCTCATCCAGCTCCTCGATCGTGCGCTGGCTGGCGACGCCGAGCCCTTGGAGGTCGGCCCGGGCTCGACGTTTGCGCGAGAGTACTCGATCGGGGCCTTCGACGGGCAGGCTACGGCTCGGATCCGATCCAAGCTCAGTCAGGTATCCCAGCCGAACATCTTGCCCTACCGCGCATTCGATGTCGACGAGCTGCTTCTCGATGCTCGCCCGAGGCTGAACCGACGCGGGAAGATCGGCTATCACGCGAAGATGTCGTCGCTCGTTCAACATGTCCCAGCGATGCTCGGGTGTCGTGACTTGGTTCAGGTGAAAACGCTCGGTCACGCGAGTGGCATGGACGGTTTGGCGTACTGGGGCAGCCTCGGGAAATCTAAGGCCAAACAGGCTATCGAAGAATTTTCCCACCACCTCAAGACCCCCCGGATAATCCTCGAGGATGGTTTCATTCGCTCGGTAGAGATTGGGCTCTCGGGCACCCCCGCGCTCTCGATTCTGCTGGATCGGAGGGCACCCTACTACGACGCGCGACAGCCCACCAGTCTGGAGGAATTTCTGAACGGTGACTTCGAGCTGAACGACGAGCAACGCACGCGAGCCCAAAACGCGATTGTGCTCGTCACACGGCATCGTGTCTCTAAATACAATCATGCGCCCGATCGCCGACTGACTGGGCTCGCCGATGGGGTGTTACTGGTCGACCAGCGACGTGGGGACGCCTCGGTCTCGGCTGGTCTCGGCAGTGAGGCGGGGTTCCGTGAGATGTTGGAGGCAGCGCGCGAAGAGAATCCAGGACGACCGATTCTGATCAAGCGCCACCCGGATGCGCTCTCGGGTGCCAAGGCTGCCTATTTCTCCAACGCGTTTCTCAGAAGATATGCTCACCTGTCGGACATCACGCTGATCGACTACGAGATCAACCCGCACGCGTTGTTCGACGTCTGCACCAAGGTCTATGTCATGACCTCACAGATGGGCTTTGAGGCGTGCCTGCGGGGCCTCGAGGTTCATTGCTTCGGGCTTCCCTTCTACGCCGGGTGGGGCGTCACACACGACCGGCAATCCTGTCCGCGACGGACCCGGCGGCGCAGCGTGGAGGAACTATTCTTCGCCGCCTACCTCCATTTTGCTCGGTATTTCGATCCGCATCACGATCGCCCCTGCGAGCTCGAGGAGCTGATCGCGTATATCGGTGCTGCAAGCGCCGCCCGAAACGCGCGCTAGAGGGCGGCGCCCTGGCTATGGAAGATGGATCCCGCGGGATATTCCGCGATCCACGCGCTAGAGCGCGCCGTTCGAGGTGCCTGGTGTCGGAAGACCAGAGCTGAACTCACCGGTGCCGTCGGGGCGGCGAGCCCAGGACGTTCCAGCTGCACCTGGCTCCATTGTGACTCTCTCGATCTGTTCTCCGCTCGGATTGGAGAGCACCAAGATCTCCCCTCCGGCTCCGGCGAGCTTGAAGCGCAGATGCACGTTCGGACCTTGGGTGCTGTCGCCATCAGCCCAAAGTACTAGGAAACCCTGGGCAGGAACCATTGCGGCCGCAGAGAGGCGGTGCTTGTAGATGTCCTGGTCGTCGTCAGTGATATACCAACCATCCAACGAGATATCGGTGGCCTCCGTATTGAACAGCTCAACCCAATCGGGATAAGTCCCGGGCTCATCAGGATCCTGGATGCCGATGTCAGTCGTCAGCGCTGGCGTGCTGTTCACTGACATGTACTCATTGACGCGGATCTGGGCGTCGGTGACCAAGCCACCTTCAGCTTCCTCCGTTCCGCAACCAGCGAGACTCAAGATGCCCATGAGGAGGGTTGCGCCGGTACTTGAAATCATCTTGAGTCTCAGAGACATATTCTGCTCCTTGGAAGTCATGGGGTGTAAGCGGGGTCACAGTGGCCGCCCGAACGGCAACTATACATCGATTTCTTGCTGGCCAAGGACCAGGGACACCTTGTGCCCGCCGTTGACTTGCCGGACGGACTCGATGAAGGTATTCGGCTGAACTTTGGGCTTCATGACAACGGAGTACACCGCCTCCTGGTAGTCCTGCTCTCCCACCGTCTCCATGCTGATGAGATTGAATTCATCCAACTGGGCGTGAAAGACTGGGGCCAAGGTGGCCGCGTAGTCGGCCGAACCGGGCAAGCGAACGATCAGGATCCTCTCTCGGATGACCTTGCTGAACAGATTCAACCGCTGCATGGCTAGGATGGTTGCCGCCATCGAGACTGCCCCGATCAGCGCCAACACGTAGAATCGTGTGCCGCAGGCCATACCCACGACCATGGACACGAACACAAAGCCGATGTCGCGAGGTTCCTTCACGGCATGCCGGAAGCGGATGATCGACAAAGCACCAATCAGCGTGAATGCTCTCGCGATGTTGGAACCGATGATCAACATCACGAAAGCGACTGATACGCTGAAAATTACCAATGTGTGCACAAACGACTGGGAATAAGATACCCCGCGATGAGTCGTCCGGTAGACCCATCCGAGGCCGAGTGCCAGGATCAAGCTGAAGCCGAACACCGCCACCACGTCGATCATGGTAAAGTTGCTCGTCAGGTCGCCAAACCTCTCGAGCTCCCTTGTGAGCTCACCCATAGATATTCTCCTTGTGACTGAGCGCCGCGTGTTGGCGCCGTAAACCATGTGCAAGCGATGCACAGTATTTGCTGACTCGCTGAAGCTGGCAGTTGTGACGCGCGAGGAGCGAGGTCATCCATGCTGGGATGCGCTCGTTGACCTTGACCTCCATGATCAAGGAATCGGGCGGCATGAAATAGTAGTTCTGAGCGATCTCGTTGACCTTCAGGGCGTGGACGCGACCCTGAAGCTGCATGTCGAAGGTGAGTCGCATGCCCCGTTCATAGCGCCCTCCTTCGAAAGCGAGCCTTCGGTAGCTTACGATGCATTTGGGACGAAGATGCAGAACGCGAATCATGTACGCGATCTCCTGAGCCGCCACCATGTCGACCTGATCGGTGATCCCTTCGGGAATGACGCACTCATCGCAGAGGAGTTCGGCCTGATCGAGCGGTAAGATGATGCGCTTCTTCTGGACAGTGCGGTTGATCCTCTGCTTGATCTCGACGAAGCCTGTCGTGACTCCGCGCAGATCCGCTCCGGGGTAGACGCGCAACCGGAGCTTTCGGCGAAACTTGAGGCCCTCGATCTTCGACCAGTACCCCGAGAGCTGAGGGCTGTCGTAATAGAGGCTGAGGACGCGGTAGTAACCGTCTCCGTCACCATGCACGTCCGGAACCATGAAGTTCTTCAGATCCTCGACCAGAGCTCGGCACCGGCGCGCATCCAGGATGTACTTCAACTCGTAGCGATTGAACCGCCTGATCATGGTTGGGTCCTTCCAGGCTCCAGCAACTCGGTGTCGAGGCGCACGCCCCAACTGGGATCCCCTCTGCGCGTTGCCGAGGATGTGCTGACCTCGAGTGTTACGATGCTGGTTTGTGCGGGCTCGCGCGCTCCCAGTGTGAGCGTCTTTGTCGCTGGCTGGTCGAAGGTCAATCGCTGTTGAGATGTGAGCCCGAACAAGGTGAGCGAGATAGGGAAGTCGTCGGGCGCTCCTCGAACCTCGAAGCTCAACCGTAAGGGTTCGGGTCGATGTCCCCGGAGTGCGATGTGTGAGGTCGCAAAGGTGATGAAGTTGCGCGTGGCCGTGGTGGGTTCGAGGAATCGCGCAGGATCACGGCGTCCGAGCAGCGCGCGCTCGAGACCTGGGTGGCGCTTCAGTGTCAGCGAGAGAAAATCGATGTCTTCGGCTGAAAAGCCGGAAAATTCATCATGATCGCGACGATTCAGCATCGAGGTGAGTCGTTCCAGCGGCGGTTCGACGAGCGCCCAAGCGAAAAAGGCGATGGTGACGAGTGCGGTTGCGACCAGGGTAAAAAAACCAAGACTTGGTGGTGGTGCGGCGGCGCTCCGCTGTCGCGTCATGGGCCCTCCGTTCGCTTCCGAGCTTCGAGCATCGCGTCCAAGTCCGACCAGTTGGAGTGTTCCAACAGCCGTTGTCGGAGGCCAGGGAGTGACCTGGGCGAGAGGTTCGTTCTGATCGGGCCGAGGTGACGCAACTTGACGGTCGGCGGGACGGAGGTTGCTTGGTCGACCAGGACTGCGAATAGTTCGGCGCTGCGCACCTGACTTGGTCCCGGATACCACCGAAGCTCCGGTTGTACTGCCAACCCCACGCGGGCGCGGTAAAGGAGAGTGTCCGACAGCTCGAGGCTCGAGCAGTTCCGAAGGCGAATGCCCTCCGGCGAGCGAGCGATCAGCGAGGTCGCGACCGTGACCTCACTCCGCTCGCCCACCAACAGGCCCGCCCCACCGCTGCCGATGATCTCGGCCTGATTGACTTGGAAACGCGCTCCGGAGAGGACTAGCCCAGCCGCACCCGTCCCGACGATTCGGGAGCGGTTGAGGCTTCCGGTACAGAAGACTAGCTCGACGCCCGAGGTAGCCGGACGGAACACCTTGAGGTCCGTCAACTCCAAGTCGTCTACGTAGGCTGCAAACAAAGCGTGGCTGAGTCCGCTGCTCGAAGCGATGCGGGTGGAGTCAATCCGGATGTTGGTGGTGTCGACCACGCTCAGCGTTCCGGAGAGCCGAGACAGAGGGAAGCTCGGTCGAGAGCCGGAGTCGATCTCCACCCATTGGAATCGCGAGCCCCGCGAGCTTGGCCCACGGACGACGATCCCACCCCAGCTGCGATGGCTAGGGACAAATCGTATCGGAGCATCCGGACGTCCCTCAGCGACGACTCGCCCTTCGAACACCAATGAGGCCTTCTCCGCGAGGGCGAAGGTGGTCCCGGGCCTCACCACCACGGTCTGGTGTGGAGCGAAGAACCGAGACTCGGTGAGTTCGATGCGACCAGGGCCGAGCTCGATGGTCTCCGAAACCTGGTGCGGCAAGCACCAGAGATGAGGGGAACGCCTGCCCGGCTCAGCTGCGAACGTGGTGTTGTTGCAAGGTTCGATGAAAGGGAGTGGCTCCAGTGGCTCAGCCAGTGTGGAGGTGAGAGTGAAGGGCGCACCGGTAACCAAATTGGTGGCCTCGAGTAGGACCTGAGTCGGACTACAACTCGCGCTTCGTATGAAGAATCGGTAACGGCGGGGATCCGGGCGCGTGCGGACGGGACCCCGGGCCGCTGTAGCCAGCTGTGGCTCGAGGATCACGCCCGGGAAGAGCTTCTGTTCGAGCCGTGCGAGCTGACTGCGCGTCTGGTGCTCGAGCAGCATGGTGTCCTGACGAAGGTCGAACCTGGCGTCGAGATCGGTATCGGCCACCAGATCCCAACTCTCGTTCTCACAGGACTCCGGCCAGAGTGCGGTGATGCCGTGCAGCTCAATGCCAGCCTCTCCGCTTACCATCACGTCCAGTATGGCGACCTCTGGCGGGGGTTCGTCGAGCAGGTGACGCGCTGGGCGCGAGGTGCGTGGCTCTTGCGTGCGGGCAACGGTGGGCGTTTGTGGCTCTTCATCCAGTGTGGGATGGAGACGAGCCGTGACCTCGACTGCACCAACGCGGCTGAGTAAGAAGGCCTGACGTCGACTGAACTCATCGAGCCGCGCGTCAGTACGCTCAGCCTGGATATCGAGGGTCATCGGTCGCACGAGTTGCTGTGCGTAGGCTGAGATCGGGGGCAAGAGTTCGTAGGCGTCCCAGTAGGGATCCCGTATCTGGTCGGGCTCGAGCTGGGCGATGCGCCGCTCTGCCCGTGAGCGGAGTTCGCGTGCCGAACAGCTCCCAGTGATGAGCTCGTACACGCGACGGTTGCGCTCGCTCACGTAGCTCGGCAGCTGCTTCAATCTGAGCAACCAAGGGTTCTCGGTGCGATTGAGCACCGGATCGTGTTCGGCCCCGCGAAAGTCGGTGCCGACTGGTTCGAACCTTCCCCGGGCTGGATCTAAGTAGATTTTGTGGTTCTCGATGAAGTCTCGCTGGTTGAGACCAAAGACGACGTCCAGCGCATCCAGCAGCTGGAACTTGTCCACGGCCAGACTTCGCCGCGCGAAGTCGGCGAACTCTCGGTCCGTGCCGCTGGTGATAGCGCGCAGAAACGCGTCGAGTTCACTTTGGTCGGTGAGCGGTGATTCGGGAGTGCTCGCCACCTTCTTCCAGTTGTCGCTCGTGGAGAAGAGCGGTCGATAGACGGTCTTCTCACCCGGGACGGGCATGGCACTCGAGAACAGGCCGCCCGGCAGGCGATCCGATTGCCGGAGTAGCCCCTCATCAACCTGGGCTTCGAAGAAATAGACGCCCATGAAGGCGTTGTTGAGCAGCAGGCGAAAGGGATAGTACGCTGGCGTCAACAACCCCTCTTGCTCGGCGATATCCAGGATCATCTCTTCATAGAAAGGCACCGAGTCAGGGGTGTTTATGAAGTTGAAGGTCGGAAGCCCTCCGAACATCACCTCTTCACCCTTGACCCGCACTTTCCAGGACTTCTGCGGGTTATTCCAGTGCCAGTGCTTGCTCCCGCGGTAGCGGACTTGGACCTGGTAGAGATCGCTGCCCTTGGTCAACATGGCATCCAGGTAGGATGCTCGCCCTTCTTCGGGAGGCACGTTGGCATCGAGCTCGGCCAGCTTGTCGTTGCTGAGCAGAAGCCCATAGGTTGGAAGCGTAGACTTCCCGAGGGCATCGGGCATGCGTGCACGCCGGAGATCTTGGGTCAAACGATCATGGAGATGGAGATGGAAGAGTTCCAAAGTCAGGGGCTCATCCAACCCGGCTGCGCGAAGGTATCGGGTGTGGGTGATGATCGGGATGCCGATGTACCACACCAGTAGCGTGAACACCGGCAGCGCGAGCAAGAGGCTCAGGCTGAGGCGGATGTGGGTGAGGCGATAGAGGAGCCCAGGCTGACCGAACCGCTGCTCGCTCAAGAGGCGGCGACGGATCATCCGGTCGTGGAGTTGCGAGAAGAGCTTTGTGAGTGCGACGGCCAAGGGGATGACTTCGGGTTCGAGCGAAACGGATCAGTCGGTGTGGATACCGGCCTGAACGAACACGCGTTGTTCGTCATCCCAGCTGGAGGGGGTCGCGTCATTGGCCTGGGACATTTCTCCCTGAATCATCAGACGAAAGCGCTTGCCTACGTGGAGGTTGGCGCCGGCCATCGCTCCCACAATGTGTGAGTTCTTGATCTTGTCCTCGACCTGCAGAACCTCGCCCATCACCAGCGGTTCGACCGAGACCTTTTCGGTCTTCCAAACCGGGATGGTGTAGCTGACGAACAGGAGCGCCGCGAGTGACTTGTATTGGTTCATGGAAAGGTAGTTATCGCCGTACATGCCTTCGGCGAGTACGCGGAGGCCCGAATCATGATCGAGCTCGACGTCAGCTCCGAACATGGTGGCCTGGTCGACTCCTGCTGCGGCCCCGACCCCCTCGGCAAAGCGTTTGTGTGAGGCTCCAGCAGCGACCGTCAACCACTCGGTGAGCTCCCCCTCGAGCCGTCCGGCGAAATCCTTTTCGCCTTCCAAATCCTCTTCCGGAAGGTTGCGGCCGCTGCCGTTGAAGACGCCGACCATGTACTTGAGCCGCGGTGCGCCCTGGCCGATCGTGCCGAGCAGCTCAGCACCAGCGTCGCGCTCACCGTAGCCCAAGGTCTCGACGATCCAGTCGTCGGCCAGTCCGCGATTGACCAGGGGGAGGGCACGCTTCGAAAGCAGTGCAACCCCCCCAAAAGGCTTTTTGAACTGACCGAGGCGCAGGTGAGCGAGGTCATGCGGGCCGAACTCCACGTAGGCATCACGGAGTGGTGCCCAATCCTCTTGGTCTTCCTCGTCGTCGCCCAGATCAGCTTCGATCACCGCGTCAAAGAGCTTGCGTTGGGACCATTCTAGCTGCACCCGGGCGTTGCGCACACGGAACGCCGTGAGCGGCTCATCTGGCAGGTTGCTCATGACGACTTGGGTATAGAGGTAGCCGCTGATGTCCACGTTCGAGCGCTTGTCCTCGGGTGGAGGCTCAGGCCGTACGGGTGGGGTGGCCGGGGTTGGCACAGGCTCAATCGAGACGTCCGCAGTTCCGGAGGCTGGTGTCTTATTGGCTGGTTCCGGGGCAGCCACGTCCGAGCCAGAGGCTGCCGTAGTTGTCGCGGCAGCTGCCTCCGCTTGGGGCTGCGCAGGTTCTGGGGATGATGAGGCTGGGGGAGTTCCAGGCTCTGTAGCCGGAGCGGCTTCGGACTGCGCCCATCCGGCCGAGGTCAAGGTGAGGCTCGTGGCCGCGAGCACATACGGAAATGAGTGCAACTTCTTCACCATGTATTGTGTCCTCAGGGAACCAGGCCTCGAGCATCCCATGCTGCGGCGATCGTTGTGGCGCGGACTAGGCGGGGAGGAAGAGGCGGCACCAGCATTGGTCGCATGACAATCGAGGTGACATGTCTGTTAGCGATTGATTCACAGAGTGTCAATTGCGCGAGAACAAGGTGAACGAGTGAGCCGTTTTCGACCATGAAGACACTGACTATGAGCGGAACTCCATAACTGCTCGCACCCCGCAGATCTGGAGCGGCACGAGCCCAGGGCTCCGAGCGGTCTTGTTCGAACCTGCCTACTTGGCGAGCGACGGTGGATTTTAGAAGCCTCAGTGCTCTGGAAGTACTGGCTGCGCCGCCGCCTCGGCGGTTGACAGCACGCGAGGTGCCGGAGGTTCCAGCTCGAACGCGAGGGGTGGTTTGGTAAGACCGCGATCGTCCGCTGTCCAGGGCGGCGGGCGGGGCGAAGGTGGGCCACGGCGCCGTGACACCAGGCGATCGAATGCTTCGCGTTGGGGTGGATCCAGGAGCGCACGCACGTCCCGCTGCATCCGTCCGTGGACCTCCTGCACCATGGGGATGGTGGCTCCCACGATCGCGTCCAATTCGGGTCCGTACTTATCGATCACTTGCCAGATCTGATCGCGCTGCAGATCCGACAGTTTGAGATCGTGCAAGGGTATGGGCGACGCAGCATGGGCGGGCAGAGGTGGAGCAGTTGCGGTGCGGTCCCAGCGATAGAGCGCCGCGCCTGTCACCGTCCCAGCGGCAAACATGCCGACCAGAAGCGCGCCCGTGAGCAGCTTCAGCCGCAATGGGGAGTACTCAGGGGCGTTCATGCTCGTTTCCGAGCACGAGCAAGATCTCGCTCGTGGCTGGTCGGGCACCGCTGATGGCCCAACGTGAGAGATGTTGACGTGGGTGAAGTGGGCTCTCGAACGCATCCGAAGACGGTTGGGAACCCGAGGCGCCAGCCCAGCAGAACAGCGCGACGACTGCGCCAACCGCGAGCGCAGGGCGTCCCCAGGTGAAAACGAGGTATAAGAGCTCTTGCCGCGGCCGCTCGAACCTTCTGGCGCGCCGTGTGACCGACTGCGCAAGGGTGACCCAACGAGCCCGATCACGTTTTGGGTCCAGGAGCGACAGGTCGAGTCGTTCGTCAGCCATCGTGTGTCTCCTTCAGAATTGCCCGCGCCGGACCGTCTGTCAGCATAGCGCGAAGCGCACGGCGGGCGAGAAATAGGTGTTGGCGAGACATGAGTTCCGAGACCCCCAGGCTCTCCGAGATCTCGGCGTGATTCCAGCCCTCCAGATCGTACAGCAGCACGATCTGTCTTTGAATTTCTGGGATCTGGCGCAGCGACTGGAGAAGATGATCGCGGAGCACCAGCTCGTCATGTGAGGTGGCCTCGGACGGGCGCTCCGGGAGTTCACCATCACGCGTGACGTCGCGGAAGTGTCGCCGTTCCCGTAGGTTGCGCGCACGATTGCGCACGATCGAGAAGAGCCAGCCAGAGAACCGCCCGGCCTCGCGACACTCGTCCAGGCGCTCGAAGGCCACCAGCAGGGATTCTTGAGCCACGTCCTCCGCATCGGCAACGCGGCCCAGAACCGAGAGGGCGATGAGGTAAGCGGGGCGCAGCAGCGCCTCGACCAGTTCCGAGAATGCGGCACGATCCCCTTGCCTGGCACGGAGCACCAAGTGCGTGATCGATTCTGGAGAAGGCAAGGAATGCACGATGACGGGCGCCGGCCACTGAGGGGCACCCGCCGAGGGCGCAGCCGGCCCGGTGCCATGCCCCCCAGCCTGACATGGGAACCACTGAACATCGAGCCCGGGTCCGGTGTGCAGCGTTGATCGGTGGTCGTTCGGCCGAGTTCAGTTCTCCGATAGAGGATCGGGATCTGTTGGTCTTGGCGGCGCGACCACGACAACTTGGCGTAGTTCAGGCGGACTTCAGGCTGGCGCGTGAAGCTACCGGGACGGTGCACAAGGGCCGGTATGTGATTGGGGTACGGGCGTCAGCCCTGGGTGGCAATCATCTCAAGAATAGTGGGTGGCGGTACGGTATTCGGTCGTCGCCGAATGCCGGTAAGAGTGTCGGCCGTGGCGAGCAGCAGCGCGTCGTAGATTCGCCGAAAGAGTTCTTTCCAAGCTTCACGCCGACGCTCGTCCGAGCGCTGGGTAACCGAGCGGTAGATGCTGAGGAGCGTGTAGGCAATACGTCGGAGAATCATCAGCACAACGGTCATCCTGGGATTCTCCTTGACCCAGGGGTGGTCGTCCTCTTCGAAGGCCACATCCAAGACCTGGTGAGCATTCTCCACCGCCCAATGCCGACGAATCATGGTCAA
>CAYNEY010000009.1:98541-116310 GCA_964396375.1 uncultured Polyangiaceae bacterium | reverse complement strand
CGCGCCGCACCAACATCAAGATCGTTCTCTATCCGGCCCGACTATCGAGCGAGACCGAACCGGTGACCGGCCCCTTGCAGGATGGGGCGCCGTGGTATGGTGCGTCCCGATGTCGCGCCGTGCTGTTCTGTTCGCTCTGTTGGTGCTGCTCCCTCTCGCCCTCGCGGGCTGCGCTGCCGAGATAGGGGATTCCTGTGTGCTCAGCACGGACTGCTCGGAGACCGGTGACCGGATCTGCGACGACACGCAACCGAATGGCTACTGTACGATCGTAAACTGCGAACCGGACTCCTGCCCGAGCGAGGCTGCTTGCATCGGTTTCCGGGATGCGCCTTCAACCACCAACGTTTGCGAGAGCGCGACCGATCTTCGCACGCTGCGCACCTTCTGTATGCGAAAGTGTAGCAACGACGGCGACTGCCGATCGGGCTACGAGTGCCAGGATCTTGGGGCCGACGACAACGAGTATGGCGCGCTGCTCACAGATCGTGAGAGCTCCCGCTCCCGAGTGTGCGTGGCTCCCTACATTGGGCAGCCCGCGATCTCCCGGGAAGATGAGGTCTCGTCCGAGTACTGCACGGCGGGTGTCTACGAAGACAACGGGGCTTACGCGACGGGCGGCCAAGGTGACGGCGGCGAGGGCACAGGCGGCCAAGGTGACGGCGGCGAGGGCACAGGCGGCCAAGGTGACGGCGGCCAAGGTGACGGCGGCCAAGGTGAAGGCGGCCAAGGTGACGGCGGCCAAGGCGCGGGCGGCGCATCTGGTTCGGTGTGAGGCAGCGGCCGCGGCTTGGCCCTGCCATCGGGTTCGTGGTCGCGCGAACGCTGGCCGCTGTGCTCACTGTGGTCATCCTGGCCAGCCTAGTCTTCTTCGCTTTGCGGCTTCTGCCCGGCGATCCGACGACTCTCCTGCTCGGTGACGAATCACCCCCCGAGGCTCGGGCGCTCATGCGTGCGCGGCTTGGTCTCGATCGCCCGCTTGTGGTGCAGTACGGGCACTTCCTGCTTGGGGTCTTCACCTTCGATCTTGGTCCATCCCTGGCACGTCCGGAAGTGGCGGCGTTCGAAGAGGTGGGGCGAGCTCTTGGTCCGACCGCCACCTTAGCGTTCCTTGCCGTTGGGTTTGGTGCCTTGGGCGGCGTCGCGCTGGGGTTGTTGTCGGTGGGACCCTGGCTGCTTCGGGGGCGCCATGCGGTGCACGCCCTCATGCTCCTCGCGGCCTCGATCCCGCTGTTGGGACTCGCACCGGTGACCACCTGGCTTTTGGCCGTTGAGGTGCCAATCCTTCCTTTGCCTGGCGATCCACGCAGTGCCTTCGCTGGCACGTGTTTTGCGGCAGGTCTGCTCGCGGTGCCACTCGGAGCGCAGGTGGCGCGGATCACCCGGGCCAGCCTCCTCGATCAAGCGGGGGCCAAGTACCTCTCCGTGGCGCGAAGCCGAGGCGCTTCTCCGCTGCGGATTTGGCTGGTTCACGCGTTGCCGGTGGCCTCAGCGCCGATCGCCGTGGTGATTGCGACGCAGTTGGGTGCCTTGCTCGCGGGGGCGGTGGTGCTCGAGCGACTGTTCGAGCGAAGGGGCCTCGGTAGCCTGATGCTGCGGGCGCATGCGGCCCGCGATCTGTCGGTGTTGGAGGCCTCGGTGGTGGCCGCAGGTTGCCTGTTCGTGCTCGCCCAGACCTTGGCGGCGCTGGTCTCTGCGCTGGTCGATCCAAGGGGACGCGACGCATGAGCGCTGGATGGCGGGCGTTCTTGTTGCGACTCTTGCCGCTCGGCATGCTGGTCGCTCTTGCTCTGGTCCTCGCCGGTCGCTCATCGACGCCGGCGCGCCTCGCCCTCGAACAGTCGTTCTGCGCGATCGATGGGCGTCACTGGCTCGGCTGCGGGGAGGGCGGCATCGATGTGGCCAGCTTCGTGGGACACGCCTGCTTGAGAGCCCTCTTCTTGGCGCTCGTGGTCACGTTTGTGTCTGCGCTGGTGGGCACGGCGCTCGGTTCCGCTGCGGCCCTGGTTCGCGGCAGCTTTGAGCTCATCATGGTGCGGTCTTGCGATTTGGTGCAGGCCTTCCCTACCTTCTTGCTCGCACTCTCGGTGCTGGCGGCGACGCCCGAGCCAACGCGACTCCATCTCGGGTTGGTTTTCCTCCTCACCGCCTGGGCTCCGTTCGCCCGGGTTGCCCATGCCACGGCCTTGTCCCTCCGGGAGTCGGATTTCGTGGCCGGAGCGCGTGCCTTCGGGGCATCGAGAGCGCGGGTGCTCGCCACCCACGTCGTGCCCCACATCGTGGGGCCAGTTGCGGTCCAACTCGGTACCAGCGCCGCCGCCATCGTTCTTGGAGAGTCGGCGCTCGGGTTCGTGGGGCTCGGACCGAGTGATGGTATCAGTCTCGGCGCGTTGCTCGATCAGGGGACGCTGGGCATGCTCCACGGTCCGCGGCTATTGCTGGTGGCTGCGGTCGCGGTCGGCGCCACGAGTGGTTCGCTCCAGCTGGCGAGCGAGGGTTTGCGCCGCCTCCTGTGCGCGCCCCGTGCGCGCTTCGACTGAAACCAGCCGAGCGAGCATCCATTTGGGGCGAAGAAGGGGGCGGTCGTGCTAGCCTCGGGGTTGCGTATGCGTTTTCCCCTCCCCGGACCGAACAGTTCTGAGGTGCTCTCGCTGCTCGAGGATACCTCGGGTCTGCTTGAGCTTTGGTTCGAGTTGATGGGCAGTGAGGTAGCGGTCCGTTTGCTCCGCTGCATGATCAGGGCCCGGTATGTGGATGAAGGTCTGGCCCGGCTCCAGCGCACCGGGCGCATCGGTTTCCACGGATCGACACTGGGTCAGGAGGCTGTTCCCGCCGCGTTCGGAACTGCGCTCCTCGACACGGACTGGATCGCGCCGGGGTTGCGGGAATCGCCGGTGCTGCTCCACCGTGGCATGCCGCTGACTACGTACCTGATGCAGAGCTTCGCGAGGCAGGGGGACATCGGACGGGCGCGTCAGATGCCGGGTCACCAGTTCTCCCATCACTTTCGGGTGGCTTCCTGGTCGAGTTGCATCGGCACGCAGCTCCCGCATGCGGTCGGGTTGGCCTGGGCGGCCAAGCTCCGCGGAGAGAAGACCATTACCGTGGGCGCGTTGGGGGATGGTGCCACGAGCACGCCTGACTTTCACGCTGCGCTGAATTTCGCCGGGGTGTTCCGGGTACCGGTGGTATTTGTCTGTCAGAACAACCGCTATGCCATCAGCCTGCCCGTGGAGCGACAATCTGCGGCGAACACGCTCGCGCAGAAGGGCGCATCCTACGGATTGCCGGCGTATAGGGTGGATGGAAATGATGCGTTGGCGGTTCACGCCGCCCTGGTGGTGCTGGCGGAGCGGGCCCGCTCCGGTCTTGGTGCCGCGTTTCTTGAGTGCGTTACCTATCGTCGTGGTCCGCACTCGTCGTCCGACGATCCAACGCTCTACCGACCGTCTGGCGAATTGGCGCTCTGGACGGAGCGTGATCCGATTTCGTGCCTGCGGCGAGTGCTCGAAGCCCGTGGCTTGATCGACGATGCCACTCTGGCGGCGGAGGAGGTCGAGCTGGCAGAGGAGCTGGAGGGCGCAGTGAGGAGCGTTGAAGCTGCTCCTTTACCCAAGGCGGCATCGCTCTTCGAGGGGGTCTACGCACGCCTCCCCTGGCACTTGGTGGAGCAGCGTCGCGCGCACCTGCTGCAGAAGTCCAAGAACGAACCTGCTGGTTGACGGGTTGAGGGGGCGGTTCCCCGCGCAGGCTTGTCGAACCCAACGAGATCCGGTAGACCGTCGGCATGAGTGAACGGCGCTTCGATGCTATCGTGCTGGGTGGCGGACCTGCAGGCTATGTCTGTGCGATTCGACTCGGACAGCTTGGCCTTCGGACGGCCTGCGTGGAGGCGGAGGAGGTGGGAGGGATCTGTCTGAACTGGGGCTGCATTCCCAGCAAGGCCCTGATCACGAACGCCCACATCATCGAGCAGTCGGCGCGCATCGCCGAGCAAGGGTTGCTCGGCGAAAGGCTCGCGGTGGATGCGGGCCGGATGCAGTCTTGGAAGGATGGCATCGTGCGCAAACTGACCGGCGGGATCCGTGGCCTGTTCCGGGCCAACCAGGTCACGCTGATCGAGGGGACGGGGCGCCTGACCGGTGCGCGGACACTCGAGGTCACAGGCGTGGACGGTGCGGTGGAGGTGTTGACCGCTGAGCGCGCGGTCGTCATCGCAACTGGCTCCAGTACCATCGAGGTCCCCGGATTCGAGTTCGATGGAGAGCGCGTCATCTCCGCGCGGGAGGCGGTCAGCCTGAAGTCCATTCCTCGCCGGATGCTGGTGGTTGGTGGTGGGGTGATCGGGCTGGAGTTGGGTATGGCGTACCAAAGCTTCGGGTCTGAACTCACGGTGGTTGAGCTGACCTCGAGCCTCTTGCCCGGTCTCGAACCGGACTGCGTGAAGGTGGTGGAGCGGGAGCTGAAGAAGCGTGGTGCCCGCGTACTGTGCGAGACTCGGGCCGAGGGTTGCGAGCGGGATGCGGCACAAGGCGTGGTGGTGCAGGTGAGCACCGCGGGCGTTCAGGAACGGCTGGTGGCGGACAAAGTTCTGGTGGCCGTGGGGATGCGCCCGCGGTCGCGCGGATTGGGGCTCGAGCAACTGGGTGTCGAACTCGACGACCGTGGGTTCATCCGCACTGATGCCACATGTCGAACCAACATCGACGGTCTCTTCGCTATTGGGGACGTGAGCGGTGCGCCCATGCTGGCTCACAAGGCCTCGAAGGAGGGTGAAGTGTGCGCGGAGGCCATCGCCGGTCGGGCGTCTGCCAAGGATTGGGTGGCGATCCCGGGAGTGGTCTTCACCCAACCAGAGATCGCGAGCGTTGGATTGACGGAGCAGGCCGCGACCGCTCAGGGTCTTACCGTACGCTCGGGCAAGTTTGGGTTCGCCGCGCTCGGCAGGGCGGTGACACTGGGGGAGACGGATGGCTTCGTCAAGGTGGTGACCGAGGTGTCGACCGGTGAGATCCTTGGGATCCACATCGTGGGACCGAGCGCGAGCGATCTGATCAGCGAAGCGGTCTTGGCGCTCGAAATGGGGGCACGCGCAGCGGATCTGGCGCTCACCATTCACCCACATCCTACCCTAGGCGAGGCGCTGATGGAAGCGAGCGCCGCCAGCTTGGGCCACGCGATCCACATGGTCAACCGCTGAAGCGTGAAAGGACGTGAGGCAGCATGCGTAAGCTTTCGAGCTATGAGGCCGAGGCGCGGCGGCGCGCCGAAGACGACCGAGATCTCCGGAGCCGGAGCGACGCGCGGCGGGAGCGCAAGTCCCGAGAGGGTGAGCTGCTCGCGCTCGCTCGCGCCTTGATCGCCGCGACTCCGCGTCAGCTTGCGAAGCTCGATCTCGATCCATCTCTGCTCGCGGTTCTGGCCGAGGCGCGGCGAATAACCAGTGGTTCGGCGCGGCTCCGGGTCGAGCGTCTGGTGCGCAGTCGGCTGCGCGATGAGGATCTCGAGCTTCTCCGTCCGCAGCTCGCCGAACTCACGGGTTCGCCCAGCCGTGGCGGTCAGTAGGGCTGCCAGGTCGAGAGTGTCGGCAAGCTCGCCGAGCTGATGGGTTTGCCCAACCGTGGCGGTCAGTAGGGCAGCCAGGCTGAGACCTTCAGCATGACCGTGTCGCGTGAGGGCGAGGCGAGCAGCCGCTCCAGGTTCCTTGCCGGACGGAGTGACTCCGGCCGATCCACACTGCGAGTCTGTTCCCGGCTGTACACCAGATAAGCGGTGGAGCCCGGATCGAACTCCCAACGCAAAACCACGGTCTGACGCCACTCAGCGAACGAGAACCCGGTAGACTCGGGGGGATCAGCGACCGTGAAATGATCGGTGTAGTTTCGTGAATCCGGATCCGTAACCCACAAGAAGCGGCGGTAACGGCCGCGACTGAGGTAGGGCATGGTGTAGAGTTCACAGGTCAGCTCGGGGCTGAGGGCGAGGCTACCTCGCAGGGTGGCGTTCAGCGTGTCGCGCGGGAGCTCTCCTACCAGCGTGCGGCCGCTGTCGTCGGTCGAGAGATACGCCCAGCCGTCGAGTGTGCGCTGGTAGAATCCGCCGAGCGAGAGCTGGAGCAGCGAGAATGGTCGCGCGCGGAGCTGAAACTGCCCACCCAACCAGTGCGCGGCGTTGCCGTCGTTGCGGCCACCGAACACCGACAGATCGGTGGCCAAGCTGCGGCTATCATCCGAGTAGAGACCGATGGTGCTGGCGTACTTGCCTGGCACACGCAGCGCCGGGCCTCCGCGCAGAGCGCGCGGATCCATGCGTTCAGCGTGGCGCTCCACACTGAGCGTGAGCCGGGTCAAATCGCGGAATTGGTTCTCGACCGTGAGCACGGCGTAGCGTCCCTGAGACTCGCCTCCAAAGGTGAAGCTCTGGTTACCTGAGAGTTCGACCTGTCTTCGACGATGGAGGGCCCCCTCATTCTCGTCGAGGAGTGCCAGCTTGGCGAAGAACGAGACCTCGTCTGCCTTCTGGAGATATCCGAGGTCATTCGGCTCGAACTCGGGGCTGATGACGGTGCCACCCCAGCTGGCGCGGAGCGGCCGCCCCTCCGACTTCGCACCCACCAGAGTCGCTCCCCAACCTGTGAGGGAGCGGCGATTCGGGTCGAAGCAGAGGTGGCTCGCATCGGGGCGTTGGAAGTAGTGGGCGGAGGAGCGCTGCACCGACGCCAGGCTCTCGGGGCTACCTTGAAGCATGCTGAAGAATCCGCGCGAGAAGAGCTCGACGCTGCCTTCACGGCGCTGGAACTCGAGCCCAAAGGTGTGGGCGCTGCGTGGCAGACTCGGTGCGAGTTCGGTGCCGAGGGCGCGAGAGAGGCCGGTAACGGTGGCACCGACGACGGTGCGGCCGCGGTCGAGTTCCTTGGTGATGCGCGCCACCCCCAGCTCCGTCCGCGGTGCCACGCGGACTCGGGTCTGACCGGTCGACGTCCGGATCTCTGCGGTCTCCTGGTCCGTAAGCGCTGAGAGCAGCCCAAGTGTCAGTCCGTCGCGGGTCCGTCCGATCAGTTTGGTCGCAAAGAGGATGGTGGACTCGCTCGGGAGGCGGAGGATCTGCTCGGGCCCCACCGGCAGGGAAACACGAGGGAGCTGCCCGATGCGCCGCGAGTAGAAGAGAACGTCGTTGGATGTGCCGAAGCGCAGACCGGTGTCCAAATTCTCCCGACCGGCGAGGAAGAACGGGCGCTTCTCGGGGAGGTGAGTCTCAAAGGCTGTGAGGTTGAGGTTGCTCGGATCCGCCTCTACCTGACCGAAATCCGGATGAACCGTCAACGACAGGGCTACTTCGGGGGAGAGAGACAACTCGAGATCGGCACCGCTCTTCAGGGTGGCCTGGCGCGCTGGTCCATCTGCGCTCACCGAACCCGAGAGGTAAGGAAGTAGAGTGGCGTGGACCGGGAGCGAGAGCCTCGGCAGCCCGGTGATCGGGACTGTGTGGTCAAGGGGGCGCGTGGCGCTCTTCGGGTAGAGGACGAGATAGCTTTCCTCCCCCCGGCGGGCCACGATCCGGCCGATCTGGAGGCGCAGATGGGGTGTTCCCGAGTCGAGATCGAGCTCTTGGAAGGGCAAGCACAGCTCCGCAGACCACCCGTGCGGATCGCGGTGCGTGGCGGCGTCCCACACTGCATCGAACCCCAGATCTTCTTCGCCACCGTTGGAGAGTCGGGCGTCTTGCTTCACTCCTGCAGCGTTGACGCTGAACCGGTAACCGAGGGTGGTGCTGGGGCGCGTTACCACGAACAGGTGCACCCAGTCGGCGGTGCTCGATTCGTCGCGGCGAGTGAGCCTCTCGACGATGTGGTCAGCCATGCGATCCCAGAGGCGGATCGCAAAGCACAAGGAGCGCTTGTCGGTGAGCAGCCTAACCTCGGTCGCGTCGGTTGCGGTGCGGCTCTCGTGGGGGGTGCGCTCCACGAACGCACAGTGCGAAGAAGCGTGCTGCCAGGCGGGGTCGTCGAGGCGTCCGTCGACCCGAAGCTCTGGGTCGGTGTTCACCACCACCGGCAGGTTCGAACAGCCGTGGTCTTCGGCGCGGGCGCGGCCTGCGCCCAAGGTCACCCAGAGCGACAGCATGAAGAAGAGAGCAGGCCGAGTGCGCAAGCCGGCTACCCATAGCCGGCTTGCGCGCCCGCGCCAAGCGCAAATCCCGGGAAATCTGGTGGAAACGGGGAAAATGTGCCACAGTTATGTCATGGGAGTACTCGATCGGATGAGCCAAGTGATCTCGAGCAACTTCAACGCACTGCTCGACAGGTTCGACGACCCGGCGAAGAACACGGCCCAATTGCTCTCGGACATGCGCGAGCAAATCTCACTCGCGGAGCGAGAGCTGATTCGCGTAATGGGTGAGAAGAAGCGCATTGAGGCTCGGCAAACCGAGCTGGTAGCGGAGGCGAGGCGCTGGGAAAGCCGTGCAGAGCTGGCGGTGCGTTCGGGAGAGGACGCGTTGGCTCGAGAAGCCCTGGTCCAGAAGCGGCGCGTGGATGGCGAGCGGAGCCGCTTGCTTTCGGTTGCGGAAGAGCAGCGTGCAGCCGCGACCGCCATGAAGTTGGAGCTTCAGCGGATGCGTCAGAAGTTCGACGACTATTCATCGAGAAAGAACACCATTTTTGCAGAGGTGGCGATCGGGCGCGCCGGGGGTGGGGTGGAAGCGCTTGGGGCGCGGCCTGGCGCGCGCTCGCCATTCGAGGCGTTGCGGAGGATCGAAGCCGAGGTCGATGGTGTGGAGGCTATGGCCAGCGCGACCGCCGAGGTGCAGCGGGTTCTCGAGGATGGGGGGCCTTCGGGGATGGCACGCTGGGAAGTCGAGGCGCGATTCTCTGAGCTTGAACGCACCGAGGGAACGAACGAGCGGCGAGAGGGTGCAAGTTCAGTCGAGCGTACGGATGGTGAGGGGGCCCCGTCCGGTGAGCTGCCACCACCACCTCGCGTGCGTATCGAGATCTGAGCCGTTTGCTAGGGCTGACCGTCGCGCTCCGCCTCTGTGATGGCGCGCAGGATCTCTGCGGTTGCTTCGTAGAGTTCTTCGGGGATCTCGCTGTCGTGTTCGAGTTCGAAGAGCGCGCGGGCAAGCGGGATGTCCCGTACGACCGGTACGTTGTATTGGCGTGCCACCTCCACGATCCGGCGGGCCAATTCGGCGTCTCCCTGACAGACCACGACCGGCGCCGCGTCTGTACCCTCGTGATAGCGGAGCGCGACGGCGAGGTGCGTGGGGTTGGTGACGACGACGGAGGCGGTTCGCACCGCCTCCAGGGTGGCGCGGTTCAAGAGCTCCATATGGGCACGCCGTCGCGCAGCGCGTTGTTCCGGATCACCCTCGGCCTCCCGATGCTCGCGGCGTACCTCCTCACGACTCATGCGGTTACGGCGCAAAAATGCCCGGTGCTGCAGCCAGACGTCGAGCACGCCGAAGGAGAGAGAGAGTAGGGCGGCAGACCAGAGCAGTCGACGGGAGAGCGCGAGACCGAGTTCGGCTGAGCCGGGGAGATTGCCAGCCTGCGCCAGAAGCAGACCAAGGTCGCGACGAGCTATCAGAGCGACCAGCCCGAGCGCCACCGCCATCAAGCACACTGCTCGAAGCAAGGCGATTGATCGCTCGAGGGAGAACAACGAGCGTAGCTGCGCGATTGGGTTGAGGCGAGCGAGTCCGTGGCTCAGCACCGACATGTTGAGCCACCCCCCGGTCTGCACCAATCCCACGAACAGGCTGGTTGCGGCTGCCGCCCCGAGCAGTGGGATGACCCCGAGCAGCACCGCGCGGGCCAAAGCCACTCGGTCGAAATCCATGAAGCGCTCAGGATGGGCGAGGATTTGGAGCATGTGTTGACGAAACTGGTTGCTGATGACCCCGACTGCGAGTGGCAGGACGCTCAAGGCTGCCAGCAGGCTGACCGCCTGGGTGAAGACCGACGACACGGGCGCATCACCGCGCTCGCGAGCTTGCCGGAGACGTTTTGGAGTGGGTTGCTCAGTCTTCTCGCTCATGGCCGATCATCGGACAAGGGCGGCGAGGGTTGCGTCGGTCAGAGACCCAAGGGGAGCGTGAAGCCTCCAGTTGCCCGGAAAGCTTGGGCTGCGGAGCGGATGATCGGATCGCGGAGCGAGGGTGGCGGGTGGGTTCGCTCAAAGTCGAACATGTCAACCGGAGAGGCCTGATCGAGAGCAGCGAAGAAGCGAATGGTCATCAGTCCACCGCCTTCACTGTAGGCGGTGCCGGTCCTGGCCCGGCCCGCCAGAAGCACATTCCGCGTCGCGGCCACATCGGCCGCGGCCTCGGCAGGCTGGTTGAAGGCTGGTACCGCGGAGGAGAGCGCGATGCCAAGCTCGCTCATATCGAGAGGCAGCGTGCTCGAGCAGGGGAGGTGTCCAAGGTAGTGGTGGCCGAGCTCGTGCGCGACCACGAAGGCGAGCGCTTCGTCGACGAGGTGCCACTCACGCGCGATCTTCTGGGGAAAGGCTCGCTGCTCGGCAGTGTAGAAAGTGGCGGGTGGTGGAGGTACAGGGGCACCCTTGCGCTGGGTTGCCACCAGCAGCGACACATATTGGTTGAATTTGTTGGTTCCGAAGCTCTCATCGGTCGCCTGGGCCTCCGCCAGGTGGGAAACCAAGAGGAGAAGACCGTCAGTGACCGCCACCAGAGACTTCCCTTGCACGCACGACGCGAAGGCATTGACCTCTGCGGTGTCCGCATCGTAAACGAGCGGGATCTTCTCCACCCGGCTGCGTGAGCTTACATCCAGTGCCGTGATGAGCTCGGCGGTGAGGGAGCTGAGCCGAGCACGCAAGGTGGCGAGATCGGCATAGGCCAGCGGCGTTGCAGAGGTCGCTGAAGGAAGTGAAGGAGTTGGCACGGTGGAGGCTGGCGTGGTCACCGTGCTGGGCTGGGATGGCGCGGTGACAGCGCCATGGGGCGAGGAGGGAGGTGGCGGTGTGGAAGGCAAGGGGACTTGCGGTGCGCTCTGTTGCTGACATCCCCAGCTCGGATCCCCGGGCGCGCAGGCCCACTGGGTCGGAGGGGGAGCGGCGCGGCGAGGGCTCGTAGAGCAACCGACGAGCAAGCACGGCACCAGCACGGGCCAAACCAGGCGACGAGAGCGAACATACCACGGCGAGCGAGTCATACTGTGCCCAGCATACCACGCTCTCTTTGGCCCGGAAATGCGCTCGAGCGGAGACGGTGACCCGGTTTTTCGCGGTCTTCGCCGATCCCGCAGTCATTCTTGTACCAGGGCTCGTCGTGCGGCTCATTGCGCCTGGGCAGTGGCTGCCCGTCTTTCGGCTGTTACCTGAGAATTGTTGACTCGCCGGAGCTGTTCTCGGTGTTGTTGCCACGGTCGAGGGCGACGAGAAGTGACTCCGCTTCGAAGAACCAGGGCTCGAAGCGCAGCCCCCTCGTGCATCGTCCAGCGAGCAGGTTGGCTTGGATTGTCGTTTCCAAGTGGCGGAGCGTCGATGGTACTCACTTCGCCAGCGATCCCAGACGATCTTCTGGTCGGCCCGATTTGGCTGCGAGTTTTCAGTCCAGCTTTACCCGGACTCCCCTATCGTCGCTGTGACGCCGCGAAAAGCGCCCATTTCGGGGGCTTCGAACGGCAAAACCGCTACACTGCATGGCTGACGCTTTCCTTTTCTGAGGTCTGGATGCCCAAGCAAACCCTGTCATCTTCCCAACTGGTCCTTCCGCTGTTCATGTTTCTGGCTTGTGCCTCGGGAGAATCGGACCGTCCTGCTGACCATATCGTCACCGCCCAAGGTGGTTCACTGGCAACAGGTCTCGGCGGTGGCGTCATGACTGATGCAGGGGGTGCGACTGCTGCGGCCCAAGGAGGAAGCACCTCGGGTGAGGGACTGGGCGGCAGCACGATGGCTCAGGGAGGGAGGACGGTGGCAGGTGTTGGGGGCAGTATCGCCGGTGGTCCCGCTGAACCCCTCTCGGACTGGAAGTCCTTCGCCGCTCAGGGTGCCGACCCCGTGCGGATCGAGGCTGCCTACGCCGAGTGGAAGACTGCCTACTATCGGGATTGCGGCAGTGAGGCCTATGTCTACAAGACCGACACCAACAACGTGGTATCCGAGGGGATTGCGTACGGGATGTTGATCACGGCCAATGTGGACAAGCCCGACGAGTTTGCCAAGCTCTGGGCGTACTACAAGAACCGCCGAAATGGGAACGGGGTGATGAATTGGAGCTATGCCAGCGGATGCTCGGGGGGGAAGACCTCAGACAACGGCGCCACGGACGCGGAACTCGATGCGGCCATGGCCCTCTTGATCGCCGCCAAGAAAGGCTGGGGCAACGGCTACTCGAGCGACGCCGAGTCTCTGATCGCCACCATCCGAACCCACGAGACCACGAATTGTAATGGCCGTACGGTGCTCAAGCCCGGCGACGTGTGGGGTGGCTGTGACGATACCAACCCGTCCTATTTCGCTCCTGGGTATTATCGCGTGTTCGGTCAGGTCACCGGTGACACCAGTTTCTGGAATCAGTTCGCGAGCGACAGCTATTGGTTGCTCACGCAGTATCAGAACAGAATGAACGGCAAGGTCCCGGATTGGGGTCGGGCGGATGGTACAGTGGGCGGTGTAACTCGGAACAGCGCGGAGAATCGCGAGTACGGGTATGACGCGTGCCGCACCCCCTGGCGGATAGCCCTCGACTACGGTTGGTTTCAGAACGCCGATGCCAAGGCCTTCCTCACGACCATGGATACCCAAGTGATCAAGGCGGCCTACGGCAGCACCCCCTACAATGCTGCAGCGGGCAAGAACAACAGCGCTTTCATCGGAGCGTTCGCCAGCGTAGGCACCTCGATAGACCAGACCACGGTCGACGCCTATTTCACCAACTGGTATGACGCTGCCTACCTGGATGACGACCCCTATTTCCAGGGCACCCTAAAGGTGATCTACCTCATCACCATGGGGGGACGCTTTTCGTCCGGTCTGTGAACTCTCAGCTCGTCTCGCCGGTCTGGCTGAGTACGAGCTTGCCCTTGCCGCCGACAGTGAGGGCGCCCTTCTTTGGGTGAGTGATCTGTCCAGAGGGGCGTACCACTCCCGTGAGCTCGATGGAAAGGGGCCAGCCCGTTGTCCCGTCGACCTTGACCGTTCCGGTGAGATCGACGTCGAAAACTGTTTGCTTGCTCTTGATCTTGATCGCGCCGGTCACGTCGAAGAGCGCCGGGGACGCGCCGGTGGTGTCCACGGACTTGAGGGTCAAGTTCGCGGTGCTGTCGTGAGAGTTCACCCCCGGGATGGTCCCGTAGAGGGCGAGGGCGAGGGCCGGCGAAGAATCGACGGTGGACCCCGGCACAAGACCGGTGTCGAGCAGCGCCTGCTTGAGTGGGCTCGGACCGCCCACCCAACCGTACTCGAGAGTTACCGCCGCGGTCTCTTCGGGGGTCGCTGTGCCCTTCAGGCGGGTTACCGTGATGTCCCCCGAGCCGCTCTGGATCGCGTAGCCTTGTCCGTTGGTCACTGACGAGAACGATTGATCGAGAAGTGGCGCGGCCTCCCATTTGCCGTAGACCACCTCCAGCCCCGAGATCTGACCCTTTGCCACGTCCTTGATGCGGAGGGTGCGCTCCTCGGTTACCGACCAGGCCTGACTCTGGATCCCGACACCCTGCTCGTTCTTCGAGAGGTTGAGGTCGAAGTCGAGCTTGAGTGTGCGGCGGTCGAGGAGGCGGGCGCCCTTCGCGGGAGTCGGCCAAGCCCCTCCCTTCTTCTGAGCTTCTGGGCCCGTCTGTCGCTCGGTCGGCACGGTTGGGTCGTCGGCGACAGAAGTCGAACCGTCACCGGAATCTGCTGCCGTGGAGCTGTTGGCCGGGGGTGTTGCGGAACCACAACCGGCGATGAGCAACAGCCATCCGACCAGTCCGAAGAACTTGCTGGGTGCGTGATTCATGAGGGAGCATCCGAGTAGGAAGAACGCCAGATTAGTTCACGAGAGCCCTCGGGTGGTCAAGAGCCTCCGACAGTGTGCCAGCTGAAGGGCGACACGATTGTCAGGCCCTTTGCTTCTTGCTGCTCACAAAAAGGGTGAATCCTTCTGCACACGGTTCTGGTATGGTTCGTGCTCGAGGCGGTGAACATGAAATTGGAATGGTGTCGTGGGAGTGGGCCAAGAAGGGCGTGGAGCCGGTTTGGCGCAGGGGCGATGCTCGGTTTGGTCTGTGGGTGCGGGAGCGGCGACTCCTCCGAGAGCGGCAGCGTCAGGACTGATAACTACGACGAAGGTGCCGGCTACCCCGGGGTGGTGACGGGCGTCGGGGGATACTCCTCGGCGGCTGAGGGCGACGGAGCCACCGTTGACACTCCGGAAGTAGAAGACGAGGTGGTTTTCGACCTGCCTCAAGCTGGCGTGAACTACGTGTATGCCGCCAATGCCGAGCGAGATACCATCGCCGTGATCGACGCTACCACCCTCGGGATCCACACCGTGGAGACAGGCGACGAGCCACGGAGCCTTCGGACGCTTGCGGGTCGAGATGCGGCGTTGGCGGTCGATCTCGGCTCGAATGATGTGGCTTACGTGCGCACGGCCGACGGCAGCTCGACCTTCCAGAGCCTGGACATCGTGGCAGGTCTGAATGCGATCCATGTGTCCCCTGACGGGAAGTACGCGATCGTCACCTTCGATGCGGCACAGGTCTTCGATGAACCTCCGGAGAACTACCAGGACATCACGGTCCTCGATTTCACGGGGGCTGAGCCAGTGGCGGCGCGCCTCACGGTAGGGTTCCGTCCCCGCGCTATCTCCTTTGGAAAGACGCCGGAGGGAGAGCCCGCCGCGTATCTGGTAACAGATGATGGCGTCTCTGTCGTGCGCTTCACGGAACTGGAGGACAATACGGTTTTTGCGCCGACGATCGCGGTATTCGAGGGCGTGGAGCAGAAATCGGCGGACGTCGCGGTTACCGCTGATGGTCGATACGCGGTGGGTCGGGTCGGCGAGTCATCGAGCTTGCGCTTGGTGGCACTGGGAAGCCAGGAGAGCACCACGCTCGACGTGAACGAGTGGCTCCCCCATGACGAAGTGGTGGGAGAGGGTGGTGCAAGCGGGCAGGGTGGGGCTACCAGTGACGCAGGTGGGGCCACCAGTGACGCAGGTGGGGCCACCAGTGACGCAGGTGGGGCCACCAGTGATGCAGGTGGGGCCACCAGTGATGCAGGTGGGGCCACCAGTGACGCAGGTGGGGCTACCAACGATGTCGGGGGAGCCCTCGGTTCCGGTGGAGCCTTGGGCGCGGGAGGAAACACGACCACTCTGGCTTCCAGCATCACTGACGTCGATCTCTCCTCGGACGGCACAGCCGCCTTCGCGGTGCTGCGAGATCGGGGCCTGTTCGCGAAGATCCCCATCCCCGCGGGTTTCTCCGACGGCGCCAACCTCGAGTTTACCGAAATCTCGGGGATCGTGATCGGCCAATCCGCGCTCAGCCCCAACGGACACTGGGCGGTCCTCTACACCACCGCCGTGCCCACCCAGACGCAGATCGCTGTCATCGATCTGCGTAGCGAGCGTGAGCCACGCATTGTGGACGTGAAAAAGTCGGTCACCAAGTTGGCTTTCTCTTCCGATGGTGAGCGCGCCTTCATCGTTCATGAGAAGTCCGCAGGAGATCCGGCACAGGTGGGGATCAGTGACGATGAGTTCATCCGTCGCTCGTACGGTTACAGCGTCTTGGACCTGGAGACTGGCTTTGGGAAACTCCAGTTCGCGGAATCTGATATCGCGACCTCGGTTCTGGTTCCGGAGAGTCCGTACCTGTTCCTGAGTTTCACCGGTGGGAGTCGCGTCATTCATCGGGTCAACATGGAGTCCTTGCTGGTGGACTCCCTCGAGCTCGGATCGTTACCGATCGCGCTCGGTGTCGTGCCCGCGGCCGAGCGCGTGTTCGTGAGTCAAGAGCACGCTGACGGTCGCATCACTTTCATTGATTGGAATAGCTTGGACACCAGCTCGGTGACCGGGTTCGAACTCAACAGCAAGATCCGGGAGTAGAGCAAGATGCATAAGAGGGACTTGGGTGCTTTGGGCATGGTGTGCGCATTGGTTGCGTGTGGTGAGCGCAGTGATGAGTTGAACGAGCCCTTCGCGATCGTCGCCAAGCAGCCGCTGTCGGGAGAAATGGTGTACGTGGACAGCTCCCGCGATCTGGCTTTCTTCGTCAGCGTGGAAGGTGAATCGCTGGAACCACGCACCACCCGTCTGGGGCTGCCAGCGCAGCCGCGCGCCGTGGTGAGACGAACCGGTAGTGAGGAGCTCTTGATCCTCGGCGAAGGTCGGCACAATCAGGTTGGAGACCTAGAAGCTCCGCCCACGCTCTCTCGGTTGGATGCCGACCACCAGCGGGTTGTCTACGAGCTTGCCACCGCTCAGTCTGGTCTGGTGCAGTCCGAAGATGGTGATGTGGCGCTGCTCTTCGGGGTGCCCACCAACGAGGAGCGCGAAATGCTCTCTGATCCGAACCGGGTGCATCTCGTTTACCTCGACGAGGCACCGTCGGAGAACAACCCCTTCGGCAAGACCATTCCGGCGCCCGGTGGACAGATCACCGGGGTGCGGCTCACGGAGCCGCTGTCGATCGCCGGCGAGCGTCGTCGCCTGGCGGTCTTTAGTTCCTCCTCTGGGCTCACGTTCTGGGATCTGTCGCATCCTGAGCGTGCCCCAATCACCATGGAGCTTGTGACCAGCTTTGGCGCGGTGCAGATCAAGAAGATGGTCAATGACGCGGACAACGGGCAACTTTACCTGCTCCTCGAGGGGTCGGCAGATGTCTTCGTGGTCAGCTTCTTGCCCGCGAGCACGAGCCGTGACAACGACTTCTGGCCATCTCTGAACCAGCTGGAGCTGGGGAGCGCCAGCGCGAGTGATCTTTTGCTGATGGATGAGGAGGGAGAGAGGAAAGTGCTTTCGGCACTTGGAAACCAGCTCTCGGTGGTTCGGGCCAAGGAGAACGTAGTCACCCAAATCCCGGTTGGAACGCAGATCGCAGAGCTGCTCGCATTCGAGGCAACATCCCCGAGTGAGGACCAAGTGCGTCGGCGGGTGTTGGCTTACTCGAGTCAGAGCACCGTGGTAGCCTTCGTGGACCTGTATGAGCTGGAGCAGCTCGGGTCGCGCAATGTCGAACTCCTGCCGCTTGGCCACCGCCTGGCGCGGGTGATCGCGCTCCCCGAGAACCGCGTGCTTGCCACCTTCGATGATCTGATGATCGGGATCATCGACCTAGAGAGTCGGCGTTTCGTGCCGCTGACTTCCAACGAAGCCCTCGAAAACCCGTTCGTGGACACGGAGCTGGGCCGCGTCTGGGTAGGAGAGTCCGGGCTGTCGGAGGTTGGCTATTTCGATTACACGACGATGGCGTTCGACTCGCTTCGGCTGGATTCGTTCATCGAGCAGTTTCATCTGGTTGGAGCGAGCGACCAGCGGCGCCTGGTCATCACTCATGATGAGCAGCTTGGGGCCCTGACGGTGGTTGACGCGAAACAGCCGTCCCGTTCGCGAGCGCGAACCATTCGCGGCTTTTTGGCAAGTGAGCTTGTGAGTGAGTGAGGGTACGATGACGAACCGAACAAGAAGCAGCATGATTCACGGGCTCCTCCTCACGTTGGGATGCAGCATGCTCCCAGCTCCACTTTTTGCTCAGACCTCTCCGGCAGCCACGGCAACTGCTCCGGCAGCCACGGCGACTGCTCCGGCAGCCAC
>CAYNEY010000009.1:0-98441 GCA_964396375.1 uncultured Polyangiaceae bacterium | reverse complement strand
ACTGCTCCGGCAGCCACGGCGACTGCTCCGGCAGCCACGGCAACTGCTCCGGCAGTGGAGGCAGAGGTAGGGGCGGCTACACCCGAACATGGTGCGGTCGACTTGGGCGCGGAAGCATCAGGCGAGACCGGCGAGGGAGCAGAGAGGACCGACGCTCAGCCTGCGCCCCAACCGGGTGGGACCACCGGAGCGTCAGCCGTCCTGACGAACGACGATGCTCCGCCACCTGAGTCGCCGCGGCAGCATCGGTTCAGCGTCAGTCTCGAAGATCGGGTGCTTTGGCTCAAAAATCCGGGATATGATCTGTTCTCCGATGACGACGTCTCGAACGGAATTGGCTTTTCTGTCGCCGGAGATTTGTTGCGCCTGGGGCCAGCACTCGTCCTTGCCCCCGAGCTAGGGCTGTTGATCGAACGTGCGCAATCAACAGTGCTGGGTGGTGCACTCGACAGCGAGGTTGCTGTGACAACCTACCTTGCGGGGGCGAGTCTTCGGTATGAGTTGGCGAGCTTCGCAACCCTACACAGTCGCATGGTGCTGGGGGCTGAGCGCCGAACACTGAACCTAATCGCTAACTACGACGATCCCGAGGACGTCGAGCAGAAGCGCTGGGGTATGACGGCCTCCCTGGGTGCCGGCGCAACGCTGCAACTCCCACCGAGAGGAGCCGTGGCCCCGGGCTTGCTCGTCGAAGGTGGCTACTGTCTCGCGACCACTCAAGAGCTGAGACTCGAGAATGAAACCAACGACGACGCCATCCCGGTAGAGGGAGCATCGTTGGGCGAGCTTGGTCGCAGTGGCCCGTACCTGAGGCTGGCTGCCTTCCTACGCTTCTGAGACCATCAGAGAAGGAAGGAGGGTGCCAGTCAGGTCAGAGACACTGACTGGCACCGAGCGGTTCTACCAGCCGCCGCTGTCACGTCCACCGCGTCGTCCGCCGCGTCGTCCGCCGCCACCCTCACCTTCAGACTGTCCCTGGAAGCGACCACCGCCGCCGCCGCGGGAACCGCCGCCCTCTTCGCGAGCGCGCGCCTCATTGACGGTCAAAGCCCTTCCGTCCACGTCGGCCCCGTTCATCGCCGCGATGGCCTTCTGGGCTTCTTCGTCGGAGGACATCTCGACGAAGCCGAAGCCTCGGGACCGCCCGCTCATGCGATCCAAGAGGACGGTCGCTGACACGACGTTGCCGTGGGGCTGGAAGGCCTCGCGCAGCTTGTCCTCGGTGGTGGAATACGACAGATTGCCTACATAAAGTCTCGAACCCATGCTTCACTTACTCCAGTCAGCGGCCTTGGCTCCGTCCCGGGAATCCCGAAAGCATCGCACAAGCGCGGGGAAACTCTAACACACGGGCGTTCGGCAAAGCGAGCCCTGCTGCGCAAAACCCGGGTTTTGCCAGAAAATCTGCCGTCTTGAGGTGAGGGATAAAGGGAGAGAACACCCGAATGGAGGGGTGGGAACCGAGAATCGGCCTAAAGGCCGATGTCCTCAACGTGGAGCACGACGGTCTTTCCTCGGGTGAAGTCCTCGCGGTCGATGGCGGCCACCGCCCGACGGAGGTTCTCTTCACGCGCGGTGCGGGTCAAGATCACAATCGGGATCGGCTCGTCCCCTTCCTTCTGGTGGATGGCGGAGATGCTGATGTCCTCGTCTCCAAGGATTCGGGTGACTCGCGCCAAAATCCCCGCACGTTCAATGGTGGCGAATCGCAGATAATACCGCGAGCGGATCTCGCTCGGGGGAAGAACGGCGAAGTCTCCGAAGGCGCGATAGCGCGTCGACGAGAAGTTGCGTTGACGGAGCAGTCCGGTAGAAAGCTCGATCACATCCCCCACCACCGCGGTCGCTGTTGGCCGTGCTCCTGCACCGCGGCCAACGAACAGCGACTGCCCGAGGTACTCTGATTCAAGCATGACCGCGTTGAACTCGTTCTTGACGCTAGCGAGGCTGCATTTCTCAGGGATCAGTGTCGGGTGTACTCGCAGGCTGAGCTGCTTGCCCGAACGTTTGGCGATCGCCAAAAGCTTGATGACGTAGCCAAGCTGCTTGGCAAAGAGCACGTCGGTAAGCTCGATGGATTCGATCCCCTCGCGGTGGATACCGGTCTTCGGAGGGAGCGTGTCGTAGGCGACGCTGGCCAAGATGCTGAGCTTGTGTTCGGCATCCTTGCCATTGATGTCCAGGGTGGGATCGGCCTCAGCGAAACCAAGCTCCTGTGCCCGCCGAAGCGCGGCGTCGAACGTCCACTGCTCTTCGAACATGCGCGTCAAGATGAAGTTGGTCGTTCCGTTCACGATCCCGAAGATGTTGTCGATCCTATCGCTGGCTAGGCTCTCGGTGATAACCTTGATGATTGGGATCCCGCCAGCCACGCTGGCCTCGAACCGGAGTTCTCGCTCATTTCGGGTCACGCGCGTGTAGAGTTCCTCACCGCGCTGGGAGAGCAAGGCCTTGTTGGCGGTGACCACGTGCTTCTTCGCGTCCAGCGCGCCGCTCACGATGTCAAAAGCGACGCCGGTCCCTCCGACCAACTCCACCACGATGTCGATCGTCGGGTCGTTGAGCACGTCTCGGTAGTCGGACGAGACTTGGACCGTCTCGGGGAGGCGGGCGGCACGCACCCGCGCCAGATCGAGATCGACCACTCTCCCGAGGACGATGCTGGCGCCGGTGCGGTTTGCGAACACCTGATTGTGCTGCTCGAGCAGTGAGACGACGCCGGAGCCAATCACTCCGAACCCGATGAGACCAATGGTAACCTTCATGACGTTTTGTCCGCGCGATAGGGCATGGTGACGGTGCGTGGTTCGAGCACCCCGAGGGGGCCACTATAGCCCAGCTCCTCGGGCCTGGAAAAGCCCTCCATCCACCTCTGCCCGGCCGGAGCGCCGCCCCTGATATGTGGCGCCGATGGCCTGACTCTGGCATACCCGAGCCCATGTCCAAAGCCAGCGCGGCGGGTAACGGCCGGTGTGAACGTCGTAACGTGCTACTCGTGCATCCGAAGTTTTCGGACCAGTCGTTCTGGAACTATCAAGAGACACTGCGCGCGGTCGGTCGACGGTACTCGAACACCCCGCTTGGGCTCGCGACCTTCGCTGCGCTTCTGCCGACCGAGTATCAGGTGCGGATCGTCGACCTGAACGTCGAAGAGCTGACGGAGGACGATCTGGCTTGGGCGGATGTGGTTGGAACCGGTGGCATGCTCCCGCAGCAGCTGGGAGCGCTCGAGGTGATTCGACGCGCCAAGAAGCGGGGGTGCCAGGTCTTGGTGGGAGGGTCGGATCCGACGACGTCGCCTGGAGTATACGGAGAAGCGGACGTGGTCGTGGCGGGGGAAGCAGAAGGTGTAAGAGAGCAGATCGTGGCCGCCATCGAGACGCGCGCCACCGGGTGTGTGATCCGCGCCCAGGACTTCCCGGATATCACCACCTCACCGATCCCTCGCTTCGATCTGTTGAAGCTGGATCGCTACCTTCACGTGGGGATTCAGGTCACGCGGGGGTGCCCCTTCCGCTGTGAGTTCTGCAGCGTGGTCGAGATCAACGGCGGTCGCTCACGGATGAAGACTCCCGAGCAGGTCCTCGCGGAACTCGAGGCACTCTACCAGATCGGTTATCGGGGCCATGTTGATTTCGTGGACGACAACTTCGTCGGAGACAAGAAGCGTGCAAAACTCCTCTTGGAGCGCCTGATCCCGTGGTTGGAAGAACACGGACAGCCGTTCGAGTTTAGCTCCGAGGTGAGCCTGGATCTGGCTGACGACGACCGGCTCCTCGAGCTGATGCAGCAGGCCAGCTTCTTCGCGGTGTTCGTGGGGATAGAGACGCCCAATCAGGAGGCGCTCAAAGCGTCGAACAAAAAGCAGAACCTGGGGAGAGACATCACCGAGAGCCTGCTCAAGATCCAGCGCGCCGGCATCTTCATCAACGGAGGCTTCATCATTGGCTTTGATGCGGAAGTCGACAGTGTTACCGAGCCGATGGTGGAGTGCATCGACAGCGCGGCTATCCCCGTGTGCATGGTGGGCCTGCTCTACGCCCTGCCCGGGACGCGGCTAGCCCGGCGATTGGCGGAGGAGGGACGGCTCGAGGGGGTCTTCGACGATCTTTCGCAGAACGCCGCTACGAGCAACGTCGACCAGTGCAGCTCCGGGATCAACTTCCGCACCTTGCGCCCGAAGAGCGAGGTTCTGTCCGACTACCGCGAGGTGATGCGGCGCGTGTATGAACCCAAGGCCTACTTTGGACGTGTGAAGCGCCTAGTGCGGATGATGGATCGTAGCAAGGCCCGGTTTCGACCCCGCCCGCAGCAGATTCTGCGTGATCTGCGCAGCTTCGTCCGGATCTCGGCGCGGGCGGGTTGGCAGGACAAGCACACGCGACGCCTGTACTGGGAGAGCCTGCTCGACGCGCTCCTTCATAACCCGCTGGGCGCCAAGACCGCAGTCTCGATGGCGGCGCTCTACCTGCATTTTGGCCCGTTCGCACGGGAGCTCGATGAACAGATTGGTGGGCGATTGGCCGAAGCACGCCGAAGCGAGACAGCCGCCGGCTGAACCAGTGCGGTGATAGCCTTCGCGCTCGTTAGCGCGTGGCGACCGGTGCCGTCGAGTCGTTGGCGCGGACAACGAACCCGTCCAGGCAGATCTGTTCGACTCGGCCCTTCCGGCTGACGTCACGGACAATGGGCACGATGGTGACGTTACCGAGCGCGGCCAGAGCAGCTAGCGCTCCGCCGAGCCCCCCCATGAGCCCCGGACACTGTCCCGTACCCCACTCGTACGAAAGCTCCCGTTCGGCGTTGGTGACGGTGACGGTTCCGCGCAGCCCAGCGCCCTCGAGGCTCGCCTGTCGGACCACCGCTGGCGCATCGGTGCGCAGAGGGGAGAGCTTGATGGCTGGCTCGGTCACGGTAAAGGAGGCGCTGGTTGCCTCGTCGAGGCCGGAGGTGACCACCACGACGTAGGTGCCTTTGGGCAGCTCATCGGGGACCTCCCAATCGAAGGAACCGCCACGAGCGGTCATGGTCGTGCCCTTTGGGGGGACGATCCCGGAGATCTTGTCGCCGCGGATCCCATCCCCGCTGGCAGTGTAGAGCCAGATGCCGACCTCGACCTCCGACGTCTGCTTCGTCCACGCGATGGTGATCGTGCTTCCTGGCTCGGCGCGTCCCCCCTTGGGCGCTATCACGGCCAGCCTCGCCTCAACCTTGGTTCCGGTCTGGGAGTAGTAGTTGGGGGCGGCCTCCGCCGTTGGGTGAGGCAGAGTGAGAGAGGCGACGAGAAGGGCGGAAGTGACGAAGAACCGAGTCATGAGTACCCCGGCACGCTAGCACGAGGCTCGGGTTTTCTGGGTCCGAAAACCACCAACTCCGGCCAAGGGCGTCCCATCGGCCGAGTGCCGCGGCGAGAGCCCGGAGCGTTTCCTGTTGACGCCGGGAGGCTTGGCCCGGTTCACTCCGCCGTGGAGGGAGCCATGCGCGAGCCAATCCTGACCTACCGCGAGGTGCGGGACCAGATCCGAACCGGGGACATCCTTCTTTACCGGGGTCGAGGGTGGGTGTCGAGGGCGATCCAATCGCTTACGGGCGGGGGTTTCTCCCACTCCGGAATGATCACCTGGTGGTCACCCTTGCAACGCCCCGAACTCAAGCGATTGATGGTCTTCGAGGCGCGACACCCTTACGTCACCCTGCGGCCCGCCAGCGAATCAGTAGGTTCGTACGGTGCGCCGGTGTGTTGGTATGCGCTAAACGATGACGATCGTCGACGGCTCGACGAGTCACGCTTTCTCTCCGCGGCCGGGCGCTGGCTTGGGCTCGAATTTAGCGTGGGCGGGCTGGTCGACAACCTGCTCCACATTCTTGGGGTGCCGAATCTGGCGGCGCAGAAGCGCGCCCGGGAGCGCTTCTGCTCGGAGTATGTGTCTGAGTGCTTCAGCTATGCCGGGCTCGATCCGCATGCCTACAAGAGTGACCACTTCACCACCCCGGCCGACCTCGCAGTGAGCGGACTCTGGGAATACCGTGGAGTCCTCGGTCTTTCCAGGGTCGCGGAGTACGCCCGGCACCGCGCCCACAGGGCGCGACCGCTACCCTGACGGTTTGTGCTAAGGCAGGCGAGCGATGGCTGTCTCGCTCCCCAATGAGGTGACCTTGCGCCTCGCCCTCGACGAGCCCGACGATGTCGAATCGTTGCGCGAGCGTGTGGCTCGCAACCTGGGTGTTGGCCTTGCCGATGTCCCCGAGGTGGCATTGCTCGGACGTTCCCTCGATGCTCGACGCGGTCGTCTGGGTTTTGTGGTTCGAATCGGGCTCTGCCCGGAGGTGGCGGAGAAGTGGAGGAAGCTCGGACCGCCACCCCGCGAGGTGCATGGTGCACCACCGGTGGTGATCGTGGGAGATGGTCCAGCGGGGCTCTTCTGCGCCTATGAGCTAGCGCGTGCCGCTGTCGCCTCGGTGATCGTCGAACGTGGCAAGCTCGTGCAGCCCCGCCGTCACGACCTGGTCGGCGTCCAGCGGAAAGGCTGGGTCGACCCGGATAGCAACTACTGCTTTGGTGAAGGCGGCGCGGGAACCTTCAGCGACGGAAAACTCTACACCCGAGCGAAGAAACGCGGGGATGTCGACGACGTGTTGAGGGTCTTGGTCGAACATGGCGCACCGGAGACGATACGCACCGAGGGTCGACCTCACATAGGCAGCAACCGCCTACCCAAAGTCATCACCGCGATCCGTGAGCGGCTGCTCGCGGTCGGGGTAGGGTTTCGCTTCACCACCCGGGTGGTCGGGCTCGGGTTCGAGGCTGGCAGAGTCACGGGAGTGGAGCTGGCGGATGGCTCACACCTGGCTGCACGGGCGGTCGTTTTTGCCACCGGACACTCGGCACGGGACGTGTACCGGATGCTAGAGGCGGCGCAGCTGCGCCTGGTGCCGAAGCCCTTCGCCGTGGGTGTGCGGATGGAGCACCCCCAACCGCTCATCAATCGCATCCAGTACGGCTCACTGGCTCGCCACCCGCGACTCCCGAGCGCTGACTATCGCCTGGTTCACACCGAGGAGGGGCGCGGGGTGTTCTCGTTCTGCATGTGTCCAGGAGGCTTCATCGTGCCGGCGACCACCGAAGCCGATGCGGTGGTTGTCAATGGCATGAGCCTGTCGCGCCGCGACTCCCCGTACGCAAACTCGGGACTGGTGGTCAGCGTGACCGAAGAGGATTTGGCAGAGATGCCACTTCGTGGGCTCGCACTCCAGGCCGAGCTCGAGGAGCAGGCTTATCGATTCGGTGGAGGTGGTTTTCGCGCGCCGGCCACGCGCATCACGGATTTTCTTGCTGGTCGGGCCTCGGCGAGCCTGCCCGAGAGCAGCTACGTGCCTGGGCTTACCCCCGTTGATCTCGAGGAGGTTTTCAGGGCGTTTCCCGTGCCAATTGTCGAGCATTTGCGGCGAGGGCTTCGCGTTTTCGGTGAGCAGATGCGTGGCCTAATCACCGAGCAAGGAGTGCTGGTTGGTGTTGAGTCGCGGACGAGTTCACCGGTGCGGATCCCGCGCGATCCGACCACCCGCCAGCACCCCGAGTGTCCTGGCCTGTTCCCGGTTGGAGAGGGTGCCGGTTACGCTGGTGGCATCGTCAGTGCGGCTCTGGACGGAATGGCCACAGCGCGCATCATCGCGCTCGAACAAGCTCGATACGGGTGATCTCGGAGGGTGCCAGAACCCGGAGTGGTGGGCCCCAGTGGCCGGTGCCAGGAGACACGTAGAGCTGTGTCGCCCCGACCCGCACCAACCCGTCGATGAAGGGCTGCTGCAGCCGTACCAGGTAGCGAAACGGCCAGATTTGGCCACCATGGGTGTGCCCGGACAGCACCAGATCCACCCCCGCGCGCTCGGCCTCGAAGACTGCTTTCGGCTGGTGGGCGAGCAGGACGAGCGGTCGCTGTGCATCACGGCCCGCGAGCGTGCGAGCGAGATCTGGGGGATGTCCGAAGCTCTTGCCCTGCGGATCGTGGATGCCGGCGAGTTCCAGGGTTGCGTCTCCCTCACCCACCGTCACCCGTCGGTTCGCCAGCACCTGGATCCCAAGCGATTCCAGGAAACGCAGCCAGTTTTCCGCGCCCGAGTAGAACTCGTGATTGCCGGTCACGAAGTAGGTACCGTGTCGGGTCCGGAGTCGTGAGAGTGGGCGGACCAGCTCTCCCATCGTCTCGACCTCGCCATCGACCAAGTCCCCGGTGATCACCACCAGATCAGGCTTCTGCTCGTTGGCGCGTCGGACCAGGTCCTCGACGAACTCACGCTGGAGAGTCGGACCAATGTGCAGATCGCTCAGTTGGAGGAGCACCAACCCTTCCTGCGAAGAGTGGAGGTTCCTGAGTGCGATGGTCACCTTCTTCACAGACGGTGGCGCGAGACCACCCACCAGACCCACCGAAGCGACAGCGATCGTAAGCACACCGACCCCCAGCAGTGACCCGTGCAGAAGCCGATGGCGGAGCGAGGGCGAGATCTCGACGAAGCGGAGTAAGAAGACGCCCAGGTCACGCACCGCCAGTAGCAGAACGAGGTAGAAGGCTAGTCCAAACCAGGTGAACAAGGTGGCCACCCAGGGACGGGTGACCTCGGGCGGTAACGCGCGGGCGAGGATGAAGTTCACGGGCACGGATAAAGCGAGGACGATGACCGCGAGCTTGAGTCCCCGTGCCAAGCCGCTCGAGAAGTGGAGGTCGCGCACCAATCTCCTGTAGATGTAGGTGTGCGCTCCAGCGACCAGGAGTGAGACAACCAGAAAGAAGACGAGGAAGGAGAGGAGTCGGGGCATCCAGCCGACAGCATTCACGAAACTGGGAAAGGTGGCAAAGCTAGGGGTCACCGGCCCCCGCTCGGGCTTCCGGCCTAATCGGCCTTTCGCGGCTGATGGTCGGGATGTTGGGGCGCGCCCCTTGCTGGCTGTCACCCTCCGACCTAGAACGACTGCGACCAGACAAGCAAAGGAAGTGCCGTGGTGAGCATGTCAGACATCGAGCCCTTGGACGACAACTCCGAGGAGACGCGGGAGTGGATTGATTCTCTGTGTGCCGTGATCGAGCGCGAGGGCAAAGAGCGCGCTTCCTACTTGCTCGAGCGTGTCATCCAAGCGGCTCGGCGGGTGAGTGTGAGGCCTCCGCTCACCCTCAATACTGAATACCAGAATACCATCGCTGCCGACTGCGAACCCCCATTCCCTGGTGATGAGGCCATGGAGCGACGGATCCGACGCCTTGTGCGGTGGAACGCCGTTGCCATGGTGCACCGCGCCAACATCGAGCACCCTGGGATTGGCGGACACCTTTCGAGCTATGCCTCCAGCGCAACCCTGTACGAGGTCGGTTTCAACCATTTCTTCCGAGGCAAGGATCATCCTTCGGGTGGAGACCACGTTTTCTTCCAGGGGCATGCGGCACCAGGCATTTATGCTCGGGCCTACCTCGAAGGTCGGCTGGGCGCGCCAGATCTCGAACGCTTCCGCCGTGGCGTTGGTGCGCCCGGGCTCTCCTCCTATCCGCATCCGAGGTTGATGCCCGACTTCTGGGAACACCCCACCGTCTCGATGGGGCTTGGGCCGCTGTGCGCTATCTACCAGGCACGCTTCGACAAGTATCTCACTGATCGGAAGATCCGGGACTGCTCAGGGCAGCGTACCTGGTGTTTCGTGGGCGACGGCGAGACGGATGAACCGGAATCACTGGGTGCGCTCAGCATGGCTGGTCGCGAACACCTCGAGAATCTGATCTTCGTGGTCAACTGTAACTTGCAGCGCTTGGACGGACCGGTGCGAGGCAATGGTAAGATCATCCAAGAATTGGAGACGGTGTTTCGCGGTGCTGGCTGGAACGTCATCAAGGTGATCTGGGGCCCTGAATGGGATGCTCTGCTTGCCCGTGACACCGAAGGAGCGCTGCTCCGGCGTATGACTGAGATCGTGGACGGCCAGTGGCAGAAATACGCGACGGTGCCCGGTGGCTACACCCGCCAACACTTCTTCGGTGGCGATCCCCGATTGCTCGAGCTAGTGAGTGATCTCTCTGACGAGCAGATCAGAAAACTGCGCCGAGGTGGCCACAGTGTGCGTCGTGTCTACGCCGCGTACGACGCTGCCACGCGGCACAAGGGTCAACCCACGGTGATTCTCGCGCACACCGTCAAAGGTTGGGCGCTGGGAGAAGGCTTCGAAGGGGTGAATGTCACCCACCAGAAGAAGAAGATGGAGCTGGCTCAACTCCGACAGTTCCGAGATCTGCTCGAACTCCCACTCTCGGATGCCGAAGTCGAGCGTGCTCCCCTGTTTCATCCGGGCTCTTCGAGCCCAGAAGTGACGTACATGCTGGAGCACCGCCGAGCGCTCGGTGGAGCCATGCCGCGACGGCGAACCAACAGTCTCTCGCTCGAGATGCCGAAACATGCCCTGTACGAGGAATTCGAGCAGGGTATGGAGAAGGGAGAGGCCTCGACGACCATGGTGTTATCGCGCCTTTTCGCCAAGCTGATCCGTGACCCGCGGATTGGCCGCCGGATCGTGCCGATTATCCCCGACGAGGCGCGCACCTTTGGCATGGATGCGCTGTTCTCGATGGTGGGAATCTACTCGTCGGTCGGGCAGCTCTACGATCCGCCGGACAAGGGCAAGGTGCTCTACTACCGCGAGAGCAAGGAGGGACAGGTGCTCGAGGAGGGGATCAACGAAGCCGGAAGCATGGCTTCGTTCATCGCCGCCGGGACCGCTTACGCGGCGCACAACGAGCCAATGATCCCATTTTACATCTTCTATTCGATGTTTGGCTTCCAACGTACCGGTGATCTGATCTGGGCGGCCGGTGACGCGATGAGCAAGGGGTTCCTCTTGGGGGCCACCGCGGGCCGTACAACGCTTCAAGGAGAGGGTTTGCAGCACGATGATGGCCACAGTCTGGTGTTGGCCAATACGGTGCCATCGGTCGTGTGCTATGATCCGGCCTACGCCTACGAACTCGCTGCCATCATCGAAGACGGGTTGGAGAGGATGTTCGTCCGGGACGAGAAGATTGTTTACTACATAACCCTGTACAACGAGTCGTACTCGATGCCGCGCATGCCCGAAGGGGTGAGGGAGGGGATTTTGCGAGGGATCTACCGGCTGCGGAGTGCGGCTCCTGAAAGTGCGCTCAGGGTGCAGCTGCTGGGCAGCGGGCCACTCCTGAATGAGGCCATGGCGGCCGCTTCGATGCTGCTCGAGTATGGTGTGGACGCGGACGTGTACAGCGTGACCAGCTATGAAGCGTTGCGACGTGATGCTCTTGCGGTCGAGCGGCACAACCTCCTTTATCCCGAGACACCCCCCCAGATTGCCTACCTCACCAAAGTACTGGAGGGAACCGTAGGGCCGTTCATCGCGGTCAGTGATCACATGAAGCTGGTGGCGGAGCTGATTGCGCGCTTCTTGCCCTCGCGGCTGGTGCCTCTTGGGACGGATGGTTTCGGTCTATCGGATACCCGAGCCCAACTCCGCGAGCATTTCGAGATAGACCGGAGGTTTGTGGTGCTGGCAGCGCTCTCTGCCCTGGCAGGGGACGGAAAAATCAGCGTCGAGCAGCTGACAGAGGCAAGAAGTCGCCTTCGAATCGATCCCGAGAAGCTCGATCCCATGCTAGTCTGAGAGCCGGGGCTTCCCGCTCTCAGCCATGGACACCAAATCGTCGCTGCGTATTGCGCTGCTCCTCGACAACATCGAGTCAGAGTATCAGATAAGTATGATAGCCGGGGTACAGCGCCCGTGTCGAGCCATGGGAGCGCGCTTGGTGGTCATCGCTGGTGGGTGGCTGGAGCCAGAAGACGAGGCTCCGCTTCCGCGGAGCTTCGTGTACGATTTGGTGGAGGCAGCGGGGTTCGACGGGCTGGTGGTGTTGGCCGGTAGCCTGTCGAACCGCGCAGGGCTGCGACGGCTCGAGGCATGGAGTCGACAATTCGGTGGAGTGCCGGTGGTGATGGTGGGGGTTGAGGTTCCAGGTATCCCGAGCGTCTGGGTCGACAATGAGACGGGGGTCCGGACCTTGGTCGATCACCTGATCGAGGTCCACAACCGTCGGCATATCGTGATGTTTGGAGGGCGTCCCGACAGTCCGGAGGTCGCGGCGAGGCAGCGAGGGTATGCAGCCTCGCTGGCCGCACATGGTCTCCCCTTCGATCCCTCGCTGATCGTGGAATCTGATCTCGGCCGTGTGGAGGGTGTGCGGGCGATGAGCGAGCAGGTGATAGAAAGGCGGGGGAGTTTGGCGGCGATGGACGCGTTGGTGGCCGCCAACGACGACCTGGCGTTGGGTGCTATCGAGGTGCTGACGGCTCGGCAGGTGCTGGTGCCCGAGCAAGTATCGGTGGTAGGTTTTGACGATCTCGAGTTGGCGCGTCGTGCCAATCCTCCGCTGACCACGGTCAATCAGAAGGTGGTGACCCAGGCCGAGACTGCGGCTCGTCTCTTGCTCGAGTCTCTGCGCGGTCAGCAACCAATGCCCATGCGCACCGTCCTCGAGAGTGAGGCAGTCTTTCGCCTTTCGTGCGGCTGTCCCCAGCAGTTCCACAATGACTCAGCGTCCATCATGCCGATGGCGGGCTCGCTCGCGCGCAGTTGTCGTCTGGCCTTGGTGGAGCGACGGGCGCTCATCACCGCATCGCTCGCGCGCGCCGCCGGGGGGCGCATCGTCGGCAACCCCAACTGGGAGATGCGGTTGCTCGATGCCCTGGGTCGCGATCTCACCATGATGGACGAGATGAACCTGGTGCTATTGATCGAGCGTGTGGCGCGACGTCAGGTCGGAGCAGGACGGGACATCACCGCGTGCCATGATGTTCTCACGCAGCTGCGCCTCGAGGTGTTGACCTGCGCCACCCTCGAACTCTCGGTGCGTCCACGCCTGGAGGACATTTTCCAGGAGGCACGGATGGTGTTGGCTCGGGTCGGTGGGGAACTCGAGCGCGCACGAGACCAGCTGCTCAGCGCCCGCATGCGTGTGATCACCAAGGCCTGTCTGGCGGTGGCGGCTGGGGCTCCGGAGCGAGTTCTGGTGCGGGAGTTGGAGGATCAGTTGCCTGCCCTCGGGATCGGTGGGTATACCGTATCGCGAGTGCGCGAGTCCCCGCGTGGTCTCTTCGACGTGGTAGCGCGTCGGGCCGCTGGAATGGAGATTTCGACTATCTCTCAGGTCTCGGGGTTGGATCTTGGACTTGATCCCGTGCTGATGCAGACAGAGGTTGCAGTGGTGGAACCCCTGGAGTTCCGGGGAGAAATCACCGGGCTTGCCGCATTCGGTTGGGGAGCGGACAATCCGGTTCACTATGAGTACTTGAGAGAGGTGCTCAGCCTGGCTCTGTACGCGTTGCGCCATTGCACTTGAACCGGGTGATGTGAGGAGCCGATGAGCCTGGGGTCGTCACGCAATCCAAAAAAGCAGGCTCGCCTGCTAGGTCAGACCGAGGATGATCCGACGGTGTGGGGCCGGTAACGGAAGGTGTGCGAGCTCGCTCCGGGGCACGAAGTGACCTCGCACAGGATGGATCGGCGCGCGCTTTGCGACCAGGTGGTAGACCTCGCAACGGAATCGATAGCGAGTGATTGCATAATCGATGAGGACTGGCTGGGGCAAGCGGCTCACGCTGACTCGACCGAGGTGCGCTCGCAGTAGGGCCAAGCCGGCACGCCTTCCTTCCTCTTTGGCATCGAGGACCCGATAGGGCAAGGTGAAGAGTCCTGCCCAGTGACGAGCCCGTGTGTCGGGGGCAAGGACGAGGAGCCGCTCGCGGTGCTCAATGGCCAGCGTAACAGAGCGTAGCCGCAGGGGTGGGGGACGGCTGGAAAGAACTGGGATGCTCGCCACGAGTCCCCGCGCTCGTGCCCGACAGCTCCGTCCAAGTGGGCAGTCCCTGCAGCTTGGATCCTTGGCGATGCACACAAGGGCCCCAAGTTCCATGAGCCCCTGGTTGATCTCCGACGGTCGAGCGATTTCGAGGAGCTGTTCGGCGTAGGTGCGGAGCGTGCCCTTCGTACCTGGCTCGGCCAAAGGCGTGGTGCATGCGCATAACCGGGCCAGAACCCGGGCTGCATTGGTGTCGAGCGCCGGCTCCGGGAGCTCGAAGGCGATACTGGCAATGGCGGCAGCCGTGTAGGAGCCGACACCGGGCAGCTTCATCAGCTCGGCGACGGAGCGTGGGCACTGTCCGTCATGATGCCGCGTCAAGAAGCAGGCGGCAGCGTGAAGGCGTCGCGCACGCGCGTAGTAACCCAGGCCAGCGAAGGACTCGAGAACCTCTCTTTCGGTGGCTGCAGCAAGATCCCGAATGGTCGGAAAGCGTCGCATCCAACGCTCGTAATAGGGAAGCACCGCCGCCACGGTGGTCTGCTGGAGCATCACCTCGCTCACCCAGACCGAATACGGATCCTTCGAGGCACGAAAGGGTAGATCTCGCTGTTCGGTCCGGAACCAGGTGAGGAGCTGGCGGGCCACGGTTCGTGGCGGGGGCAGGGAGGGTGGACGGTCCGGCATCGGGAGCGATTTTCCGAGCGTAGCTGGCCGAGGATGTTGGGCTACCAGTCCTCTGGCCGGGCAGGGGCACGCGAACCCTTCACGGGAGCCTTGGAGGAGGATGCTCGGCTGTGGCACGCTGTCGGGGCGATCATGCCTGTCCGCGTCATTCCCCTCGACTCGGTTCGAACCGACGGTTGGTTCGAGCGCATCGGGGAGGGGATCGGCAGTTTCCAGACATTGTGCGAGGTGATAGGCCCCCGCTTCTTCGCTTTCGCGATGATCGGCGGGGCTCGGATCGTAGCGCTCACCATCGATCGCCGTGTGCCGGACAACACCCTGGTTGATTTCGCTATCTCTGCGGACGAAAACGACGGATTCGAGGCTGGGCCGCAGCGTCTCCCGCTCGGGGAGTTCCGTCGGCGGCTGGTGTCTGCATTGATTACGGAGGAATCCTCCGGACCAGCTCCCACCCGCCCCACCGATGTCGAGAGTATCCAGCGACACATCGGCGTCAGATATCTGCTCTTGGCCCCGATCTTCGGCTACAGCTTGCTTGCCCTGCTGCTCGATACGTTCGGCTCGATCGTGCGGGTACGGCGCGATGGACTCGAGGAAGCCTACGAGATCGAGGAGTTTCGCTCTCGCATCCGTCTTCATGTGCGCGAGGAGCTGCAGCGCGCGCAACGTGGATCTCGCGCCTCGATAGATCTGTCGCGGATCGCCGATGCCGAGCACGCGCTCGACCAGCGAGATTACCTGAAGGTGGTGGAATTGCTTGGAGCATGGCCCGCGCCGCTGGCGGTGTTTCTGCGCACGCCTGAAGGTCAAGGCCTTTCGCCTGAGGTGCGTGCGCGGATTGCGCGCGCTTTGGGTTTGCTCGGTTCGGCTTGTATGGCGCTCCGCGAACTCGAGAAGGGACACGAGATCCTGCGACTCGGGATCCAGTACGCTGGAGACACCCAGGCTGCAGGGGAGCTCTTCTTGCTGCTTGGTGAGTCGATGTTTGCCGAAGGGCGCCACGGGGAAGCGATTGGCCTTCTGCACCGCGCCGAGCGCCTGAAGGGTGACGGCCGGCGGATCTTCCCGCTGCTATCCCTCGCCTACGTCGCGCGGGGCCTCTTTGTGCCAGCCTATGCGGCAGCCAATCGCGCGTTTGCGGCGGGGGCTCAGGCAACGAGTCTGGAGGCCGCACTCAGGGCCGTTGAACAGAACCTCGGGCCGGCCCTGACGCGGTGGAAGGCGTGTTGTGGTCTGACATGAAACGCCGCCTTTCTAGCGGCTCCTTGGATGGTGTGGTGGGTCGCTGAGGGTTTTTGGTGCGCAAGGTCGTGTGCCCGCATTGACAGCAGCAAGGTGGCGGAACTAGATAAGCTCGCAGCCTAGCCCACCGGCCCAACACCATGCTTCAGATGTACCTTCCCATGTTCGTGATCTTCCTCCTCTCTGGGGGGATCGCTGCCGCCATGTTCTTCTTGGGCCAATGGGTAGGTCGGAAGACTCCGACCCCCGAGAAGCTGATGGCCTTCGAGTGCGGCAACGACACCGAGGGCAGTCGCGGGGTTCGTCCCAGCGTGAAGTTCTATCTCACCGCGGTCCTCTTCGTGGTCTTCGACATCGAGGTGGTGTTCATGTACCCCTGGGCGATCAGGCTGGCGGAGCTGGGAGCGATCGGGCTTTTTACCATGGGCTCCTTCATCATCGCGCTGCTCTTCACTCTTGCCTATTGCTGGAAGAAGGGAGCTCTGCGATGGGACGCCTAGATGGTACGGGGCAGACTGTCATCGACCCCAGCGGTGAGGGTTTCGTGACCACTCGCCTTGGTCCGATGATCCACTGGGCACAGAAGTACTCACTCTTCATGTACCCCTTCGTCACCGCCTGCTGTGGGATGGAATTCATGGGGGTAACCGGGCCTCGCTATGATTTCTCGCGGTTCGGTTCCGAGGCGCCGCGGTTCTCACCCCGTCAGAGCGATCTCCTCTGGGTGGTGGGGACGATCTCGCAGCGCCAAGCGCCGGTATTGCGCCGGATCTACGAGCAAATGGCCGATCCGAAGTGGGTCTTGGCCTTCGGGACCTGCGCGTCGTCCGGGGGCTTCTACGACAACTACGCGACGGTTCCAGGCATCGACAAGATCATCCCCTGTGACATCTACGTTCCCGGCTGTCCGCCGCGTCCAGAGGCGGTGCTCGACGGGTTGATGCTGCTGCAGGACAAGATCCAGCGGGGAGACCGTACCCCAGGTGTGGTGAAACCCAGGTTCGATCCGGCGCGGTCGCCGGAGATGGGTGTGATCCCAGTATCTCGCCTCTCCCGTTCCTAAGATTTGAGATTCCTGATGGCACGAAGAATCCTCGAGATCCTCACGCAACGCTTCGGCGACCAGGTGCTAGAGACCCACAGCAAGCTCGGAGACGAGACAGCGGTGGTGGATCGTTCTGCTTGGCACGAGGTGATTTCGTTTCTGCGCGATGAGCCGGAGACCGAGATGGCGATGTTGGTAGATTTGACCGCCGTCGACTACCCGGAGCGTGCCCAACGGTTCGAGGTGGTAGCTCATCTTCTGTCGCTCAAGTGGCTGTACCGACTGCGGCTGAAGACGCGGCTTGCGTTGAGAGAAGAGGATGGAGTGGCCGAGCTCGCCTCGGTGACGGATCTCTTCGCCTCGGCCAACTGGGCAGAGCGTGAGTGCTTCGACATGTTCGGTATCCGCTTCGTTGGCCATCCGGATTTGCGCCGCATCCTGCTCTACCCAGAGTTCGAGGGCTTCCCTCTCCGTCGCGACTACCCGGCGGGGAAGACTCAGCCGTTGGTGCCGTACCGACGGGTCGACAACATCGAGAAGCTCCCGCCCTTCGGGCCGCACGAGGGTATGCCCTTCGGGCGCAACACCCACCACTTGCCGGTTCGCGACGATTCGAACGAAGGACAGAAGTGAGACCATGGAGCCCCTCGAGACTGACCTAGACACAGCGGCCGTCACTTTCGGTGACGATCCGATGCTGCTCAACGTGGGGCCCTCTCATCCTGCGACCCATGGAACCGTGCGGATAGTCGTCGAGCTCTCGGGTGAGACCATCCGGCGTGCGGATGTGCAGATTGGGTATCTGCACCGCGGCTTCGAGAAGATGTGCGAGCGCGGGACCTACCCGCAGGTGTTCCCCTACGTCGACCGGTGCAACTACGTCTCGCCGCTCCTCAACAACGTGGGTTTCGCGCTGGCCTGCGAGAAACTGTTTTCTATCGAGGCGCCGGAGCGCTGCCAGTATTATCGGATCGCGCTTGGCGAACTGGCGCGAATCTGTGATCATTTGACCTGCCTGGCGGCGATGGGCATGGAACTCGGGGCCTTCACTCCGTATCTGTGGATGATGAAGGTCCGGGAGATGATCTGGGATATCTTCGAGGAGGAAACCGGCGCGCGGCTCACCCACTCCTTCGGCCGCATTGGGGGGATGGCTCATCCGCCCACGGCTGGTTTCAAGGAGCATGCACGCGCGGTGCTCGGCCATCTCACTCAGGTGGTCGGCGAGGTCCGCGATCTTCTGCTCGGGAACCGCATCTTCCTCGACCGCCTGGAGGGGGTGGGGGTGATCTCAGCCGAGGATGCGGTGTCACTGGGCTGGACGGGGCCGTGCCTCCGCGCCACGGGTGTGGCCTACGACGTGCGCAAGGCGCATCCCTACATGAAGTACGGTGAACTCGACTTCGAGGTTCCCGTTGGCACCCACGGAGACTGCCTCGATCGTTTCCTGGTCCGGCTGGAGGAGATCTCCCAAAGTACCCGGCTGGTGGAGCAGGCGCTCTCGCGCCTCGCTGACTCGGGCCCGGTCATGCTGGACGATCCGCGAGTTTCGCTCCCGGACAAGTCGGAAGTCTACTCGACAATCGAAGGCACCATCCGCCACTTCAAGCTCATCATGGAGGGGATCCGACCTCCAGCCGGAGAAGTCTACGGATACACCGAGGGAGGCAACGGCGAGCTTGGTTTCTACATTGTCAGCGACGGGAGCGGCACGCCCTACCGGGTGCGGATTCGACCCCCCAGCTTCTACGTGACCGGGGGGCTCGAGCATCTGATCACGGGGCAGATGATGGCGGACGTGGTGCCGTGTTTCGGCTCGCTGAACATGATCGGTGGCGAGTGTGACCACTGAGAGGGACTCTGATCCGATGCCGACCTTCAAGCTGGACGACCGCGAGATCGCGTTTCTGCCGAACGACACCATTATCCGGGCGGCAGAGCGCGCGGGGATCGACATTCCTCACTACTGCTACCATCCTGGCCTGAGCGTAGCCGCGAACTGTCGCATGTGTCTGGTGGAGTTGCTGCCAGCCCCAGGAAGAAAGCCGCTCCTCTTGGATGTGCTGCGCTGGGATGATGCTGCGCGTGCCTACCAGGTCGAGAAGAAGCCGAAGCTGGTCCCGGCGTGTCAACAGATTGTCTCTGAGGGGATGGAAGTCCGCTCTGACACAAGTGAGAACGTGAGACAGGCACGCCATGCCGTGCAAGAGTTCTTGCTGCTCAACCATCCGGTAGATTGTCCGATCTGCGATCAAGCGGGAGAGTGTCGGCTCCAGGACTACTGGGAGCAACACCAGGGCACGAAGAAGCGGATGCTCGACGAGCCCATCCACAAGCCCAAGGCCGTGGTGTTCGGACCAACCATCGTCTACGACGCCGAGCGCTGCATCGCCTGCACCCGCTGCGTGCGTTTCTGCGACGAGGTTGCGCGCGACCCGGTCCTCAGCCTCCGAGAGCGCGGGAATCGTACCGAAATCACCGTCAGCCCGGGGCGTCAGCTCGATCACAACTATACCTTGATGACCGAGTTCGTCTGCCCCGTCGGCGCGTTGACGGCGCGGGACTTCCGCTTCAAGGCGCGGGTGTGGTTCTTGCGGAGCCGGGCGACCATTTGCCAAGGATGTGCCACCGGTTGCCACTCCTTTACCGATTACGATCCGCGCAACCAGCAAGTCTACCGTACCAGGCCGCGTACCAATCTCGAGGTCAACCGCTACTGGATGTGCGATCAGGGGATGCTGGATTATCGGCGTCTGATCACAGACCGGCTGAGCGAGGCACGACTCGCAGGACGTTCGGTGAGCTTCGAGCAGGCGCTCGACCGAGCCATCGCGGAACTCTGTCAGGTTCAGCCCAATCGACTGGCCGTGGTGTTGGGAGCCGAGTACTCCCTCGAGGACAACCAGGCGCTGCTGTGGCTCGCGCGCAGGCTCAACGTTCTCGCTTACTTCGAGAGCGGTCGGCCCGATCAGCAGGCGGATGGAGTTCTGATGGTGGCGGATCGGAACGCAAACTCCCGCGGAATACGGGAACTTCTGGAGGGTGAGCCGGGACAGATGGGCGATCTGGAAGAGGGGTTGGCGCAGGGTCGCTTCACCCATGTTCTGGCGCTGGGCACGACCGCACGGGAGCCGGAGCAGGCTGCGAACGCCGTGAAGAAGCCGGGTACGTGGGTGGTGCTTGGCGCGAGGCCTGGGGTCTTCGAGGCGAGGGCTGATGTCCTGCTGCCGGTGGCGGGGCCGCTCGAGTGCGATGGGGGAACCCTGAACCAAGCCGGAAAGCTAGGCGTGAGTGAGCGCGTGGTTCTGCCACTTGGCGAGGTGCGCCCCGCGCATCGGGTGATGGCGGCGTTGATCGCGGGCTTGGGCTTCGGGACGCCTTTCAGTGATCTCTCTGAGCTACGCCGGAGCCCTGCGCTGCGGCGCTTTTTCGAGAATCCGACCGAGACGATGAAGGAGGCCGAGTCCGCATGATCTGGTACGTCGAGCTCTCGCTCGCGCTTGTGAAGGCGTTGTTCTTGATCGCGCTCGGCATGGGAGTCGGGGTGCTGTTGACCTGGGCGGATCGGCGTCAGGGTGCGATGATCCAGGATCGGGTGGGTCCGAACCGCGCCGTGGTCTTCGTGCCGGGCCGGTTGGCAGCCGTGCTCATGCTTCTCCCCGCCCTGGTGATCGCCGCAGGTTTGGTGGTGGGGGCGGTTTGGGCAGGGGACTTCCCGGAGGTCAGGCAGGTGGGTGGTCTCGTCGCCCTGCACGTGGGGCTTGCAGCAATCTGGGTGACAGCGCTCGTGATTGGCGGCCGGACCCGGGTGCGCGGTCCGCGCAATGCGCTCGACCATGCCCTGCTTGTGCTCGGCAATCCTCGGCGCTTCGTTTTGCTGGGCTTGCTTGCCCACGCCATCCTCGGTTTCTTGAGCGGCTTCGGTGGTGACGCGGCCCTGACGGAGTCGCTCGCGGAGTTCGGATTTCGCTCGGGACCGGCGGTGACGGCGCTGGTCATCGTGGTGGGGGCCAGCTACGCGGCTGGCTACGCCGCCAAGCAACCCCAGGTGGGGATACGTCTAGCCGGGCTGCTGCATCCGGCGGCTGACGGCATCAAATCGATCTGGAAGGAGGACATCGTTCCGGCCTCGGTCGATCGCTTCATGCACGGTCTCGCACCCTTCATCTCTTTCTTCCCATCGTTGGTGGTGATGGCTGTGGTGCCTTTTGGTCCACCGGTGTACCTCGGTCCCGAACTCGAGCTGGAGCGGCTGCTCGATCCACTCGCGTCCGACCCTGGAGTGCCGAGCGTGCTTCTCCAGTTGCTCGACGTGGAGGTGGGGATCCTCTTCTTCTTCGCCTTGGCTGGGACTGGGATTGTGGGAGCAGCGTTGGCAGGTTGGGCAAGCAACAGCAAGTACAGCTTGCTCGGAGCGCTTCGGGCTGCCAGCCAGATGGTTTCCTATGAGGTGGCACTGGGGATCAGTCTGGTTGGCGTACTTCTCTTCACGGGCAGTCTAAGGCTCGACGCCATGGTTGCCTGGCAGGCAGAACACGCCTGGGGTCTGTTCGTGCAACCGCTGGGATTCATCCTGTTCTTCGCGGCCGCGGTGGCTGAGACCAAGCGGATCCCCTTCGATCTCCCGGAGGGTGAGAGCGAAATCGTGGCCGGGTATTTCACCGAGTACTCGGGGATGAAGTTTGCGATGTTCTTCTTCGCGGAATACATCGCCATCGTCAGCTCCTCAGCTCTGATGGTGACCTTGTTCTTGGGTGGGTGGCACTTGCCCTTCGTGGCCGCCGACGGAATTCGAGTGGCGTTCGGTACCCACACCTGGTTTGAGCTGCGATTGCCACATCTGGCGGTGTTGGTCCTCGGTGTCGCAGCCTTCCTGGGCAAGACGGTACTCCTGTGTTGGCTCCAGCTCTTGGTGCGTTGGACGCTTCCCCGCTTCCGATACGACCAGCTGATGAATCTGGGCTGGACCCGGCTTTTGCCCCTCTCGGTCATCAACGTGCTCGTCTCAGCGGTGGTGGTGCTGGCGGTGACAGGCCTGTCTTCTGAATCGTTGGACACCCTGAAGACGCTTGGTACGCTGACCGAGGGGTTGGTGGTGCTGGGGGCTGTGGTTCTTTTGGGCTACCTTGGGGTGCGAGTGTTTGAGCCAGCGCGGCACCGCAGGCTCACGGTGACGTCTTCCGCCCAGATCGCCGAGCGACTGGGTGGGACGCCTGCTTCGGGTATGGGAGCTTGACCATGGAACGAAAGACACCTACCGTGGGATCGATCGTGGGTAAGGTGGTGGCACGACCTGAACGCCCCCTGGCTGTTCAGTCGTATTTGCCTGAGGTTGCCCGCGGACTTGGCATCACTGCCCGGCACTTCGCTCAGAACACGAAGGAGTGGGCGCTGGGCCAGCGCCTCGATCCCACCATCGAATCGGTCAACCCCGGTATCAACACGGTGAGTTATCCCGAACAGCGCCGGCCCTACGCCGAGCGCTTCCGAGGTCTGCATCGGCTGACACGCCGGGCTGATGACTCAGTGCGGTGTGTCGCCTGCCTGTGTTGTTCGACGGCCTGCCCAGCTCAGTGCATCCACATCGAACCGTCCGAATACCCGGAGGGACATGCCCGGCGCGGGTACGAACGGTATCCGGCACGCTTCGTCATAGACGAGCTGCGCTGCATATTCTGCGGCTACTGTGTGGAGGCTTGCCCCTGCGACGCCATCCGTATGGACACCGGGATGCATGCTGTGCCCTACGACTCACGGGATCAGTTCTTGTTCGAACGTGAACTGCTCATGGAAATCCCGGGTCGGGACGGCGAACGGAGTACAGAGAATCCTCGGCACGAGCCCGGCGATCCGACCCATCCTGGGATCGATCGCGAGCGAAAACAGCACTGACCCAAGCGCGATCAGGCTCGGCCGGCGAGGCGAGTTGACGGCCTCTCATCCACTGGATATGTGGAGGTTCGTGTCTTCGCGCTATGAGGTTGTGATAGGTCTCGAGGTTCATGCCCAGCTCCTCACCGAGAGCAAGCTCTTCTGTGGGTGCTCCACTCGGTTTGGGCAGGGACCAAACGTGAATGTCTGTCCGTTGTGTTTGGGACTCCCCGGGACGTTGCCGGTCCTGAACCAGAAGGCGGTGAGGTATGCGATCCGAGCTGGACTCGCTCTCGACTGCACCGTGCAGCCACGGAGTGTCTTCGCGCGGAAGAACTATTTCTATCCCGACTTGCCGAAGGGCTACCAGATCAGCCAGTACGAGGAGCCGATCGTGGTTGATGGTCATCTCGACGTGCCTCTCGAGGATGGAACGCTCCGCGTTGGCATCATTCGGATCCACATCGAGGAGGATGCTGGCAAGAACGTGCACGGAATGGGAGGGGATTCGCTGGTGGATCTGAATCGGGCCGGCGTGCCGCTGATTGAGATCGTGTCGGCTCCCGATCTTCGCTCGGCCAGTCAGGCTGCGGCGTATATGCGGCAGCTTCGTGAGATCTTGATGCAGATCGGGGTCAACGACGGCAATCTGGAGGAGGGGAGCCTGCGTTGTGACGCCAACGTGTCTCTGCGACCCTATGGGCAGGTGGAGTATGGAACTCGGACCGAGTTGAAGAATCTGAACTCCTTTCGTTTCGTACAGCGCGCCATCGAAGTCGAGGTGATTCGACAGACTGCCGTCCTCGACGGGGGTGGCACCGTGATTCAGGAGACACGCTCGTTCGATCCAGATACGGGCCGCACGCACTCGTTGCGTAGCAAGGAAGAGGCTCATGATTATCGGTACTTCCCGGAGCCCGATCTCCCTTTGGTGGTGGTGACCGAGGCGATGATCGAGCATGAGCGGCGCTCGCTACCCATGCTCCCAGAGCATCGGCGTCGACACTTCGTGGCTGAGCTCGGGCTACCGGCTGCGGTGGCAGCGACGCTGACCCAGCATCCTCGCTTGGTGGAGTACTTCGAGACCGTGAATGCCGCGGTTGGCGACGCCCAACGAGCGGCGAACTACATTCTGACGGAGGTGCTGCGCGGTGCGCGCTTTCATGGTCTCTCCGCAAGCTTCCCCCTGGAGCCATTCCAGGTTGCCGAGATCTTGCTCTTGGTGAAGGATGGCGAGATCAGCGGGAAGCAGGCCAAGGAGCTGCATGCGGCGGTGGAGGGCTCCTCGCTCTCCCCTCGTGAAGTCGCACGAGAGCGTGGGATGCGTGTGGTCTCGGATCTCTCAGCACTGCGGCAGATCTGCTCGGAGGTAGTGACTCGGAACCCGAGCCAGGTGGCGCAGTACCGCGGTGGGAAGCAGGGATTGATGGGGTATTTCGTGGGGCAAGTCATGCGAGCCACCCAAGGCTCAGCGGATCCCAAATCGGTGAACGAGATCTTGGGCGAGCTTCTTCGGGGGAACGGGGAATGAGCCAGCTTCCCCATCCCGCTCCCCTCTCTCAGGCCAGCTATTCCGCGGTCGAACTCGCCCCCGAGAACGACCGGATCTGGATCCTTGATCAGCGTAGGCTTCCTGATGCCGAGGAGTACCGGGAGGTGCGCACGGTCGAGAGGTTGACGGCTGCCATCAGTGAGATGTGGGTGCGCGGTGCCCCAGCCATCGGGATTGCCGGCGCGTATGGTTGCGTGCTTGCGGCAGCGGAGGCAGGCTCACAACAAGGCTTTGACGAGTTGCTCGAGCGGATCGCGACCGCGCGCCCTACCGCGGTCAATTTGCGCTGGGCCGTCGAACAGATGCGGCGGGTGGTGGCCCTCGACGACTCGAGCGAGCACAAGACGCGGGTGGCGCGGCTGGCCGAGGCGGCGCGCACGCTACATCGGCAGGACGTCGCGGCGAACCGAGTGCTTGGACATCTCGGGGCTGCGCGCTTTTCGTCTGTGGCGACGGTCCTCACCCACTGCAACGCCGGGGCGCTGGCGACTGGGGGATTCGGGACTGCGCTCGGTGTCATCCGTGCGCTCCGTGAGCAGAACAAGCGGGTCCGCGTCTTCGCCGACGAGACCCGGCCTTGGTTGCAGGGCGCGCGGCTCACCGCCTGGGAACTGGCTCGGGATGGGTTCGAGGTTACGGTGATCACCGATGGGGTGGCCGCCTCGTTGATGCGGGCGGGCAAGATTGATGGTGTGGTGGTGGGAGCCGATCGAATCGCGCGCTCCGGCGATGTCGCTAATAAGATCGGCACCTACCATTTGGCGTGCGCAGCGCAGCATCACGGTGTTCCCTTCTACGTGGCAGCGCCGTTCAGTACGGTGGATTTGGATACAATGTCTGGCGAACAGATCGTGATTGAGGAGCGCCCGCCCGTCGAGGTCACGCACCTCGGGGGGCAACGCATCGTTCCCGAGGGGGTGGGTGTGTTCAATCCCTCATTTGACGTAACCGACGCGCGTCTGGTCCGCGCGCTCTTCACGGAGCGGGGGGTAGCCGAGCCGCTTACGGAGTCGGCTCTGATTCAGCTCTCGCGCCTCGAGCCAAACGCGCTACCCTCCGGAATGTGACACACCCAATCGTCGTGCCCGAGCGACTGGTCAAGCTCCAGCCCAAACCGTCTTGGCTCAAGGTTCGCGCGCCGGGCGGTGAGCGCTATGCGGAGGTGAAGGCCCTGTTGCGGCGCCTCAGGCTCCCCACGGTTTGTGAGTCGGCGCGGTGCCCAAACGTGGGAACCTGCTGGTCGGCGGGGACGGCCACGGTCATGCTCCTTGGTGACGTCTGTACCCGCGGATGCCGGTTCTGCGCGGTGACGAGCGGGCGACCGAGCCCGCTCGATCCAAGTGAGCCGGAGCGGGTCGCGGAAGCGGTCCGAGAGCTTTCGCTCGAGTATGTGGTTCTGACCATGGTCGACCGTGACGACCTTACGGATGGCGGAGCCTCGCAGGTGAGAGATACGGTGGTGGCCATCAAGCAGCGGTGCCCAACCATCACCGTCGAGACGCTGGTCGGAGATTTCGGTGGCAGGCTCACGGACGTGGACTGCGTGTTGTGTTCCGGGGCCGACGTCTTCGGCCACAACATCGAGGTTACGGAGCGGATGACCTCGCTGCTGCGTGACCGACGCTGCGAGTACACCCGTTCGCTCGCGGTCCTGCGTCACGTGAAGCAAAGTGGACGAGTGCGATTCACCAAGAGTTCCTTGATGGTGGGAGTCGGTGAAACCGACGACGAGGTGAGGACAACCCTCACCGATCTTCGCGAGGTCGGGGTGGACCTTCTGACCATTGGGCAGTATCTGCAGCCGAGTCCCAAGCATAAGGGTGTGGAGCGGTTCGTCGAGCCGAGCCAGTTTGCCGAGTACCAGCGCTGGGGTGAAGAACTCGGGTTTCTAGCGGTGGCCTCGGGTCCGCTGGTGCGTTCGAGCTTCCAGGCGCTGGAGCTGTTTGTTCTTGCCAAGCAGCCGATGGAACCAGAGGACCGGTGACGGGTGACAAAGCACCGGAGGTCAGCTACCCTCACGGGGCCAACTATGACTGCTCCCGATCGCCCTAGCACTTCGGAGGAGTTGCTTCTTCGACTCGCCGAGAGCGTTCGCCCATCGGGCCACGCGGAAGGCGAGCCCGAGTGTGAGCCCGCGCTCCTGGCGGCGGCCATGGGTTACGCGCCGAGGCTCGGGCAGGAGAATTCGGCGGATGCCCCGCTGTTGTTCGAGGCGATCATCGAGAGCGCATTTCTGGTCGCGAATGCCGACGGGCACTTCGACGCCGACGAGCGCCACATGTTTGGACGCCTGGTGCGCGAGGTCTCCCTCGGACGAGTCAACGACCAGCAGATCCGTGCTCTGATCGAGGACTTGAGCCGGCAGCTGGCCGAGGATGGTCGGGAGCGGAGGCTGCGAATGATTGGACGCACCATCCGGGCCGATGCCGATCGCGGCGAGACCTTGAGGGTCGCGGCGCTGCTCGCTCACGCCTCCGCTGGGTTGAGCCAGGTAGAGCATGAGGTGCTGGTGCAGCTGGCTGCGCACCTCGAACTGCCCGACGGAAGTGTGGAGGCCGCGGTGCGAGCAGCAGAGGATGCGCTCCGGGACTGACGAATAGGCCGGTGGTTCTTCTGGTTCTACCACTATGCGCCGCGTCAGAATCGTCCTCACCAGGGGTGGATGCGGGTGACGTGACGCCTGTGACTGGATTAGGCTCGGGACGGCTCTGATTTGGCCATTTTGCCGAGAAGGATCCCTCAATGACCGCACCAACCCTTCGTTCCTCAACCCCACCCGCCGTATCCAGCGACGTCGTGCGCGTGATGCTGGACGACGGGAGCATGGACGAGCAGCACGATCCGCGTCTTACGCCAGAAGAACTCGTGCACATCTATCGCAGCATGGTCATGACGCGCCAAATCGACGAGCGCTTCATTCAACTCCAGCGGCAGGGGCGCGTCGGGTTCCATGTTGGGTCGCTGGGCGAGGAAGCGGCGATCATTGGTTCGGCGTACGCGCTCCGTCCGCGGGACTGGATCTTCCCCTGCTATCGCGAGTTCGGTGCGGCATTGATGCGAGGACTGCCCTTGCAGTGTCTGGTCGACAATGTCTTTGGCAATGGCGGCGATCTGGTGAAGGCGCGGCAGATGCCTCACCACTACAGTTGCCGACGGATCGGGTTGGCCTCAGTGAGTTCGCCGGTGGGAACCCAGATCACCCACGCTGTTGGTTTCGCTTGGGCGGCCAAACTGATGAAGACGGGCGAGGTGGCGCTCGCCTACTTCGGTGATGGAGCCACAAGCTCGGTGGATTTTCACAGTGGGTTGAACTTCGCCGGGGTATTCAAAGTGCCGACGGTATTTTTCTGTCGCAACAACGGTTGGGCGATCAGCGTACCGACGGAGCGTCAGACTGCGTCCCTTACTTTCGCGGAGAAGGCGGATGGTTACGGCCTTCCAGGAATTCGGGTCGACGGCAACGACGTGCTTGCGGTGATCGCGGTTACGCGGCGCGCCCTATCGCGAGCAGTGGCCGGGTTGGGGCCAACCATGATCGAGGCCATCACCTACCGAATGGGTGCTCACACCACCTCGGACGATCCAAACCGCTATCGTAGTGAGGCCGAGATCGAGCCCTGGATGCGTTATGACCCGATCCAGCGCTTTCGCGAGGTGTTGATCGCACGAGCGCTCTGGGACGAGGGTGCGGAGAGCGCGCTCATCGCCGAGGTCGACGAGATCTTCCGCGCCGCGGTTCATCAGGCCGAAGCTACCCCCCCACCACCCCTCGAGACTCTTTTTGACGACGTGTACGCGACGCTCCCCTGGCACCTCCTAGAACAGCGAAGGTCCGTGGTGTGTGGCCCCCGGCCCTTTGTCGCTCCCTGACCGTCCGGTCGTCGCTTGGTATGTTGGAGACATCTCAATGGCACAGATGAATATGGTCCAAGCGATCAACGACGCCCTTCGGGTGGCGATGCGTCGCGATCCCCGCGTGGTCATTTTGGGCGAGGATGTGGGCAGGGTGGGGGGGGTGTTCCGCGTCACCGCGGGACTCTTCGATGAGTTCGGGGACGAGCGTGTCGTGGATACCCCGCTGAGCGAGAATGGGATTATTGGCACGGCGCTCGGTATGGCCTTGTACGGGCTTCTGCCGGTGCCTGAGATTCAGTTCTCCGACTTCATCTTTCCGGCTTACGATCAGATCGTGAACGAACTTGCCAAATACCGGTACCGTTCGGGGGGGGATCACAGCGCCAAGATGGTGATTCGGACACCGGTCGGAGGCGGGATCCGCGGGGGTCACTACCATTCCCAGCATCCCGAGTCGGCGTTCATCCAGGTTCCGGGTCTGAAGGTGGTATGCCCGTCGAATCCCTACGATGCCAAGGGGCTGCTTCTGGCGTCGCTCGAGGATCCCGATCCCGTGATCTTCTTCGAGCCGAAGAGGGTGTATCGCGCGGCCAAGGGCGAGGTGCCAGAGGGGGAGTACACAGTGCCACTCGAGACCGGGCGAGTGGCTCGTGAAGGCGATGACGTTACGGTCGTTGCCTATGGTGCCATGCTTTACGAGGCCTTGGATGCGGCCCACCGTGCGGCGGAGCAGGGCGTGGAGTGCGAGGTGGTCGACCTTCGGACTCTTTGGCCCGTCGACATCGAGCTTCTGGTCGAGAGCGTGAAGAAGACGGGGCGTATGCTGGTGGTCCATGAGGCACCGCGGACCGGGGGCTTTGCGGGAGAGCTGATCACGCTGGTTTGCGAGAGAGCCTTCCACTGGCTGGTGGCGGCGCCCGTTCGGGTCACCGGGTTCGATACCCCGTTCCCCTACGCGCTCGAGCAGGAGTACCTGCCGCTCTCGCACCGCATCGTTCCCGCGATCGTAGAGTTGGCGGAGGCGGAGTAGATGAGCTTTTCTTTGGCGGCGCTCGTCCCAGGCTTGCCTCACGGCGGGGATGGCGTATGGCTGAACGGTTTGGAGCAGCGGAAGGAGTCAGCTTTGTATGGCTAAGTTCGAGTTCAAACTGCCTGACATCGGTGAAGGGGTCACCGAAGGTGAAATTGTAGCTTGGCTGATCAAGGTTGGTGATGACGTCACTGAGAACCAGGACATGGTCGAAGTGATGACGGATAAAGCCACCGTGACCATTCCATCCCCGAAGTCCGGGCGTGTCGCGGACCTGCGCGGCGAGGTGGGCACGACCGTTCCGGTTGGTCACGTGCTGGTGGTTCTTGATTTGGGTGGGAACGACGCGGCACAGGTCGGCGCGACGGACCCTGTAGCCGTTGCTCCAGCGTTGGCATCGATGGCGACAGGGCGTGCGGAAGGGGTTGAACAGTCAACCGGAGTAGGCGGGCTGACGTCGAACGATGAGGGACCAGTGGCGAGCGCGGTGGGCGATATCCGCTTGGTTCTGCCTGGGACGCAGTTGTCCGAAGGGGGTGCTGCAAGGTCCTCCGAAGCATGGCAGAAGAGGCCTCTTGCAGCTCCGGCCACCCGACGCTTGGCGCGGGAGCTTGGCGTGGATCTGGCGCGGGTCAACCCGAGCGGGAAGGGTGGCCGTGTCACACCGCGGGACGTCGAGCAGGCACATCAGGGTCAGTCGGCGCCGCCCGCTCTGCTCGAGCGCGCGGCGAGCGTTCCGGTGGAGGAATCGTCGGGTGTTCACACTGGTAGTTCCAGCCGGGTCAAGATCCGGGGCATCCGCCGGCGAATCTACGACAATATGGCGCGTTCCAAGCGCACTGCCGCGCATTTTACCTTTGTCGACGAGTGCGAGGTCAGTTCGCTGAGGGCCATCAAGGATCGACTGTCGCCTCTAGCCGAGAGCGCGAGCGTGAAGTTGACCTTCCTTCCGTTCATCGTAAAGGCCGTGGTGAGGGCGCTCAAGGCCAACCCGGCTCTGAACGCGACCGTCGACGACGAGGCGCAGGAGGTGCTCCTATCCTCCCGCTTCGACATTGGTATCGCGACCTCTACGGACCAAGGGTTGATCGTTCCTGTGCTCCGAGACGCCGACCGGAAGAGTATCCTGGACATTGCTCGCGAGATAGCGCGACTCGGTCTTTCCGCGAAGAGTGGGCGCATCGCCCCAGCGGATCTGGGCGGTTCTACCTTCACCATCACCTCACTCGGCAAACTAGGTGGTTTGTTCGCGACGCCGGTCATCAACTACCCAGAGGTTGCGATTCTTGGGGTGCATGAGATGAGGAAGCGACCGATCGTGAGGGATGACCAGATCGTGATCGGTGAGGTGATGCTGCTCAGCCTCTCCTTCGACCATCGCATTATCGACGGTCATGTGGGAGCGGCCTTCGCCCGCTCCCTGATCGAGGCGCTGGAAGACCCTGACAAGCTGGTTCTCGACCTCTAGTGCCGGCCGATTCCAGTGGACAGGCCGGCTGGTCGAGTCTAGGATCACCCGAACACCCCTTCCGTGGCGTTCAGGTTCGAGTGTAGTCTTCTCGCTGCTCTGGGGTCATCCTTGAGGTGGTGATGGTTGATTTGCGGCGAATTCTTCTCATACCGGCGCTGGCCGTCAGCTTCACCAGCTTTTCTGGTGGCGCTCAGGCGGATCCGCCTGAGCCGGTGGCTGCCGAGGGACCACGCGCCAGTGACGTGAGAGAAGCAGCCGAGCGCTTCGATCGCGGACGGGAGGCGTTCAAGGATCAACGATTCATCGAGGCGGCGGAGCATTTCGAAGCCGCCGACTCCCGAGCCCCCAGTGCTGTCACTCTCGGGCTCGCGATCCGTTGTCGCTTGCAGGGTGGTCAGCTCGCCAAGAGCGCGAGCTTGGCCGCATACGCTCTCGAACGCTACCCGAACGAGGCCGCACTCGTGGAGGAATCACGCAAGGTGCTGGAGCAGGCAGAGGAGATGGTGGGGTGGATCGAGCTTGAGTGTGCCCCCGCCTGTGAGCCACTACTGGACGGTCGGATCGTTCACGGCAAGGCGGAGGAGTCCTGGCGACTGTTCGCGGAAGCAGGCCAGCGGGAGGTGACGGCGAGCTGGCCCGGGCGGCCGTCGCGTTCTGCGACCCTCGAGGTTATCGTGGGTGAGGGCATCACCCTCTCGTTGTCGCCGACTGCGGACACTACCCTCGAGCCCGTCGCGGAGCCGACTGCTCGCGAGACTGAGGCTTCTTTCGAGACGGCGACTCAAGACAGAACCATGACTCGCCGCTCCGGGAAATGGAGCCCGGTGCCTTTCTGGGTTGGTGTTGCTGCGACCGGGGTCACGGGTGCCGTGACGATTTGGAGCGGGGTGGATACTGCCAACAACCCAGGCACGGATGCGGTCCGTGAGGGTTGTGTGGGACAGGGGTCGGCCTGTTCGTTGTATGAAGAGGGGCAGAGCCGGGAGTTGAGGACCAACCTGCTGCTCGGCGCAACGGCCGTGTTCGCCCTGACGACCGCAGCGATTGGGGCATTTTTGACCGATTTCGGGGGAACCGGCCCAGAGACAGCGGCCCTTGATACAGCAGCCAAGAGGCCAGCACCGACCCGGCAGCGGACGGGCCTCACGCTAGAGCCGTGGTTTTCGACAGGGGCCTCCCTAGAAACCGTGGGACAGGAGCGCTACGATGTGTTTGTAGGGACCAGAGGGAGGTTCTAGGCGCGACGTGGTTGCCGCTAGGCTCATCCAGATGAACGCCACGGCTCCGGAACGGATTGGCCGTTATGAGCTTGTGGCAGAAATCGCGTCTGGTGGGATGGCGACGGTGTATCTGGCGCGCCTGGTGGGCATGGGCGGGTTTCGCCGCCTCTTGGCGCTAAAGAGGTTGCACCCACACCTGGCACGCGACGCCGAATTCGTGCAAATGTTTCTCGACGAGGCCCGCTTGGCGGCGCTGATCCATCACCCAAACGTGGTGTCGATTCAGGAAGTGGGGGAGAGCGAAGGGGCCTACTTCTTGGTGATGGAGTACGTGGAAGGGGACACGCTCGCCCAACTCCTCTCGCAGGCGAATGCGGACGGCGCCAACATTCCGGCTGGAGTGGCGGTGAGAGTGATGCTCGATGTCTTGTCGGGACTCCATGCCGCCCATGAGCTCCGTGATGAGCAAGGTCATCTCACTGGGCTCGTGCATCGTGACGTCTCGCCGCAGAACATTCTGGTCGGTGTCGATGGCATCAGCCGGATCACGGACTTTGGGGTCGCTCGAGCCCAGTCGCGACTGGCGAGTTCCACGCGAGTCGGTCAGCTCAAGGGCAAGATTGCGTATATGGCCCCGGAGCAAGCCTCGGGCGAGGAAGGGATTGATCGGCGAGCGGATGTCTTCGCCGCGGGGATCGTGCTCTGGGAGGTTCTGACCGGGCGCCGGCTGTTCAAGGCCGAAAACGAGGCCGCAACTCTCTGGCGTGTGGTAAGCGAACCGATTGCTCCACCCAGTCGCTATCTGTTCGATCTCGATCCTCGATTGAGCGCGGTGTGCATGAAGGCCCTGGAACGGGATCCTGCACGTCGTTTTCAGTCTTGCGGGGAGTTCGCGGATGCCCTTGAGCGCGCAGGGATGGAAAGTCGATGCTCATCCACGGCGCGCGAGGCGGCCGAGACTGTGCGCCAGGTGCTGGGGACGCGACTTCTGATCCAGCGGGATCGTATCCGCCTTTGGATGCAAGAGAACGCGGAGGCACGCGGGGTGCTGTTCACTCCTCACGGATCCGTGATTTCGTCGCCTGGCGCTGGGCTCCAAATCGCCAATCTCGAGGAAGCGACGCAGCTCGGCGATGACCTCGCTCAGGTGTTGGAAAGGGACGACGCCGAGAGCGTTGTGCCGGTTGCTTCGCGGCATCGTCGAAGACGCCGGCTGCTCGCGCTCCTTGCCCTCGGCGGGGTGCTGATTGTCGTCTTGTTCTTCTTCGTCGGCTGGCGCTCCCCCGCAACGAAGCCGACCGCGGATGATAGTGTGGTGATCGTTCCCGCACCGGTGGACTCCGTGGTAGCCCCTGTGGTTGTCGAGAGGCCAGCCGATTCGTCCACAGTTCAAGGGATTCAGATGGCTCCACCGCGGAACACCGCAGAGGATTCTCCAGGTCGGCTAGAGGGCAGGGATGGAACGCCCCGCAATCCAGTCCGGCGTTCGCCAACGTCGCAGGAACGGCCTACGGGACGGAAGCCTGCCACCCCTAGCTCACCGGTAGATCTGCCGAACCCCTATCGTTGACGCGAAATCTTGGTCGCATGGTTGGGCCCGTTGACGCTCGGATCTCCGCCTGCTAAGCCTCCGGCCCGCCGTTGACCTGGGTCGACTTCCGAGGTTCAAACCTCGGTCCGTCGGGTCGGTCGCGGTGGTTCGGCGAGGAGAATCGTGGTGAAGAACGTACGGCTGTTTACCGGCCAAGCCAACCCTGGATTGGCCGATGAGATCGCAGAGGTGCTCGGGGTGCCCCTTGGCAAGAGAACCATTCGGCGCTTCAGCGACGGGGAGACGTTCTGTGAGTTTCACGATAGCGTTCGTGGCTTCGACTGCTACGTGCTTCAGCCCACCTGTTCGCCCGTCAACGATCACCTGGTTGAGCTCCTGATCATGTGTGATGCGCTGCGCCGGGCCTCGGCTCAGAGCATCACTGCGGTCATCCCCTACTACGGATATGCTCGGCAGGACCGCAAAGTTTCTCCGAGGACTCCCATCACTTCTAAGCTGATCGCTGATCTCTTGTGTGCGGCGGGAGTCAATCGGGTGGTGAGCGTCGACCTTCACGCCGGTCAGATCCAGGGATTCTTCAACATCCCATTCGATCACCTGTATGCGATGCCGGTGTTTCTCAACGACTACCTACGGCGCCGTTTCGACGAGAACGCGGTCTTCGTGTCTCCGGACGCTGGCGGTGTGGAGCGGACACGGCAGTTCTCCAAACGACTGGGGGCTAGCCTGGCCATCATCGACAAGCGGCGCGAGAAGGCCAACGTGAGTGAGGTGATGCACCTTATCGGTGACGTTACCAACCGTGACTGCATTATCATCGATGACATGATCGACACCGCTGGTACGTTGTGCAATGCGGCGAAAGCGGTCATGGAAAAGGGTGCTCGTCGGGTGGTGGCTTGTGCTACCCACGGCGTGTTGAGTGGCCCCGCCATCGAACGCATCAACGCTTCGATGCTCGAGGAGGTGGTGGTGACCAATACCATTCCTCCCAGCGCGGCCACCGCGGCATCCCCCAAGATAAAGTACCTTTCCACCGGCCGATTGTTGGGAGAAGCAATCCGGCGCATTCACAATGCAGAGTCCGTAAGCTCCTTGTTCGTGTGAGCAGGACTTTCGCAGTTTCGTCGAGCACGTAGAAAGTCGAGAAGGTGACCATGGAGCTTACCAAAGTCAGAGTGTCCAACCGTTCCGATTCCGGCAAGGAAGCCGCTCAGCGCCTCCGAAGAACCGGTCTCATCCCTGCTGTGGCTTATGGACGCAAAGAGCATCCGCTCCCGCTGTCCGTATCGCCCGGAACGCTCCGTGCAGTGCTGGAGGGTGAGCTCGGCCGTAACACCGTGCTCGAGCTGGACCTCGAGGGCGGTTCACCGTTCGTGGCGTTGCTCTGTGACTACCAGGTGCATCCGATCTCGCGGTCGCTCCTGCATGCCGACTTCTTCCGGATCGCCCTGGATGAGCCGGTGGATGTCGACGTGCCGTTCCGTACCACTGGCAAGTCTCCGGGTGTGGTTCTGGGAGGCACTCTTCACGTGGTGTTCCACAAGCTGCCCATCCGGTGTCTGCCGAAGGACATCCCCGTCTCCCTGTCAGCGGACATCTCCGGTCTTGAATTGGACGGCCACATCTCGGTCGCCAATTTGCCGGTTCCGGAGGGCGTCTCGATCCGCTTGCCTGAGAATCAGACCCTGGTCGCGGTGGTGAACGAAGCCAAAGCGACCGATGATACCGCGACGGCAGACGGCGCTGCTGCGGCACCGGCGGCCGGAGCTGCGGCACCCGCCGCAGCCCCTGGTGACAAGGCGGCCGCGGCGAAGCCCGCGGCCGGCGCTGCCGCGAAGCCCGCGGCCGGTGCTGGGAAGCCAGCCAAGGGTAAGTGAAGCTGATCGTTGGTCTCGGTAATCCCGGGACCCGCTATCACGACACACGACACAACATTGGTTTTGCCGTCGTCGACTCGCTGGTTCGAGAGCAAAACGCCTCCTTCTCGCGCAAGTTTCAAGGGCAGGTGGCCCAGGTGGTGCTCGAGAACCAGCGGCTTACGGTGCTAAAGCCCGAAACTTTCATGAACCTCTCAGGTCATTCGGTGCGTGCAGCTGTGGCTTTCTTCAAGCTCGTACCCTCGGACGTCCTGGTCGTGCACGATGAGCTCGATCTGGCTCTTGGTGAGCTCCGGCTGAAGGTTGGCGGGGGACACGCCGGACACAATGGGTTGCGTTCGATCGCGGAGCAGCTTGGAAGCGACCAGACCTTGCGCCTGCGGGTGGGTATCGGGCGGCCGACTGGTGACTGGCACGGGACGATGGCCGACTATGTGCTAGAGAGGTTCCCCTCGCTGGACCAACCGCTCGTCGCTGAGACGATCGAGAGGGCCGCCGAGGTGGTTCGTCGGGTCGTGCGCGACGGAATCTCCCGAGCCATGAACCAGGTGAATCAGAAACCCAAATCGATTGCTCCTTGCTCTGGCGACAACCAGGGCCGAAGTCCGAAGGGAGATGAATGATGAGCCATGTGAGCGCCGCGCCCAGGGTGCGGTATCGAGAATACGAAACCATCTACTTGATGCGGCCCGACGTCACCAAAGAGGGTGCAGGCCGCGTTGCTCAGCGTGTCGATGAGGCGTTGAAGCGTGAGGGCGGGACGCTGATCGCCGTTGAGACTTGGGGGCGCCGTCAGACCGCGTTCGCGGTCGGTCGCTACAAGCGCGCCGTGTACGTCTATCTGAAGTACGTTGGCAAATCTACCCTCGTTGCTGAGCTAGAACGCAACCTGCGTATGCAGGATGACGTGGTGAAGTACCAGACCATCATCCTCAACTCAGACGTCGATCTGGCTGCCGTCAACGTTGATCCCGAAGCCGCTAAGTTCGAGGAGCTCGACCTCCCCGATGATGTCGAGGACGACAAGGCTCTGGAGCGCGCTCTCGGTTTCATTGAGCCCGAGGCGCCCCCGCGCCGCGAGCGCGCCGAGATTGATGACGAGATGGCGAGCGATGACATGAATCTGAACGCTGACCTCCGCGATGGGGAGGAGATGTCATGAGAGACGACAAGGATAGAATGGATCGCAGCATGAACCGCGATTTGGATCGCGGCATGGACCGCGACGGTATGGGAAACGGCATGCGGCGCACTCGCCGACGTGGTTGTGGATACTGCTCGGATGAGACCTTGGTGATCGACTACAAAGATCCCCAATCTCTCAAGTACTTCATCACCGAGCGTGGCAAGATCGTTCCGCGACGAATTTCTGGTGTTTGTGCCAAACATCAACGGGAAGTCACTCGGGCGATCAAACGTGCTCGTAACGTGGCCCTGATGCCCTTTACCTCGAACGAGTGAGGCTGCGACGATGGCGACTCCAATCAAGGTGGTATTGAAGGAAACGATCGACACTCTCGGGAAGGGTGGCGATGTGGTGCGGGTTCGCCCCGGCTTCGCGCGCAACTACCTCATTCCTCGAAACCTCGCGATTGTGGCTACGGCTGGCAATCTCGCGAGGATCGACGAGCTGAAGCGCGCGGCGCAAGCCGCGGCCAACCGCAAGCTCGAGGAATCAAAGCAGCTTTGCGCCACCCTCGAAGCTGTCACCGTGCAGATTGCACGTACGGTTGGTGACGAGGGTAAGATGTACGGCTCGGTGACGAACCGGGACATCGAGGAAGCTTTTGCGCAGAAGGGGCTCACGATCGATCGAAAGAAGATCAACCTGCCCGATCCGATCAAGCAGCTGGGGCTCTCCTCGGTGCCGCTACGGATCCACCCCGAGGTGACCGCTCACCTCAAGGTCGAGGTCGTACAAAAGGCCTGACCGGTGGGCGGTTGGCAGAGCAGCCGACCACGACCCGCGAAGTCCGAGATGGGCGCTGGAGCGATGCTCTGGCGCCCATCGGCGTTTCGGTGCAAAGTGCTCCCTTCGCTGGGTCGCTCTGACCGTATGCGGTGAGGGTCGAAGGCTGTGGTTCCATGACTCAGGGTGTCGCACCGGACGTCTTTGGCAGATCGAGCACGAGCGCGCCGCTCGGGCGGGTTCCGCCCTGCGATCTCGACGCCGAAGCTGCGGTGCTGAGCGCGATGTTGCTGTCTCCGGAAGCGGTGGACATCGCCGGGGAGATCTTGAAGCCTCCCCACTTCTATGCGGAGGCAAACCGCCGAGTCTACGAGGCGGTCATGGACCTGGTTGCAGCTCGGAAGGCGGTGGACGTGATCTCCGTGGCGGGATGGCTGCGCGACCACGAGAGGCTTCAACAGGTGGGTGGCACGCCGTATCTGGCCCAACTCACCGATGCGACCCCAGCTGTGGCCAACGTCGAGACCCACGCCCGTGTCGTGCGCGAGAAGTGGCGGTTGCGTCAGCTGATTGCGCTCTGCCAGAAGGTGGCAGCGGAAGGCTACGGCGATTGCGGGGAGGTCCAGGCCTTCATCGACAACGCTGAGCAATCGGTGTTTGAGATCGCTCGGGTTCCCGAGACCACGACGGTGGTCTCGCTTCGGGATGCTGTGGTCCAGGCATTTCGGATCCTGAATGAGGCGACCTCTCGTGGTGGTGGCATCACCGGTATTGCCACGGGGTTCACCCAGCTCGATCGGATGATGGCCGGCCTCCACCCTGGGGACCTGTACATCGTGGCGGGCCGTCCGGGCATGGGGAAGACCTCATTCGTGCTCAATCTCGCGATCAATATCGCGCGCACCGCGGCGGTCTCAGCGCCAGCTTCGGAGGCACTCGACGAGGAGCGTCCCCCAGCTACTGGGATGGCGGTCGCCTTCTTCAGTTTGGAGATGCCGAAGGAGCAGCTTGCGGCGCGCCTCTTGGCCAGTGAGGCACGGGTCGACATGGCGGACATTCGCCGCGGTCGACTCCAGCACAGCGATTGGAGTCGTTTGACCGAAGCTGCGGGGCGGCTCGCGACCTTGCCAATGTGGCTCGATGACACCCCTGCGCTCGGTCTGTTCGATCTCCGCGCCAAGGTTCGACGACTCCAGGCGGAGTTGGCGCGCGATCCAGCGCGCCGTGACGCCGAGGGGCGACCCGGCAAGCTCGGGTTGGTGGCCGTCGACTATCTGCAGCTCATGCAAGGGCGACGTGACGCAGGCAGTCGCGAACAGGAGATCAGCGAACTGTCGCGGGGACTGAAGCAGCTTGCCAAGGAGCTGGAGGTGCCCGTGATCGCGCTCAGTCAGCTCAATCGAGCGGTTGAAACTCGAAACACCAAAGACAAGCGCCCGCAGCTGAGTGACCTCCGTGAATCAGGCGCTATCGAGCAGGATGCCGACGCAATTCTCTTCATCTATCGCGACGAGTACTACGACCGTGACAGCGAGGAAAAGGGGATCGCGGAGGTGATCCTCGCCAAGCAGCGCAATGGTCCGACCGGGGTGGTAAAGACGAGATTTTCGGCGGCACACACCCGATTCGACAACCTCGAGAGCGACGGCTTCTACGACGATATGGATGACCTCGACGATGGCATCATTCCAGAGGCGTGATGCCGTCTGGACCGGGGCTCACCGACCGAGAGAACGTCAAGCTTGCGTCAATCCTCGGAGGTGATTTCACTCGGGTTCGGGGTCACCGAACAGACGCTGGGTCAAGGCGGCGACCAGCTCCCCCAGGCCTTCGTGGGTTGCCGCGCTGATGCACCACAGTGTCACACCGAGCGTGGCGAACTCCTCGCGCAGGCGCGGGTAGGCTTCGCGAACGTGAGTCAGGTCGGCCTTGGTCAGAGCGACCAGCTCGGGACGCTCTGCAAGGCTAGATCCATAGGCGACGAGCTCTGCGCGGAGTGCGCGGTAATCCGACACAGGGTCGCGGGTCGGATCCTCATCCAAGGAGACCAGGTGAAGCAGAAGTCGGGTCCGCTCCACGTGTCGCAAGAAGCGGAGGCCAAGCCCGAGCCCTGAACTCGCGCCTGGGATCAACCCGGGAATATCCGCGATCACGAAACCTGGTGCCTTCCGCACCGAGTAGTCTGCCAGTGAGACAACGCCGAGGTGTGGCTCGAGTGTCGTGAAGGGGTAATCCGCGACCTTGGGACGTGCGCGGCTCACGGCGCGGATGAAGGTGCTCTTTCCGACGTTGGGAAAGCCCAGCAGACCGACGTCGGCGATTGACTTCAGTTCGAGGCGGAGGGCTCGTCGTTCCCCAGGCTGGCCTGGCTCGGCGCGGCGGGGCGCACGATCCACTGAGGTGGCGAAGTGTTTGTTGCCTCGTCCACCCGAGCCACCGCGGGCCACCACCAGTCTGTCACCGTCCGCCAGCAGTTCTCCCAGCACCTGATCGGTGGCACGATCGACCACCACCGTCCCTTCAGGGACACGGAGCACACGATCCTCGGCGCCGCGTCCGTAACAGTCGCGGCCCTGGCCCGGCGCGCCGTGATCGGCTTTCAGATGGCGGGTGTAGTAAAGGTCGTAGAGCGTGCCGATCCCTGAATCTGCGATCAGGATCACGTCACCTCCGCGACCACCATCCCCCCCCGCTGGTCCTCCGAAGGGGACGTACTTCTCCCGTCGGAATGCGATGCAGCCGTCGCCGCCATTACCTGCCTCGACATCGATCTCGCATTCGTCGACGAAACGCATCAGCCTCCGGCCGGAGCCTATAGCGTTGCTCCTCGCCCAAAGCTAGTCATCGCGCTCTCTAGCCCCGCTTGCTAGTGTCGAGAGGCGGCCGGGGGCTTCAGGGGTTTGCTCGGGGTGGATGCGACCGCGAGCCGGGTTTGACTCTCGCGATCGCCTTCGACAAGCTCCATGACGGCCAGTACGACCGAGAGACCGAACTCTTGGGCGGCTTCCGGCAGAAAAATCCTGGGGAGGTGGCTGAGACGCTGGGCGGTAGCCCGACCGAAGTCGAGTTCGCGCTCGACGAAGGCGTCAAAGCTGCTGTATCCCTTCGCCTCGAACAGCCGACGTTCTCGCAGCTCCCGCAGCACGATTCCTGCTTCCCAGAAGTCCCGATTCAGGTTTCGCTTGTAAACGCGCAGCTTGCTGATAGCTGAAGTAAGCTCGGTCAGCATGGCCTTGAGTTCTTCCGCGCCTGCTGGGGTACGGAGCGTTGCTCGGGCGCTTCCCGGGGCTGGTGGGGTGGCGTTGCGGGCGGCGGCTTCTGCCGCATGCTTCGCCGCGTGACGAGTCGTCCAGGGGGCCGAGCCGCGGGGACCACCCCGGCGCCCTGCTCCCGAAGTGGAAGCGGTCTCGGAAGTGGTTGGCTTCTCGGATGGTGCGGGCGCTGGTGCGCTGCTCCCCGATTGCCGTGGTGACTTGCCCCGATTCGTCGTCTTGGCCTTCATGATAGTCGTCCGGTGACCAGGCAGGTTCCTGGTATCGTCACCCGGCCGCGAGCCTAGTCCGGTCCGCCGGGATGGGCCAACTAAGGGGAACGGTTTCTGCTTCTTTCGGGATCTTGCCCCACGGGAGCATAAGCTGGCTCCGTTCGAGACGGCCCGACCCGAAGGACATGCACCATGAGACCGAACTCCGTGATCCCCGATCCGATGATGATGTCCGACTCGGCGCCGCCGTCGCCGGGACGGCTGGCGGTGGTGGTGAACGGTAACGCCAAGCGGGTCGACCAGGAGGTGATCTCGACTCTGGACCGCATCTTGGCGGGCGGTGATCTCTTTGTCTCGCGTCGCCTCTCTGACGCGCGGGAGATTGCCCGAATCATCGTGGCGCGCGGCTATCAGACCGTGCTGACCGGTGGTGGGGACGGGACGTTTACGGTGGTGGTAACGGAGGTGATCCGCCAAGCACGGCGTGAGGGAGCTCCCTATCCTCGGTTTGGCCTGCTGAAGCTCGGCACGGGCAACGCGTTAGCCTGGGTCGTCGGATCCACAAACGACAAATCTACTGATATTGGCGCCGACGTGGCGCGGCTCGGTTCGGACGCGGGGAGTCGGCCGCTCCGGCTGATCGAGGTAGAGGATTGGATCGCGCCGTTCTGTGGGGTCGGTGCCGACGCCACGTTGCTCGCTGACTACGCCAAGGTGCGCGGCCAGTTGGCAAAGACGGCGATCGCGAAGTACGCCCCTGGTTTGGTGTCGTATTTGGTCGCCGCGGCGACGCGTACCATCCCGAACACGATGGTACGGTCGATGCCATACGTACGCATCATCAACACTGGCGAGGATGCTTATCGCTTGGGGCCGAAGGGCACGCGCCTTGGGATGCCAATTCCCTGTGGTCACACCATCTATGAGGGGCCGGCGCGGATCGCCGCCCTCTCGACCATCCCGTATTACGGGTTTGGATTCCGGGTCTTCCCCTACGCCAACGAGCGTGCGGATCGGATGCACCTTAGGGTAGCGACGCTCGGTGCTGGTCCATTCATCCTGAATTTCAAGGCGATTTGGCGAGGCGAGTATGAGTCGAGCGACTATCTGTTCGACTATTTGGTTCAGAGCGTTACTGTCGAATCCGATCCGGCGACGCCATTTCAGGTGGGAGGGGACTACGTAGGAGAGCGCAGTGTTGTGTCGGCGCGGCTGACCAGCGAGGAGATTCGCTTGGTCGACTTCTACTCGCCGCCGAGCGCGGCCTAGGTGTCCGAGGGCCCGGTGCCCCCCGTGGCTCCGGGGATGGGGCAGTCAAGTCAAGTTTCTTGGCCGTGCCAAAGTGGCTCTGTTACCACCGGCCCGTGCGGCTCACGTCTCATCTTCGTGACACTACACTCGGCGACCTGCTGGGTACGCTGCACCGAGAACGGATTTCAGGGGTCCTTGAGTTGGTGGAGGTTGGTGGTGGTGGGTCGGGGCGTTCCCACCGCATCCACCTTGCGCGTGGCTGTGTGGTTCTGGTCGAGACTCCGCTCACGGTACCGCGACTCGGACAGATCCTGGTTGAGCAGCACGGGCTCTTGCCGCGTGAGCTGAAGCGTCAGCTCTTCGCGTTGAGCCAACGGTTGGGCGAGCGACTGCTCGAACGCGGGAGCATCACCCCAAGCGTCCTTCATGCCGCGCTCTCGGCCCAAAACCGACTGCGATTGGAGGCGCTATTTGGGTTGGCCGACGCCCGGATCGTGTTTCGTCCGCGCGGGTGCACTTCGGCTGGTATCGAGCCGCTCACGGTGGAGCAGTTCTTATGGGGAAGAGCGCGGCGCCGGGATCGAACACCTTCGATGCAAGCCCAACACGAGGATTCGGAGGCGGGACAGCGCGCGCGGGATCTCGCGCTGCTCGGGCTGCCCCGAGCGGCGACCACCGAGCAGATTCGGGAGGCGTTCCGGAGGCTGGCGCTCCAGTTCCACCCCGACCGGCAAGGGTGCCATTTAGCCCCTTCCCGAGAAGAGGGTTCCCAACACTTCCTTCGCCTGTGCACGGCGTATCACCGCCTCGCGAGTTGACGCTGGGGTGCAGCGGCCTCAGGTGACGAGGTTTCAGCCCATACATGAAGCTGACTCGGTAACTCGTTCAGCCCCGCTAGCACGACGTCCGGTTTGGCCGCCAGTACCGACGCTAGCGGCGCGATGTTGAATTCGATCGCGACAGTACGTGCGCCCACCGCATGTCCCGTGAGCACGTCCTGAGGTCCATCTCCGACCATGACCAGCTCGGTGGGGGCAACCTCGAGGCAGTCTGCGATCGCAGTCAAGACCCTCGGATCAGGCTTCATGACCGGAAGATCACCGCCTGCGATGACGCACCGGAACCAGTCGGTGAGGCTGAAGGCCTTAAGGATGGCCGACGTTGCGGCGCGGGGCTTGTTTGTGCAGAGCGCGAGGGGAAGCTGTCGTTCTGTTAGTTGTGCGAGCACCTCCCGCACTCCCGGGACCAGCGTCGTCGTGTCGTGCACATGGGCGAGGTAGTATTCGAGAGCATCCTTTTCGACGTTGCGCACCAGAGGCTCTGTCGGGGGGAGACCCGACGCTCGTACAACCAGGCGTTTCAGCCCGTCGCCGATGAAGCTGAACAGCTCTTCCGGTGGCCGGCTCGGCAAACCGTTGACAAGAAGAGCGTGATTGACGGCGGCGGCAAGATCGTCCCGAGAGTCAATCAAGGTTCCGTCAAGGTCGAATACGACACCGAGGACACGTCGGCTCGCGGTTGGCTGAGTGGACATCGAACCAGCCTGAGCATAGCGCCGGTCGGTGGGCGGTGTCTCTCGGCGGTGCGCCAGCCAAGAGCTGGGCCGAGAAAGCCCGCCGGAGCCATAAGAACGGCCGGAGGCTCGGCACGAAGCCTCGGCACGAAGCCTCGGCACGAAGCCTCGGGAACCAGCGTGCAGGGGGAGAAGGGAGTGTTACTATGCAGCGCTTTGGCCGCCCCGACCGCTGACCACCGTTCGCCATAAGTGGCACGACTTGGTCTGGTCGCGGCTCGTCACGCCAGAGGTTTTCGGTTCGTCATCGACGTGAGAGGTAAGGTAAGAATGTCGTCAGTCGTGATCGTGGGTGCCCAGTGGGGCGACGAGGGAAAGGGCAAGATCGTCGATATCTACACCGAGAACGCCGAGGTGGTGGTTCGCTATGCGGGGGGTCCGAACGCCGGACACACGCTGGTCGTTGGCGATGAAAAAATCGTGGTGCGGTTGCTGCCGAGCGGGGTTCTGCGCGCCGGCACCAGGTGCCTGCTCGGACAAGGCATGGTGATCGATCCGAAGGTGCTTCTGGCCGAGATCGATGAGCTACTGCGGCGTGGACACAGTGACCTCACCGAGCGTTTGGTGGTGAGCGATCGTGCCCACTTGATCCTGCCCTATCACATTGCCGTGGATACCTTGCGCGAGGCAGCGCTCAGTGCTGAGCGGGCCATCGGCACCACCAAGAAGGGTATCGGACCCACCTACGAAGACAAGGCGCGGCGCACGGGCGTGCGCACGGGTGATCTGCGCCAGCCGCAGCACCTGCGTGAGCGCATCGAGGCTGCGATTGAGAGCTGGGCGCCTGTGCTCCGCGCTCTGGGTGGTGAGCGTCCGAGTGTTGATTCAATTCTCGAACCGCTGCTCGTGCAGGCGGAACGCTTGCTGCCGCTGCTTGGCAATGTATCCGAGCTGGTCGAGGGAGCTCTGAGAGCCAAGCACCGGGTGCTCTTCGAGGGGGCGCAAGGGACGTTGTTGGATGTGGACCACGGGACGTACCCCTTCGTTACCTCGAGCTCGGCGGTAGCAGCCGGTGCTGCACTGGGTGCCGGCGTGGGGCCGAACCGGATTGAGTGTGTGGTTGGGATCACCAAAGCGTATCTCACGCGGGTTGGCGGGGGACCATTCCCGACGGAACTCGACGACGCTGAGGGGAAGCATCTGCGTGAGCAAGGCGCGGAATTCGGCAGCGTCACCGGTCGTCCGCGGCGCACCGGGTGGTTGGACCTTCCAGGTCTGCGCTATGCGGCCCGAGTCAACGGCTTCGACGGGCTGGCCATCACCAAACTCGATGTTCTGACTGGGCTCTCCCGGATTCGGGTCTGTGTGGCCTATGACACGCCACGGGGGCGCACCGAGACCCTGCCAATCGACGAGCTGCTTTCGCCGGAGACCATCAGTCCGGTGTATGAGGAACTCCCAGGTTGGTCGGAACCCATCGCTGATATTCGGCGGGTCGAGGATCTGCCGGCGGGGGTGCGTCGGTACGTGGAGTTCGTGACCAGCAGGGTGGGCGTCCCAGCCTATCTCCTCAGCGTCGGTCCTCGACGTGACCAGACCATCGTCCTTCGTGATCCGCTTGGATGAGGCCACGGCCTCCGTCTTGTGACTAGGCAGCCCGTGGGGGTGACACGGACACCCTGCGCGCCAGCACGTCCACGGCGCCGCGCGGATCCTGAACGCATTCGAGGATGGGACGGAGCGCAGAACTCGGCTCTTCAGTGCCGAAGGCACCGTGAGCCGCGAGGGCGCGGGCGCGCGGACCATCGAGCACCAAGAACAGATTGTAGGTGCCGGCCCCTGCCGAGGTCTCGATGACGTCGACGATCCTGCGGCGATCGAGGTGTAGCTCCTCGCGGCCGCGCTGAATGAGCACTCGCTTGTTGCTGATGAGATAGCGAGTCTGGTGCAGACCCACCGCGCGGAGCGTGAAGCCATGATAAACGAGGTGGGCGGTGATCAGCAGCACCACCACCACACCCAGCATGTAACCCAGTCCGAGCGAGAAGAACGGGAGTGAGCCAGCTTCGAGCCCCGACCCGAGCAGTCTCGTGAGCAGTGTGGCGCCGCGCACCACGAGGAAAGTGACGGTCCCGAGCAGGGCGAGGATCAACCCGACGACCATCCAGTCTGCCGGGCGCACGGGGAGGTAGGCACGAAACGAAGGCAGTGGTCGCGCTGCCCAGAGCACACGTTCGTCCGAGTCGAGTCGTTGAGTGAGCGGCAAGCCCGAGTGGCCCGGATTGGTCACGTCATGAGCATCTCGGATGATCCCCCAGACCGCTGCGGGATGTTCGATGCCTACGAGCTCGAGGGTCAAGCAGCGGAACATGGCTCCGGTGGGCACTGCACGCACCAACTCGAGACTGCCGATCGCCTCGTTCTCCGGGCTCCACCTGATCCGCGCGAAGGACACATGGGAGCGGATGATGGCTCGCCGGAAGATCCCCCGGGTCATGATAACGTGTTGGTCCGTGATGAGGTAGCGCACCGCCCGATACCAGACGATCGGTCCAAGATGGCAGGTTGCGCCGAGCGTGGCCGCGAGGGCCGCGAAAAGGAGCGGCGAGGTGAGATTTCCGTCCAGCCACACTCCGCGGACCACGGCAAAGGCCATCGCGATGAGTGCCACCAGGGAGCCAAGGTGGGAGCAGAGCTCGAGAAGTGGAGATCTCGGAAGCTCCCGCGGAGCCCCTTCCCAGAGGATCGGCTCGCCGTACAGGGGGTCACGCGTCATCAAATGGATCGGCCTTTCGGGATCAGACGCCCGCGGGGCCAGAAAGTTGCGCGCAACTCGGATTTTTCGTGATGCTCGCCACCGCAAGTGGTGAGCGCTCAGTAATGAGTGACGAACACCACATCCAGAAACGCGGTCGGCCTCTTGGTCGACGCGGTCTCCGCCGCTGTCCATCGTCGATCGAGGGCCAGCGCATCTCCCTCCAGTGGCGTGACACCCTCCTCGCTGAACAACCGTTTTGCTTGGTCGAGCAGGACAGCTGAGGCGGTGGGCTGCGTACCAGCTCCCGCGTAGCTGACGAGCATGAGTCCCGCGTCATGGGAGCGGGCCATCCTGGCCAACACTGTGAGCCGATCGCGAGTGGAAGCGTCGATACCGGACTTGGTGTGCGGCAGGGGGAGGCTGACCACGATCCCCCGGTCCTCGGCGCGAGGATTGAAATCTGCCTCGGAGATGGCCAAAAAAAGCCTATCGGAGCCCACTTGGGCCGGGTGGGCGAGCAGCGTTGGGCGCCGCGCCTCGCCCAAGATGGCGAGACAGTCGGCGCGAAGCTGGGTGGCCTGGGCGAGAGGAGCCAGGGAATCCTTCTCGGCAAGGGACTCCTCGAACTCTTCGAGTGCGGTGCGATTCTGCGTGAGTCGCGGTGTGTCCACACCGAGCAAGTGGGCTGAAGCGCAGAGGTGTCGCGCTTCGGTCGCGGTTAGGCGGGCGGCCTTGGCGCGGGCTGCCTCGCGTTCAGGGCTACCGCGACCGATCTCGACGGTGACGTCGAGATCGCGCTCGATGCCGAGTCGGAGATCGAGTTCAGAAAGCTCCCGAGCGGCCTCGGTTTGCTTTCGTGTCAGGCTGGCCTCAGCGGTCTCGAGACGCTTGTGTTCGGTGTGTGCGGCCTCGAGCCCCGCTTCGGCTCGCGCCAGGCGGGCCTCGATGTCCGCTCGAGCATAGGCGGCGAGTGCGCGCTCGGCTGCGAACTGCGCGTTGGCCGGCTCACCCTTCGCGTGTGCTTGCTCCGCGACACGGGTCAGCCGCTCCGCTTCGGCCACGGTCTGCGGAGCCAAGCGCCGGATCTCCGTCATGCCGGAACGACTTCGAACCGCCGCCATATCTCCGAAGATCGCCGGTGGTGGTGGATTCGCGCAGCCGATCGCGATGCCTACGAACAGAAACGGCAGGCGGCAGTTCATCGCGCACCATCCCGCGCAGCTTCGTTCCGCTTCTGCGCTCGGAAGCGCTCAAGCTGTTCTCGAGTGCGCTCACGCGCGGCCAGGGTCTCCTCGAGCAGGATTTCTGTTCGAGATACAGTGTCGAGGAGCGCCAAGACTTTCTTATCGACCGCCGCTCTCTCCTGCTCCAAGCGCTCCGCTCGGAGGCGGACTTCGGCGATCGCCAACCACTCCTTCGCGAGCAAAATGAGCTGTGATGCCGCATTTGTGTCATTGGCAGCTCGCGCGTCCCGAACCCGTGCGAGGGTGGCCTCGACTCTTCCAAGCGGAGTGGCGAGCAGCTTGGCCCGTGCCGGATCCTGCCTGAGTTCTGCGAGCCGAGCGGCGATCCCGGCTGCGTCGCGCGGAGGTTCGGCAGCGGTGAGCGGCGCGGCCAACAGCAGGCCGAGGAGGAGGAGGAGGGCAAATGGTGCACAGGGGGTGCGAGGTAGGACAGACACCGCCCAAAAGAAGCCACGGCGGCCTGAAGCCGTCAAGCGAGCCGCAGAAGCCTCCAGATTTTCCACGGATCAAAGGAAGAAGGAGAGTCCGACCCCGATGCTCGGGAGTCCGCCCCGGAGGGTGAGCGCGAGGGTCCGAGAGAATAGGTAACGACCACCTACGGCGATCCCCGGGTGGGGCGAGAACTCATCGGGTCCGATCAGCAGGGTGCCTCCGGCTTCTCCGAAGAGCGACCACCGCTCCGTGAACCAGAAATTCCACTGCATCGCGATGGGAAACCACAGCGATCGGTCTTGCGCTAGGTTGGTATCGACGCCAACGCCCAGGCCGACCGAGTTGTTGATGGTCTTCACGAACCCGTTCTCGACCAGGCTGAAGGTACCGCGAAATCCCGCACCCAAGCCATCGGGAGCGGCTCCGCGGACCCGCGGGGTGAAGAAGACGTGGGGCTCGGCCTCGAAGGCGTAGGAGGGGTGGAGGTTCGGAAACTTGATGGTAGAGCGATCGGCCCAGGCATGCTTGGGGGCGACAACTCCAAAGAGCAGACTCAGCAGGGTCAACAGGCGAGCGCGCGGACCGATCGTCATCCCCGGCAGGCTATCCCGCGAGCCCAAGATGCGCTATACGGCCCCTGGACCAATGCTTGAAGATGCGCGCGTTACCTGGGACCAGTACTTCATGGCGATCGCGCGGGTGGTCTCATCGCGAGCCACTTGCGATCGGAAGCGGGTGGGAGCCGTGATCGTCCGTGATCGCATCATCGTGGCGACCGGATACAACGGAAGCCTGCGTGGCCTTCCGCACTGTGACCAGATTGGGCACCTGATGGAGGATGGTCACTGTGTCCGGACGGTCCACGCGGAAGCCAATGCCATTGCCCAGGCGGCGCGCAATGGAGTCAGGGTCGAAGGGGCGGAGCTCTACGTGACTGCGTCTCCTTGCTTCAACTGCTTCAAACTGGTTGCAAACGCCGGACTGTCACGGATCGTGTTCGGGGAATTCTACCGGGATGAGCGCATTTTCGAGTTCGCGCAGCAGCTCGGGATTCTGCTCGAACACCTGCCGCTCGAGCAGGTCCCCATCTCTTGAGATCCGTGCTAGCTCTCGGCCTGTGATGCGTAGAATGAAGGTCTTGGTCGTTGGCTCGGGTGGACGCGAGCATGCACTCGCCCTAGCACTGCTCGCTTCTCCGTCGGTGGGGGAGGTGCTGGTCGCTCCGGGCAACGCCGGCACCCGCATGGCGCCACGGTCGTCGGGGAAAGTGCTCCGCAACGCGGGCGGCAGGCCTGAACAGATCGCGGCGGTCGAGCGGCCCGATCTGGTGGTGATCGGTCCTGAGGCTCCTCTTTGTGACGGCCTCACCGATCTTCTGACCGAGGCTGGGCTGCTCGTCTATGGCCCAAGTCGCGCGGCGGCCAAGCTCGAGGGTTCGAAGGCCTTCATGAAGGACTTCCTCGAGAGACATCGCCTTCCCACCGCCCGCCACCGCACCATTACCGAACCATCCCAGGTTGAGGCTGCACTCGCCGAGTTCCCAACCGTTCCTGTGGTGAAGGCGAGCGGGCTTTGTGCTGGCAAGGGCGTGATCTTGGCGGATTCCTATGATGAGGCGGCCCAGGCGGCGCGCTCGATGTTGAGCGGCGAGACGTTTGGCTCGGCAGGGCGCGAGGTGGTCATTGAGGAGCGTCTGCTTGGCACCGAGGCGAGCATCCACGCCATTTGCGATGGGGAACAAGCGATTCTGTTTCCAGCGGCTCAGGACCACAAGCGGATTTTCGAAGGCGACTGTGGGCCCAACACCGGTGGTATGGGGACGTATGCTCCAGCCCCGATCGTCACGCCAGCGCTGCTCGATGCCATCGGCGAGAGTGTGATCGCTCCGGTGCTCGCCGGAATGCAGAGCGAGGGCGCGCCCTTCCGGGGAACGCTGTTCGCTGGCATGATGATCGAACCTGGCGGGACCGCCCGAATCCTCGAGTTCAACGTGCGATTCGGTGATCCCGAGACCCAATCGCTGATGGGGATCTTGGACGGAGATCTGGCAGAACTCTTGGCGAGCGCTGCCCGTGGTCGTCTGAACCGAGCAGCGGTGCAAGTGTCTTCGCGGCACTCCCTGTGTGTGGTGATGGCCGCCCATGGCTACCCGGGGCAGGTGCGGACCGGTGACGTGATCCAGGGGCTAAAGGAGGCTGGGGGTGAGGAAGGGGTCCAGATCCTTCAGGCCGGGACCCGATTGCGCGAAGATGGTGAGGTTGTCACCTCAGGTGGACGTGTGCTTGGGGTGACGGGGATCGGCGAAACCCTGACTGAGGCAGCTCGCCGCGCCTACCGGGCTGTGGAGCAGATTTCGTTCGCTGGCGCCCAGTATCGCAAAGACATCGGCCACCGCGCACTCTAGGACACCAACGCAAGAAGTCGGCCATTTGACCCGACTTGCGGTGGGCGAAGCTGTCGGCCCGATAGGTGGTCCTACCGCGTTTCATGGGTGTTTCGGAACCGCGTCCGGGGGCGACAACGGACCTGGATCTGTGATAGGGGAGTCCACCGATCGCCGGTTAACCTTGCGCGATCGTGATGGAGAACCCCGAACAGGCGGCGCCAGAGTGCAGTCGCAATCTTGGAGGAACATGGCCCGAGTAATGAACTTCAACGCTGGTCCGTCGACCCTACCGCTGCGTGCGCTCGAGCGCGCCCAGGCAGAGCTCATCGATCTCAACGGGTCTGGAATGAGCGTGCTCGAGCACAGTCACCGGGCCAAGGTCTATGAGGCGGTTCACAACGAGGCGGTTGCGCTGGTGCGAGAGCTCTTCGCGGTTCCCAGCGATTATGACGTGCTTTTCCTGCAAGGAGGAGCAAGCCAGCAGTTCGCTGTGGTTCCGATGAACCTTCTCGAGTCGGGTCGGAGCGCTGACTACATCCTCACCGGTACCTGGTCGAAGAAAGCCCTCAGTGAGGCGAAGGCGGTGGGCACTCCGCGGATCGCTGCCAGCACCGAGGTGGATGGAAAATTCCGGAGGATCCCGGCACAGTCCGAGCTCGCTCTGGATCCGAACGCCTGCTTCGTCCACATCACCAGCAACAACACCATCTTTGGGACGCAGTTCAGTGCCTTTCCCGAGGTTGGGAGCGTGCCCCTGATCGCCGACATGTCGAGTGACATCATGTGGAGGCCGATCGATGTCTCGCGATTTGGTCTCATTTACGCTGGCGCCCAGAAGAACCTCGGCCCAAGTGGGGTTACTCTGGTCATCATCAAGCGCGAGCTGGTCGAGCGGGGCCGAAAGGACATCCCGAAGATCTTCCAGTATCGCACCCATCAGGCCGAAAACTCGCTCTACAACACGCCCCCGACATTCGGAATCTACCTACTCCGCAACGTGCTTGCGGTAGTGAAGGAGGATGGAGGGCTTTCGGTTGTCGAGGCGCGAAACCGCCACAAGGCAGGGCTCCTGTACTCGGCCATCGATGCGCGCCCAGACTTCTATCATTGCCCGGTCGAGCGTGAGAGCCGATCGTTGATGAACGTAGTTTTCAATCTTCCGACTCCCGAACTCGAGGCGGAGTTTATCGCGGCGGCGCAGAAGCTCGGCATGTCCGGCCTAAAAGGGCATCGCTCGGTGGGCGGGGTGCGCGCATCCATCTACAACGCCTGCGAGCTTGCCTGGGTGGAGGCGCTGGTTGCGTTCATGAAGGAATTCAAGAGCTGACGAGACGATGGGGGGGCGGTTCACTCGAAATGTGAGCGGAGCTTTCGTGCTACGGGGGTTGGGAGAACCGGCCCCCGGTTCGTGCGCCCACGGCATTCGGGTTGGGGCATTTGCAGACCCTCCCCATCAGGCGGTATGCTGGGAGCAGCACTGTGAGTCCTGAGCGCCCCGCCGACCCCGAGAACGAGAGCCGCGAAGGGGCCACTCCACCGCTTGGTCTGTCGACGTCGTCGAAGTATTGGATCGACTTTCACGGGAACTCGATCGAGTTGCGCGGTGGTCAGTTGTTGGTCGGGCGGAGCGCGATGTGTCGTCTGGTGCTCGACGATCCGTTGGTCTCACGCCAACACGCTGAGTTCCGGTTGGTCGACGATCAGGTGTGGGTGTTTGATTTGAAGAGTGTCAACGGCGTTTTCGTGAACGGTCAGCGCGTCGACAAGGCCCAACCACTCCGACCCGGAGATCGGATCGTGATCGGTGAGCAAGAGCTGGCGCTGGTGGCGCGGATCTTCGACGTCGAGACTACCCCACACATCCCGGCGCGACGGCGGCTTGCGGACACCTTGGCGGGCAGTGCTGACAGCTTGGGTGCGGAGCTGGGCTCCGTGCGTCCCGGGATGATCGAGGAGACGGTCAACGATGGTGACGCGCTGGATCTGCTGGGCGGTGTGGCGGACAAGGTTCTGGCGCTGGGTCGAGGTGAGGAGGCAGAGCGGATCCTCTCCACCTACCTCACCAATCTGCTGGAACAGGCGAAGACACAGGGCCAAGTGATGAGCCGTTCCGCCGACCGCGCCGCGGCTTTTGCCGTCAAGCTGGGGCAGGTGATGGGGAAGGGCAGCTGGATCGACTATGCGTTTGCCCTGTTCTCCGCGCTGAGGCGACCCTTGCCTGGTCCGGTCGTCGATGAACTCTTCGAGGTATTGCGACGCGTCAACGGGGTGAACGTGGCCGCGATCCAGAAGTACGTGGCGATCCTCCGCGCGGAGCAAAACCGATTCGGTCCCGCGGAGCGCTTCTTGGTTCAGCGCATCGAAGGGCTGGAGCGGCTGGCGGCGCTGCGCTGAGTCGGACACGGGCCGCACGCAACATGCCAAGCTGGCTCTTGGCGGCATGCTCGATGGCTTCGCGCAGCTCCCCGTCGGTTACTGCGGCGAGACGCTGTGTAAGAGGATCAGGCAGACAGGACAGTGGCCGCCCTGCGTGGCGCAGCACCTGGTGTTCCTTCGGTTTGTGTTCGAGTGGCCCGACCGCACAGCGCAGGGTCTGGACAGAGAAGCCTCGTTCACGCAGTCGTGTGACGATCTCCGACGAGAGGAAGCTGAGCTCCTGCGCCCAGACGGGCGAGATCACGAGCACCTGCAACACACCCTGATCGTCCAGGCGCTCGGGGGAGCTGCGCGTCGCCAATCGAGCCCCAACCACGGACGCCCAACTGGCAGGATCAACCACGCAGCCATGGGTTTCAGCCAGGGTTCGTGTGAGGGGGGCGATGAGGTCGCCGAGGAGACCCAATGAGGAAGACTGGGCCATAGTGCCGAAGGTGGGAGTTGAACCCACACACCCGTAAGGATAGCGGATTTTGAGTCCGCCGCGTCTGCCATTCCGCCACTTCGGCTGAGTATCGGAGGCGGATCTAGCCGATCTTGCTCTGGGACGGTAGAGAAAACCAACATCGGTCTTCTGGCCAAGATCGGAATGCTGGTTGTGGACGGGAGCGGAGCCCGGCGACAACACCGCGTGTATGGCGGTCAACCCGCAGTGGTTCCGGTTCGAGTAGAGACATGCAGGCATCTGCTCCCACCGTTGACATTGGCGGGGTGCGGCCACAGGCTCCCCCTACCCGAACAAGGAGTGGATGCAGATGGATTTTGCCGTTGCCCCGTTGCCCTACGCCAAAAACGCCCTTGAACCCGTGATGTCCGAGCAGACCCTCGAATACCACTACGAGAAGCACCACAAGGGGTACATGACGAAGCTAAAGAGCTTGATCGGTGAGACCCCCGACTCCACGAAATCCCTGACCGAGGTGATTTGCAGCAGTAAGGGTGCCGTCTTCAACAACGCCGCTCAGGTCTACAATCACACGTTCTTCTGGGATGGTATGAAGCCTGGTGGAGGTGGCGCGCCTCCGAATGGTCCGGTTCGCGACTTGCTAGAGAGAGATTTCGGGGGCCACGCGAAGTTCCGCGAGGCCTGGATCAACGCAGGCATGGGTCGATTCGGATCTGGTTATGTCTGGCTCGTGCTCGACCAGAGCCGAGCCACGATCGTCGACACTGCCAACGCCGAGACCCCACTCACATCGGCCGCGACGCCTCTTCTCACCACCGACCTGTGGGAGCACGCTTACTATCTCGATCATCGAAATCTTCGCCAGAGCTTCCTCGAGGTTTTCTGTGACAAGCTGATCAACTGGGATTTCGTGGCGAAGAATTTGCGCGGTTGACTCGTTCGAGGAAGGGCATCTCCGTGAGATGGGCCGAGCGGGTGCCGCACGGATCTGATTCGGCCCCACGAGCAAGATTTGCTGTGCTATAGGACCGCCTCGTCGCAGGGCCGGATTGTTGGCCGGTGTTCCTGCGACGCGGCCGGCGGCTGACTTCGGCGGCCATCCTGGAGGCACATGCAAAAGGCGCTCACGTTGTTTGACACCACCATCGGCAAGAAAGCGCTGATGGCCCTCACAGGGCTCGTCCTGTTTGGGTTTCTGATCGGGCATATGCTCGGCAACCTGCAGGTGTACCTCGGTGCCGAGGCGCTCGACGGCTATGCCGAGAAACTCCAGTCGATGGGACCACTGCTCTGGGCTGTCCGGGGTGTGTTGGTCGCGTGCCTGGTCGTCCACGTGGCCCTGGTGGTCGAGCTCTACGCCCGCTCCCTGGCCGCGCGCCCCACAGCGTACCGCGTGACCAAATCGATTGCGACCACCTACGCGGCGAAGGCCATGTGGCTGTCGGGGATTCTGATCCTGCTTTTCGTGCTGTACCACCTCGCGCACTTCACCTTCCCAGGGATCGCGATGGGCAATTACGAGCACGATGCCCACGGGCAGGTCTACCAGAATGTCGTAAATGGCTTCTCGGTACCGTGGGTAGCCGGGCTGTACATTGCGGCCCAGTGCGTGCTTTGGGCTCACCTCTACCACGGCGGATGGAGCCTGCTTCAAACCCTCGGCCTCAATCACCCCCGCTACAACCAGAGGGCGCGCCGGTTGGCCAAGCTGGTGGCAACCGCCCTCGTGTTCGGCAACATCTCTATTCCCGTCGCTGTCCTGGCGGGGCTCGTGAAGTGAGGATGTCATGGAAATGAAGTCCAACGCCCCAACCGGACCGATCGAGACGCGCTGGAGCCGTCATCGGTTCCAGCTCAAGCTGGTCAACCCCTCCAACCGCCGCAAATACGAGGTGATCGTGGTGGGCAGCGGGCTGGCTGGCGGAGCCGCCGCCGCCACGCTTGGTGAGCTTGGTTACTCGGTGAAGTGCTTCTGTTATCAAGACAGCCCGCGCCGGGCTCACAGCATCGCCGCACAAGGTGGCATCAACGCGGCCAAGAGCTACCAGAACGATGGCGACAGTGTTTACCGACTGTTTTATGACACGGTGAAGGGTGGGGACTTCCGCGCTCGCGAGTCCAACGTTTATCGCCTGGCCGAGCTCAGCCTCAACATCATTGACCAGTGTGTCGCGCAGGGTGTCCCGTTTGCTCGCGAGTATTCGGGTCTCCTCGCGAACCGCTCGTTCGGTGGCGCACAGGTGGCTCGTACCTTCTATGCGAGGGGACAAACCGGGCAGCAGCTCCTACTCGGTGCCTACCAGTCGCTTGCCAAGCAGATCGATGAGGGGACAGTCACCATGTTCCCGCGGACCGAGATGTTGGACGTGGTCGTGGTCGACGAGGTGGCGCGTGGGATCGTGGTCCGCGATATGGTAAGTGGCAAGATTGACGTCGTGCTTGCCGATGCCGTGGTGCTCGCGACCGGCGGTTACGGCAACACCTTCTTCTTGTCGACCAACGCCAAAGGCTGCAACGCGACGGCCACCTGGCGCGCCCACAAGAAGGGAGCTTTGTTCGCTAACCCCTGCTTTACCCAGATTCACCCGACCTGCATCCCCGTCAGCGGTGATTTCCAGTCCAAGCTCACCCTGATGAGTGAGTCGCTCAGAAATGACGGTCGGGTATGGGTTCCGAAGGATGCGAAGCGTTGCTCCGACAAGCCGGGGGACATTCCCGAGTCTGAGCGAGATTACTACCTTGAACGGCTCTATCCGAGCTTCGGAAACCTGGTTCCCCGAGATATCGCTTCACGGCGGGCCAAGTTCATGTGCGACGAGGGACGTGGTGTGGGGCCCGAGGTCGGCGGGATGCGGCGCGGGGTCTATCTCGATTTCAGCTCCGCGATTCAGCGCCTGGGTCGTGATGTGGTGGCTGAACGCTACGGTAACTTGTTCGACATGTACGAGCGGATCACCGGGGAGGACCCCTACCGGGTGCCCATGCGCATGTACCCGGCAGTTCACTACACGATGGGTGGGCTGTGGGTTGACTACAACCTGATGAGCACCGTTCAGGGTCTGTTCGTTGGCGGTGAAGCCAACTTCTCAGATCATGGAGCCAACCGGCTGGGTGCGAGCGCGCTGATGCAGGGTTTGGCTGACGGCTACTTCGTGTTGCCGTTCACGGTGGCAGACTACCTGGCTCGTCAGGGCAAGAGCGCTGTGACAGAGGCTCATCCGGAGGTGCAGAAGGCCAAGAAGGATGTGGAGCAGCGAATTGGCAAGTTGGTCGGCATTGGCGGCAAGCGGAGTCCCGACTCCTTCCATCGCGAGCTTGGGCAGTTGATGTGGGACAATTGTGGGATGTCGCGTACCAAGGCCGGACTCACCGAGGCACTGCGCAAGATCCCAGAGCTCAGGGAAGAGTTCTGGAGAAACTTGCGGGTGGTGGGGGATGCGGCAAGCCTCAACCAGCAACTCGAGAAGGCCGGACGTGTCGCTGATTTCCTTGAGCTCGGCGAGCTGGTGTGTCTCGACGCGTTGCACCGCGAAGAGTCATGTGGCGGACACTTCCGTGAGGAATACCAGACCGAAGAGGGCGAGGCGGCTCGGGACGATCAGCGCTTCCAGTATGTGGCAGGCTGGCAATACTCGGGGGACCTCGGGAAGCCCACTCTCCACAAGGAGCCTCTTTCGTTCGAATACGTGCATCCCGCGCAGAGGAGCTACAAGTAATGTCGAGCATGAAGATCACCCTTCAGGTTTGGCGCCAACCGGCCCCAAACAAGCCTGGACGTTTCGAGCGTTACGAGGTGCCGAACGTCAGCGAGCACCAGTCGTTTCTGGAGATGCTCGACCTCTTGAACGAGAACCTGGTGGCCGAGGGACGTGAGCCGGTCGCCTTCGACAGCGATTGCCGTGAGGGGATCTGCGGCACCTGCGGTGTTGTGATCAACGGGCGCCCGCACGGCCCCGAGAAGGCCACCACCACCTGCCAGCTGCATATGCGGCATTTCAAGGATGGTGATGAACTCATCATCGAGCCCTGGCGAGCCCGGGCCTTCCCAGTTCTTCGGGATCTGGTGGTGGATCGTTCTGCCTTCGATCGGATCATCCAGGCAGGTGGGTATGTGTCGGTGCGAGCCGGCAGTGCCCCAGAGGCCAATGCACTGCCGGTGCCGAAAGAAAGTGCGGATCTTGCGATGGACGCAGCGGCCTGCATCGGTTGCGGGGCGTGCGTGGCCTCGTGCCCGAATGCCTCAGCCATGCTCTTCACGTCGGCCAAGATCGGGCACTTGAACCTTTTACCTCAGGGTGCGCCGGAGGCAGAGGACCGCGTTCGGAAGATGGTTGCGCAGATGGAGGCCGAGGGCTTTGGTCACTGCACGAATCACCTTGAGTGCGAGGCGGCCTGTCCGAAGGAGATCAGCGCGGATTTTATCTCCCGCATGAACCGGCAGTTGGTCGGTGCGATGTTGGCTGGGCGTAAGACGGTGGCCGTCCGTAAGGGTCCCAAATCGTCGTAGGGGGGACATCGGATGGGTGTGGGGCAAGCTCACAAAGAAATGCCGCGTCGTTTGCACGACGCGGCGTTTCTCTATGCGCTTTTAGCCCTGAGCTGGCAAAGTCGCGTTTTGGTGGTCGGGATGCTCAGGCGTTGGCGGCCTGCTTCGAGTCCCGAATCGGCAGGATCGGCGCCCAGGTGAGTCGCGACAGGATATCGTCAGAGATCATCGCGCCCTTGTCGGAGAAGGTGAGGGTGTTGTCACGCCCGCCTTCGTCCCACTCGGCCACAAATACGATTCCTTGACCCTTTGCGTTGTAGCCGAGTTCCACGATCGCGTTGGTCACCCAACGACCTCCGCCTTCGGTGGTGATGGTCTCGGGTAGGATGTAGAATCCCTCGCGCGGCAGCTTCTTCAAAGTGGCACCCCAGGTAGGCGAACGGAGTGGCGTGGTGGGCTCGCCCCAGAACCAACGGTTACGTCGGTTCTCGCGGGGTCGCACCACGAAGGTACTCCCGTCCTGCGCGCGGCCGACGAAGATCAGTACGTCGGCGGGGAACTGGTTCTCGAAGCCGGGGTAGGGTTGGGTTGTACGGTATAGTCCAGGTTCAGGTAGTTCGAGCATCGTTGTCCTCGGCTACGGAATCTAGCCAAGGTTGGGGCAGAATGCGACCCCGCTGTGTGAAAAAAACACAACGCCCAATCATACTGGCTTGTCGTTGCGCCGGCTCGAGCCGGGGTTGGGACGACCATGGGTGCATACGGGCGGAGGACAGAGCGGCAGAGGGATGTTATGGTGGGGCCATGCGTACGCTTTCGTTCCTGTTTTTCGGCAGCCTGTCGCTCCTTCTCGTTGCCGGTTGCGGTGGCGCGACCGCGAACCTCGGTGGCGCTGGGGAGAAGCCGGCGGCGAGCGGTAGCATGACCGTTTCCGAGAGCGCTCCGACCGGTGCCAACCTGCTCAAGAACGGAAACTTCGATGAGGGAGTGATAACACCTTGGGTGCCTGTGTTCAGTCAGCCAGGGCGCGGCACCTCGACGCTCACTGACGGCAAGCTCTGTCTCCGCATCGAGAGCGGGGGTAGCCGACCCTTCGACGTGCTGCTGCGCCAGCGGCCAGTGCCGCTCCGGCGGCACCACGAGTATGTTCTCCGGCTGCGGGCGCGGGCCAGTGTGCCAACACAGATCAGACCGGCGTTGAACGTCGTTGGGTCGCCGCCAACCGAGCTCTGGTCGGCGGTGGTCGACGTGACCCCGACCGAGACCCAGTACGAGGCTCGGCTCAAGCCGAGTGAGGCGATGGACGGTGAGGCAGAGCTGGTGATCCACCTGGGTGGGGCTTTGACCGGTGCGGTTCCGGTCGATCTGTGTCTCGATGATCTGTTTCTGGAAGAGCCAGGCGTAGGCAATCCACAATCTGAGGAGCAGACGCGTCCCAAGGTACGCGTCAATCAGGTTGGTTACCTGCCCAGCTTTCCGAAGCTAGCGGTAGTAAAGAGCACGAGCGCGACTCCGCTCGAGTTTTCGCTCCTCGATGCCTCCGGTAAAGTGGTCATGACTGGCAAGACCAAGCCGTACGGTGAAGACAAGGATGCCGGCGAGCTGATCCACCAGATCGACTTCTCGTCGTTCAAGCAGAGTGGACGAGGTTTCGTGCTGGCCGTCGGTGCCGACAAGAGCGATCCGTTCGTGATTGACGCAGGGATCTACGCGCCGCTCAAGCGTGATGCCTTCCAGTTCTTCTACCATCAGCGGAGCGGCACGGCGATCGAGATGCCCTACGCTAAGCATGAGCAGTGGGCGCGGCCAGCGGCCCACCTGAGCGATCAGAAGATCGCGTGCGCTCCTGGATCGGGTTGCTCGTACAGCTTGGACGGAAGTGGCGGTTGGTATGACGCCGGTGACCATGGAAAATACGTAGTAAATGGCGGGATCGCTGTTCACACGTTGCTCAACTGGTATGAGCGGACGCAGCTTCTTGGGAGTTCCCTAGGGGATTTTGCGGATGGCAAGCTGGACATCCCGGAGCGGGCCAACAAGCAGCCAGACTTCTTGGATGAAGTGAGGTGGGAGCTGGATTGGATGATGCGCATGCAGGTGCCCGAAGGGCAGCCCCTGGCAGGTATGGCGCACCACAAGATGCACTCGGACAAGTGGACAGGCATCCCCACCGCACCGCATGAAGACACGCAGATCCGTCATCTCAAGCGTCCCAGCACGGCGGCCACCCTAAACCTGGCGGCGGTGGCGGCGCAGTGTGCTCGGATTTATCAGAAGGTTGATGGCGCTTTCTCGGCTCGTTGCCTGAAATCTGCCGAGCGCGCGTTTGCGGCGGCTGAGAAGAACCCGAAGTTGTTTGCACCGGGTGATGACAAGGAAGGGGGAGGGCCCTACGGTGACATCGACGTCGCTGACGAGTTCTACTGGGCGGCAGCCGAGCTCTTCATCACTACCGGTGCGGCCAAGTACAAATCCGTACTCACCAAGTCGCCGCACTACCTGAAGCTCCCCGTGCAGGCGGGGGGTGGCATGTCTTCGATGTCTTGGCAGAACGTGGCCGGGCTCGGCACCATTTCGCTCAGTCTGGTGCCAAATCAGCTCGGTAAGGCTGAGATAGCCACTGCTCGCAAGGCGATTGAAGCGGCTGCACAGAAGTACCTCGCAGCTGTCAAACGTAGCGGCTACATGCTGCCCTACGAGGCGGTCACCTACGTGAAGAGCGGCGACGCGGCGAGTGCGATCGCCGGGCGCTACCCCTGGGGTTCGAACTCGTTCGTCCTCAACAACGGGGTGATCATGGCCTTGGCCTACGATTTCACGGGGAACAGCGCGTATCTGGCAGGGGCTGAGGCTGCAGCTGGGTACATTTTGGGACGAAATCCCATGGCTCAATCCTACGTGACGGGATACGGAGCGCGGCCGTTGATGAACCCTCACCATCGGTTCTGGGCTCGTCAGGCCGATGCCAAATTCCCGCCTCCGCCCGCCGGTATCGTCTCCGGTGGACCGAACTCAGGGATCGAGGATCCGGAGGCGCAGGCGGCCGGTCTCGGCGGCTGCGCTCCACAGAAGTGCTTTCTCGATCACATCCAATCTTGGTCTACCAACGAGATCGCCATCAACTGGAATGCGCCATTCTTCTGGTTGGTCGCCTTCTTGGACGAGAAGGCCGGCAAGTTCTAGAGCAGGGAGCTCTGTGACACCGAGCGCTGCCGGCTGTGTGTGGCGCTCGGTCCCCGGAGGCGCGTGGGGTTATGCCCGCGCGAACCGTTCGAGATTTCACCGTTGGCAGCGAAGCCGCGGTGTAGCCGTCGAACAGGGTGGATGGAAGGTGAGATCGGGGAACGGATAGCTCGGTCGCGCGAACAGGTACCCCTGAGCGAACTCGACACCGAGATCTTGGCAGGCCAAATACTCACCCTCGGTCTCGATACCCTCCGCTACCACTTGAGCGCCGAGGTCGTGGCAGAGGCTGCAGACGCTCTTCACCAACTGTCGCTGCCGTGCCCGGCTATCGATCCCCATGATGATGCCGCGATCGAGCTTCACGACCGCTGGTTCGAGATCAGCGATGCTCTTCAGGTTCGAGTATCCTGCACCCAAGTCGTCGACCACCAACCGCACATCACCGCGGCTCAAGAGCTCCCCAAGCACACTGCGCACCAAGTCGAAGTGTGTGAGTGGGACCGACTCGGTGATCTCGAGAAAGAGCGGCGCCTCATGGGCGTACAAGGGGTCGTCCGGGCGGACCAGCCACGCCTCATTCAGCTCCTGCGGGTGAACGTTGACAAAGAGGGGCATCCCGCTCGCCAAGGGGAAGGCCAAATCTCGCATCATTCGGCCCAGGCGCCCAGCACAGCCCAAGGCCGCAGCTTGTTCGAACAAGACCTGCGGATTGGCATACTGAGCGATGCGACAGCGCAACAGCGCCTCATGGGCGAAGATTTGTCCGCTAGCGAGTTCGACGATCGGTTGGAAGACCACTGCCAGATCTTCTGGTTCGACCAGCGTGCGCATGGCAAGCCAGGAGTCACGCACTACCCGACCTCCGCCGCGCGCAGGGGGAATCAGCGACGTGCACGATGCAAGCTCGGGGGAGGGTTTCATGCGGAAGGGAAGGAGGGGAGGTTGAGCAGGCCCAAGCAATCTCTGACTCCCCCCGAAGTCCATCCTAACTAGAATAGTATCGCACTATTCAAGATCCGGCAAGGGCGGTCGGGCTTCGCCGAGTCTGGCCGAGCGTGGGAGGCGCGGGTGGTTATGGGTGGCACCGGCCAAGCGTGGGAGGCGCGGGCGGTTTGGGTGGCTCCGGCCGAGGGTGGGAGGCGTGGGCGGTTCTGGGTGGCACCGGCCGAGGGTGGGAGGCGCGGGCGGTTTGGGTGGCACCGGCCGAGGGTGGGAGGCGCGGGTGGTTATGGGTGGCACCGGCCAAGCGTGGGAGGGGTGGGCGGTTCTGGGTGGCACCCGCCGAGGGTGGGAGGCGTGGGCGGTTTGGGTGGCACCGTCGCTTCGTAGTTTCGGTGCATCGAGAGGGCAAGTAGCATGGGCCCCATGCGAACCGCGACCGTCACCATCCTCCTGTCACTTGCCCTGCTTGGGCTCGGTATCTTCACCGGATGCTCCCGCACCGAGGAGCTCAACCTGGCGGGTGCCAAGAACTCGATCGGGAAGTTGGTCGAGGTGACGGCAGTGGACGTGGCCGAAGTGCGTCGAGGGATGCCCGAAGGGGTGACCGCGCTTGTGACCGCGCTGTCCGATATCGAGGGTGCTCTCGGGCAGGATCCCGCGAAGGTGCGCGACCATCTCGAGCGCACGCGGGCCAAAGTGCAAGATCTTCGGGTGGCGAAGAGCACCTTCTTCGCCCTGGCGGATCCGAACGGGGTGGTCGCGCGAACCGACCGGGATCCGGATCTGATGGCGGGGCGCAACCTGTTCGAGTCCTTTCCTGAACTCCGTGGCACCCTGAATGGCAAGGTGGTCGAGACTCGCGGTGTGATGCCGGAAGCCGCTCAGGTGAAGGGGAGAGGAGATGGACAATGGGTGATGGGCCTGCCCATCCCCAAGGAAGGCCCGCCGCGGGCGCTCTACGTGACTGGATGGTCGTGGTCTGCCTATGCCTACCGGCTCGAGAACGCGGTGCGCAGTCAGGCGCGGAGTACCCTCGAGGGTCCGCGAAAAGAGCCGCTGGTTTATGTGTACTTGGTCGTCGAAAACGCTGTTTACGGAGCGCCCGTCTCTCCGGATGTGAACGCTCAGGCGCTCGCAGCATTGCGGATCGTGGAGCAACTCAAGGAACCGAGCAAGGATCTCACGCGCACCCTTGAGATCACGGGTCGCTCCTTTGGGCTGGCAGCGAAACTCGCGCCCGAGTTGGGCCAGGGAGTAGCGATCGCTCTCTTGTGGAGTGAGACCTGAGGGTTGGTGTTCAACTCCCCGAGCGACCCAAGTGATGAATGGCGAGTACCATCAGGACCAGTCCGAGCACCACCAAGACTCCGGCAACGAACTCATGCTCGAGGAGGCTGAGCGCGATCCCCGATACTGTTGCCACGGCTCCGGTTGAGAGCTGCCGGCGCAGTCCACGGTCCTCGGGGAGAACCAGCGAGAACTCGGCTGCGGAGCGAGCATGCTGGTCAGAGGTGGTTTCGTCGCCGCGCTTCCTCGTCATCGCCTGCTAGGATAGCTCCAAAATCGGATGTCGCTCGACCTTCTCGTCCCAGGTTCGCTCCGCTTCTCGCGGCGAGCCCTGCTTCAGCTGTCCATGGCGCTTCTGGTCCAAGCCCCGGCGCGGGCGTTTGGCTTCGGGCAAGTGGGGAGCTTCGGTGCTCGACGGGTGATCGTCGGGCAGCGTCGCGATCGTAGCCTCGAGCCCGGTTTGACGGAATGGGCCGTCGAATTGGCCAGGCGGACGAGCGCGCCGACTCGTCTCGAACCCGTGGTGTTGCGGGCGGACGAACCTCGACTGCTCGAGGAACCCTTCGCTGTGATGCGCGAGCGCGAGCCTGTGCCTCCCTTCACCGCCGAAGAGCGCAGGTCGCTTTCAACGTTTTTTGCACAGGGTGGGCTGCTGGTGGTTGACGACGCCGAGCCCGAAGCAGGTCTTCTCATTGGCTCCATGAAGCAACGCCTGCGCGAGATTCTCAGCGAATCGGCGCCGGTTCGCTTGCCCAACCGTCATGTCATCTATCGCTCGTTCTACCTGCTCGAGGGACCCCATGGACGTGTGGCAGCCCCGTCGGCGTTGGAGGCGCTGGTCGTTCACGGTCGGGTCGCGGTGCTGTTCATTCCATGTGATCTGGTTGGCGCGTTGGCTAGGAAACCTTCGGGTGAGTACCAGAAGCTGGTTACGCCGGGGGGCGAGGAGCAACGCGAGCGCGCGATTCGATTCGCGATCAACCTGTCCATGTACGCGCTGTGCTCTGACTACAAAGACGATCAGGTCCATTATGACTATTTGATCCGCCGCCAGAAGACAGAAGTGCGATGAAGGAACGGTTCATCACCGTCGGGGAGGATCTGCCTCGGTTTGGGGTGGTGGCGGTGCTTTGTGTTGGGTGCTTGTTGCTGGTTTTCGTGGTGGTGGAATCGCGGCGACATCGCGTGTCCTCGCTCGGCGTTTTCGCTGCGTTTCTGGGAGCGCTCACGGGGTTGCTGTTGGTGGCCCTGCGACCCGCCTGGATCACGGCCCAGCTCTCCACGGTGCCGCCTCGCGTGGTGGTGTTGGCAGACCAATCCGAACGTGGAAGGCTCGCCGATCCCCCGGGCACTCGAGGGGATCACCTGGCGCAGGCGTTGGAGAAGCTCCAGAGTCGTCTTGGCGCAGGACAGATGGAAGTGGTGGGCTTTGGAACCGACGTTGGGAACGGTCCCACTCCCCAAGCATTCGCTCTGGAGCGCTCGGGGGCGAGCCCTCGCACTCTCGCGGAGGCTCTGGAGGGGGTCGAGGCGCGCTTGGTCGAGCGTCCTCGTCTGATCGTGATCATGACCGATGGTCGTTGGGGATGGCCCGAGATGGAGTTGCGTCTGGCCCATCGCATGCAGGCTCGGCAGACCACCCAGACTCGCCTAGCCCTGGTGGAGTTCGCTCGCACCACGCCAAACGACGCCAGTATTCGGCGACTTCTGTCGGCGAGCACGGCCGTCGCGCACCAGTCGTTCGCTCTGCGCGTGGTGGTTGGTTGTCACCGCCAACAACACTGTGACCGCGTTCCGGTGGTGGTTCGTGAGTACCGGAAGGGCTCCCCACCCGCGCTGCTCGCTCGCGCTGAAGCGATCTTTGCAGGGCGGGAGGAGGTGGAACTCGAACTCGTGGTCACCCTGGAGCGTGCTGGGATGCGCCTGGTGGAGATCGGTGTCGAGCACCAAAACTGGGACCAGATCCCCGAGAACGATCGTAGAATCGTACCGTTCTCGGTGGTCAGGGAGAGGCTCCGGCTGCTCCACGTCGCGGGACAGCCTACCTACGATGTGCGAGCGTTGAGGGACTGGATCAAGAGTGACCCTTCGGTCGATCTGGTCGGGTTCTTCATCCTGCGTGGGCAAAAGGATGTGCTCGAGGTAAAGGATGAGCGCGAGCTCGGGCTCATACCGTTTCCGGTCTCTGAACTCTTCACCGAACACCTCGCGAGCTTTGATGCTGTCGTGCTCCAGGATCTGGACGCAGAAGAGGCCGGACTGGTTCCTTACCTCGAGAATCTGAGCCGCTATGTGGAGTCCGGCGGCGGACTGATGGTTTTGGGCGGTGCCCGAGCGTTTCTAGCTGGTAGCTACCAGAACTCCCCGCTCGAGCGGGTGCTCCCGATGGCATTGATGCAGCGGGAGCGACCCTACGACGCGGTGGATTTCGTGCCTCGGCTCACTGACGCGGGACGCTCGGCTGCGTTGCTTCGCCCCTTCCTCGAGGTAACGCGTGGCACCTGGCCAGCCTTCGCCGGTGCCAACAGCTTTGGACCGGCGCGACCGGATGCGGTGGTACTCTTGGAGCACCCCGCACGGACCGCGCTGCCGTTCCGGAGCACCCATCCGCCCGGGCCTATGCCCATCCTCGCTATCAGCGAAGTCAGGGATGGGCGGGTGGTTGCGCTGGGACTCGACAGCAGCTTTCGTCTGGCTTTCGGAGAGTTTGCTGAGCGCACCAACCGTCGGGCCTACGGTGCGCTGTACGATGCTCTGATCGGTTGGGTGATGCGTGAGCCACGTTTCGAGGCGTTGCGGCTGGAGTTGATCGAGCCCTGCCGAGCTGGCAAAGCGGCACGATTGCGCGGGGTAGCGGAAGGGCAGTCTGGGCAAGATATCGCCCTTTCCATTCACGAACTCGAGACCATCACCGCGCCCTCCCGCGACCTGGTTGGGGTTATCGATGCCGACAGCAGTGCCGAGTTCACGATCGAGGGCCTTCGGCCTTCAGGGTATTCGGCGATCGCGCGGCTGGGTCGTGGACCCTCGACTCGCTTCGATTTTGCTTGTCAAGAAGGTGGGGAGGCGCTCTTCGATCCGCGGCCCGACCCCGACCGATTGCGGCGATTTGCCGACCTCAAACACGCCCAGCTCCTCAGCTACGACGAACTCGACAGGTTGAAGTTGCCGGAGCCGGATCGTGTCATCATCAGCCGCTCGGTACGCCCAGTTCTGCCCACACCAATCCTCGCGGTGTTCACCGCTTGTGCGCTCTCGATCTACTGGATGCTGCGCCGTCGCGCCGGGCTCAACTGAGCCTTACTCGGCGGCGCGTCTCGGCAAGATCTTGGGTCGAGGTGCCGGCGGTTCAGTCGTAGTACTCGTGCCCGAGATGGGTGATGAGTGGCTCCTTCATCATCCAGCGTAGAGTGTTCTTGAGCTTCATCGACTGAATGAAGAGATCGTGCTCCGGGTACAGGCCCGGTGCCGTCATGGGGCTCTTGAAGAAGAAGCTCAGCCATTCTTGGACACCACGAAAACCCGCGCGGTGCCCGAGGTCCATCAGCAGCGCAAGATCGAGCACGATCGGCGCCGCCAGGATTGAGTCTCGGCACAAGAAGTCAACCTTGATCTGCATGGGGTACCCGAGCCATCCGAAGATGTCGAGGTTGTCCCAGCCCTCCTTCGAGTCCCCACGGGGTGGGTAGTAATTGATGCGGACTTTGTGGAAAACGTTGCCGTACAAGTCTGGGTTGAGGGCAGGCTGCAGGATCTCTTCCAGCACACCGAGCTTGCTGACCTCTTTGGTCTTGAAGCTCTCCGGATCGTCAAGGATCTCGCCGTCGCGATTACCGAGGATGTTGGTTGAGAACCAGCCACTCAGGCCAAGCAGACGTGCCTTCAGCCCTGGTGCCAAGATGGTCTTCATCAGGGTCTGACCCGTCTTGAAGTCCTTGCCGCAGATCGGGATATTGCGCTCGCGAGCCAGCTCGTAGCCCGCGGGGAAATCGATGCACAGGTTGGGGGCGCCGTTCGCGAAGGGAACGTTTTCGAGTAGGCAGGCCCAGGCGTACAGCATGGAATTGGTGATCTTTGGATCGTTGTCGAACAGGCCCTTCTCGAACGAAGCTACCGAACCGTGCACCGATGCAGGCTCGACGTAAACCTCGGTCGAGCCACACCAGACGGCCACCGCACGAGTGGCTCCGTTTGCCTTCACGAAGTCACGGATGTCCGCGCGCAGCAACTCCACCATTTCGGCCTTCGACTTGGCTTGTTTGGTGTGGGGACCGTGTAGTCTCTTCACGTATTCCGGGTAGAATGCGGCCTTCATGGGTCGGATGCCGCGGAGCTCGTCGGCGATTGGATCGAGATGTCGGGCATCGAGCACTTGGGCGGTCTTGGCTGCCTCGTAGGCGTCGTCCTCGAATACGTCCCAGGCTCCAAAGCAAAGTTGATCGAGCCCGGCGAGAGGTACGAAGTCTCGGATCAATGCGGTCCGATTGTCGGTGCGTGGTCCGAGGCGGATGGTTCCCATCTGCGTCATCGAGCCGATGGGCTTGGCCAGCTGTCGGCGCGCGAGCAGGCAGCCAGCAATGAACGTCGTGGCAACGGCACCGAGCCCCGGCAGGAGTACGGCCAGGCGGCCCTCTGCGGGGGCGATGGTATCAGGCTGTTTCATGCGGCACCCTGTTAGCAAGCTCCGTGCCGTGGAGCAATCACCCTCGAGAACTAGACCAACATCACTAAAGAGAGGTGGAGGGGGCAGCCCGGGTGTGAAACGCTGGCCCATGTCCTCGTCCGGATTCAGAACCGTGTCCGGGCAACTGTCCGCGAGTTCTTCACCATGTCATTTCTCGAAACCCCCACCACCGCCTGCGTTCTGCTCGTTGCCGGTGTCGGCTCTCGACTGCGACCGTTGACCGACTCGGTGCCGAAGGCGCTGGTACAGGTCGGAGGAGCGACCATCCTCGAGCGCGCGGTGGACAAGCTCCGTGCTGCGTCGATCACCCGCTTCGTGTTTGCGACTGGTTATCTCGAGCAGGCGGTGCGTGAGGCGGTAGGACGCCTAGGGATTGATGCCGTCTTCTGTCACAACCCCGACTTCGAGAGCACACAGAACTCCGTCTCCCTCGGCCTGTGTCGAGCCGCCTTGGACGGTCGAGCTTTCTTCAAGCTGGACGGAGATCTGCTGTTCGAATCCACAGTGCTCGGACGCCTGCAACAAGCGGTGAAAGACCGTGACGCCGACCTTCATGTGGCGGTGGATGGATTGCGCCCCGTGGATGCCGAGGCAATGAAGGTGTCGTGCGACGGCGAGGGACGAATAGTGGCTTTTGGAAAGCAGCTTCCACTCGAGAGTGCTGGGGGGGAGAGCATCGGGATCGAGCATGTGAGCGCCAACGGATCCAAGCATCTGTTCGAGGCGCTCGGGAGGGCGATGCAGAGTGGACGCGTCGATCGATACTACGAAGACGTGTACAGCGAACTGCTCGACGCGAAGAAGCTTGGTGCTGTTCCAGTGGAGGTGGGTGATCTCGGGTGGGCGGAAATCGACACCATGGAAGACCTTCGCGCCGCGGCTGCCCGCTTCGCCGAAACACCCGTTTGAACATCCAGCCAAGGCTGCTTCAAGGGAAACAGGCCTCATGGCCGAGCATCTGTCGGAGCAGGGTTCTGAGGGACCGGATGCGTAATCTCGGTAGCATCTGCTTGGCGCGAACCTTGCTCTGTTGGACTCCCGTGTGGTTGGAGCAGCAGGTTACAGTGAGATTGGTCGCATGCGGATCCCAACAACCCAGTTGAATCCGGAGCTTGAGGGGCTGGGGTGCTCGTTCTGGCACCCCTCCCGAGGTCGTTCGGTCGTTCGGCACTGTGCGGTGAGCGCACAGTGTCGTTTTGGTGACACAAACGCCCACAGTCCGGAAAACTCCGCAAAACTCAACCATTTGCCGATCAACGACCTCCCATGGTAACCCGTCGTCCCTTCCTTTTGCCGAGCCTGTTCTGAAAGTGAGTCCCTTCCATGACCGAACGACGGACAATCAAGCGAGCGGTGGTGCTGGCAGCGGGAACCGGATCACGCCTGGGTGAGGGCCAGGATCTTCCGAAGCCACTGCGACCGGTGGCCGGGGTGCCCCTTTTGGTTCGGGTGCTTCGCACTCTGGAGTTGGCTGGGTTGAAGGAGGCGGTGATCATCACTGGCTTTCAAGGAGACCGGGTGCGTCGGGTGCTCTGTAGCGAACCCAGCCTTGGGCTCACCCTACACTTCGTGACCAACGATCAGTACCTGAAGAAGAACGGGGTCTCGTTGTTGGCGGCAGCCGACTACGTCGATCGCGAATGCATTCTGACGATGAGCGATCACCTGTACTCACCGGAGCTGGTGCGCCGGTTGCTCTCCGCCGAGCTGCCCGAAGGATCCTGCTCACTGGCTGTGGATCGGGACATCGAGCGTTGCTTCGACTTGGATGACGCAACCAAGGTGCGATCGAAGGCCGGCAGAATCGTGGAGATTGGCAAGGAGCTCGAGAGCTACGACTCCTTGGACACCGGAGTATTCCGCATCAATCCCGAACTCATGCAGGAACTGCGGGCACTCTGTGACAAAAATGGTGACTGTTCGCTGTCCGAGGGGGTTCAGGTGCTCTCACGTGCAGGTCGATTTTGCGCGACTGATGTCGGTGATATGCGCTGGATCGACGTGGACACGCCGGCGGCGCTCACGCGTGCCGAGGCTATGCTGCGTGTGTTCGGCGATGCTCTCGGTGATGAGCCGGGCACCTCGGCCACGACCACGCTCGAGCCGGAGGCGATGGAGCAGTTCGTCCCGAGCTGGGTACGCGCCGCCAATCCCTATCGGGAAGACCACTTCGCGATCGCTGAGCAAAACAGCGATGTGATCCGCATGATGTCGAACGAAAGCCCCTTCGCGCCGAGCGCGCGGGTGCTCTCCGCGATCCTGGATGCGGCGAGTCGCGGCCACTTGTACCCGGCGTTAGCCCGCGGTCTGCGTGAGAAGCTTGGCCAACGTGAAGAGCTGGAGGGAAGAAATGTCCTGCTTGGTGCGGGCAGCACCGAGCTGATAGACGTGATTATCAGGAGTTTTGTCGCGCCGGGCGAGGAGGTGCTGCTCAGCGTTCCAACCTTCAGCATGTACGAAGCCCGGACCCGTGTCAGCGGCGGGATCCCGATCCTGGTTCCGATGAACGAGGAGCAGGAACACGACATCCCCGGCATCATTCGTGCAGTCACCGAGCGAACCAAGGTGCTGTTCGTGTGTACCCCGAACAATCCGACCGGTAACGGGATCGACGAGGAGTCTCTGCGACGCTTGTTGCGGCTGGGGCTGCCCACGGTGATCGACGAAGCGTACCTGGAGTTCGGCACTGCTCTGTCGTTCGCCCGCTTGGTTGCTGAGTTTCCGAATGCGATGGTGCTCCGCACGTTTTCCAAGGCGTTCGGACTGGCAGGTCTTCGGCTCGGCTACCTGTTCGCTCACCCGACGGTGGTGGGTTTGCTGGAACGGGTCAAGCTCCCGTGGACGGTGTCGGACATCACCATGGCCGCCGCGAGTGCTGCGCTGGATGATGTTGCCGAGTTTGAGCAGCGGATAGTCGAGCTGCGAGCCGCGCGGGAGCAACTGATCCTTGGTCTGGGACGGATCGGTGGGTTGAAAGCTCTGCCTTCGGATGGAAATTTCGTACTGGTCGATGTCTCCGAGTTTGGAGTCAGCGCCGAGCGATTCGTGGACGACGTGCTGCGGGAAGGTGTGCTGATTCGGTCGCTGACCGTGCACCATGCTGCGCGCAGCTACATCCGGATTACGGTCGGAACTGCCGAGCAGAATCGGCGTTGCCTGCGCGCCATCGAGCAGGTTGCGCTCAGATTTTTGCGGCGGAGTGTGGTCGAGGCCAATGGCTTCTGGGCGACGGTGGGTGACGCTGAGTAGCCGCGAGCTGCTCGGTCGACGAAGAATCGAACACGATGGGTCTCCTCGATGCCTACAAGAAGACGCTGAAGCCGCTGGACGTCGAAGAGCCGATCGATGTCTGGCTGCACCGCCCGGTCGCGTACTTGTTGGCCGTACTCCTTGAACCGACTCGGATCACCCCCAATCAGGTCACCTTCTCGTCCATCTTGTGGGGTCTGGCCGCGTTCGTGTGCTTCGTGATCCCGTTCTCTGGGCACATGCAGCTCGCCGGGGTGTGCATCTTCATGTCGGCGATCTTCGACTGCGCCGATGGGCAGTTGGCCCGGATGCGCAAGAGTTCGTCGGTTTTCGGGAGGATGTTGGATGGTGTGGCCGATGGGGTGGTTTCCATCGCGATCACTGCTGGGGGCTCGTACTGCCTTCTGAGTGGGTTGGTGCACTCTCCCTACCAATTCGTTTTTTACGCGGTGTTGATTGTTGCAACCGCCGTCACCTCCCCCTTTCACACCTCCGCCTACGATCACTACAAAAATCTCTACCTCCGTCTGACCCACCCCACGCACCGCGAGGGAGAGGATGTGGAGACTGCGCAGGCCCGACGTCAATCAGAGGAGGAGGCGGGGGTGCGCCAGTCGCTTCTGGTGCGACTTGCCTGGCCCATCTACGTCTCTTTCATGCAGGGAAGCGAGCGATCGGGGCGTTGGTTCGATCCGTACACAGCTCGTTCTTTGGACCAGCTGCCTCCCTATGATGAAGCGCGAGGTCGGGTTTATCGGCGGCATGCGTTGCCACTGCTCCGTGTCTGGAGGGGATGTTTCGGGTTTGGGTTCTTGGTCTTCACCTTCGCGCTCGCGGCCCTGCTCGATCGTTTGGAGTGGTTCGTGTGGTTGCGGGCGGTGGGGTTAAATATCCTCTACTTCGGGCTGATGATGCCATGGCAGCGTCGCGCCTCGAAGCGCGCCTTCACGGAGATGGGGTTGGTCCTGCCGAGCTGAGTGTGGCGGCATTCGTGAAGACCGAACAGACGCATCGTAACCGTCGCAATGACGGTTACGATGCGGGAAGAGGGCAGGGGAGGACGGGGAACCCGCGGCTCTCCGTGAAGAGGGCGAGCTACTTGCTCTTGACGGAGCAGCGCATCACGCAGTTGAGATCGGAAGGCGCGCAGCCACACGGACTGCTGGGCTTCTTCGGCGTCGCCGCCGCAGCGGGAGTCGAGCCACCGGTACCGCTGCTGCCGCCTGTCTTGCCAGCACCCGCCGTTGTCCCCGTGGTGCGGCGCCCACCGCCGGTCTTGGTGGCCTGAGCGGTCTTTGGAGGTGAGCTGCTGGAAGGGGCTGCGCTGGCCTCCTCCGTACCCGTAGGGGGAGGCTTGGCAAGGGATGCTTCCTTTGCAGGACCATCATCCTCCGGTGGTCGATAGGGCGTGGGGGTCGGTGCGGGAGCGGGCGCCGCAACGGGTGCAGGCTCACTGCGGAGGCCGATCACGAGAGCCAGGGCGATCAATCCAACGGCGATGCCGCCTCCGATGTAGAGCCCTGTGCGGCTCTTCTGCTGCGGATAGTGGACGTCGCCGGCACCAACCGGGATGCCTCCGCCGACGGCGAGTGGAGAGCCCAATCCGCCCAGGGGAGAGCCGATCCCACCGCCGCCCAATCCGCCGCCAAGTGGTGCCTGGAGCCCTCCGAATTCGCCCAGTGTGACCAACCCATCGTCAGCGGCTGCTGTTGCGGCAGAGGTCGAAGCGGCAGCGGCAGCACTCGCTTGCGAGGTCAAGGCTTTGAGATCGATCAGATCCGAGTCTTCTTCCTTGGCGCGCGTGACGGCGGGTAACGGCGCGCTCGCCGCAGGCGTGGATTTCGCGGACGCCGTGAGGGCCGAGAGTGAGAAGAGCACGCTCGACTCGTTTCGAGCCCCTGTGGCAGCAGCCGGCGCGGCCGGCTCCTGAGGAGCCGAGGTGGTGACGTCTTCCTCGCTCCCCGCGTGGGCGATGCTGCCGAAGAGATCGGCCTTTGCGCTGCTCGCGACCCGGGCGCCATCGGCTCCGCGTGGCCCGACCGATGCGGTGCGGGCGGCGGCACTCGAGGAGGCAAAGCCGTGGCTTTGCGCTGCAGCAGGTGCGGAGCCAGCCTCCGGCTGGCTCGCCGCGTTCAGTGCTTCCACCACTTCCGGCACCTGGGCGAGTGGTGTCCAGTCGGTCATGCCGTCCGCCCAGAGGTAGGTTTCACCGGTGACCAACCCTGCGTTGTAGGCCTCCATGAGATCAGCCAGGCTCATTGTGCGCTGATCGTTCTCCCCTAGATCGACCGTGTACTCGGCGGAAGGTTTGGGGGAGCTGGGCGCCGCGGTGGGGGCCGCGGTGGGGGCCACTGCCGGGTGTTCCCCGGTGATGTGGGTGGCATCCCCGAGCGAGACGCTAGGTGGGGAGACTCGACCATCGATCACGATGTCCGCACCACATTTGCGGCATCGAATCTTGGCGAGACGGTCGTGCACCTTCTCGTCACCGATCGAGTACTTGGCTTCACAGGAGGGACAGGAGATCTTCAACTTGGAACTCCTCGAGAATGGAAGGGCAAACTCTTCCAGAGAGGGACTAGGGAACCAGAAGGACGAGGCAAAGCGAACAGGCCGTTCGAGGGAGAGCGACCCGCCGCAGCGGGCCCATCTTCTATCAACTCTGGCTGAAATCGCTAGTGCTTGATGGGCGAAACCCGAAGGAGATGAAAAGGGGAAGGGGTCTTGGTTCGGCTCCTCACCCTGTTGGGGTACGATGGATTTGGGAGGGGCTCCTTTTATGGACCAATGGGCACCAGGGATCCTTGGGTGCGAACTGGTGGCCGACCACGAGACAGAACGCTGCCGGTGGCTCGCCCTTACACCTGCTCGGCCGCGAGCAAGCAATCTTCGACCGTTTGGTTCGAGCCGGCCTCGTAGTCGAGTGCGGAGCGCAACGCGTCCACCACCCGAGCCATCTCATGCTGAGCGTAGGCCTTGGCGGCGTTCTGAGCCATCAGTTTGGCGCCTGTGGTGCGACAGGATAGGTGGAGTGACGGGAGGGTGGTTGAGAGTTCCGGTAGGGCACGGAGGGAGACATCCGCGAGTCGCAGCTCGCCGCGTGCACGGGCGTGCCGGTAGCGGCCCAAGAGCGTCGGTTCGGCCAAGATTCGGTAGGCCTCCGCGCCGCGCTCGAAGATACGAGTGAGTGCCGCCTTGATTTGGGGTGGCGCCAACGGACGAACGTCGGGATGAAATCGGAGAGCGAACCTATGGAAGGCGCGCTGCAGTTCGTCGGCGGCGGTTTCGGCGGTGACGTCGAGGAGCTGGAAGTAGTCGAGCTGCTCCAAACGCTCGTTCCAGCTCAGGATGTTGAGCTCGTCGGGACTGAGAGGTGCTTCGCTCACGGCGTGGTTCTTCCGGCGTCAGCTGAAGGGGCGAAGACTCTGTCGGGCAGCCATTTTGGCTACCTCAGCGGCGCTCGGTGCTCCTACCAAACGCAGATCGGCCTCCGCGGCACGGCCAGTCCCCAGATCGATGGCCCGGGCGTGCAGGATGCCATCAGAGTCGATGGCGAAGGTGATGGCCAGGCGCGACTGGTCGCGTAGTTGTGGGCGGAGATGTGTGAGTTCGACCTCACCGAGAAGGACATTATCCGAGAAACGTTGGCTCTCACCCTGGGCGATGCGAACGCGCACCGTGTCTTGGTTGTCCTGCGCAGGTACGAACTCTCGGGTCTTTTCGCAGGGGATGGCCGTGTTGCGGGGTACGAGAACATCCGCGAAGCCGCCTGCCGTCTCCACACAGAGGCTGAGGGGGGTGACATCGATGAGCAGCGGTTGACGCTCTCCGCCAAGCGGGATGATGGGTGATGCGTAGGTTGCGGGGGGCACCGAACGCGAGCTTCCCTGTCCAAGCGCAACACCGGAGGTGAGAGCAGAGAAGCCGAGAGCTGGGCCGAGGGGGCTTGTTGCGGCGGGTTGCACGCCCAGGGGTTGGGTTGCAAAAAGACGGGACGGTGAGCCGAGCGCGGGGGGAGGGGCAGATGGTTGTCCGAACCCCGATGGTGCTCCAAGCGGAAGGATGGGCGCTGGTCCAAAGCTGCCACGTGGCAAGGGTGGAGGTTGGGGACCGGTCACACGCGGTGGCGGCGCTGCCCGCGGGACATCGGGTACCGGTAGCGCCGCTTCGGTGTCCGGATCATGGCGAGCCGAAGGCCGCATCGAACCAAAACGGGATGCCGGTGGGCTGGCGAGCGGTCCTTTAGCCAGCGGTGAGGCAACGCTCGGAGCTGTCGGAATGGGAGGTGCGGCTCGCCTCGGTGCCACAGCCTCGGGGAGATCTGTCTCCCTCTCGAGCTCGAGGGTGCGGTGTGGTTGAATGGGTTTGGTGGGCGGCGGTGGCGGTGGCGTGGAGAGGGTGTCGAGTTCGAGGGGTGACTCGACGGGTTCACTCTTTGGGAGATCGGGGCGCGATTCGAGCAGGCCGCGTGCGGTCGCGTCGAGCACGGCGGTTTGCTCGTGCGCCGCGGGAACGCGCTTGCCGCCGACGATCAGCGGGAGGTTGCCGTAGCGAGCGCGGAGTTCGGCATCGGACAGGGACTGGGGAGCTTCACCGAAGTCGCCGTCGCCTGCCGGCGCCGCCGCGACGGCGGTCGGTCTCGCTGCCGGACGCTCGGCGACCACCGGCAGGTCAGTCTCGTCGAGCTTCGCGCTCAAGGCTGGTGGTCGGGGCTTGACCTCTCCAGCGTGGAGCACCGGTGGTTCGAGCAGGTTGGGGGCTGGTGGTCGGGGCTTGACCTCTCCAGCGTGGAGCACCGGTGGTTCGAGCAGGTTGGGGCGGGCAGCCACGATGGTGGGCTCGTTCTCGTCATCCAGCCCCACATCTGCCAGAAGCGAAGAACTATCCGCTTCGGTTGCGGCGGAGGGTGGGTGCACCAGAGCGACCGGCTGCGTTGCGCCAAGCGCTGCGGCGAGAGCAGAATCGCGGAAAATGGGCGGCTGCACCCGCTCCGTGCCAGGCGCCGCGCCTCGTTTTGGTGGGACGGTAGGTGCCTCCTGGTGGGGTTGGCCGGGATGTTCTGCTCCCGAGGCGATGGTTGGATTGTGATCGTCTGGCACAACTGGTGCCGCCTTGCCCACTCCCACCGCCGGCGATGCTGGACTAGGCGCCATTCCTCGAGCCATGGGTAGATTGGAGAGGAGGTCGCGTTGTGTTGACGGAGAGCCTGGTCGTGGCGCTCTTGCGGGAAACGCGCCGCGGGTGGTCGGCGATTCCTCCGTTCTCGCAAAGGGTGGGGCGAGGGTGGTGCCGGTCTTCGATGGTGCCGTAGCGTCGGTAGCGTCAGTGGTGCCTGCTGTCACCCGCACCATTGTCCGGCGCGGACCAGCCAGCGCGCCTCGGTTTTCACCGAGGCCGGAGAGGGTTGGTGGCGACTCTCCGAAGGCCAAGGTGTCCACCCGCTCTCGGTGAGGCACAGGGGCAGAGAACGGGACCTCCTCGGCGACAGGTGCGACCTGGTGGGGTGTTTCCAAGGTGGAGCCCCGCTCGGGGAGTGAGCCTGAGGCGAGCGCGGATGGTGTACCCATGTCAAGAGTGACAGGGGCGGGTTCATCAGTTGTGGAAAGGGGCGGCACCACGCGGGCGGGTCTGTGGACGAGACCTCCGTCGGCACCAAGGCCTGGCGAGGTGGCTGTGCCAGGGCGCCCATGCGGTTGAGTGCTTGGGCGGCGCGTTGGTTCGGGGGGTGGCGGCACGGGCAGCGGTTCGTGCTCGGACTTCGCGACCAAGGCTGCAGCGTGAAGCGCCGCACCGCGCGCCACGATCTCGGTCGGATGGGCGTGGATCTGCCCCGATTTGCCGAAGAATGTGGCGACCCGCTGCCGGACAATTGGCATCTGCGTGGAGCCACCCACCAGCAACACTCGATCGATCTCCTTTGGACCCAGGCGTGCGCTCACGAAGGCTTGGCTGCAGACGTCGAAGGTACGGTTCACCCAGGGCAGTGCGAGTCGCTCGAAATCAGTGCGCGACAAGGTGACCTTGAGCTGCGGGTGGGGACACTGGGCAAGCGCGCGTGTATCCAGATCAACGGTGGTGGAGAGCTCTGTGGACAGTCGGATCTTGGCTGTCTCCGCGGCTTGCCGGAGCAACTCGCGGCCGCCGCTCACTCCCGAGACGTCAAAATCGTAACGACCTCGGATCTGTTGGGCCAGCTCCTCTGCAACCGATTGGTCGATGTCGTCGCCACCCAGGAACGTATCGCCCGCAGTCGCGGTCACCTCATAGAGGCCTCCAACCAAGGTGAGGATGGTGATGTCGAAGGTTCCCCCGCCGAAGTCGAAGACGGCTACGCGCTCGCCGTCGCGGGTGGCCGCACCGAAGGCGAGCGCTGCAGCGGTCGGCTCATTGATGATGCGGAGCACCTCGAGGCCTGCTACCCGGGCCGCCACCTTGGTTGCCGACCGCTGAAGGTCGTTGAAATTGGCTGGCACCGTGATCACGGCGCGCTCGACGCTGTCGCCGAGTACCAGCTCGGCGATGCTCTTGGCCTTGCGGAGCACGAAGGCTGAGAGTTCGGGCAGCGTGTAGGTTTCTCCGTGCGCCACCACCAACGTGGCGTGACCGGGACCCTCACGAAGCTCGAAGCTGAAGCGCTGGCGCGCCTTCTGCACTTCGGCGGTGTCCCAAGTTCGGCCGAGTAGTCGCTTGACCGACGAAATGGTGTTTTGGGGATCGGAGAGCCGGCGCTCCATGGCTGCGCTGCCTACCCACACGGCGCCACTAGGCAGAAAAGAGATCACCGACGGGATGAGCGGTGAGCAACCCTCGTCGGCGAGCGCCACCGCCTTTCCTTCGATGACCGCAGCCACCACGGTGTGCGTGGTGCCGAGGTCTATCCCAACGACTACTCCCATCGCTCAGTGATCCTCTGCATCGAGCTCCTCAGACTTCGCCTCCTGGGGCTCTTTCCCCAAGACCTCGGCGAGGGCCCGATCGTACCAGGAAGCTACCGCGCGCTGGAAGGGCCACATCCAACCGTAATCGGGGCCGGTGAAGCGCGCCACGATTCTTGCACGAAGTGCCGGATCGGCCGCTGCCCGTGGACCGAGTAGCTCGTGGGTGGCGAGCAGGGTTTCCCGGTAGGCCTCCCACTCGAGTCGGGCGCGACCCCACGCCAGGCCCATGGGTAGGAATGGGATGAGGTAGAGGAAGGCGAAGAGGGGGAAGCCGAGCCGACGCGCCTGCCGGAGATGGACCCGTTCGTGGCGCAATAGGATCAGCCGGTCGGCTTCAGGCATGGTGGCAAAGGACTCGGCCACGTACAGCGTCTGGCCGAGGACGGTATGATAGCCGTTCAGAAAACTCTTCTGTCGACCAAAGGTGAGCACGAACAAGGCACGGTGGAGCACAAGGCAGAGCCGACTGTCACGCTTCTGGACCAGGCGAAACCTCGGAAACTCTTGGCGAAGCTCGGTGAGAAACTGCAGGGTGTTCTCCACCGCGCACCCCTAGATCGCTGAAGGCGGCTGGCCAAGGCGTTCGTCGTTCAGAAGCGCGCGTCCGTGGACCAGGTCTATGGCAGAGATCACCTTCCGCCCCTCGAGTTGAACGCGGAGCAGCTCGAGGGAGCCGCCGGCGGTAGCCACCAATACCCGTTTCGCCGAATCGATGCTCACATGCCCAGGCGCTCCCGACAGCTCCTGGGGGCAGGCGCGTGCCTGAAGGACACGGAGGCGCTTGCCGCGCAAGGTGGTGTAGCTCGAGGGCCGTGGGGCGAGGGCGCGCACCTGGCGGGCCAGCTTCAACGCCGGCCTCCCAAAATCCAGCCACTCATCCTCCTTCTTGAGGGGAGGGGCCCAAGTGGCTGAACTCACCTCCTGCGGGGTGGGTATGGGGCGGTGTTCGAGGATTGACTGCAAGTTCCCACGGATCATCTCGGCGGCGAGTTCGGCAATTCTGTGGCTCAGCGTGCCGGTGTCGTCCTCTTCGAGGATTGGCAGGTCGAGGGTGAGGTACAAAGGTCCCGTGTCAAGCCCCTCGTCCATATGCATGAGAGTCACGCCGGTCCGCGTGTCACCCGAAAGGATAGCCCAGGGGATGGGGGCGGCACCGCGGTGGCGGGGGAGGCATGAGGCATGGAGGTTGAGGCATCCGAAGTGCGGGGTGCTGAGCACCGAAGGGGGAAGGATGCGACCATAGGCGAGTACCACCGCCACGTCGCAGTCGCGCTCGGCGAACCAGGTGAGGAAGCTCGGCTCGCTGGGGCGGAGGGGCTGCACTACCGGAAGCCCGAGCTGCTCCGCCGCCAGCTTGACTGCCGGCGCTCGGAGCCCGAGGCCCCTGCCCGCCGGGCGGTCTGGTTGGGAGACGACGCCCACCACCGTCGACACCGAGGTGAGGGCGATCAGACTAGGGACCGCAATTTCTGGGGTGCCGAAAAACACGCTGCGCACGAGGAACCCTTCCTTTGGAAGAAATGCGACACAGGAACCCTGGCATACCGGAGCCGAGGTGACTAGCTTAGAGCTGCGCGAGTGGCGCGTCCTCTGGCCGGACTGACCTCCTGCCACGGAACGGCGAGGTATCCCAAGATGACTGAGAAGAAGAAAGCAGCGACGACCGAGGAGCAGTTCGATTTCCCCGAGGAGCTGCCGATCCTGCCGATCCGCAACGCGGTGCTTTTTCCGGGGGCGGTTGCGCCCTTCGACGTGGGACGGGAGAAGTCGGTAGCCCTGGTCGAGGAAGTGCATGGCCTCACGAACCCGGTGATCGGGATCTTTGCGCAGCGGGATCCGTCCACCGATGACCCTGGCGCGGAGGACCTGTACCCGGTGGGCTGTGCCGCGCGGATCCTGAAGGCGCTCAAACACTCATCCGGAAATTACTCGCTGATCCTGCAGGGTCTGTCGCGGATCCGCCTCGAGACCATGACCGAGACAGCGCCGTTCCTCCGCGCGCGCACCACCAAGCTCGAGTCATCGGGTACGGAGGATGTGGAGGCCGAGGCACTGGCCATGAGCTTGAGGGATGTGGCAAAGCAGGTCATCCAACTCACCCCTGAGTTGCCCCGTGAGGCGGGTGCCCTGATCGACTCCATTCAGACTCCAGGCGCTCTGGCTGATCTGGTGGCGGCAAACCTGGACACGCCGGTTGAAGAAAAGGCACAGCTGATCGAGACGGTGGAGGTAAAGGAGCGGATCCGCCGGGTGCTCCGGCTGATGACTCGCCAGCTCGAGATCCTGAAGATGCGCGAGCGTATCAACTCCCAGATCAAAGAGGAGATGGGCAAAAACCAGCGGGAGTACGTGCTTCGCCAGCAGCTGAAGGCGATCAAGGAGGAGCTGGGCGAGGACGACGGCGACCAGGGAGATCTGGACGGGCTCGAGGAGAAGATCGCCCGCGCCAACCTCTCCAATGAGGCGGACGGTGTGGCCAAAAAGCAGCTCAAGCGGCTTCGCGCCATGCAGGTGGGGAGCGCTGAGTATACGGTGGTGCGCACCTACCTCGATTGGATCCTCGATCTACCGTGGTATCAATCGACCGAAGACAACCTGGACATCTCCGAGGTGCGCCGGGTCCTGGACGAGGACCATTACGGCCTCGATAAGGTGAAAAAGAGGATCGTCGAGTACCTCGCGGTTCGCAAGCTGAAGAAGGACAAGAAGGGACCGATCCTGTGTCTGCTTGGGCCTCCCGGTGTCGGAAAAACCTCACTCGGGCGGAGCATCGCACGGGCTCTTGGTCGGAAATTCGTGCGGATTTCTCTGGGCGGCGTGCATGACGAGGCGGCGATCCGTGGCCATCGGCGTACCTACGTTGGCGCACTTCCTGGGCAGATCATCCAGGGAATGAAGAAGGTTGGCACCATCAACCCGGTGTTCATGATGGATGAGGTGGACAAGATCGGTCACGATTTCCGGGGCGATCCGAGCGCTGCCTTGCTCGAGGTGCTCGACCCGGAGCAGAACAACTCGTTCGCCGATCACTACCTCGAGATCCCGTACGATCTGTCCAACGTGATGTTCATTGCCACCGCCAATGTGGCTGATCCCATACCGCCGCCGCTGCGTGACCGTATGGAGGTGCTCGAGATTCCGGGGTACACCCGGCGTGAGAAGCTGGCCATTGCGCGCCGCCATTTGATCCCGAAGCAGCTGGAGGAGCACGGGCTGACGAATGAACAACTCACCATCACCGATGAGGCGGTCGAAGAGATCATAGAACACTACACTCGGGAGGCTGGGGTGCGTTCCCTGGAGCGAACCGCCGCCAGTGTGATCCGTGGTGTGGCGGTCAAGGTGGCGGAGGGGGACAAGAGCCCACGACTGGTGAAGAGTGAGGAGGAGCTGCGGGAATATCTGGGCCCGATCAAGTACACGAGCGAGGTTGCGGAGCGTACCGAGGAGACGGGGGTGGCAACCGGGTTGGCCTGGACCAGCGTGGGAGGGGAGATCCTGTTCATTGAGGCCACTCGGATGTTCGGCTCCGGCAAGCTCCAGCTCACCGGGCAGTTGGGGGACGTGATGAAGGAGTCGGCCCACGCCGCCCTCAGCTACGTGCGGTCGAACGCACCTCGTTTCGGAATTACCAAAGATTTCTTGGAGAAGAGCGACGTGCACATCCACATCCCGGCTGGGGCGATGCCCAAGGACGGCCCGAGCGCCGGGATCACCATGTTTACTGCCCTCGTCAGTTTGCTCTCGGGGATCCGCGTGCGGCACGATGTTGCCATGACAGGAGAAATATCCCTGCGGGGGCGGGTGCTCCCCATTGGGGGGCTGAAGGAGAAGACCCTGGCCGCCCACCGCGCCGGCATCAAGCGGGTGATTGTGCCGGAGAGGAACCGCGCAGATCTGGAGGAGGTACCGAAGGAAGTGCGAGACGAACTCGAGTTCGTGTACGTGAACCGGCTCGAAGAGGTGCTGCGGGCCGCGCTCGAGAGCGAGCCCCAGCCTTTGCCCGAATCCAGCGAGAGCCCCGAGACCGCGGGCAGCCTGGCCACACCCAGCAACTGAGCCCCGTCCGTTGGCGGGTCTTGGTTTGGGGGGCAGTCCGAGACGGCCCGGCATCCGCTCACGCTCTGGTGGGATTCGGAGAAAGATGAGGCGGAGACTGTTTCGTCCGTGGTTCTTGGGTCGCCGGCGGTGTAAATTACGGAAGATGGGATCTTGCCATGCTTCTTAGGCCATATCGTCCCTTGCTTATCACGGGGCTCAGTGTAACGGCGCTCGGCTTCGGACTCGCCTCAGGTTGTGCCCCTGGCATCACCGAACTAGAGGAGGGTCCGAGCACGGTGGGTGGGCAGTCCGACAACGAGGGAGGCGCACCAGCGGAAGGCGGTGCGGGTATCGTGCTCCTTGGTGGTGAGAGCTCTGAAGGTGGCACAACCGAGAGTGGCGCCGGCGGTCTTGTAGGAGCGGGCGGCGAATCACAGATTGTTTGTGCTGAGACCGAGACGCTGTGCGGCATCAACTGTGTGGATACCACCAGCAATGCCGACCATTGTGGGTTCTGCAACCAGCCCTGTCTTGGTGCCGAGATTTGTGTCGACAGTTCCTGCGTGTGCCCAGCCGAGGGCCACGCCGTCTGCAACGAGATCTGCGTGGAGATCCTCACCAGTACAGCGAACTGCGGCGGATGCAACCACTTCTGTTCCGTGGGCCAGAACTGCGTCGATGGCTTCTGCGTGTGCGACGAAGCCAAGGGCTTGGTAAGCTGTGGAGCGGACTGCGTGGATCTGGACACCGATCCTCTGCATTGTGGCAGTTGCGAGAGGGTCTGCGAAGAACTCGAGGTATGTGATCTGGGGGTGTGTTCTACCTCCTGTACGGCGCCCACCATCCAATGTGGCAACAGCTGTGTCGATACGGCGACCGATCCGTTGCATTGCGGTGCATGCAATCTCGAGTGCGGACCGGTCGAGAAGTGCGAGGGCAGTCTGTGCGTCAGCGACTGCGACGCCCCCACCACTCAGTGCGGTGACATCTGCACGGACCTCACCACTGACTCGGAGAACTGCGGCGTGTGCGGCACCATCTGCGACGAGACGCGGACCTGTTCAGACAGCAGTTGCGTGTGCGCCGGCACCACCGTCGACTGTGAGGGAACCTGCAGTGACCTCACCAGCGATGACGCCAACTGCTCAGCCTGTGGCAACGCGTGTGCACCAGGCCGAGTGTGCGAAGCGAGTGAGTGCGTGTGCGCCGACGATGCGACCATCTGCGGGGAGGATTGCGTCGATCTGACCGTCGATCCGCTCAACTGCGGCGGTTGCGGCGTCGAGTGCCTCGAACTCGAGACCTGCACTGAGAGTGCGTGCGTGTGCATCGAGACCGCTCTCGATTGTGGCGAGGGGTGCACCGATCCGCTCATCGATAACGCAAATTGCGGCGCGTGCGGCGTGGAGTGCACCAGCGATGAGACCTGCACCGAGGGATTGTGTGAGTGCAACGCCCCCCTCTTGCGCTGCGGCACCGACTGCGTGAATACGGAGACTTCGAGCGAGCACTGCGGGACGTGCGATAACCCCTGCGACACCGGGGAGCTCTGCGCGGGAGGCTCCTGCATCTCAGGAGACATCCAGGTGCTCACCAAGCTGAACTCCATCCCCGAAGAGGGGAGTGTCGGAACCAGTATCTCGTTTGGCATGAAGGTGTGCAACACGGCGAGCTCTGCGGTGGATCTCACTGAGGTAGAAATTCGCTATTTCTACAGCATGGACGGGACTACCGCCGACCAGATCGCGCTCGTCAACTACTCGGCACAGGCGGGGACTACCGCTGTCTCCCAGAGGCTGGAAACGCCGCTTCAAGGCCCAGAATGGGCGCCTTCGGCTCGCACCAACTTCTACGTGTCCGTCAGCTTCGCGAGCGGATCGCTGGCCGCCAATACCTGCATCGAGAACATGGATATCCAGGTGCACTGTACCGAGCAGTGGATGACCGGTTATATCGTGACCAACGACTGGTCCTACTTGGCCAGCACCACCTACTCGGCTAACGATCATGCGGCGCTGTACCGCGCCGGCAGCCGGATCTGGGGGCTGGAGCCACCGGCCCTCGAAGCCAATTGAGCGGCCTTCTGCCGTCGCAGGCGCGTGCTGCACAGCTCCTTGTTGGGGGGGGGCTCGGGGGCCCCGACGCGGATCGTCTGCCTGCGCGCACCTAGGGCGTCTGCCTGCGCGCACCTAGGGCGTCTGCCTGCGCTCAGGGCAACGGCAGGGCCCTTGCCCTGAGCGTTGTCGTGGCGCGTGCAAGGGCAGAAATACACGAACGCCGACCACCTCTTCTCTGGTGATCGGCGTTAGCGCGTCTCACATCCCTGGCAAGGCGCGGTAGCCACCCGCCCTCCTCACTTTGGGGGGATGTAGATCGTCTCGCAGCCGAAGGCGACCTGGATCTGTCCACCCGTGTCGTTCTGCACGGCATTGCAGGTCTGCGGGCAGAGCTGGATCAGCGTGGGATTATCCGGATTGTCGTAGTGCCAGCCGGAGATAGCGCAGCTGTCCGAGCGCACCAACTGCTCTACCGAGAGGTTGGAGTGAACGAAATTCACGTTGACCATATCCTTGTCGAAGGTCTGACCCTCCGGAGGCATGGGGATCGTCATCTCGCAGGAGAACTGGGAGACCCGGATCGACTGAAGAGTAGAGGTGATGGTGTTGGTCGTTTGTTCGGGTGGATCGGTGGGATCGATCAGGATGAGGGTGGTGCCGCCGGCGTTGGCGATCTCGTCCAAATTTCCCAGGTTGGTTCCGATCCCGACCACGTAGGTGGGTACCTGTGGATCGTTCTGAGCCGCGCCGTTCACTACCGTGGCAATATCCGGGATGGTGTTGAGCAGCGTGCTGTCGCGGAGCGCCGAAGGCACGCAGTTCTCCTCCACATAGCTTCTTACCTCTCCGTCGCCGTTGAGATCCCCCGTGGTCTCATTTTCTGTCACATACATCGCTGGTGCGCCGTCCGTGACCAAGATCACCACTGACTTTGACCCTGGGTTGTCGTTCATCAGCTTCTTGGCATAGGTGGTGGCTCCGTAGACCGCTGAAAGGGTGGGCGTGCCACCACCTGGTTCCGTACCGTTGAGGGAGTTGATGAGCCGGTCGGGGGTGGTGAGGTCGGTCAACGACACATTCGGCGTGGTGTAGTTGTTGCTGCAGGTGGTGGGCAGATCTCCCGGGGCGGGGAAGTAGGAGAGGGACGCCATGATCCCGGTGGTGGTCGAGCCAGCGGTGGAGAAGAAGTTGATCATACCCTGGCGAACCGGCACCCAGCGGCTCTGATAGTTCTGCTCACCGCCCGTCTGGTCGCCCATGCTGCCGGACTTGTCGAACATGATCACCATGTTGATGGGCGTGAGCTGGGCGTTCTCGGCGATGGCCTCGCAGCCATCGAAGGGAGCGTTGCCACCCTCGCCGATCGCTATCCCCGAGCCACCGCCCACACCACTGGAGGAACCCGCGGACACGCCTGTGCCGGAGCCGCCCCCAGAACTCGTTCCCGTACCGTTGGTGGTGCCGGATGCGCCGGTATCACCTGGGCCGAGCTGGCCGCCATCCGAAGAACACGCGAAGGCGATGCCGAGGGTGGAGAGTGCCGAAACACCAATGATCGAAAGAAAGGGCTTCATCATGTCACCGTAGTATAAGGGACTGTTCGATGTGATCAGAGCTCCACGTCGATCAACTCGAGGCAGCCCGTGAAGTAATAGGGATGGAACTCGATGCCGCCGTACAGGTACTCGACGATTATCTGACCGTCGACGTTGCCGCCGCCGCTGTCGGAAGTGAGCGTGGCGTAGGGGGCGAGGATTGAACCCTGCACTCCGATCCCGCTCAGGGTAAGCGAGGTGCAGTCCGGCATGTTCCAGAGGATTCTCTGGCACCACCCCACCTCGGTGTCGCTGCCGTCCACCTCACCGGTGCCGCGGCAAGAAGCGGTACCGTCCGGCAGTTGGAAGCCGACACCCTGCCACACGATCGGATCCCCAGTTACGTTGATGATCACCGAGGATTCTTCGGGTGCACTGATCGTCACTTGGCTCGTGCTGGAGAGCTGCGCCGCCGTGATGCTGAAGATGTTGAGTACCGGATCGGTCCCCGTCAACGTGAGTGAACCTCCCGAGAGGATGGCCGTGCCGTTCACCGGGTACTGCGTGAACGCGACGCTGTAGCCCTTCAAAGCTTGTTCGAGGGCGATGAAGTCGACCGGGGCGTCGATGCTGTCGGGATACTTCCAGTAGCCGCAGGGACCGGTGAAGTTGCTGATATCTGCGCTGCCGCCGTAGGCGACCATGCCATTTCCGAGACCGCCGCCCTCCAGGCAAACATTGCCGCCCACGACCAGACCGTAGACGTCCGTGCAGTTCACGTCGTTGTCTGCCTTGCTGTCGATGCCATAGCCGTTCACTGGCTGCACGCAGGTCTCGCCGTCCCACACTCCCATGTTGCCGCCCACGTACATCGCGCCCTCGGAGTCAGCGCCGCTCGGTACCGCATCCTTGAAGACGATGACGTTGACGTTGTCGAACTCATCCGGGATGCACTCGTCTGGGGGATCATCTGTGTCTCCGGGAGGCGGATCTTCGGTATCTCCGGGAGGCGGATCTTCGGTATCTCCGGGAGGCGGATCTTCAGTATCTCCGGGAGGCGGATCTTCGGTATCTCCGGGAGGCGGATCTTCAGTATCTCCGGGAGGCGGATCTTCGGTATCTCCGGGAGGTGGATCCTCAGTGTCACCAAGGGGCGGATCTTCGGTATCGCCGACGATCAAGCCGCCCTCTCCGAGTAGAGGATCGCTGGTGCCGACACCGCCATCCGAGCTGCTCGCGCCAGCGGTGCTGACGCTGCCGCCTGCACCAGGTTCGGTGCTCGAACTGCCAGCGGTGCCGGAGCCTTGCCCGCCCGCGTCGGTGGTCGTGCCGGTGCTGCTCGAGCCCGCGTCACCCGTTGTTGAGCCGGCTCCGGTGGACCCTGTGCCTGGTGCGCCCGCGCCGTCCGCTGCGCCTCCTGTGTTGACGTCGATGCCGGGAGTACCGCCGTTGCTGCTCGTGGAGGTTCCCGTACCATCCGTGCCGGCGGAACTCGTCGACCCCGATGCGGAGGCCTCGCCAGCTTTGGAAGCATTGCCTTCCACATCAGCACTTGGATTCGAAGAGCTGCACGCCATGACTGCCAGAGAGCCCATCAATGAGATTGCAGCAAAGCTATGTTTGAACATGATCCGACCCCTTCACAGTGGGACACCACGCTGTATCGAAAACACCGACCCGAACATGGGAAGAGTACATCAGAGTACCGACCCGGGCCACCTAGAAATCACGGAAATTCCCTTTCAAACCTGACACGCTCGGCAAGAGGAGCGAGACGATGTAGGGAACGTGTCGACGTGTGGTTGCGACGCCAGCTGCGGTTTTCGTCGAAGGGAGTGGCTCATGCGGATCACGGTGGAGCGGGTTGTTCCGATACGCTGTCAATGATTTTCGCCGTGAAGGGATTCCATTCCGAGTCGATTCGCGCTGTGCTTGCCAACTGGGGAGGCTGCGGCAGCTGCGAGGCGTTTTGGGAGACCGCGACGGTTCGTTCCCGGAGCGTTCGTGCCGCCAAGGCGATTCCCCTCTACAGATCCAGCGTTGCCTCGTGAATTGCCGTCCATGAGGAGGTACGAGAGGTCGCTTCACGTGGCCCGAACCGCCGCACCGACGTCCCAGTTCCGTTGGTTGCCTCAAGCCCCCACGGGCTGGTGAGTGCGTCAGATCTGCCGCACAAGGGCGCCATGTCAGCCCGTTGTCCCAACGCTGCCCAGTGTCCCGGAGCCTGTCGCAAGCGCCGTGGCTCCGGGACACCTGAGCACTGCACCCACGCTAGGTGATGAGTTCGCCCGGCTCGAGGGGGCCGTCGTTCGCACAGAGATAGAGGACGGCCATTCGGACGGCTACGCCCGCCTCCACCTGGTCGAGGATGACGCTCTGTGGGCCATCGGCCACATCCTCGCTGATTTCTACTCCGCGATTCATCGGGCCGGGATGCATCACCAGCGCGCCGGGTTTGGCCAGCCGAAGTCTGTGCTCGTTCAACCCGAATTCTCGGGCGTACTCGCGGAGTGAGGGAATGAGGGCTCCTTCCAGCCGCTCCTGCTGGATCCTGAGCATCATGACGACGTCGGCGCCTTCGAGGGCGGCCTCGAGCCGGTCGAAGACCGCGACCCCCCAGGTGTCGACGCCTCGCGGTAGCAGGGTCCGCGGACCGCACACTCGGACGCTGGCACCGAGCCTGGGGAGGAGCCAGGCGTTGGAGCGCACCACGCGACTGTGGGCAACGTCCCCGCAGATCGCGACGGTGAGTCCCTCCAGGTTTGGGAAGTGCTGGCGGATCGTGAAGGCGTCGAGCAACGCCTGGGTTGGGTGCTCGTGCATCCCATCTCCGGCGTTCACCACCGCGGCCCGCGTTCGAGACGCGACGTAGGCGGCTGCTCCCGAAGCGCGGTGGCGGATCACGATCACATCCGCGTGCATCGCGTCCAGCGTGCGTACAGTGTCCCGGAGCGTCTCCCCCTTGCTCGTACTCGAAGAGGAGCCGCCGACGTTCATTACGTCTGCGCCGAGGCGCTTGCCGGCGAGTTCGAAGGAGCTGCGAGTACGGGTGGACGCCTCGAAGAAGAGGTTGAGGATGGTCTTGCCGCGCAGCGTGGGGACCTTGCGGATGGGCCGGCGAGTGACCTCCAGGAACGTCTCAGCAGTGCGCAGGATCTTCTCGGCAGATTTCCGAGACAGCGATTCGATGCCGAGCAAGTGACGGAGACGCTCTTCAGTGCTCATGCGACGACCTCGGCGGGCGGGTGGATGCTGGGCTCGGTGAAGGAGCGAGCGAAGACCGTATGACGACCGTCCTCGAGGGAGACCACGTCCACCCGCTCGTCAGGAGCGAGTGCGACCGCGCGCACGAGGTAGTCGGGTTGGATGGGGAGCTCGCGGCCACCGCGATCGACGAGCGCCATCAACTCGATCGACCGGGGACGACCATAATCGAGCAGCGCGTCGAAGGCGGCACGGATGGTTCGCCCGGTCTGAATCACGTCGTCGATCAGAAGGACGTCCCGACCGTCCAAGGTGCCGGGGATCACGCTTGGGCCGATGCGGGGATTGGCCAGCGCGGTAGCGGCGTCATCGCGGTAAAGGGTGATGTCGACTGTGCCGAGGGGGATCTCGCGACCCTCTAGTTGCTGGATCCAGTTTCGCACCGCTCGCGCCAACGGAACACCGCCGCGGCGCACGCCGACGAGGAGCAGTCTGTCGAGTTCACGGTGACGCTCCAGGATCTCGCCCGTGACTCGGCGCAAACCCCGATCAATGCTTTCTGCGTCCAGAAGCTCTCGCATCGGGAAGCGGAGCTAGCACGCGCGTGGTTCCACCACCAGAGGCAGCACGAAAGTCGGCGGGGTGCTCACGCACCCCCCGAAGGATAGGCCCCCGGCGACCGGCTCCTCCCCAGGGCCGGCCGCCTCCCCTACCTTTCTCACGTGCCTCGGTGTCCCAGGGCCAGACTCTTGTCCATGGCCGTGGAAAGCGCCATTACAGCCCCATTACGGTCTCTTGGCCGGAAATGCCGCAACCACGGACATTCAGTCACGCGACCGCAAGGAGCGTCCGTGAGCGGAAGGGCTCAGTTTTCCGGCAACGGCAATCTGTTGGTCGATTGGCGGAGCGCCCGTACCCAGAGGGGGTCAATGCAGGTCGGGGCGCCGCTTGCCCTTGCCGCCCGGCAGAACCTGGAGGTGTCCACGCTCCCGAGACCCCCTTGCGCCTTGGGAGGCCTCCGCGTCCAGCCGGGCAAGCCGCCATTTCAGATAGAGTCGCCGGAGGGGTGACGGGGAGCTGCCGCCGAACAGCCATCCCGCGAGAATGCCCGCGAAGGGGGCGATGTGACCCGATGGCCCGAGCGCGTTGGCGAGGACCAAGAGCACACTCAAGCCGATAGTGGCCCAAATGAGGCCGCGGGAGCCGATCGGCAGGACGAAGAAGAGCAAGATCTTCTGGTCCTTGAGGTTGAGAGCGAAGGCGATCGCTACGGCTTCGAGCAGTGGCGTGCTTCCGAAGTAGTGCTCGGGCATCAATCGGAGCGATAGGCTTGCCGGCAGCACGAGATCGATCAGGAAGGCCACCGTGTACGAGAAGAGCGCCGTGATGAGGAGCAGCCGTAGGAGACGCCGGGGTCCGATCGCGCGCTCCAGGGGGGCTCCGAGCAGGGTGAGCCCGAGCAGGGCAAAGACGATGTGCTGCACGCCCGCGCCCCCAACCGGATCGTGCAGGAAGGCGGCGGTGAAGAGACGGTAGAGCTGTCCGTTCGCCAGTCCGGCGGTGTTGCCGGTGAGGGAGAGGAACAGCTCCGGAGATGCCCCGAGCCAGTTCTGGCCGATCGCGAACAGCACCCACACCGCGAACAGCGCGGCCAGGAATCGGAAGAACGGCTTCGAAGGCCGAGGGAAGGCTCCGAGGCTGGCGTTGGGAGGGGGCGTGCGCATCAGCGGGCGACTCTCGACTAGGGCAGGGCCTCGCAGTAGTGAAGGCTTACCGAGCGATACTCGATCGCGATGGCGGGACGACCAGCAGGGGCAGCGCTGCCCGTGGCCGACTCCACCCAGCCGTGACAGCGGAGGGTGCCAACCGGGGTGGCCAGCTCGTCCGTGCAGGTTCCGTCGACGCGGGTGACTGCGGCTCTCGTTCCCTCGACGGTGCAGACATCAACGGTCGAGGGATCGCTGTCTGTTTCAGGGTAGAGTTCGACCAGGGCTTCGTAGGCCCGATCCGGATACACCAAGGAGAAGCCGAGGGAGTCGGTACACGCCGTCGGCGGTGAGGTGTCCACCGCGAACTCTTCGATGGGCGCCTCGCCCTCAGTCAGGTCACCTGTCATGTCGAGCAGGGTCGCGACGTAACTGCCGGTTCCGGCATCTTCGCCACAGCTGAGCTCGCCGGGGAAGTCCTCCGGGTGAACCATGACGAGGGTAAGAAGATCGCTCCGGGTCGAGCTAGTTCCTCCATCGTCGCAACCAACGAGGAGGGGCAAAACCGCCGCGCCGAGCACAAGGGGGCCGAGGTGGCAAAAGATCTGCATCGAGAGTGAAGCCTCTTTAGTCGATGCCTAAGCGGGTTGCCAGCTTGGGACCGGTTTGGAGGGAAGCGGAACTCGCGTGGAGCCTAGATGGGCTGAAAGGCCGAGCCAGGATCGCCCGGGCATCACTCGCTCGCGGAGCCGGAGGCACCGGATGCGCCGGAGGTGCCGGCTGCTCCGGCCTCGCCGCCTGAACCGCCTTGCCCTTCCTCCGGTTCCTCTTCGAGGTCGAGCAGGAAATCACAGTCCCGCATCGCCTCGGGATGCTCAATCAGCTGACAGACCGTCACCAACTCCTCGTCTTGATTCTCGAGTTCCGAACAATCTCCGATCGACGCGTCCTCACCCAGCTCTTGGCTACACTCTGCGGCACGACCGATCGCCTCGACGCAGCGTTGGACCGCCAGTCTCCCCGGGGAACTCGAGGCGGCCAGGCCGTGCAGGCATTGATCGCGGTAGAAACGCTCGCAATCCGTCACGTTCAACTTGCCAAACAGCCCTTGACAGGTCGCGGCTGCCGCGCAACGCGCCTCTTCGATCTTGCGGCAATCCTCCACACCGACCGCGTCCGTGCTGCAGCTCGGCCCCAACACCGCGAGGAGGGGGACGATGAGAGCTGAGCTGACGAGGAGGGGGAGCTTTCGCATCACGGCTGGTCGGTACCACGAGATCGGCCCTTGGCGCGAGTTTCTCGGGTAGTACAGCCATTTCGTGGCAACCTCGCTGCGATGTGTGACGTCATGTTCCTCTGCGCTGGGTTAGGAACGCGGCTGCGTCCGCTGACGGACGAGCTGCCGAAGCCGCTGGTTTGGGTGGGTGATCGACCGCTGCTCGTGCATCTGCTCGAGGCCGCAGAGAGTCTGGGTGGGGCGCCACGGGTGGTGAACGTACATGCGCATGCCGAGGAGTTTCGTGCAGCTCTAAGTCGTTACGCTAAAGGACTTCATGTGTCACATGAACCTGCGCTCCTTGGCACTGCCGGGGGTGTACGTGCGGCGCGCTCAAGACTCACGAGTGATGTGGTGGTCGTCTGGAACGGTGACATCCTGACGCGGCCGCCCCTCGAGGAGTTGGTTACGACCACCAGGTCTGCCGGGCTTGCACTGCTCGTGGCTCGTCGGCGGTTGGGGGAGGGCACTGTGGGGCTGGACGATCGGAACAGGGTGGTTCGACTGAGGGGGGAGCGCTTCGGAAGGGAGGTATCGGGGGCCGACTACGTGGGGATTCTGGGTCTGGGACAGACGCATCTTGGCGCGCTCCCGACCCAGGGGTGCCTTATCGGTGATGTGTGTTTGCCCTGGCTCCGCGCGGGCCATGCTCTGGCGGCAGTGCTCCACGAGGAGTGGTGGGTAGATGTTGGAATACTTGAGCAATATCAGGATGCTAATGCAAATTGGCTCAAGCAATACACAAACTCTTTCCCGGGCTCGGACAGCTATCTTGGTGCCGAGGTTCATCTCGCCTCGGGGGTGCGCTGCCGTGACTCAGTGGTGGGCGCGGGGGCGACGATTGAAGGCGAGGGACTGCTCGATGGCTGTGTGATCTGGCCAGGTGCGCGGGCTCGCGCGCCGCTCTCTCTCACTATCGTCACCACCAAAGGAAGAATAGTGCGACTGGCCGAGCCCAAGGTGGCTGGCTAGAACGCCACGACCTCCAGCTCGTTGATGGAACGAGTCGTGCCCGGCTCAACTCCACCCACCAGCGCCAGGTGCCCAGTGGGCAGGACCAAGGGGCTGGCGTGGTGGCGCTCCACCCGCAGAGGGATCGCGGTCACGGCGTCCTCGGTCACCCGGAACACCAGGGTCTTGCCGTCCAAGTCTTCGGCGGCCACCAACCTGGCCGTCCCGTCCGAGAAGCCCTTGCCTGTGACGAAGTCGACCGAAAGCTCGGGGAGCTCCTCAGGAACGCAGTTGGCTTCGCAGGTGAGATCGAGGCGCACGGTGGGTGCCGGCGTGCCGTCGGGGAGGCGACCGCCGAGGCGGAGCACGGTCGTTTCCGAGTCGGCGAGGAGCGCCGCCCCCAGGACCGGATCTGGCGGAAAATCGAGGGTGCTTGGCTTTGTGGCGTCGTCGGCAGGGATGAGTTCGACACCCGCACCCTCCTCGCTGCCACCGACTACCACTAGGCCTAGCTCAGGGCTCCAGGTGACCGCTGCCAGGGCCCGCGCCGTGGACAGTTGTCCGCCATAGTACTCACCCGTGGAATCGAAGAAGGCGTAGGCGTCTGTTGGCTCCTCGCGGGTGAAACCGACGGCGAAGGAGGTGGCGCCCGGGGTCGGGATGCTGGTTCCGCCGTGGAGTTCCGCCCAATCCTCGAGGGGCTCGGGGGGCTCGAGGTCGACGTAGTCCACATACTCCACATCCTCGCTGGTGGAGAACGCGATACCGTAGGCCCATCCCTCGCCGATCAAGTAGCCATATTGACCGCGGGCCACCGCGAGGATCGACGCGTCACAGGGGCTGGTGGGACAGGGGAGGTTGGCGATGGCATCAAGGGGTGGGTACTGCATCCAGAAGGCGGTGCTGTAGCCGTCGGAGACCGCGTTTTCACCGCTGTTGGTCACCATCCAGATCACATCGACGGCCATCATGGCCACCAAGGGATGGCTCTTCGGTGGGACCTGAAAAGACTCGGGAGCTCGGGAGAAGCGGTCGAGGCGTGCAGCGAGCAGTGGCAACTCTGCTCCCGCCCAATAGCTGACCTCCCAGGGTGCGGTTCTGCCGCCGACCACCCGCTGCCCCTCCTCGTCGGCCCCCGACACCTCAAACTCAAAGAGACCGGCCGAGCCAAGATCGAGCCCTTCGGGCATGGTCTCCGAGCGCACCAAGCGCTCGCTCTCTTCCTTATCGTAGGAGTAACGGTTCACGTCGATTTGCACGGCAGCAGGTTCGGCGGTGAACACGTCATCGTCTGGGCCGGTGATGAGCTTCAAGGTGCCGTTCGGGAGGGCGTCGTCGCTGCAGCCGAGCGCGAGACAGGCAACGAAGGGAGCCGTAAAGGAGCGCATGGTGGGGTTGTGCTACTCCGGAACTCTGAGCGTGACCAGTCGAACTCGAGGCCCCACGCGCCGAACGCGGTGCTACGGGATGCACCGTGACCGAGCTGCTGGTCGTCGAACTGCCCCTCCCGCCCGAGCCGCAGAAGCTCGCCCGGCGACTTGCCGGCTGTCCGGGGGCGTTTGCTCTGCTCGGTTCCACAGCACCGTGTCAGGCCTACCTCGGGGCATTCCCGGTGGCTGAGGTGCAGGGTTGGGATCCGGAGCCAGGGCTTCCCCGCGCACCGTCGATGCCGATGGCCGCTGTGCCACGCTGGCTCGGTCTGTTGCCCTATGAAGCGTCCCGAGAGATCGAGGGGAGAGCCCGTTGGCAAGGCGATCCGCGACCACCTACGGCTCTGTCGAGCTGCCGGTGGTGGCGTTACCGCGCCGTGCTCGTCATCACCGACAAGGTTCGGGTGGTGGCTGAAGACGAAGGGAGTCTCGAGCGGTTACGCGCAGCCCTGCTGCGAGAACCTGAAGTTGTGCCGGTGGGGCTCGGTCCGCTGCATGCGGATGAATCCGCGGCGGTCCACATGCAGCGTATCGCGCGGATTCTTGAGGCGATTTCGGCTGGGGAGGTCTATCAGGTCAATCTTGCGCGTCGATTTCGGTTGACCGCACGGGGGTCGGCGCTGGGGCTCGCCCTGGCCCTGTTCGAGCGTGGACGGGTTCCCTTTGGCTTTGGTCTAGATTGCCCGAACGGATCGCGGATCGCGGGTGTTTCACCGGAGCTTTGCCTCGCTCTGTCTGCCGACGGTGAGCTTCTGACGCGGCCTATCAAGGGCACCGCGCCGCGGCATGATTGCCCCGAGCAGGACGCTGCCGAACGCAGTCGACTGGAGACCGATCCGAAGGAGCGCGCGGAGCTCGCGATGGTGATCGATCTCGAGCGCAACGACCTCGGGAAGGTTGCCGAGATCGGCTCGGTCGAGGTGATCTGTCCGGGGAGGGTCGAGACCTTCTGCGCGGTCCACCATCGTACCGCGACGCTGAGGGCACGACTCCGCACCGGGGTGACCCGGGAGCAGCTGCTGAGAGCATTTCTCCCAAGTGGAAGTGTGACGGGTGCTCCCAAGATCGCGGCCATGCGCCTGATCGCCGAGCTCGAATCGGCCCGCCGGGGGCTCTACACCGGCGCCTATGGGTATCTGGCCCACGATGGTTCCTTATGCCTGGCCATGGCGATCCGGACGTTGGTCGTGGAGCCCAACGGCGACGGTGAGTATTTCGCAGGGGGCGGAATTGTTGCGGACAGCCCGCCGGAGCGGGAGGTCTCGGAAACCCTGTGGAAATCCCAGACGCTACGCGAGGTTGGGGCCGGCCAAGGGCCTCCCACCCGACAGCTGGCAAGGGACGATTGTGTCGAAAACTGGGCAGGTTGGCCGAATCACTGTAGGCAAAGGAGCGATGCCCCGCCGAAGGTGTTCGGGCAAACGAGGTAGGCCGTGAACTATCGCAACGTCGAACAGATCCGCGAACAGACCGCACGCGGCCGCGGCACTCAGCTTTGGACTGTGGTGCTGACCGCGATCGCCGTCTCCTCTCTGGTCGTGGCCGGCGTGGTCACCCTGTCCAACCGGCGACCCGTGAAGATGGCGACGCGGGACCCTCTCGCGGAGATCGCGCAGAAGCAGCGGGCGAATCGGCCAGCGACCGATGAGAAGGACGCCATCACATTCCCCCATGTGCTGAGTGACGCGGAGCGGCCGACCGCGCCGATGGCTGCGGTTGCCGAGACCCGCGGCTCGATGTTGACCGCGGCCAGCGCGCCGATCCCACAGCCCGCGGCCTCGAGCATGGTCGGGCTAGGACAGCCGCTTCCTGCGGGTGATCTACTTCACGCCACGTCCGTGACACGCGAACCCAAAGACGAACTCACCCAACTCGCCATCGAGGCCTCGCAGCCTCGTACCGATGGTCCCCTGGCGGAGGCGGGGCATGATGGGGGCTTCCAGATCCAGGTGGCAAGCTTCCGTGGTTCGGAGGAGGCCGATGGTTTCGTCACCGATCTTCGGAGGCGGAGCCACCGCGCGTACCGGCAGCCAGCCTATGTGCCAGATCGTGGCCTCTGGCACCGGGTGCGGATTGGTCCCTTCAAGAGCAAGCTCGAGGCCACCGCCTACAAGAAGCAGCTCGAGAAAAATGAGCGGATTTTAGGGTTCGTGATCGATCCGGAGCGAGAAAAGGCGCCGCGCAACGACGCCGAAAGCGGGCTTTCGAGCCGAGAGGTCAAGAAGAGCGACCATCCCGGGACCTGACCTCTCAAGGCACGCGCCAGGTTGCAGACAGGAGGCCTGAACCCCCATAATGCGTTCCATGGTTCCTCTGAGATGGGTGTTCTGCGTGGTCGTGGTGTTCGCGCAGCCGGCGTGTGGCGGTGGCTCTGACGAGGGAGAGCCTTCGGTCGCTGGCGGCATGGGTTCAGGTGGGTCTTCGTCGATGGGTGGTTCCACCAGCCCCGGCAGCGGTGGTGCGGCAGGGGTTGCCGGTTCGTCGGTGGGCCCCGACACCAGCCAGTGGATGGTCCCGCTGGCCGTGGGGCGTTCCTGGAGCTACACGCTCACGCCGCTCGACGAAAACCTGGAGGCGAGCTGCGAGCCCCTCACGAGCCAGGTGCTCCAGGCGGGATGGGTACAGTCCCCTGATGACAACGCGGAGCAGGTCTTCGGCTGGATCTACCAGCCCAGCTGTGCGAGCTCTGGGTACTTGGTTTGGGAGGACGCGGGCACGCTGCGCGCCAACCAGATGGTCGATGTGACGGATCCCAGCCAAGGACTGAACGGTGAGCCCTTGACGTTCTTGGTCGATCCCGATGTGGCGCTGAGCTGGACCTACGTCGGGGATAGCTCGTACACCTGGACCAGCGTGGGTACGGCGACGGTGGCGGCGGGCACCTTCACGGACTGCTGGGAGCGCCGGTACAGCGCCTCGGAGCTGACCTCCGTGTACTGCCGTGGGGTGGGGATGGTGTCCATGCGACACCTCGAGACCAACACCTCCCTCGAACTTGCCAGCATGGTGATCCCGTAGCGAGTGCCAACGGCTCGGTCACCGCTTGGTCTGGGACTTGCGCGAGAGCTGCTGGGCGATGGCCTGGGCCACGGTGCCGCTGACGTTCTTGCTCTTGGCCAGGGATTTGAGATCCGTCTCGCGCAGGTGGGGGATCAGTCGGGCGGCGAAGGTAAATGGGGTCCGTGGATTGGTGACCAAATTGTACTTGATCTGGTAGCTTCTCACCAGATCCCGGTTCATGGCGATGATGCGGAGCACGTCGTCCGAGATGCTGCGGCTAGCGGTCACGCAGATCGCCTCATTTTCCTTGAACTGCGGGCTCTTGGCGGCAGCCGAGGCCACCAGCCGGTTGTTGTCGCGGATCAGCAGCAGCCGTTCGGCGGAGTTGCCCAGGGTCGCGCAGCGGATCCGCTGACTCACCGTCATCTGAGCGATCTTGGTGTGGAGCGGGACGAAGCGGGAGCGCAGTCGCTCTTCACCTTCTTCGTCGAGTTCATGGGTGTCTTCCGCCTCGTCGACCTCGATCTGCTCGGCCAACGACTTGGTTTCTATGAATAGCTCGTCGTCTGCGGTGCGCTCTCCGGTAGGTTCGCACACGAGTTCATTTTTGATGGCCGCTGCCATCTCGTGAAAGGCTGCAATCGAGAGTTCGAGTCCGTTTCTGACCGCGAGCTCGAGGAGTCGCTCGGCGGTGGACATACGGACCTGCTTATTGAGGTACAGCTTTTCGATCACCACCGGGTGGTGCAACATCAACTCTTCATTGGTCGCGATCAGCTCGCCTTGTCGCTCGTCGGCTGTCTCTGCCAGGATCGACAACCCCTCTTCGGAGAGGGCCGGTTGGCGGAGCAGGCGCTCCACCACCCAGTGGTTCTTGGTGAAGCGTTGGGCCAGCGCCGAGAGCACGGCCGGAACCAAGGGGGTGCCAAAGGCGCTCTCGAGCAGTGGTTGGGGCAGATTCACCAGCGACTGTTGGGCGAGGCTGGCGAGATCTCGGTCCTCCGAGGTGCTGAGGATGGCCACGACGGTCAGGAGCTCGGCCGGTTGTGCGCCAGGCAGGATCCCTCGGGCTGCCATCTGCTTGAGTGGGCCGGGGGCTTCGGCGCTGAGCACCTTCCTCAGATTGGGCGGGAGCTGACTTGGGTCGAAGGCAACAGGCATGGGGGGCAGGAGTCTAGCTCGCGGTGGAGAACCCGCTGGAATAGTTTCATTCGGCCTCTGGGTCGTTGCCAAGGGAAGGGAGCCGGAATATGCTCGTGGCTCCGACCGTTTGGCGTAGGAGATCCGAGGTGGGAGGACCACCTCGGCCACGAGAGAGGCGAGACCACATGGGCATCATGGATTTTGTGAAGGGTGGCGTGCAGCGGATGATGATTGCGCGACCGG
>CAYNEY010000008.1:26026-135850 GCA_964396375.1 uncultured Polyangiaceae bacterium | reverse complement strand
GGCGGCAGGGGTCATAACCTGCCGTCCCGACGAGCCGTATGTGAACAGCACAAGTGCGGTTCTGTGAGAGGGGCCCTCAGCGACGGGGGACCCTACTCGACACACTTTCGGGCGGAGGAGCGATGTCGATGGCTGCCGAAATCCCTGCGTGTCATCGTGGGAGTTGATGACCTTTGGCATCATCGGCGCGTTGCGGCTGATGAGCGCCGCGATTGGGTGCCTACCCGCCTGGGCTACCGCGTCTTGCATCTCGATGCCGCGCTCGTCATGCAACAGCCGTTGGTTGCCGTGGACCGCATCCTCGAAGCCATCGCAGCTGCGCTGTAGCCTGCGTCACCGCGCCGCACGCTCGACGCTGCGAATCCCCGCGCGCGACTTGGTCCGCTTCTGCGCAATCCGAAGCGGAGGTGTTCCTTCCCTGGTCCGTGCAACGAGCGGATAGCGTTTCGGATCCTCGAGTTGGCAGAGATCGAGATCCACATCGAGTTTTGGCCAATGCAGGATGTGAGCGCGCTCAATCTCGACGCCGAGGATGTCAGCAATGCGCGCCTGCTTGAACCACGGAAACTCGCTGAACGGCAAGAAGTACTCGCGCGCCGTCGCCTCGACGAAGAGCCAAAAACCGTGGGCTGAAATGTGCTGCACCTCAACGGCCGAAGTGGTCTTTCCACGCTTTGAGGATTTCATCGCTGCGCTCCTCGACAATTCGGTGTAGCTGTTTCAGTTGGTGTTGGTTGAGGCCGTCGAAATGGTCCAATGCAACTGTTGGCTCGAGCCAGAACTTGGCTTCGCCCTCAGGGGACATGACGTGAACATGCGTCCGGACTTCTTCTCGCGAAAAGAAGAAGAACCGATACGGTCCGTGGCGAAAGACGGTTGGACTCAACTGGTCGATTCTAGCGCATTGCGACACGCGGCGAGAGGCGCATCAGCGCGTGGCATGAAACGCCCTGGCATACGTCGTGATCGAGTCTTGCCGTTTGCACGCCGGACAAACCGAAAAAAGCGAGAATGCCTCGAACACGCGACTCAATTGGCTTCGCTGAATCGCGGCTCTGTCAGTAAACTTGCGGAGAGGGAGGGATTCGAACCCTCGGTACAGTTACCCATACACATGATTTCCAATCATGCACCTTCGGCCACTCGGTCACCTCTCCAGGCGATCCTTGGCGGAGAGAGAGGGATTCGAACCCTCGGTACCCGTTAGGGCACACCTGATTTCGAATCAGGTACCTTCGACCGCTCGGACATCTCTCCGCGGCGGAATCTGGCAGCGGAGGGCAGGGCTGTCAATCCGAAGCAGCCCCGACAGTGGGGAGGGGGCCTGGTTGGCCGGTCGGTGCGGATCGGGAGGTGGTGAGCTAGACGTGGTAGTTCGGCGCCTCTTCGGTGATGAACACGTCGTGCACGTGGCTCTCACGCAGGCCCTGGGAGCTGATGCGTACGAACTCGGCCTTCTTGCGGAGCTCCTCGATGGTGCGGCATCCGGTGTAGCCCATACCGGCGCGGATGCCCCCGACCAGCTGATCGATGATGCTGCCGAGCGAACCTCGGTGGGGTACGCGGCCTTCGATGCCTTCGGGCACCAGCTTCTCCTCGGCGATGCCCGCCTGGCCATAGCGATCCTTCGAGCCGCGCTTCATCGCGCCGAGCGAGCCCATGCCTCGGTACACCTTGTAGCTTCTGCCCTGGTAGAGCACGAGTTCACCGGGAGCCTCATCCGTGCCGGCGAAGAGTGAACCGATCATCACGCTGGAGGCGCCGGCGGCCAGGGCCTTTACCACTTCCCCCGAATACTTGATGCCGCCATCGGCAATGACCGGCACGCCGTGTTGGTCTGCGACCTCGGCGCAGTCGGCTATCGCCGAGATCTGGGGGACGCCCACGCCAGCCACGATCCGTGTCGTACAGATGCTTCCGGGACCCATGCCTACCTTCACGGCATCCGCACCGGCCTCAATCAGCGCTAGTGTCCCCGCGGCCGTGGCGACGTTGCCGGCGATCACCTGGACCCGGGGATGGCGCGCTTTCAACTCGGCCACCGTGTCGATGACCCCGCGGGAATGGCCATGGGCCGTATCCACGCAGATCACGTCCACACCAGCTTCGATCAGGGCGTCCATGCGTTCACGACGATCAGGTCCGGGGCCTATCGCGGCGCCGACTCGAAGCCGGCTTCGCTCATCCTTGAGCGCGTTCGGATTGCGCTCGGCCTGCAGCAGATCCTTGATGGTGATGAGGCCCACCAACTGTCCGCCTTCGACCACCAGCAGCTTCTCGATGCGGTGCCGGTGCAAGAGCTCGCGTGCCTCTTCCGGTTTCACGCCCGGCGGCACGGTGACAAGCTCGGTGGTCATGAGCGCGCTCACGGGTTGGTCGAGGTTCTTCTCGAAGCGGATGTCGCGTGCGGTCAGGATCCCGACCGGTCTCTTCCCCTCGACCACCGGCACGCCCGAGACATCATGCTGCCGCATGATCGAGACGGCTTGTCGGAGCGACTGTTCGGGACTAACGGTGACCGGATCGGTGATGATGCCGCTTTCCGCGCGCTTCACCCGATCGACCTCGTGGGCCTGGCCGAGCACACTCATGTTCTTGTGGAGGATCCCGATCCCGCCTTGACGAGCCATGGTGATCGCCGAGCGTGCCTCGGTCACGGTATCCATCGCGGCGCTCACGATGGGGCAGTTGAGGACGATCTGCTTCGTGAGCCGGCTTCGTACGTCCACCTGAGGTGGCAGCACGTCACTGTACGCCGGGACGAGCATCACGTCATCGAAGGTGAGACACTCGCGCAGCTTTCGATCCAACATGCCGAACCATACACCAGGACCCCACCCTGGCCAGTCCCGAGCGAACCCTGCTGCCTCCGGCCGCCGAAGTCACCGAAAAAACCGGTCAAACACCCAAAAACACGGCCGAACCAGCCGTCCAATCTCCCCGTGGGGCAAGCACCCATGGTAGGCTCCGCACCCATGGCAAGGACAGTCGAGGACGTCGAGAGGTTCCTGGAGCAGCGCGGGCATGCCGTCGAGCGGCTCTCGGAGGGTACGTGGCTGGTGCGGGTGGCCCGCGATCAGGCGCCTGCCGTCGTGCGCGTTGAGTCACCGGTGGTGTTGATCGAGGTCAACGTGGGAGAGGTGAGCTTCGCGGACAGCGTGCGCGCGGTTGCTTTCTACCGGCGACTGCTGGAGTTGAACGCGGGCGACCTGGTACACGCCGCCTATGGGCTGGTTGGGGAGCGGGTAGTCCTGACGGCAGCCCTCGAACTCGCGAACTTGGACGAGAACGAGCTTGGCGCTGCGTTGTCTGAGGTGAGCCTGGCCTTGGCTGAGCATGTGCCTGCCTTGCGGCAGATGGCGACTGTGAAGGAGGGAGACTGAGCCATGGGAATCTTCGCGAGACTTGCCACACTGATCAAGGCCAACCTGAACGACCTCATCACCCGCGCCGAAGATCCCGAGAAGATGCTCGAGCAGATCTTGATCGAGATGAACGAGCAGCTCCTCGAGGCAAAAAAGCAGGTAACCGGGACGATCGCCGACGAGAAGCGGCTGCGCAGCCAGGTTGAGCAGGAGGCACAGAAGGTTGCTGAGTGGGAGCGACGGGCGATGCTGGCGGTGAAAGCCGGCAACGATGAGCTAGCTCGAGAAGCCTTGGCTCGTATGAAGGAGCACAAGGGATTGGCCGACCAACATCAGGTCCAGTGGGAGAAGCAGAAGTCTGCGGTCGACCAGCTGAAGCTTGCGCTGGTCGCTTTGAACGGCAAGATCGAAGAGGCCAAGCGGAAGAAGGCACTCCTCATCGCGAGGAAGAAGCGCGCCGAGGCGCAGCGCCAGATCCAGGAGACGATGACCGGGCTCCGGAACACCAGCGCGTTCGATGCCTTCGACCGGATGTCCCAGAAGATCGAGCGGATGGAAGCGGAGGCCGAGGCGGGCGCGGAGCTGGCCGAGCACTTCAGTGGAGATGTGTTGGCCCAACGCTTCCAGCAGCTAGAGTCCACCGTTGGTTCCGACGAAGATCTGGTGGCGCTGAAGCGCAAGATGGGTGTCTTGCCGCCCGAGCCGGCGCCGGCTCCGGTGCGGGTGGAGGCAGGCGTCGAGTCTGCGGTGGCGCCGCTCTCGGATACGGAACGTGAGGAGTTGGCGCGGGCGTTGGCCGAGCTGGATGCAGGAGAGCCGCGGCTCGAGCATAAGGCATGAATGTCGGTTGAAGCGACGAGCTGAGGGCAATCTTGCGATGAGAAGTCTGTTCCAGAGGTGTGGGTGGGTTCTTTGCCTCCTGCTTGGCGCTGCTGCGGCGTCGGCTGCCGAGGGTGACATGCTGCCAGCGGCCTTGGTGACGGGCACCAAGATCCGCATCGACGGTCAACCCGGTGAGCTTCCGGGGAGTTGGACGGCGCTCGGAAAGACGGTGAGCGGACGCCCCACCAAGGATGCCACCGAAGGGGCGCTTGCCTACGACGATACGCATCTTTACGTCGCGATGCGGCTCGGGGACACCACTCGGGCCCGCACCGCAGCAGCGGGTCCCAACGAGGATCACGCAACGCTCGCGCTGGCCTTTCCCGAGGGGCGAGGCAAGTATCGCACCGTGACGATCCACCTCTTTCCCGGCAATCCGGGGAGACTTCCGGGTGTCGTGAAGGTGGCGGGCAAGAAGGTGTCTCAAGCGGAGCTGGTGGAAGCCCCCGACGGCGAGGGGCTGACCTTCGAGGCCAAGATCCCCTGGAGCGTGCTGCCTGAGGCCAATCGAGTGCGAGTTGGGTTGCGTGCCGCGCTCACGTACACCGATGCTTCTGCGCCAGGCCGAGTGTTGGGCACCGTTGGCACCAGTACCGGAAAGAGCGGGACGGCTCTCCCGGCGCTGCTGACCGAGCCCGAGTACGCGCTGTACAACGCCGTCTTGCGTTCCGAGGGCATCGGGATCGAGCCGAGTCGAGAACTCTTTGGCAATGTGGCCGGTGATGCCATGTGGGAGCGGGTGGCTCTCTTCGGTCGCTATCTGGTGGTGATGGGGGCCCGCTTCCGAGGCGGTGCCGAGTACGTGCTCTCGGATCTCGGAGTGCGCAGCGCAAACCAAGTGCCCCGTCTCGAACTCGCAGACTTCGATGGCGACGGCCGCTCGGAGATCGTGGTGGTGGTGCGGGTCGGCTCTTCGGATCAGTACCGTGAGATCGTGGAGGTGCTCCGCCTTACTGCCAACGATTCGCTTCAGATGGCCTACGTCCACGAGATCGGCGTGAAGAGCGCTGCTGGCGAGTTGCACAATCAGGTTCGGATCGGCAAGAAGGCGGGGCTTCCGGTGCTCGAGATTGGTCAGGATTCGGCGGAGGGCTTCGAGGAGTCCTCGTACACCGAGCCGCGGCCCTCGGACATGGAGTCCTCGTTGCTCCCTTGGGACCCGATCGAGAAGCGGGTCATCGGTTGGCAGGGCGGCAAGTTCACCACGCTGGACGAGACCCGTGTGGCGCCCGGCAAGAAGCGCCGGGGCGCGGGGCCCAAAATGGCCAAGGGACGCCCCGTTACGTCGAGTGGATCGGCTTCGGGCGGCGAGGGAAACCGACCGCCGCGGCCCCGCGCGCCTTCCAGCGATGAACTCCTCGACCAAGTCTACGCCCTTTACCGGAAAGATCGCGGGGTGAAGAGCAAGACGCCCCGCTTTGATTTCGTGACGGACGTGGCGGGTGGAAGCGATACGGAGCGAGTGCTGATCCACGAGCGCGACATCGTCTGTTTTGGCAAGGGATTCCGCGCTGGAGCAAGCTACGTCTTTACGACCATCGGCGTAGCCAAGCCCGAGGACATCGTGGATGTGACCGCCGCCGACCTGACCGGCGACGGCAAGGCCGAGATCCTGGTGCGCGCGCTCATCACGGCCAAGTCGAGCAAGGAGCTCGAAGAGAAACCGGTGGAGCGCCTCGTCTTCGTGGTCTATCAGGTCACCGACGACGCAATCCGAAGGATTTTTGCGGCCGAGACGGGGCGGCGCTTCGATGGGCACGTCCTGCTCGGTGGGTTACGGTTCCATTCCGAGGCGGACCAGGCGACCACGATTGAGATCGTGCCCGGACGAGCCCATGGATTTACGGCCAAGACCTATCCATTTCCCGAGGATACGACGCCGACGGGGGGCTTCGAACCCTTGCCGCTGCCCTGGGGAAGCGGTCGGCTCAGAAGTTACCGTTTCGACGGGACCCGGTACCAGAGTCGGTGAACTCTGGCGGATGCCGGTCGAGCGCGGTCAGCGCAACACGGTGTGGATGACTGCCGCGTACCCGCCCTCGGGGACGTCGACGCGGTAGTCTTGTACCTGTCCGCGGGCCGCGACCCGCACCATGTGGGTTCCGGCTTGCACCCGCAGTCGACCAATTGCGATGAAGCCTGGGAGTGTGGACCAGCTGCGGGTATCAGGGGTGTCCGTGGCGGTGAGCGTGGCTTGAGTTCCGAGGGAGAGGAGTAGCCCGAGCACGCCGTCATCCGTGGTCCGGCGCACGGCCTCCCCGGCAACCACACGGGCTATCATCCGAGTGATGGAGGCAGCGACGATGGTCCCCTTGACCTCCTCGAACGCAGCCCGAGCCGCCCCGTCCACCGAGAGAGCCGCATCGAGCGGAGCCGCCGCGCCGTTCACGCTTACCCTGGGGAAGTCCCAGGCGGGGCGGCGCTTCTCCAAACTTGGATAGTTGACCCAGGTGACCAGGCCCTGCAAAGCCAGGCTGTTTGCTTGGGCGCGATCGGCGGGGCTCATCGCCGTGCTGGCGTAAGTGAGAGCAAGGCCGATCGGGACCCGCTCGGCGATCTTGGCCGGCACCCGCCCGTAGTTGACGACGATCAGCAGCTCCGAGGGTGGTGGCGTCGTCGCGTGGGTCTCCGGGAGCACCTCCGCTGGGGAGCCGTCGAGCAGCGCCTGAAGGCGTGGGGTACGGTATCCGCTCAGGGTCGAGAGCCTGCGCACCGGCTCGTACAGTGAGGTGAAGCGTGCGACCCGCAAGGCCTCATCGTAGTGGCGCAAGGCTTCCTGAGGGCGTCCGCTCTTCTCGAAGACGAAGCCCGCCAAGTAGCTTCCCGGCCCCATGAAGGCCCGGACCTCCTCCCCCGAGTTCTTGAAGTAGGCGCCGAGTACGGTGAGCCGACGCGCCTCGACGCGAGCGCCGGAGAGCTCCCTCCGTGCCAGGTAGCTCATCATGTTCATGGTGTTGACGAGCAACTTCTCGTAGGCGGGTGCGCGGTACGGACCCGAGTCATCCGAGAACAAAAAGCGACCGAGTTCGTCTCCGGTGTTGCGGGAGAAGTCGAGCACCATCAGCTGCTTGTCGGCAGCCTCGAGGTCGCGACTCACTAACCGGTGCTGACCAAGCTGTTGGAGGACCATGGCCCGATCGAGCACGTACAGCACTTGGTCGTCCTCGAGCGGAGTCGGCAACTTCTCGGCAGAAGGGACGCCGAGCTGCTCGTTCAGGTGTGCGAGCGCGCCCTTCGGCGCGCCGGCATCCAGCGCGCTTCGGGCTTCCTCGGTGGTGGCAGCGTGGCCGGCGCAGCCCAGCGCACCGAGGATGAGCACGGTGAGGAGGTACCGGCAGAAGCACATGTTAGCTGACGATCGCCTTGGTGAGGGAACTCTTGTTCTGGAACAGGATATCTCCGGTTGTTGCATCCAGTACCTGCATGAAGAGGAAATACTGAACACGCCGTTCGCCGTCGAACATCTCGTCTGACGAGAAAACCTTCCCCGTCACGAAGTAGCGCGCTCCCACCTGTTGGCCCCAACGGGTGACGCTGGCGGGGTCATAGGCTAAGCTTTGCTGCTTCTGCACCTCTGCGATCAGCTGGGTCTGCATCTCACGGCTGATCAACCGCACGTGTCCGGCGTTGACGAGCTGGGTCTCGACGTCGCTCGAAAGAGCCTCGAGCGCGCTCTCCACGTGTTCGGAGGTCTCGTTCCGAAACGGCAATACGGCCAGCGCCGGGCGCTCTTCGGTCTGCCAGCGTTGGATCACCGCGGAAGCCTGCAGGGCCTTCATGTTGTCGTGCAGCAACCGCTCGAGATCGCGCCGGTCGAGCCCTGTGCCCATGGCTTGGTCATCCAGGCCTGCCACCTCGTCGCCGCGCACCGCGGTCGGTCCGCATCCGGACCCCGCCAACAGGGTCCCGAGTCCAAGCATCGCGATCAGAGCCAAGCTTCTCATGGTGATGATCCTTTCCCGATTCGGCACCCGAACACCGTGCCGTTCCCCGGAAAGCTAGGACAAGATACGAGCTTTGGCCATGAAGAGCACCCGGTCGAGGGCCTTGGGTAGGAATACTCGGCAGAAGCACGGCGTCACGGGGCGGTGGAGGACCACCGGGGAAGATTGGTGGACAAGCCGCCGTAGCGGCGCAGCCACGGCAAGCTCTCCGGTACTGGCATGGCAGCTCGCGCGCCAAGCAGAGGCCACCGCCCCCGTGGGTCGACGGCTGGCGAAGTGACGAAAAGGATCGTGCCGACACCCGGAGAGAGGGAAATGAGTGGGTGTCCGGAGCGAGGAGGTCCCAAATCCCGTGTTGTGCCGATTACCTGCGCACGGGGATGATCTGCACGCGGCGCGAGTCACCCTCGCCGTCACTCTTGGTGATCAGACCCTCGAACTTGGCCAAGGCTAGGTGCACCACCCGACGATCGCGAGGATTCATCGGCTCGAAGGTGATGATCTTGCCCTCGTCGACGGCCTGCTTGCCGAGGCGCTTGGCCATGGTGGCCAAAGATGCCTCACGCCGCAACCGGTAACCGTCCGCGTCTACCAGCACATGCCGCCGTTCCAACTGCGGGCGGTTGATCGCGCGGTGGGTGAGGAACTGGATCGCGCCCAGCACCAGCCCCTTCTTCCCGATGATCCTGCCTGAGTCACGCCCGGTGATCTCGACCACGATCTCCGGAGGATTCTCGGTGTTGTCCGGGGAAGGGTGTCGCAGTCGCACCCGACAGTCCATTTGCATCTGGTCGAGCACATCGCCCACGAACTTCAGGGCTTGCTCGGCGCGCTCGTCGGGGGGCAACTCGGGTCGGTCGTCACCGCGTGAGCGGCGGCGATTGCGGGAACGCCCCGCGCGTGGGATCTCACCCGTTTCGGATGGCTGCTCAGCCGCGGCTCCGGTGGCGGGTTGATCCTGCTCGGATGGCTCGAGCTCATCGGCCTCCCAGCCCTCGTCGATGTCTGATTCGGTCACGACCTTCTGTTCGTCGTCGCTCATGTCACTCATGCCTTTCTGTTGGCGACGGAGCCGCGCTCACGCCCTGATTTGGCCGAAGCCGCGGACTTCTCGCTGCCGGAAGTGGAAGGTGGTGGGGTGGCTTTGGTCGTGCGCCGCACGTGCCACTCCACGGACTGCTGTTGGATGATGCCAAGTACCCCGTTCGTGAACATATAAACGCCGAGCCCCGACGGCAGAAACAGCATGAACACCGTGAACATGGCCGGCATCATGTACAGCATCATCTTCTGCTGAGCCGGATCGCCCTGCATTGGCATCATCTTCTGTTGAATGAAGGAGGTGCCACCGATCACGAAGGGCAAGACGAAGTAGGGGTCGGGCAGGGAGAGGTCGGGAAACCACAAGAACGGGATGTTGTAGAGTTCGACCGCTGTCTGCAGCGTCGTGTACAGGGCGAACCACACCGGCATGCTGGCCAGCTGCGGCAGGCAACCCTTCAGTGGGTTGACCTTGTGCTTGCGCCAAAGCTCCATCTGCGCGAGGCCCTTGGCTTGGGCATCGTCCTTGAACTTTTCGTTCAAGGCGTCGATCTCGGGCTTTAGCTCGCGCATCTTCATCATGCTCTTGATCGACGGGATGGCGAGCGGGAAGAGCAGGAGGCGCGCGGTGATGGTAAGGATGATGATGGCGATGCCCCAGTTGGGAATGAGACCGTGCACGGCCAACAAAAACCCAACCAGCACCTTGGCGATCGAGGCGAAAAAACCCAGATCGATGAGCTCGATGAGGCGGGTTTTTCCACCTCCGGCGGCCTCGAGCACCGTGCGTTCCTTCGGACCCAGATAGCTGAACAGCGTATAGCTGGCCTCGGCACCGGGCTCGAGCTCGTGTGGTGGAAAAACCAGGCGAGAACGGTAGATGGAGCCTGCGTTCGGGTCATCTCGACCGCTCTTGTATCGGGTCGAATCCCAGCGCTCTTCGATCTGAAGCTGGCAGAGCGGGCGGGTTTTGGCTGGCGCCTGGCCGGGCACCAGCGCCTGGGAGAAATAGGCGTTCGACACCGCCGCCACCGCCGGATGGCCCGGCACCTGGTACCAGTCTCCTGGATTGAGCGTAGAGCGCGCGAAGGCGGGCTCTTTGAAATCCTCGGGTTCGAAATCCTCGGGGCGCAGGCGGGTGGCCGTGCCCTGCTCCGGAACGCACTCTACGTGGGACAGAAACGGACTGACTCGGAACATCCCACCCTCGACCTCGCTGCGCTTGCGCCAGGCGGAGGTTTCGACCACGAACGCGTGACGCTTCTTCTCGGCACTCTGGTTGGTGAGCTTGGTCTCGACGCTGAGTTCGAAGGGTCGTCCGGAGGCTGAGACGATCTTCTGGAGCAGCACCTTCTGGTCGCGGTACTCAAAGACGCAGCTCTTCCCGGTGTTTTCGACCAAGGAGAAATCGAGGGAGTCGAAATCGAGCTGCCAGATTGGGTCTTTGGCTCCAGCCAACGCCTCGTTGCGGAGGTTGGTGCGCAGCAACCCGCGGAGATCGAGATCGGGTGTGGTTGACAGATCGATGGGCACCCCGCGGTGGCGGTACTTGGCGCCCAGCAGGTAGAAGTGTTGGACGCGCCCGCCCCGGGTGCCGAGCACGGCGTGAAACTCCGGTGTCCAGAGCTCACAGAGCCGCTCCTTCGGCCCTTCCAGGACCTCGGCGCTTTCTGGTCGGAGCGGTTGTATGGCGATCTCGTCGCTGCCGAACCACTTGGGTAAGAAGGTGATGAGCAGGAATATTCCGAGTCCGATGAAGACCCAGCGCAACAGACTACCTCGTTCCATGTTCACTCGTTGACGATCAGCTTGGTCTCGGGGGCAGGACCTAGGCGTGGTGGGGGCACCGGGTCGTGACCACCGGGATGAAACGGGTGGCATCGAGCCAGGCGACGTAAAGTAAGCCAACTGCCACGCAGGACACCGTGGATCTGAAGTGCGCCGATTGCGTAGTTAGAACAGCTGGGGTGAAAACGACAAACGGAGCCGATCAGTGGGGAGAGCGTCCACTGATACACGCGAATCAAGGCGATGAGCGCCCGAGCTAGCATCCGGAGGAGCGAGTGTGTGTCGGTTGGGGCATGCCTGCCACCCCGATCGAACCAGGGCCACTTGGCCGACGCAGGCCGGCAAGCTTGGCGAGACGCGGCTCAACGGCCAAGAACTCCGCCCGCACCCCATCGCGCCCCAGGTCTGGGGTGTAGCGGGCGGCGATCACCACAAGGTCGAGGGGCAATCTGTGTGCAAGAGGGCTGCTTCGAAAAGCCTCACGCACCACCCGCTTGATCCGATTGCGCACCACCGCGCATCCGAGCTTTCGCGAAACAATCAACCCGAGCCGCGCGGCAGCATCATCTTGAGGACGTGGCCGTGTCACCAAAACGAAATGGGGAGTACGAATCCGTACTCCCTCAGACAAAATCAGCTGATAATCGGCTTTTCGAACGATCCGCTGACTCTTCGTGAATCGACTGCGGGGCTCGGAGTCGACCACCATCCTACTTCTGGTAGGTGGTGACCGCGAGACGCCAACGGCCGCGACGGCGGCGGTTCTTCAAGATCTTCTCGCCTCCGCGGGTCTTCTTGCGCTTGCGGAAACCGTGAGTCCGGAGCCGGCTGGTGTTGCTGGGCTGGAAGGTGCGCTTGGTCATGGCTGAGCTCTTCGCGAGAGAAGGGCCCGGAGTTAGCCACGCCTCCCCCCTATCGTCAAGGCTTGGCTCCCACTCGGGGGGCCGCTCGACTGAACGGATGGGAGGAGGGGGCTCTCGGGTTGCTCGGAGCCGGGACGCGTGATACTCCGCGACCGCTATGCGAGACAACATCCGCCTCGTGTCGACCGAGGGAACCGGCTTCACGTACTACACGAACAAGAACAAGCGGACCACGACCAACAAGCTGGAGTTCAAGAAGTACGATCCGAAGCTCCGGAAGCACGTGGTCTTCAAGGAAGCGAAGATGCCGCCTCACAGCAAGTGAGCCCCGGTCTCTCGTACATTCTTTGAATCGAGTGAAGAAGAGCGATCCTGCCCCCCGGGGTGGGTCGCTCTTGTTTTGTCTGGGGTGGAGCCGAGGTAGAGAGGGGTGCTGGCTTGCCCGGTCGCTTACTGCGGCTAGAACACGGGTTCGCCATGAAATTGCTTTTCCTCTCCTCTCTCATCATCGCGCTTCTCCCGCTTGCCTGCGACGCCGGTTCGACCGATCCCGTGCAGCCAGGGGGAGGTGGGGGTGTTCCGGTGGCGGGCGGGGCAGGAATGCCCAGCGCAACCGGGGGAGGGACCGGGGTGAGCCATGCTGGCACCGCGGGGCAGACCACCGATCCGACCGGCACCGGCGGGGTGAGCGGACCCGGCTCCTACTCCCTGCCACCGCCGAGCGAATGCTCGAACCAGTTCTCGGTGCAGGATTGCCGAACCGGCAACGCGGCGAGTGCCTGCGGCGGCGTCTGCTCGAACGACTACGGCCCCACCTCACGCAATGCCTGTGAGAACCCGAGCAGCAAGCCCGGGGTGCCTGCCCAGTTCGCCTGCCCGCGTCACATGTTGTTCTCGGCCGAGATGGAGCAAGCGGTGACCGACGACGGTTACACAGGACGCTTCCACTACGCGATTGTCGGGCATGATCCCGATTTCAATAATCTCGACCTTGGCCTGCCGAACTCCTGCTGCCAGTGTTACCAGCTGGTATTCGAGCGTCCCACCTACCTCACCAATTCGACGCTGACCCCACCGATGCCGTTGATCGTGCAGAGCGCGAATACGGCGGCGTCTGGTCCGACCGGATTCGACGTGTTCATGGGCGCGGGGGGACTCGGTGTCTTCAATGCCTGCGACGCCGATCTCGGACTTGGCACGAGCTACGGAGACTCCCAGTACGCGACTTATCCTTCGATTGGACAGGCCTTCAACGGAGGCGTGAAGCCTGGGCCCGACAGCGTGGATTGTGCTGACGCCAGCAACAACCTGAGTGATGCGCTGATAGCCGCTGATTCCTGCCAGACTCGGATCGCCGCGGCCTGCAACGAGATCACCGCGTCGAGCGCGTATCTCGAGCAAACCACGCGAACCAGCTGCGTGATGAGCAACCAGGCAGCCCACTACTATCACGAGAACTGGAATGTGCTGGCCAAGCGGGTGGCGTGCCCGGCGCACCTCACCGAGGTCACGGGCTGCAAGCCCGATCAGGCAGGGGTTGCCCCGCCTGAGCCGGACGTGCAGACCGCTTCGCAGGCGACGGCTGCTGGGTTCAGCTCTGGCTACCACACCACCACCATGCAGGATTGCTGCATGCCTACCTGCGCCTGGTCGAACAACGTGCAGGTGACGACGCGGGACGGCTACAATTCCTTCTACTCGTGTCTGGCGGACGGAACTCCGGTCACCAAGTGACGGTGACCAAAAATTTGCGGGAAGCTGCCGGGTTCGTCGGACCTGGACGCGTATGCTATCTTGTAGGTGTAGAGGTCAATCTCATGAAGATCCTTCTTCCTTGCATGTCTCTGGTGATGGCGGCAACAAGCCTTGGCTGTTCTGCGCGGGGTGATGAACCCGGCGGACAGGTGGGCGCGTCCAATGGTGGTGTCTCCTCCGGTCAGGGGGGCTCCACCTCCTACGTGCCGGAGACACCGGATGGAGACCCCGTCACGGTGGACGTGACGCCAACCGACGATCCGGATTGCGACAACATCGTGCCGGTCACCTTTCGCGATTTCGACGTCAGCCACCCCGATTTCGAAATGGCCTTCTCGGGTGACGTCGTGCGACGTGGTCTGGTCTCCCCGACGCTCGGCGCGGATTCGAAGCCGGTCTTTTTGAGCAGCACCGGGTGCCCCTGGGATGAACCAACACCCACCGGCTGCGCCAACTGGAGCGTCACCGAGCCCGAGATCACCAGTCAGGCGACCTTCGACCAATGGTACCGAGATGTTGAAGGGGTGAATTATCGCTTCGACAAGCAGCTGGAGTTGCTCGAGACCTCTTCCGGCTCAGGGGTGTTCGTCTTCGACACGACCGAGTTCTTCCCGGTCTCTCAGAGCGAAGGCTGGGGCGCAACGCCGCCCGAGCACATCAACCAGAACTTCCTCTTCACCACCGAGATTCATCTGAGCTTCACCTATGTGGCGAGGCAGAAGTTCACCTTCCGCGGTGATGATGATCTTTGGATCTTCATCAACAAGAGGCTGGCCCTCGATCTCGGCGGCATGCACAGCGCTGCGGCCGGCACCATCGATTTCGACGCCCAGGCGGCGGAGCTCGGGATCTCCCCCGGCAACACGTATTCGATGGACATCTTCCACGCCGAACGCCACACCACCGCCTCGAACTTCCGCGTCGAAACCAATATCTCTTGCTTCGTCCCGGTCATCGTGAAGTGAGGTACCGAAGGGATACGCTCTCGGTTCCGGTCAGCGGCCAATTCCAGGAGTGACGCGACGCCGGTGGGGCGAGTGGGCGTTGCCTTTGAAGCTCGTCACAGCTTCTTTTAGCCACAAACGCCGAACGGCGCCCTCCCGAAGGAGCGCGCCGTTCGAAGCGGGCGATCGTGTGACGTCAGTCGACGACCTTGAACTCGGTGCGCCGATTCTTGGCGCGCCCCTCGGCGGTGTCGTTGGTCTCGAGGGGCTTGGTTTCCCCGAAGCCTTCGCTCACCAGCCGTGAAGCGGCGATCCCCTTGTCGACCAGGTACTTCACGCAAGCCGCCGCGCGGTTCTTGCTCAGGGTGAGGTTCGAAGCGTCGCCGCCCACGCTGTCGGTATGGCCGTAGACCCCGACCCTGATATCCTTTCGGGCGCGCATCAGGCCCACCACCTCGTCGAGGATCGGGAAGCTGACCGCCTTGATCACGGATTTCCCGGTCTCGAACTGGATCGGCTCGAGCAGCTGGATCTCCCCCTCTTCGGTGAACCGAGTGAGCGAAGGACACCCGTTTTTCTCGGCGAGCTTCGAGGCGGGACCAGGTTCGTTCGGGCACTTGTCTTGCCCGTCGGCGATGCCGTCGTTGTCCGCGTCGTCTTCTGGGCAACCGTCGGTGTCGGCGATGCCGTCCTTGTCTTCCGGGACCTCGGGGCACGCGTCTCGGGAGTCGGGGATGCCGTCGTTGTCGCGATCCGCGTCTGCCGGGCAGCCGTCGAAGGGCGCCGGTGGGCGGCCGTCTTCCTTGATGGTCGGGCACTTGTCGACCGCGTCGGGATAGCCGTCACCGTCGGTGTCCTTCTCCTTCTCCTCCACGTCCGCAACTTGCTCGTAGCGTGGAGCTGCCGTCTCGGGACGGCCCTCTTTGATGGAGAACCAGTAGCCCACGGAGGCGAGGACGCGAAGATCGGGCGAGCCGTAGCCCACGGTTCCGAGGCGCGTGCCAAGCCCTCCCATGCCCCACCAGTGTCCGGTCTTGTCGAGCTTGAGCCGGGCTTGCGCCATCCACTCGAGATCCGTGTTCTTCTTGGCGAAGGTGGTGTCGTAGGCATCATCCAGGTTCTCGATGCCAGCGGTGCCCCAGAGTTCGAGCCCAAGGCGCACCTTGTCGTCCTTCAGCGGCACATAAGCGCCGAAGGCCCAGCGGAGCTCATTGCCGACTCCCATGCTGTAGCGTCGGAGTCCACTCCCGCTGTCCACGATGCCGCGCCGAGGCCTGAAATGAGGGCCGACGTTGCCCGCGAGCAGGAACTTGCCGAAATCCACCTCACCGGAGGCGAAGAGATAGGCGGTGGTCTGCTTGTCGCCAGCCACCGCGCCATCGCTGTTGCCGGTGTCGAGGAAGATGGCTGTGCCGAGGCCAAAGGCGCTGCTCTTGTCCTCGCTCTCGAAGGCCTTCACGCGGCCATCCAGGCGCAGGTCGTGCAGGCCCATCCGCTCGTCCGCGTTGAACTCGATCCCCTCACCCGTCGGGTTCTCGCCATACGTCGTGTAAAGCGAGATCGGCAGGGCCAGATTGACGCTGAACCGGTTCAGAACCTGGGTGCCGATATGGAGGTAGGTGATGGTCTGGCTCTCGACCGGATCTTCGATGTTCTCTGCGTCGGTGACGTTGCTGGTGACGGTCTCCGCGTGCAAAGGCACATAGACGAAGCCAAGGGCTGCCATGGCGTAGAAGCGGGTCTTCTCGTGCAGGTGCGGCCGCCAGACCATGTAGCCGTCGTCGGGGGCGCCGGAGATCTGGGCGCGGTCCATGTAAAAGAGACGCTGCTGCGCTTGGGCCGAGCTTGCGGCGACGGACACGGCGGCGAGCGTGAGCGCAAATGGCAGTGCGCGCTTCATTCTGAGCATGAGCCCTCCAGAGGCCTGAGATTGCATCGTCGATCGGGACTGCCCGGGCTGGGCAGAAGACGGCCGTCACCCTAACTCGACCGCTAGCCTTTCGTCGACCCCTTCGCACGCTCTGAGGCGGTACGGCCCGGCCGAACGAAGACCTGGCACACCCAGAGATCGCCGTTTTTGTCCCGCACCAGCCCAAGGCCCCAGCGGGTGAACTCCGGGTTTGCCAGATTGGCCCGGTGGGATGGGCTGGCCCAGAGGGCCCGGTGCACCCGGACCGGATCGGAGGCGCGGGCGAGGTTCTCTCCGCTCGCCTGGGCCGCGATCCCGGCCCCCGCCAGCCTCGAAGCCGGGGTGCCGTCGCCCGCCTCGTGAGCCAACTCTCCCCGATTCAGCATCACCTCGGCATGGGCCTGGGCGACCGCGTCCAGCTCGGATCGGCGCTCCAGGGGAGGGCGTCCGAGCTCTCGGCGCATCGCGTTCACGATCGCCGTCAAAGCCTCTAGCGGATCGGTGAGGCCCATCTCGGCACCTTCGCCCGGCACTCGGCTTTGGACGAACTGGGGAGGTGGCTCCCTGTCCACATGGAATTCGGCCGCGAGCAGAGGGCGTGGGCCAGAGTCTGTGGCCCCCATGAGCTGCAGGGTCCAGGCACCCTCGGAGCGCGCGGGGAAACGGGCAAGCACGCGGTTATCTTTCAGCGATGTTGGAATATTGATGGCAGCCCCTGAAGGCCCCTGCAAGAGAACGCTCGCATCCGAAATGTCAAGTCGCGATACCGCCTCGAACTCGAGCCACTGCCCGGTTCGGACCCGGGTCGGAATGGGCCGGGACATGGTGACCAGCAACGGTGCCGACAGCGCCACCAAACGCCCTTCGGTTGGGGTTTCGAACCAGCCCACCCCGCAGGCCAGGCCCACTGCGGGCCGCTCTGCCTCGAGGGCCGCGCGCAGGTCCTCGAGCAGGGAGCCAGGCTCGGTCATCTGGCCCTGCCAACGCACCGACCACAGCCGTGTGGCGACGAAGGCCCCGCCGGAAGCGCGGATCGCGAAGCTGAGGCGATCGGCCTCGACGCTGGGATCGTCCTCCGGAAAGGCCGCCAACCACGCCGCGGCGCGAGTGAGGCTGCGCTCGGGCTTGGGGCAAGCCGACGCGAGTTTCTGCGGGAGGTCGGCGTCCCCGTTCTCGAGAAACGCCGGCGAGAGCGTCTCCTTCTCCCACGTGAGCGACGGGCCGCTTGCGACCGGCCTCGGCGTGGTCGTTGCTGGTGTTGACGGGTGGGAAGCCTCGGGCTTCTCGCCGCAGGCGCAGAGGACCACGAACAGTCCGGAGACGACGACTCGGTTCATCACCCGCGATCCTTGCAGAATGCCACGAGCAGCAGCAAGGGTAAGGTGATTCAGTCACCCGGCCGCACTCGGGGACTCGACCCTCAGGCGGTTCTTGGTATAGGTTGGCCCGAACCGTCGATGGGGAAGATCACCACTGCGGCCAAGGTCGGATTCTTCGCTGTGGCCACCCTGGCCGCGGGAATCGTGATGATCCGCTTTGTCGACAAGGGCGTGAGCAGCAAGGACGGCTACGTCGTCTACGCGCTGTTCGATGATGCAGTGGGGATCGCCAAGCACTCCCAGGTGCGGGTGGCGGGGATCCCGGTCGGCTCCATCGAAGGGGTGCGGCTCGAGCGGGGACGTGCCCGGGTGGATATTCGGATGCGGGGAGACGTCCCCCTGCATGAGGACTCTTCGGTCTCGAAGGTGACCTCGAGCTTGCTCGGGGAGTACTTTCTGAGTGTTGCGCCCGGCACGGAAGGTCGAAAGCAGCTCAAGAACGGCGACCGGATCCCGGTGGTGGTGGAGGGGGTGACCACCGACGCGCTGATGAAAAACCTCGCGATCATCTCCGAGGACATCGGCCGGGTTTCAAAAGCACTGGCTGAGTCAGTCGGGACGGAAGAGGGCAAGGAGAATCTCAAGGATACCCTGCACAACCTGGCCCAGGTCACCGGCGCCCTCGATCAGGCCGTGCGCGAGAACCGCTCGGCAATCCACAATACGTTGATCCAGGTGGAGCGGATCACGCGCAACGGTGAACCGGAGATCGCGCAGATCCTGCGCAACGTCGAGGACATCACGGCGGATGTGCGCGAGATGGTCAAAGAGGCCAAGGGGGGTGAGGGGGCCGCGGGGGAGGTGCGGCAGATCATCGATAAGGTCAACCGGGCCAGCACCAGCTTGGAGAAGACCCTCGAAAACCTGGAGACCGTTTCAGGTCGCTTGGAGCGTGGGGAGGGCACACTTGGGCGCTTGTCGAAGGACGAGAAGCTGATCGATGAAGTCGAGGGTGTGACTGAGACGGTTGGCGACTTCGTAGGCGGTCTCAACAGGCTGCAAACCGAGGTTTCTCTCCGCACCGACTACCAGTTCCTCGCGAGTACCGTAAAGAGCTACGTGAAGCTGAAGCTCCAGCCTCGCGAGGACAAGTACTACCTGATCGAGATGGTGAACGACCCGAAGGGGTTGACCACGCACGAGCAAATCGCGGTCGAGACCACCAACCCGAACGACCCACCCTCGTACTTCGAGCGCCGCACCATTACCCGCAATAGCCTGCGCTTCTCGCTGCAGTTCGCGCAGCGCTTCGGCCCCTTCACAGGGAGATTCGGCCTGAAGGAGTCGACGGGGGGTGTAGGGCTCGACCTTACCTTGCTCGACGATCGGCTGGAGGTGGAGCAGGATTTGTTCGGCTTTGGGGAGGTCGTGCTCCCGCGGTGGCGGCTTTCGGTGGGTTACGAGTTCATCCGCCGGATCTGGCTGCTTGGTGGCGCCGACGACATCCTGAGTTCGGATCGCCGCGACTACTTCCTGGGGATGCAGCTCCGGTTCAACGACGAAGATCTGAAGACCATCCTCCCCTTTGCACCGTGACCGGCTGGGCGGAACAATCGACAACAGCGAACCGGTGCTCGGTCGAATCACCTTGGTCCTTCACCGATGAGTGCGGCGGTCGTTCGGATCGTGAGCGCGGATCGTACGATCCGCCATAATGGAAAGCTGTGACGGCCGACGGTTCGGAACAGGAAGCGGAGCAAGTCGTCCCATTTGGACCCTTCTGGCTCGAGAGAAGGCTAGCCGTGGGAGGGACGGCCGAGGTCTATTTGGCGCGGCCCCGTCAGGGTGACAGACCCGCACCCCACTTCGTGGTCAAGCGCGTGGTGAGCCGCAGCGACGAGCAGGAGGGGCTCCGCATGTTGACCCGCGAAGCCGAGCTAAATAAGGCGGTCCGACACAAGAATGTGGTGCAGGTCTACGGAGCGGGTGAGGTGGCGGGCGAAGCCTATCTGGCGATGGAGTACGTGGAAGGTGTCGATCTGTATCGCCTGCTCCGCCGTGCCGAGACCGAGCAGCGGCGCCTCCCCCAGTGTCTAGCCTTATATCTGGCGAGCGAGATCGCGCTGGCGCTCCAGGCGGTTCACAGTGCCACCGACGAGCTAGGGCGCCCGCTCGAGATTGTGCATCGCGACGTGACCCCGTCGAACATCTATCTTTCGATCGACGGAGCCATCAAGCTGGGAGATTTCGGGATTGCGCGGGTTATGACCCCACGCGCCAAGAACGCGCCGAACCACCCGGGACTCAAGGGTAAGTTTGGATATCTGGCGCCGGAGCAGATCGCAGGGGAGCCCTTTGACCACCGTGCCGATCTCTTCGCGCTCGGAGTCATTTTCGGGGAGATGCTGATTGGCGAACGGGTGTTTCCCGGCAGTGGACAACTCGCGGTTCTGTTGGCGATCCGCGATGGCAACATGGAACCTCTGAACCGTCATCAGCGCGAACTCAGCCCCGCCCTTTACCAGCTTTGCACGAGGGCGCTGGCCCAGGATCCGGCGGGTCGGTACCAATCTGCTGGGGAGTTCTCCGCGGCGCTGGTCGCCGAACAGACGGAGTCGCTCGAGGCGCTCGATGACATGCTGCGAAGCTGGGTGACCTGGGCGGCGGACTCGGCGCAGTTGGCACGCCGCCTGCGCGGCAAGATCCGCGATTCGGTGGAGAAAATGCGTGCCGTGCGCTTGGCCCAGTCCTCGGCTTCACCCCCTGACACAGGGCAAAATGGTGTGGTTGCCACCGAGATGGTTCACGCCAAGCTCGAGGCTAGGGTCCGCTACGCCTCGGGCGTCGAGCTTGGGTTGGTCGGTTTTCCGCGCCTGGTCGAGATGATCGCGATTGGAGAGCTGGGCGCGAGTGATGAGGTCTCCTTGTCTGCTGAGGAGCCGTACCGTGCCATCCGTGATGTCGAACTCTTGGCCCGGCATCTGTTGCCCTCGACCAGCGCCACCACCTGCCCCATCTATGCGCTCGGCGTCCCAGATTATCGGACCATGCTCGGGCGAACCTCGATGTTCGAGGTGCTGGCGCGCCTCCGGAGTCAGCTCACCACTGGCGTCTTGTTCGTGGAGCGGAGTGACAAGAACGAGAGCGGGCGGCGCAAGGAGATCTACGTCAAAGATGGCCGACTGCTCCACGTAGCCGCGTCCGAGCGCGACGAGCTGCTCGGCGAGTATCTGATCCGGAGAGGGGCGCTGACGCGCACGGAACTCGAGTCGGCACTCGAGCGACTTGGGGTGGCAGGGGGACGACTCGGAGACACTCTGGTCGCGATGGGAATGGCTGATGCGGTGGACGTGTTTCGCGCCATCCGCGACCTGGGGCGCGATCGCGTGGCTGCGATCTGTGAGTTTGCCGAGGGGCAAGTGACCTTCTATCAAGGCTGTGCTCCGAGCCATGTGGAATTCCCGCTCGATCTCGATCTGGCGAGCCCGATGATGGCGGGTGTCTTCGTCGCGTCGCACGGCGAGCCACGGGAACTTTTACCCCTCGACGACACACCGGTGGTCCTCGGGCAACGCGCGCCCGCGATGTCGAGCCGGCGGGAGCGCGGCACTGCGCCGCTGGCGCTACTGCTGGTGCAGCGGCTCGCCACCCGTGGGTTGACCCTGGCGGAGTGCCTCGACGAGATCGTCTCGGCCAGGCCAGCCCAAGGGGGAAGGAGCATCAGCCACAAAGAGGCATGCGCGGCCATGGTGGTCGCGCGTTGGCTCGGGTGGATCGCCTACTAGCCTTTTGGACCACCCCGCTGCTGTCGAAAAAGAAGAAAACGGTGGTGTGCGGTCAGGGCTCGGTCTGACTCTCAGCACACCTGTTCGTCGAGGAAGCGCCCCCGTCGGTAGCTGAAAGCCGCGACGAATGCAGAGGCGACATTGCAGATCGCGATCACCACGAACAGCCAGGTGAGGTCGAGCCGAAGCAGCATGGCGCCGAGCGCGAGCGGTGCCAGCAGGCCCCCCTGCACCAACAGATCGAGCCGGAGCGTGAGCCGCGTAGCGCCGGCACCCTGCATGGCTGAACCCAGCACCACGCCTACGCACAGTCCGAGGTAGCTCGGTGCCACCAGCTCGAGATACGAGAGCGCGACCGTGACCACTTTGGGATCAGGGTCGAAGAAGCGTACCATTGGGTAGCCAAAATGGGTGTAGAGGGCGGAGACCACCACCGCCATTCCGGCCGCGTAGGCCGCCGCCAGCCAACCGCTCGTCTGGGCGCGTCTGCGCTGGCCCGCGCCGAGATTCTGGCCGACGAAGGTCTGCGCGGCGCTCCCCCAACCGAGTGCCATGAACAGGGCCATGGTTTCCAGTCGGAAGATGACACCGATGGCGATGGTGGCAGTCTGATCCTGTGCCGTGGTGAAGGCTCGAGCAACCAGCGCCTGGATGAAGAGCATCGAGAGCACCCGCAGGACCAGCTGAGCACTGGAGGGCCACCCAACACGCCCGAGCTGCCGTAGCAGCTCGGGGTCGAAGAGAGTCATGGTGGCCCGTTGGAAGAGCGCGAAGCGTCGGCTCACGACCACCACCAACGGCAAGAGCACGACCAGTCGTGCGAGCACTGTCGCCCAGGCGGCGCCGAGCAGGCCGAGGCGAGGAATGCCCAACCAGCCTGCCAGCTCTGCGAGCGGCTGGAAGGGGAAGGGAGCCGGACCGCTGCCGAACACCAGCAAGACCGCGAAGAGCAAGTTGAGCAGGTTGGAGCTGACCAACAAAAGCACGGGTGTCTTGCTGCTGCCGAGAGCACGCTGCAGGGTCGTCAGGTGCAGCAAGAGAAAGATGGTGATGTTGCCACCCACGATCACCTGGAGGTACTCGGTTCCCAGTCGCGCGACCTGTCCGCGCGCCCCTATCACGTCCACCATCAAGGTGCGGCTAGCGAACAGCCCCAGCACACCGAAGACGAGGCCGAGGGCCACGACGGCCAGGGTGGATTGCCACGCCGCCTGTTGCACCCCGAGCCAATCACCGCGACCGCGGCGACGGCTGACGACGGCCGCAGTGGCGGTCGAAAGCCCATAGCTCACGATGCTTCCCAGCGCCGCGATTTGGTCACAGATCCCGATGGCGCCCAGCGCGGCCGGTGCCACATCGGGCTCGAGGCGGGAGACCAGGTAAGCGTCGACCAGATTGAAGGTGACTTGCAGGGCCATGCCGAGGGAGAGCGGCAACCCGAACCAGAGCACGCCGCGCCCGAGGGGAACGGTGAGGATCCGCTCGGAGAGTCGGGTGCGGCTCACTTGCGCCTCCGGAGGAAGCAGTCGTCAGGGATCTGGAGTTCGGCACGGATCAGGCGAGTGGCGGCGACGAAACGATTGGTGACCGGATCGTGGTAGCCGCTTGGCGAGCAGGGTGAGCCCAGCCTTGGCGCATAGTAGGCTGCGATCCGTCCCATGCTGAGTTCGCGAACGTATTTCCCAACCAAGGATGCGAGGGCTACCAGCGCGTCGCTCGCATCCGCGTCGCGCCGGAACATGACCCGTCCCAGATGTGGAAAATCGTAGCTGCTTTGCTGGCTGGTCTCCTCGATTACACTGTGCAGGCGTCCCCCGAGCGGTCCGAAGTGTTTCGAGTAGCTGGTCATGCTGCCGACCTTGCCGCACACCGCGACCAGGGGTCCCGTCGCGTCGAGCGCGGCGCTCTCCAGCAACCGTTCCATCCCGTGCAGATCGACCAGAAACCGATTGGTGTTGGCCTGAAACGCCCGGTTGAGTTCGTGTGTGCAGATCACGACCGAGCGCACACGGAGGATTGTGATGCCCTGTGACTCGAGCTTCTGGCGCACTGCGCGGACGGCACCAAGCTCGGTCTTGGTCGCCCGAAAACTGTCCGGCTCACTCGAGAAGCACTGTGCTCGGGCTGCCGCAGGGCAGTCCGAGCCGAGGGCCTCTTCGGGATCGAGCAGCACGAGACCGAGGAGTTCATGGGAATTTGACGCGCGCTCGTCGGTGAGGATCCTGGCCCAGGCCTCGGCCAGCTTCACGTCCCCGTGAGCGACCAGCTTCTTCGAGTCATCGAGGAGCTTGAGATCGGCGGCTCCAAGCCCGCGCGTGAGCCAACGCTCACCCGCTTCGCTGACCTCCGCCTCCACCCCGGTGACCACGAGCGGACCGAGTTGAGAGCCCAAACCATTTTCATCGATCCCGATCCGCCGACGCAGCATCGCGCGGGCCTAGGCCAGGAGCTCGGTCCGCGCGATCGGGAAGCCAACCGGTCGCTCGACTGCGTAGGAGAGAGCAAGGATCTCGCCGAGCAGCACACGGTACACATCATGAACGTCATCCACGTCGATATCGTCGGCGTGGGCTTCCAGCGTGGCATCCACGTGCTCGTGGACGAACTCCATGAGTTCGGGTTGTTCCATCGCGATCACGTCGTCGGTCTCGAGGATGTCGGTCGGATCGCTGCGGCGGAGTTGTTCGTCGAGAGCGAGCAACTCGAGGGTTGCGTCGAGTTCTTCCTCGGTGACCTGACCAAGATGATCTTTGTGCACCCGGTCGAAGCTCATCCAAATCGACATCGCCATCAGATAGCCGAGCCCTAGGGCAGTTTCGTCGAGCGGTCGGCCGAGCGCTTCCGCGATGTGGGTCGCGAGGATGGGCTGACGACGTTCGAAGCGTTCGAAGGCTTCGTCGAGTTGGCTGCGGGTGATGTCATCATCGTCCGACAGCCCCGCGCGCAAAGTATCCAAGGCATGGGCTGGGATCCGTGCGTAGCTAGGGACTGGGCGAATGGCCGAACGTCGAACCCACATCCAACCTGGCATAGCACGGCCGCTTCCCTTTAACCATCGGTGGCGCAAACTGACCGAACGTTGGGGGACCGCCTGCATCGGGCATCGTGTATGGTCCGCCGGACACCCGAGGCGTTCTTGCCGCATCCTCCGATTGGTGTCGGGGACCGAGGCCGCGCTTCGGGTGGCGAGTCTCCCATGAAGTCTCGGATACTGGACAAGCGCTGGCTCATCGTCTCCTTGCTCTTGATTGGCTCGACCATCGGCTCATGGTTCTGGGTTGGGTTCCACCCGCGGGTGTGGATCGACGATGCCCGTCTGGATCACTTGGCGCCCTCGGAACAGCGAAACCAGCTCGAGACATGGCTGAACGAGCGACAGAAGAGGCCGATTCTGGTGCGAAGTGGCAAAGGCTTGTGCGAGCTTGGCTTCGCTCTGGGCGAGCTGCGGCTCGACCTCGGAGAAACCACGAACAGGATCGAGGCGGCGCGTCGACAGAGGCACCTTGGCGATGTCCGCGTGACACCGGCCATTCACGTGGATGCGAAGGCCGCGCGCTCGGTTCTCGAGCGTTGTGAGGCGACCACGCTTCCGGAACGACCGGTGGTTGGTAGCGTGACTTTCGTGGACGGGAGTGTACGCCTGCTGCCCTCGCGTGCCGGCGAACGACTCAGCCTGGAGGGTGTCGAGCGATTGCTGGCCGAGGCGATGCTGAGACGCCCCGAGCCGCTAGCGTGGCCACGGGATGTGGTGCCAGCGTTCCCTCCGCTGTCTTTGCTCGAGCGTGTTCGCGACGAGTTCGAGAGGCTCACGCGACGTCGGATCCGGCTGCGGTCGCCACTGGTTGGCGCCAGCCTTCGACTGGGCCGCGATGAGCTGGGGCGGATGCTCGCCACCCAGCAAGGTCCCGACCAGCAACTATCGCTCGGCGTGATGCCCGAGGTCTTGCGTGAGGTGCTCGGCGAGCGCGCGATGGTGCTCGAGCGACCGGTCATGGACGCGACCTTCCGGGAGAACGAGCGCGGACAGTTGGAGGCAGTGGCGGAGCGAGAAGGGATCCGAATCGACTGGGAGAAGCTCGCAGTGGAACTGTTTCGGGCTCTTCTGGCTGAGTCGGGCGAGCTTCAGGTTCCCACCGTGCCCGAGTCAGAGCCACGCCGCCGACTCGCCGACCTCGAAGGTTTGTCCATGACCGACCGCCTTTCTACCTTCTCGACTCGGTACCAGAGCGGCAAACCCCGAGTGAAGAACATTCAAAGGATCGCCGCGCTGACGGATGGGGTGATCGTGTTGCCCGAGCAAACGTTCAGTTTGAATCAGCATGTGGGCATGCGCACCATCCAACGTGGCTTCGTGATGGCACCCGGGATTGAGGACGGGGACATGCGCGACTCGGTGGGCGGCGGGGTGAGTCAGTTTGCCACGACCCTCTACAACGCGGTGCTGCGCGCGGGCTTCGAGATTGAGGAGAGCCAGGCGCACTCCTATTGGTTCGACCGCTATCCGATGGGACACGAGGCAACGCTCTCCTTCCCAAAGCCGGATTTGGCGTGGAAGAACGATTCAACCACGCCAGTCTTGATCACGGCCCGCACCACAGACAGAAGTGTGACGGTGACGCTTTGGGGGAGCTCTGATGGTCGACGTGTCAGCTATGGCATCGGTCCGCGCACGGACATCGTGCCCCCTCCGGTCGAGGTCCTTCCAAACCCTGAGCTCGAGGCTGACGAGCGCCGCACCAAGAACGGCGGGCGCATCGGGTGGAGCGTGATGGTGTGGCGCGAGGTTCTGATGGGGGATGGCCGCAAGCGACGGGACGAGAAACGGGTGGTGTACCGACCCGAGGTGCGGCGGGTGGAAGTACATCCGTGCCACATTCCCCGAGGCGAGCCGGGCTTCACCGGAGAAGAATGTCCTCAGCCCATCGAGGAGTCTGCCACCACCGAGGGCGAGACTGCGCCCGCCGCTCCCCCGGATGATGCGTCACCGCGGTAGCAGCTGGAGTTGCTGCGGTTCTACCCAGGCCGTGACCTCTCCCCATTCGACGCGCGACAAACCTCCCTCGGTGCCGAGCACGGTGATGAGGGCTCCCATCGGGATCACGGCGTCTTCAGCAGCTTTGTGCCCGCGCGCCAGAGGCTTCCCCGTCTGAGCGAGCAGGGGCGCCTCGGTTGCTACCACCACCGCCGCTCGGGTCGTGCGTCGCTCTCGCGCAGCCAGGTAGGTGAGCAGCCCAGCCAGCAGCAGCAGCACCAGGCCGAGCGAGCCCGCGATCGACCCTGCCAGACGCGTTCGTGCATGGCGGACGAAGAGGCGGACGAGCAGCATGGTAGCGGTGAGGACTGAGCCCACCGAGGCCAGGACAGCCCAAGTGTTCTCGTCTACCAACCCAAGGATGGCGCGCATGAGTCGAGGTCGGGCGAGCAAGCTCGAGTCTCCGCGGCGGCTGCGAGCCTTGGAGAGTTCGTCATTGGTGCGGGCGAGCCAGGCTGCGGCATCCTTGTCTTTTTGTCGGAGCCGAAGCACCTCATGAAAGGCTGCAGCGGCCCGACCGAGATCGGTCGGGCGTGCGCTCGAAGAACCTGACCGAAGCAGGTAGGCTACCCCACGATCGTACGAGATGTCCGGGTGTTGTACCCCCTGGTCGGCGAGCAATTCAAAGGTGTCGATGGCTTCGGTGGTGGCCTTGCGGGTCAGAGCCTGGGCGGCGCGCTCGAGGAGTGGCGCGTCGGTTGCGTCTGGCGGGCGCGCCGCTGCCGACGGGGCTAGGAGCACGAGCGAGGCAAGGAGCCACCACCTCATGACGACCTCGTTCGTGTCGGCGCATTGCGCAGGAACGCTCGGCAGAGCGAGCGAGCTTCCTCGACCAGCCCCATCAGATCGTTCGCCTCTCCCTTGGCGAAGCGCAGATCGTCGCAGCGTGACAGGAGCAGAAGGGCGCGTTCGACCAGCTCCGACGGACAGCCCCCTGCCTGCAGGCGTGCTCCAAGCTCGCTCCGAACGATGGCGCGCGCCTTGCCCGTGAGGTACGGCTCGAGGCTGCACTCGAGCGCGCGCTCCAGCGCAGCAGCGGTCTCGGCGGGACGCCCCGAGGTGGCTTCGGCGGTCGCGCGCTCCAGTTCACGTGTTACTTCGCGGGCGAGAGAAGTGCGGCGTGTGGTGAGTCGGCGGCTGATGTTGCGCAGGGCGCGGCCCAGGCCGACCGCGGAGAGTACGAAAAGCGGCGTGCCGAGCAGAGCGGCGAAGAAGCCGTGGGAGTCGGCGAGATACCGGCGCGGCGGCTCCAGCGGTCCCAGGCGATTCCGCGGGGTCAGCTTCCCCTCCCAGCTCTGCTGTGCCGGCGCTGAACTACTCGGACTAGATTCGGTGTTTGCCGCCACCTGCACCGCGCCGAGTTTGGCTTCGGCGACGCGGTAGGCTTTTGCCTCCGGATCCCAGAATGGAAACCTGAAGGTGCCAAGATCGATGGTCCCTTCATGGCTGAGGCGCGCTACGTAGTGGTAGGATCGAGAGCCTGCCAGGTGCCCCTCGCGGAGACTGGCGTCCGTGATCACCGTGGGTTCGAGCCAGTCCACCCCGGCTTGCTCAGGTGCGGAGAGACGTTCTGGAAGCTGGCCTCGCCCCGACACGGTGACGCTTACGCTGATTGATTCGCCACGTCGCACCTGTCGTGGCTCGACGGTGGCGGCGAGTTCGAACCGCCCGACATCCCCCAGGCGGTACCCGACTGGGCGTCCGTGCAGGGGGGGTTCTTTGACGAGCAGTGTGAGCGGTTGGCTCCGCCGAACTACGTTGTGATACCGAGCGTGCCGTGCCTGGCCCACGAAGCGGATCTCCATCGGTCCGAGGCTGAGCGTCCCGGTGCGCAGGGGAAAAAGCACGTATTTGCGGCTGCGGGTCCCGTACCACTTCTCCTCGCCGATTCGGAGCGCAAAGAGCTTCTCGAGGTCTTCGGACTCCGCCGTGTAGCTCAAGAAATCATCCCGACTCGGCTCCTTGATTCCCGATTCCTCGAAAGGCCCGGGTTTTCCGTAGGCGAAGACTTCGAAGGAAACCTGTTCGCCGAGCACGACTTCGCGCTTGTCGAGGCGTGCATCCAGAAACGCTATCGGATCGCGGGCGGTTGTGACGTTGAGTTCTGGCGGCCATTGGTCGGGCTCCGGATCGGCGGGGGCGCGGAGCAGATCTCGACCGAACCCTGGGGGGAACATCGGCCCACTCAACGGGTCGCCGCCGAAGAGGTCGTCGAAAGGATCGAAGGGGATACGCCGTCGGCCACCGCGTCGTGGTGAAGGAGACGTCCCTTCAGGGATCACCTCAATCTCGACCGCGCGATCGACGTGACGCTGGCCGCCGAGGGTGATCTCGGCCGGCCCGATCCGGTATTTCCCGACGGCTGCGATGCTAAGAACCCAGGTCGCGCTGATGCCCTGTTGGCGGCTGACCCGACCATTTACGAACGAGATGTTGTTCTGGGTTGAGAGCGACGGGCCCTGCACTGCTACACCCTGCGGCAGGCTGAGCCGAGGGTTTTGTGGGGTATCGTCGGTGGAGGACAGGGCGGAGAGGCGGACCTGGAACGGTGTGTTGGCCTCGACGACACGGGCGCTCACTTGAGTCTCGAGGGACACCTGGGCGTATGCTGGCGGCAGGCAGGTGCCGAGGGTCACGAGCGCGACGGTCAGGTCGAGGCCAAGCCTCATTTGTCCTCCATCCCACTCCGTGCGCGGGCCGAAGTACCCGGTTTGGCTTCGTGCTCACCGAGGATGGGGGTCTTCTCGAGCATGTCGAGCACGCGCTCATCTTGATCGGGTGAGGAGGGCGGTGGTGTGGGTTGGTTCTGGGAAGGCTGAGGCGCAGGCTCGCTGTCGTTTTTTTCCTGGTCGTTGGGCGAAGGACTGGCGGCGTCCGGAGGTTGATGGCCCGCATCGGGCGGATCCTGACCGGCATCGGGGGGTTGGTTGCCGCCATCGGATGGATCGTGTCCAGCGTCTGGGGGTTGGTCGCCCGCGTCGGATGGATCGTGTCCAGCGTCTGGGGGTTGGTTGCCTCCGTCCGTGCCGCCGTCCGGCGGCGGTTTTTCTTTCAAGTTTCGAAGCGCGAGGGCGCGGTTGAAAGCAATGTCGCGACCGAGTGTCTCTCCCGCGTCGGCGGCGAGCCCTGGGACCAAGCGGAGCGCGCGATCGTAGGCGAGGAGAGCCTCCTGCCACTCCTCCCGCAAGAATCGCAGGTTGCCGGTGAGGAAATCGGCGCGGGCTCTGAGTTCTCGACCCGCCTCGGGCAGCAGAGCGACGGCTGCCGTGACCCGGAGCGCGCAGTCGATGGTCTCCCCGCGCAACGCCACATCTCCTTGTGGCGTTGCTCCCGCACTCTGGGCTAGCCCAACTTCTTCGAAGCGAGCGCCATGGCTCTCGGCCACCCGAAACAGGACTGCACCCAAATCCCAGGCCGCATTCGGCTTCTTCTCGAAAGATTCCGGGGTGCCGATGTTCCCCTTCTCACACTCGCCGGTCATGAGATACCGACTGAGCAGGGAGAGGCTGGCGCCGGCGTCCGCGTCGGCTAGCGTGATGGCTTGGTCGACCTCGGGGGCATTGCGCAAGAAGAGCCGCTCGGCGCGCTCACGGCAGCCGACGTTGAGCACGAGCAGACCTACACCGAGCAGCGTTACAGCTGAGCGCGTGAGGTGGTTTCGTCGGCGAGGGCGACGACTGGGTTGCGGTGGCGTGAGTGCGCTCCTCTGCCGTCGGGTTTCGGGCACGAAGGTCTCGAGCAGGAGCAGCAGTACCGCCAGCCCGAGCGGGTAGTGATACACGTCCGCGTACACCGTCTCCACCCGCTCCGAGAGCTCCTCGTTGACCCAGCGTGACATGACCGCCGTGAGCTGCTCGATGCCGGTGTTCCCTGAGCTGCTGCGCACGATTCGGCCGCCTGTCACGTTGGCGATCTCGGTGAGCTGCGCCTCGCCCTCGGCGCTCAAGGCCGTGGTCAACGGTTTGCCTTCGGCATCACGTCGGATGCCCAGGGGTCGGCCGTCGTCGCCCACCTCCGGAATCGGCTCGGGCGTGCGCCCACCGATCTGGATCACGTGTACCGTGATCCCATCATCGCGCGCGGCCCGAGCTACTGCCACCGGATCGCCTTCGAGATCTTCGCCATCGGTGACCAGCACAATCACCTTGGCGTGTTTCTTCGAGAGCGGATCATGCGCGAGGAGGTCGCGACTAGCCTCGAGGGCGCGGCTGAGCGAGGTGCCCCCTGGAGTCACGTCGTTGGGGGTGAGTTGCCGGAAAAACTGGGCGATCGCAGCACCGTCGCTGGTCAAGGGGAACCTGGTCGGCTCCCCAGCGAAAGCCACGGCTCCGAAGCGCGCCCCACGCAAGGTGTCGATCAACCGAGAGACCTCGGTTTTGGCGCGGAGGGATCGGGAAGGGGCGATGTCCGCGGCGTACATGCTCTTCGAGTAGTCGAGGGCGATCACCACATCCAGATTTGTGGCGGGGACCAGTCGTGTGCCACGCCCATACTGTGGCCGTGCCAGCGCGACGAAGGCGAGGGCCACCGCCACCACGAACAGCGCCGCCTTGAGGGCGCGCCGTGGTCCCACCCGGTCGGTGATCAACGAGAGGATCAACGGTTCGTCCCCGAGCCGACGGAGCGCCCGCACCAAGAGCAGCGCCGAGATCACGAAGAGAACCCCCACCAAGAGCGCAAACAGGGTACCGAAGAGCCAGGGACTGGCCGCGAACCTCATGGGAACCTCCGGAGCACAACCGAGCGGAGGAGCGCTTCGAGCGCGAGCAGGAGCGCTGCTGGGAGCAAAAAGTACGGGAAGAGCTCGTGGAAGCGCGAGATTGTGCCCTCGAAGCGGCTCTTTTCCAGTTTGTTGAGGACGTCGTGGAAACTGGCGAGCAGCGCTTTGGCATCGGAGGCCACGTAAGCGTGACCGGAGGTGGTTTCGGCGAGGGAGCGGAGAAGCTCCGGGTTCACGGGGAACTCGCGCTCAACGAAGCGGGGCTCGCCGAGCAGCGAGGGACCGACGTAGACGCGCGCCTTGTTCCCGTCGCCGATCTGGATGGTGAACACCCGGACCGAACCCTTCTTCGCCAGCTCGGCCGCGTACTCCGGGGAGATCTTCCCCGAATTGTTGTCACCATCGGTGAGCAGGATCACGGCCTTGCTCTTGGATGCACTGCGGCGCAGGCGAGCCACGGCTGCACCCAGGGCATCACCGAGGGCCGTGGCGTTGCCGTCGATGGTCCCAAGTTCCATGTTGGAGACCAGAAAATCGAGGAGCTGATAGTCGAGGGTCGGTGGCGTGAGAACGAAGGTGTCCTTGCCGAACACCACCACGCCGATGCGGTCGGTCTTGCGCCGCGCGACGAAGTCGCGGATTACCGCCTTCGCGGCGTCCACGCGCCGCGGCGGTATCCGGGGAGATTTCGTCACGATCAGCGGGCGCAGTTCGGGGGGGATGTTCTCCATCACCGCCTGCATCGACCCCGAAAGGTCGAGGGCAAGCACCAGATCGATCCCTGACTCTTCGGTCACCTCTGGGCGCAGGGTGTCGACTGGCCGCGCCAGGGCGACCAGACCGAGTCCGAGGGCCACCGTCCGAAGGACACCAGGAAGATCCCTCAACATGACCCGCAACCCAGGCGGACCAGCTTGGAGCCCGACCAGGCTTCCCATCCGTAGTCGTGGTGTCCGGCGGTCTTCTCCGAAGGTCCCGCGCCAAAGCACGATCGGCAACGCGAGCAGGCCAAACAGCACCGCCGGATGCATGAAGTGAGCGTGGCTCAAGGTGGTGAGACGCGGCGCGACCGTGAACAAGGCAACGTGGGCCAGCGCGAGCACCAGAAAGAAGAGGATCAGGGTGAGTCGAAGCGCGGTGGGGTGGGCACGCCTCCGAACGCCCAAGGAAGGCGTGGACGGAGGGGCCGATTTCGGGGCTGGGACGGTAGGGCTCACCGTACCTCCTCTTTCGGCGGGTTGGCTTCGGGAACCGGTGGGGGACTCGGAGCCGGCAGCGTGTCGCGGATGGTCGCGTCGGCGCGTGAGAGCGCGAGCACGCAGTCGGCCTCGGTGGGGGTCCGTCGCGCGAACTTCACCAGATCGGCCTCACCGAGGAAGATGTCGACGGTCTCGAAGGTGGTCGAGCCGAGCTCTGCACGGCGAAGGTGCCGCAGCGTCTCGGTAGTGGTCGATTCAAGGCCATCGAAACCGAAGCGTGCCCCGAGGTATTTTCGCAGTGTGTCCGAGACGCGATCGAAGTGTTCGGCGAAACGCCCGAGCGCGATCAGCTCATCGCGGCGCACCTGATCCAGCTCCTCGAGCGCGATCTCCCAGGGAGGACGCGGTGGTGGGGCTGGCTTCGGCCGGCGCTCACGCTTCCGCCACCAGAGCCAAAGTAGCGCGAGCAGCCCCCCGAGGAGCAGCCCGAGAAGACCGATCAAGAGACCATGCTTGAGACTCGTCCACTCCTCGAGTTGGCGGAGGAGGGGAGGGTTCGGCTTCGGGGTCGCGTTTGGAACGTTGGCCGTCGGATCGACAATGGTGGCTGAGTGCGGGCTGGTGCAGACCGTGAGTTGCTGCCCGTTCGCCCGCGACAAGGTGAGCGGCAGAGCCGGTAGTGTGAGAGAGGTTACGGTTGGCTTCTGCGGCAGCGGCACGAAGGGGATCCGAACTTGAGTGATGACCTTGGTTCCCTCCTCTTTCCGGGTGACCGAAGGGCGTGCGGGACCCTCGGTGTCTGGGATGATGAAGCCGCTCTGCTCGAGTTCTCGTAGCTCGTCGCTGTCCTTCTGGATGCGCACGCCCCCTGACATCACTGCTTCGCCGGCGCCGTGCTCGACCGTGATCTCGAGCCATGCGACATGGCCCGCGGGCGTGCTCGCTGGAAAACGCTCGGTGAGCTTCGGACGTTCCTTGCCCTCGATCAGCTCTTCGCGGCACAAGGAAGGAGCATCGGGTGGCTGGGGAAGCGCGGCGGCATGCGATGCGAGGGCGGCGGGTGGCTGGGGAAGCGCGGCGGCTCCGTCTGGAGCTGCAGGAGCGAGCCTGGCGCCGAGCGTGAGCGAGCCCTGCACCGCCAAGAATCCGATGAGCGTGCCCCTCTTCATCGATGGATTCTCCGAGCCCGCCGTTCGAACAGGTCGCGCAGCGGTTTCACGTAAGATTGATCGGTGCGGATCACGCAGTGGTCGAGCCCAAGCTTCTTGAATAGCCCGAGCGTGCTCTTGTGCATCGCTCGCATTCGGCTGGCATACTCGGCGCGCACCCGCGCGCTTCGCGTATCGAGCAGCACCGCCTCCCCAGTCTCCAGATCTTCGAACGTGACCAGCCCGACTGGCGGGAGTTCCTCGTCGCGGGGGTCGACCAAGAACAGGGGGATCAGATCATGCCGGGCCGCAGCCAGTGAGAGCGCCCGCTCGTAGCCCGTTGCGTAGAAATCCGAGATCAAGAAGGCAACGCTGCGGCGCCTGGCCACCCGAGAAAGCGCCTCCAGCGCTTCCGCCAGGTTGGTGCCGGGGTGGGTCGGGTTGGCACCGAGGATCTCCCGCACCACCCGCATCACGTGCTTCTGCCCTTTCTTGGGCGGGACGATCCGCTCTACCTGATCGGTGCCGAGGATCAGGCCCACCCGGTCATTGTTCTTGATCGCCGAGAAGGCACAGAGTGCCGCGACCTCGGCTGCCAGTCGTGATTTCTTGTGATCGCGGGTTCCAAATTCCTGACTCTTCGAGAGATCGACCAGGAGCATGACGGTCATTTCACGCTCCTCCACGAACACCTTCACGTAGGTGTCTCGCATCCGAGCGCTGACGTTCCAGTCGATGGTGCGGACGTCGTCGCCTGGTTGATACTGACGCACCTCACGGAAGGCCAACCCCTGCCCCTTGAAGACAGAGGTGTAGTTGCCAACCAACTGCTCGGTGGCGAGCCGGTTGGTCGTGATCTCGATGCGGCGCAGGGCCTTGACCAGCTCTCGAGGAATCATCGTTCAAAACCCAGGGTGGCGCGTCACGGCACCTCCACTACCTCGAACACGCGCCGGACGAGATCCTCGGCCGTCACCTCTTCGGCCTCGGCCTCGTAGGAGAGGATCACCCGGTGCCTTAGCACATCAGGCCCGATCGCCTTTACGTCCTCGGGGGTGACGTAGCCGCGATGGCGGAGGAATGCGTGGGCGCGGGCCGCCAGATTGAGCGCGATGCTGGCGCGTGGGCTGGCGCCGTATTCGATGAGGGGAGCCAGTTCGCCCAGCCCGGCGGCCCCCGGATCGCGGGTGGCGAACACTACGTCCACGATGTAGTTTTTGACCCGCTCGTCGACGTACACGTCCCGCACCACTTGGCGGGCTTCCAAGAGTTGCTCCGGGGTGGTGCGGGCGCTGGCCGAGGCAACGACGTGCCCGGTCATCCGATCCATCAGCGTGCGCTCCTGATCTCGCGTCGGGTACCCTACCTTGACCATCAGCATGAAGCGATCGACCTGCGCTTCGGGCAGCGGATAGGTCCCCTCTTGCTCGATTGGGTTCTGGGTCGCCATGACCACGAAGGGATCGGGCAGGGGGTAGGACCGATCGCCGATGGTGACCTGGCGCTCTTGCATGGCTTCGAGCAGCGCGCTCTGCACCTTGGCCGGGGCGCGGTTGATCTCGTCCGCGAGCACGAAGTTGGCGAAGATCGGGCCGAGTTTGCTGCTGAAGCCACCGGTGCGTTGGTCGTAGATCACGGTGCCGATGAGATCGGCCGGCAGCAAATCAGGCGTGAACTGTACCCGGGCGAATTTTGCAGAAATGGCGTCGCAGAGCGTACGCACGGTGAGGGTCTTGGCGAGGCCGGGGACGCCCTCGAGCAGGACATGTCCACCTGCGAGCAAACCGATGAGCAGCCGCTCGATCATGGCGGTTTGTCCGACGATCACCTTCGATATCTCGGCCAAGAGGTCGTCGACGAAGGCGCTCTTCTGAGCGACGATTTCGTTCTGCGTGCGCACGTCCTGCATAGGATCCTCACTTCTCGGGTTGGCGCGTATAGCGCGACCGCGGCCGGCCTTACAATCGAGTGGGCGAATTTATTCCGCGAGCACCCAGAAAACCGTGCTCACCCCGGCGATGGCGGCCAGCGTGCCGGCCAATGCTACCAACCCCAGGCCGAGTCCCACCCAGGTGCTGCGCGTTCGGAGGAAGTGGATCGGAAGACAGAGCGGGCCGAAGACCACCACGGCCACCCAGAAGGTCGAATTCAGGAAGGCTCGCTCCTGCTGTTCGCGTGTGAGGGAACGCTCGTCGTAGCGAATGATCCAACTCGGCAGGAGCACGCCGAGCACGAGGGAGACGAAGAGGGGCACGAGGTCGCGCACGCGAAAGGAATCCCGAGGCCGGAGATTAGGGCGAAAGTCCTGGAGAGGACAGGAATTCTCAGTTGGGCCGATGAGCCAAATCACGACTTTTGCTATAATGAGGCAGATGGCACAACCGCTCGGACTTGGGATGAGGCGCCTGATCCTCACGCTCGCGGGAGCGGCGGGGTTCGGATGCGGGATTGGGGAGGGGTTCGTCGATTTCGGACAGGATGTCTTCGAGCCCGATTCTCTGACCTACGATGCTCCCGGTCGCAAAATCGCTGACGGGTCTTTTTCGGGGATGTTGGTTGATCCGTGGGGCGAGGATGGCGCTGTGATCGTGGCGTTCCGTTACCTCCCGGATGGTCCGCACCTCCGGATGCAACCGTTCGACGGGAGTGGGGGTTGTGACGTCGGGATCGCTCAGCGCTGCATCGTCTTCAACAAGTTGGATGACAAGCAGCAGCTGGTGGCGGTCGTGTCTGACACTGACGCTTCCGGGCGGGGCACGCTCAATTTCGTGAATCACGACTGTGAGGTGGTCTACGGAGGGATCGAGCGCGCCCAGATCCCTGCGCGGCTGTTCGAGGAGCCGCCGGGGTATCTGGTGGACGCCGAGAGCCAGTTGCTCGAGATCGATCCGTGGGCAGGCGAGACGCGTGTTCTCAGTCCGGCGCTCCAGCGCTGGAGCGGCTCGGTCTCGGAGGAGGCGCAGCTTTGGTTCGTCGAGGATGGGGAGTTCGTGGCACTCGATCGGAGGCGGCAAGAACTGGGGCGAGTGGGTGAGGCGGTCACCGAGATCCTCGGGGTTGCACCCGGCCTTACCAACTTCCATCTGGTCGAGGCGGGGCGCCTGATGAAGTACCCGGCTCTCGACAGTGCTCCGGAGCTGATTGCCGAGGATCTCTGCGAGGTTTCGATTGGCGCCACCGGCTACTCGTTCATGTCTCCTTGCGCGAGCCGCCGACTGGTCGTCCTCGATTCCGGCACCGGGAGTTTGGAGGTGGTCGACGAGGGTGTATCTCGGGTTCTGGTGCTGAACCGGAGCGGCACGGTGGCTGCGGATGGGACTTCTGTCGAGGCCCTCTACATCAAGCCCTCGGCCACCGTACCCGGAGCGCAGAACATCTGGTTGAAGAAGGCAGGGCAGCCCCCCGCGTTGTTCCGTGAGAACTTGGTGCGTTTTCTGTCGGGCGCCATTGGAGCCGAGCCACGCGTCACCGGCTTGTTCGATCCGAACGGTTCAGTCGCGACCCTTCTTACCACCAATGGGAGTGACGATGAGGTCGTGCACGGGGCTATAGCTTCCAATTACGCCCTGGTCGATCAGGGGGAGTTCTACTACGCAATGCTCGAGCCCACCGCCACGACCGGCACGCTTTCGGCTGTTGGCAAGACTGGAGAGGTCACCGAGGTGGCGAGCGGCGTACCCTTCGACAGCACGTTGGTGGCGCCGGTGGTCGATCCTGATATCGAAGGTGTGACCGATGCCGGCTACTTCGAGAAGAGCGCGCTGCTCTACGAGGTGACGGAAGGGCTCGGTACCCTCGGAGTGCTGACCCGCGCGGATCCGTCCTCGCTCATCGAACTGGGGCGCGGTGTGCAGGCTTCCCGCTTCGAGTTCTTCCAGCGCACCCCTGCGCTGGGCTACATCGCGGATTTCAACCGAGAGACCCGCACCGGGAAACTCCACGTGTACAACACCGAGCTTCAGATCAGAAGTGACCTCACCGATCGCGCGATCGAGTTCACGGAGCTGATGTGGCCGTTCGACGGCGTTCTCTACACGGTGCGCGATGGCGAAGACGAGAGCATCTGGGCGGCGCGGGCCAAGTAGCAAGGTCGGACTGGCAAGCCGTTCGAGGCCAACCAAAGGCGTGGCCGACCGGGTGACCGCACTCCTTTTGTGGCCGAACGGGCCGCTTCGGCAAAAAACCTGGTAGTGTCGGCCGGCGTCCTCGGCCCTTGGTCTCGAGGGGGCACTCCTTGCCATGTACTTCCAAGATCTGATCCTCACCCTCCAGAATTTCTGGGCTGAGCGTGGTTGTCTGATCGTTCAACCCTACAACTCCGAGGTTGGCGCGGGCACCTACAACCCGGCGACCTTCCTCAGAGCGCTTGGCCCAGAGCCGTTCAGCGTGGCCTATGTCGAGCCCTCGCGTCGCCCAACGGACGGACGCTACGGCGACAACCCGAATCGGCTCCAACAATTCCACCAGTTCCAGGTGATCTTGAAGCCAAATCCGGTCGACATCCAGGATCAGTACTTGGAGTCGTTGGAGGCGCTCGGGACCAAGCCTCTCGAGCACGATGTGCGGTTCATCGAAGATGACTGGGAGAGTCCGACTCTTGGTGCATGGGGTCTCGGTTGGCAGGTGTGGTTGGATGGACTCGAGATTTCCCAGTTCACCTACTTCCAGCAAGTGGGCGGCTTCGATTGTCGTCCTGTGTCTGGCGAGCTCACCTATGGACTCGAGCGTATCGCCATGTACCTGCAGGACGTCGACAACGTTTACGACCTCAGGTACAACGCCACCACCAGCTACGGAGATCTGTATCGACGAGCGGAGTGGGAGTGGTCCACCTACAACTTCGAAGAGGCCCAGATCGCCCAGCACTTCGCGGCCTTCGATCACGCCGAGGCCGAGGCCGGGAGGCTGCTCGGTCGGAGTGAAGACCCAACCCAGAAGCTGGTGCTTCCCGCCTACGACTTCGTGGTCAAGGCGGCTCACGCCTTCAACGTCCTCGATGCCCGTGGAGCGATTGGGGTCACCGAGCGACAGCGCTTCATCCTTCGGGTCCGCACCCTGGCGCGCGCGGTCGCCGCTGCCTATCTGGCCCAACGGGAGGCCTTGGGGTTCCCCTTGCTGAAGACCAGCTGAGTAGGGAGGCAGGGGGGAGAAGTTGGAGCACGCAAACACGACGACACGGGAGAATCAACGATGTACGTGGTGATGATCGCGCCGGAATGCAGCCCGGTGGCCAAGGTTGGTGGGTTGGCGGACGTGGTCTCGGGATTGTCCCGAGAGATTGCCCTGCGTGGGCACGCCGTCGAGATCATTTTGCCGAAGTACGACTGCCTACGCTACGACCATATCTGGGATTTGCACCCGGTCTTTCAGGATCTGTGGGTTCCCTGGTACGGCGGGGCAATCCGCACCACCGTCTGGTTCGGCTTCGTGCACGGGAGGAAGTGCTTCTTCATCGATCCCGACAGCCACGACAGCTTCTTCAATCGGCGGCGGTTCTATGGGGAATGGGACGATGCCATGCGGTTCGCCTTCTTCAGCAAGGCGGCCATGGAGTTCTTGCTGAAGTCTGGCAAACGTCCGGATGTGATCCACACCCACGACTGGCAGACCGCGCTGGTTCCGGTGTTGCTCTACGAGATGTACGCCGCGGCAGGCATGCACACCCAGCGCGTCGTTCACACCATTCACAATTTCAAGCACCAGGGCAGCATGGGTGAGGAACTCTTGAGAGCCACGGGTCTCGGGCGGCCCGACTACTACTTTGCTTTGGAGCGGATGCGCGATGATTTCAACCCGTTTGCGCTGAACCTCACCAAGGGTGCGATCCTCTACTCGAACTTCGTGACCACCGTGTCACCCAAGCACGCCTGGGAGGCGCGCTTCACCGAACAGGGGTTTGGTCTGGGGCATACTCTGTACTGCCATCAAGACAAGTTCGGTGGAGTGTTGAACGGGCTAGACTACGACGTCTGGAATCCCCAGATCGACCCATACATCCCCTGTCACTACGATGTTCATCAGCCCGAAGCCAAGTACGGAAACAAGGCAGCCTTGCGCAACCGCCTGTGGCTCCGCGACGGGTTTCGTCCGATCATCTCCTACGTGGGGCGGCTCGATTCGCAGAAGGGTGTCGATCTGATTCGCCACGCGATGTTTCACGCGCTCAGCAACGGCGCGCAGTTCGTGCTGCTGGGCGAAAGCCCCAATGCCGACATCGGGGCTCACTTCTGGCACCTGAAGCAGCATCTCAACGACAACCCCGATTGCCACCTGGAACTCCGGTTCGATGAGGAACTCTCACATCTGATTTACGCTGGCAGTGACATGATGGTGGTGCCCAGCCTCTACGAACCGTGTGGTCTCACGCAGATGATCGGGTTGCGCTACGGTGCGGTGCCGGTCGTGCGGGCCGTTGGCGGACTCGCGGACACCGTGCACGATCGCGATTTCTCCGATCGACCCGGATGGGACCGCAATGGTTACGTGTTCGGAGAGCCGAACTACGACGCCATCATGGGGGCCATGAACCGCGCCATCGGTCTCTGGTACGATTATCCTTCGGAGTGGCGAGCCCTGATGCAACAGGGGATGCGCTACGACTACTCGTGGAATTATCCCGGGCACCACTACGTCAACATCTACGATTTTGTGCGCAACAAGTAGACCCGCCATGATGAAGTACATGCTCGCGTTGGTGATTGCGTTGCTGCTCAATGCGGGAGCGAACCTGCTCATCAAGTTTGGGATGCGGGGGATCGACGCCGAGCTTGCCGGGGCTGGGATACTCGACGGTGGCTTGGCTGGCCTGGTACGGCTGCTCTTTCGGCACTATCAGCTGTTGCTCGGACTCTTCTGCTTTGGGCTGAACGTGGTCTTTTATGCCTATGCTCTCCAGAAGCTGCCGATCAGCGCTGCATATCCGATCATGGTCGCGAGTGGGTTTGCGATCATCGTGGTGGTGGCTGGTTCGATGCTGGCGGAGCGCCTGACCGTTGGTCAGTGGGTGGGCGTGGCCGCGATCTTGCTGGGAGTGGTGTTTGTGGCCCGGGATGCCGGACGGCAGATGGGTGGTGCTGTGACCAGCCCCAACGCGCCAAAGTCCGAGCGGACGGCACAAGAATGAGGTGCTGTCCAAAGAGGGTGTAAAGGGGTAAGCTTGTCCGAGAAGCAGCGGATACCTTGAGCATTTCAGCGGAGCGAGGTGAAACATGAGTGGGAAGATGGCATGGGCCGTTGGGTTGGTGGCGTTGGTCATCGGATTCGGATGTAGTTCGGACGACGGCGATGGCTCGGGATGCAATCCGCTGTTCGGTGACTGCGAAGGCGGTGTCGGGACGGAGACGGGCGAGGGGGGAGCCGTGGATACCGGTCCTCACCCCTGTGAGATGGTGGTCGAAGAGTCCTGCACGACCGCCAGCGATGCGAGTTGTGAGAGCGAGGTTCTGACCAGCTGCGCCACCGAGGCCTACCTGCGTGGCTACGCGGACAATACCTTGCCACCCTGCGATCCGACCCGCGTCGATCCCGTGATCGACGCCGAACTCTGGCTCAGCCTGTATCGGTACTCGGGCGTGAGCGACGCGGATACCGTGAATCACACCCAGGCCCTCCAAGCCTACTACGCCCCGAACCAGCTCACCATGTACACGGATGACGTGGCCACGGCCGATACGATCCGTTACGCGATCGACGGAGATCTGGCCTCGTTGAATGCAGCCTTGATCGACGCTGGAATCCCGGCGAATGCCACGACGCTGACCGAAGAGCAGGAAGAGATCGCCGTTCAGGCGATCGGTCGGGTGATGTTCGAACCCACGCGAGCTTTCTTTGATCGCTACGCCATCCCGGCCGCGCCCAAGGTCAACGTCGCCGTGATCGATCAGATCATCTCGCCGAGTATGGTGGAGTTGCTGGAGATGGATGGGGTGGTGGTGGGGCTGGGGCTGTCCCCAACCCTGCTCAACCTGGTGAGCGCCGAGGAATCTGGGGCATCTTTGAACACGATGCTGGAGATCGATTCTGATTTCACGCCCACTCTCTTCGTTGGGAACACGGACATCGTGGACTTTGGAGTGAACTTCCAACATGTGGTGGCCCACGAGATGGGACACGCGCTCGGGCTGCCCCATGTCGAAGATGTGGGCAACTTGATGGAGCAGGGCGGAGATGTGACTTGCCGGCACTGGCTGAGCACGGAGCAGGTGGCAGCGATGGGTCCGTTCAGTGACGTGATACTCCCTGACGAGATCCTGACCCGACTGCTCGCCAAGCGCCGAGTCGCCCTCGGCAAGGTTCTGGCTCAACGCGCGCGCTAGGTCGTCCCAGTCAACGCGCCCCTTGGGCGTCTTCGGGCAGCATGGAAGCGGCTGGTGCGGTTGGAGTTGGCGCCTCCGGTGCGGGTACGAGCCGATACAAGGCTCCGTCGCGCTGTCCGCCGGCGTAGAGTTCTCCTTGGAAGGTTGCGAGCGGCGCGGCGCACATCCCGTCGCGGAGTTCGAAGGGCGACTTCTTCGTGGGTACGGTGGCGATCACCGTCGGTTGCCAGGCATCATCCAGTCTGTAAAGGCCGAATTCGGCGAGCACTACCAAGTCGGGTCCAAACCGCAGGATATCGGTGGGTGCCCCGGCTTCGGCGGGGAGCGAGATCACCTGCCAGTGTTCTTGGTCACGGGTTACACGCAGAGCTACACCTTCTCGGTTCCACGCGATCCAAAACAGGCTACCTCGATCGGTGTACCAGCGCAGGGTCTGGGCTCCCCCGTCCGGAAGGGCGCGGACTGGGCGGAGGTGGGTGTGCTCGAGGGTCGTGGCGTCGCCCGGAGGATCGACGATCAGGTAGTCGTAGGGGGAGGTTCCGTCGTAGTCTTGCAGGCCTACCAGCAACCGATCGCGATGGCGCACCAGGTAGGTGAGACGCCAGACCCGTTGGTCGTACGGAAAGGGGAACGGCACCGCGTAAACGAAGCGTGAGAGATCCGGGGTAGCGACGTGCAGAGCTCCCGGAGAGGGTCCACGCCAAGCCCGCTCGCCCGGTGGCACCGAACCGGTGGAGGCGATCCACATCCCGCGGAAGCGGATCACGTCGAGGACGTGGTAGGCGCGCGGCAGGATCGCTGCGCCAGACCGCTTGCCGTCGGGGCTGGGGCGACCGGGGGGGCGGTAGTTGGGGCGATGCGCTGGGGCAAAGCGCCCTTCGTCGGAGGAGACGAACAGGTAGCTCTCCGTACCCCAGTCGATCAAGCCGAAGCCCGCGTAGGGTGAATCCGCGTCGGGCACGAACAGACGACCATCGAGGGCGCGCACGCGCAAGAATCCCTGGCCCGCGCCGCCACCTTGGGTGGGTTGCCCCGGTCGGTTCCAGTCGAAGGCGATCGAAAACGGGCGCTTCTCGTCGGCTGGGCGATAGCGCGTGATGGTTGCGCCATCGGCCCCGAGCGGCACGAGGGCGTGGGCGGCGTACAGAGCATCTCCGAGGGGGGTAAGGTCGCAGATCTGTCGGAGTGAGGCCGGGGGTCGACCTACTCGTTCGAAGATTCCGCGCTCGGGGAGCTTCTGTGATGGCGGCTGGTTTGGGTCGTCGTTGCCGTCGGGATCGCGTTGGGGGGGTGGGCTCTCCGGCGCGTGAGCAGCCGAGGAGGGCAGGACGCCCACCTGTCCAGCGAGACTCGGCGAGCCACTCGACAGGAGAGAAGACCCCGCGCCGGGGCCGCGAGAGGTCGCTGAACTCGCCGCGCTCGCCGTACCCTTAGGCGGTGGCGAGCGTTTCAGGTGCGGTTCCTCGACGCTCCTCGAGGAGCAGGCGGTCGAGAGTGCGATCGCCCAACCGAGAGCGAGCCCGATCCGAAGCGGGCTCGCGAACAGCTGTTGGCTAGTCACGGCGCGGATGGCGCCTGAGCAGAGAGCAGAGCCGCGTGGTGGTGGTCGGAGGCAGCCAGAGCGTCCGGTCGCGATACAAGATGAGCACGAGCAGCACGCCGAGCCCGATGATGGCCAGTGCCGAGCCAAGCTGGAAGTGGAGCTCGACATCATTGGTGAGCGTCGTCCAGTAGCCCGCCACGCACACCAGCGGCATGATAGCCCAGATCCAGCCGTCGTAGCCGCTCATCGGCGGGTGTCCCGAGGCTGATTCTGACCGGGTGCGTTCCAGGGCCAAGATCGGGAGCACGTAGATGAAATGTGCGTAGTAATTGGCGGGATTGAACACGATCGGGATCAGCACGGTGGCGATGGCCGCGGCCTGGTCGAGGGGCTTGTTGCGTCCCGCGAGGATCACGCCACCGACGAACAACGCCGCCACGGCCCAATACACGGGAGCACGGTGCCCGATCGCCACCCCTTGGAGGTCATTGGCCCCCGCGATCAGTGCGCGCAAGCTCACCTCGTTGACGTGGGGATCGCGATCGAGCATCCGAACCTTGGCCAACCACTCCGTCCAGGCTCCGAAGTCCAAGATCAGCGAAGATGCGATGAACATCACCAGCGCGCAGGCCGCTGCCCCCGCTACCGTGAGCAGCACCGGCTTCTGCTTCTCCACCAGATCCGGGATCTTGGGCCATTTGCCGGTGGCTTGCCGGTGCTCCCAGGCCCACCAGGCGAAGGGTATCAAAACGCCCAGAAGGGCAAAGGCCGGGAAGGCTCGGATGGCGGCGGACATGGCCAAGAACGCCCCTCCCAGGGCGAAGCGATGGGCGCGGAGCGCGCACAAGCCGAACGCAAGGTACGCCATCCAGTCATGGCGCAGCGTTGCCCCCGCCCAGTTCGACCCGAACATGTAAAAGTCGTTGGCTCCGAAGACCACCATCGAGAGCAGACCAGCGCGCACCCCGAAGGTCCGCCAGATGACCGCGAAGGCCGCCAACAAAAGCAGCGGATCGAGCAGCCCGCCCAGAGTCAAGGTGGCGTTGTTGGCGGTGGTGCCAGCAAAGATCAGATGGCCAAGTGCCATCCAGACTGGGGTGGCGTTGCCCCCGTGGTCACGCATACTCCCGAGGTAGTCTCCGACCCCCATGTTCTGCCGGAAGTAGCGCATGTCCTCCTTGAAGGTGGCCCACCGCGCCGGGGAGAAACGCTTGGAGATGTCGAGGATCTGCTGCTTGACCTGGGCGACCCGTGTCATCTTGTGGGTGCGCAGATCGCGGAGTTCTACCCGGTTCAAGGAGTCGATGGATACGCCCGCGTCGTCCACGTAGGCAGCCACGCTGGCCTGATAGAGCCCATCGTACCGTAGCTCCTTGAAGTATTTGGCCACGGGGTAGTAGACCCGCATGTCAAAATTGTGGACGAACGAGGGCTGGTTCACCTTGTGGTCGGTGAACTGGGGGTGGCCCATGTTGAAGAACGAGGCAAAGGCGAGGAGTGCCGCCACCCCAAGCGTCGAGAGCACGCTCGCAGTCCGTGCCGGATAGGACCGTCGGAACACGAACTCACGCAAGAGTGCCAGGGCGGCGAGGGCACCGGCTACGCCGCGCATGAAGGCGACCTCGCGCATGGCGAGCGGCCAGCTGTCGAGCATCTGGTCATAGATCAGGTAGCCGACGGCCACGGGGAACAGAGCCGGAAGCCACGACCAGAGCCGGGAAGAATACCGCCAGGTCGCGAACAAAAATACCCCAAAAGCGAGCACCAGCAGCATCAGCTTGCCGCGCAGCGCCTCGGGTGTTGGGAGACCGTGGCCCTCGGAGAGGGCCGTCTCCGAGACCCCGGCTGCATCCGAGAAGACCTGCAGCTCGGCGACCGAGAACGAGCCATCGCCGCCGCGTGCCGACAGGCGCAGGTGACGCGCCGAAGTCTGCAGGCTCCGGGTGACGCGGGTCTGCATTCCGCTCGAAGCGCGGTTCGGGGGCGCGACCCAGATCTCGGAGAAGTTGGTGCCGTCCTCAGAGGCGCTGAGCACGTATTCGTCGTTGTTGTCACCCTGGACGTAGGCCGCGCGGAGCTCCTTGGTCGCGCCGAGATCCCACTCGATGAAGGCCTGGGGCCCACCGATGATCGAGGTAAGCTGGGTGTTCCAGTTGTCGCCGTTGCGCGCCCGGGTCCCGTCGGTGATGCGTTGTGGGTTGGTGACCTGTTGGACGCGCGAGGGCTTCTGCTTGGCGAGCAGGCTTGGCCCGGCCTTCTCGGCACGGCACGCGAAGAGCAGTGTCAGACTGGCGACGAGGAGCACGATGAGGTGTCGGGTGCCGGAGAGCCACGCGCCGAATCGCCGAGGGTGTCGTCCGCCGAGGGCAAGTGAGCGATGTCGCATCATGGATGGGAAGCCTTCCTGAAGTGGGCCGCGACTAGATACCACGGGGCAGAGAATTCGGGAGGATTTGCCGTGCTTTGCCGCCACAATGCCCAAAAAACTGTGAGTTTGTGAGAATTTTCCAGCGGCGGGGCGGGTCGCAGCACTCCGGGCTTGGCGCGCGTCGGAGGTCACACTACCTTGGCCAACCAGTGACTGAGCGAGCAAGCCCCGGCCGTGTCTCTCGAGTCCGAGCGCTCGCGGGGCGGATCCGTTGGGCCTCCTCTGGGCACATCATCCTTTTTGGTGCTGGGTTGGTGGTCCTCTGCTCGGCCGTGCTCATTGCCACCACCTCGTTTGGACGTGACCAGAGCATCTACGCGGTGGTTGGCCGAGGGATCGTCGAGGGCCAGCTCCCGTACCGAGATCTCTGGGACTTCAAGCCGCCCGGGATCTTCTTCGTGTACGCCCTCGGGGAAGTCCTGTTCGGGCGGTCGATGGCAGCGCCCAGGATCCTAGAGGGTTGTGGGCTGGTCGGCATGGCTCTCACCATGGCCTGGCTGGGGCGCCGCTGGTTCGGCTCGGCGACGGCGGGGATGCTGGGTGCGGCGATCGCTGCGATTGTCCACGTTCTGCTCGACTTTTGGCACTCGGGGCAGCCCGAGACCTTCGGGGGGATGCTCACCATTTTCGCGCTCGCGGTGAGTGTGCAAAATCAAGGGGAACGGCCCGGGGCGGCTCGCAATGCCTTTCTGGTTGGGCTCCTCCTAGGCGCTGCGGCCCTGCAGAAACCGCCACTCGGGGGCTGCCTGGTGGTGGTGGCTGCCCATCGCCTGAACAAGCAGGCAGCCCGTCCGTGGGGTGCACGGCTCTGGGATCTGGCAGCGTTGGCGTTGGGTGCGCTGCTCGTGCTTGGCGGCACCCTCCTCTGGTTTTGGGCGCGCGGAGGCCTTCCTGATCTGGTGTGGACCCTGCGCGACTTCGTCCCCGGCTACACCAAGCTTGGATGGAACTCTGACGCCCAGCCCCTCGAGATGTTCTACTTCGCGGTGGTCGAGGCCGTGACCCGATTCTCTCCCTTGATCGCGGTCGGTCTGGTGGCATGCGCGATCCTCTTTCCGTTGGCGAGCGAGGAGCGAGAGGGTGCTCTACTCTTGCTTGGGTGTGCGGCCGTGCAGCTGGCGGGAGTGGCGATGCAGGCCAAGTTCTTCCAGTACCACTACGCGGCGACCGTACCCGTGCTGGCACTGCTCGCGGGTGCTGGCTGGACGAAGCTGCTCCGCGCTGCAAACCTCCGCGGTGTCTCGGCCCGGCTCGGATTGGCGCTTCTGGTGCTCGGGTTGCTGGTGGCGAGAAAACCCGTCAACGACGTGCCTTTCCGTGCCCTCGGGCGCGCCGAGATCCGTGCCCGCTACCTTTTCGGGGCACTGTCTCGACCTGAGATGGACAGGCTACTCCACCGTGCTGCGGACTATGACCTAGGCGCCAACCGTCAGGTGGCGGACTACATCAGGTACCATACCCGCCCTGATGACACGGTTCTGGTGTTTGGCTTCGAACCGGCTATCTACTGGTTGAGCGAGCGGAAGCCCGCCACGCGATTCATCTACAACGTGCCACAGCGCAGCCGCTGGCAGACGGATACGTCACAACGGCTGATGGCTGAGGAGGTGGAGAAGAACCGCCCTTCGTACATCATCGTTCAACACAACGACGTGTTTCCGGGGGTGACGGGGCGCGCGACGGACTCACACACCGATCTCGCGTCGTTCCCGAGACTCGCCGAGCTACTCGACCGAAGTTACCGGTGGGTGACGCGCATCGAAGACTTCGACCTCCATGTGCGACGAGGCGAGGATGGGCACTGAACCACTGGGGCGGCCGCGTTCGTTGCCGTTTCCTCTGCCTGATTGTCCAGCGGGGGCTGGCACCGTCACCGTGCATCATGGTGACAACCTGGAGGTGGTGCGAAGCTTCGTGCCGGGCAGCTATCATCTCATCTATCTGGATCCACCCTTCAACACCGGACACCAGCAGCGACGGCAGAGCCTGGTGACCGAGCGTGACCAGGCCGGAAACCGTCGCGGCTATCAGGAGCGCCGCTATCGTAGCCGCGTGGTGGCCGAGACCAGCTATCCCGATCACTTTGACGACTATCTTGGTTTCTTGCGTCCTCGCCTCGAGCAAGCGCACCGGCTGCTCGCGCCGGAGGGGAGCCTGTTCGTTCATTTGGACTACCGGGAGGTCCACTACGTGAAAGTGGCACTCGACCAGATCTTCGGGCGGGCCTCGTTCATCAACGAGATCATCTGGGCGTATGACTACGGAGCCCGTTCACGCCGCCGCTGGTCACCCAAACACGACACGCTGCTTTGGTACGCGAAGAATCCCAATGCCTACTTCTTCGACTATGCGGCGATCGACAGGATCCCGTATCTTGCGCCGGGGCTGGTTGGGGCGGAGAAAGCAGCGCGGGGCAAGACCCCCACCGACACTTGGTGGCACACCATCGTGAGCCCCACTGGGAGGGAAAAGACGGGCTACCCGACCCAGAAGCCACTCGGAGTGCTGCGGCGGATCGTGATCGTTCACTCTCGACCCGGCGAGCAACTGCTCGACTTCTTTGCGGGCAGCGGGTCCTTCGGAGAAGCGGGGGCGAGTCTTGGCCGCCATGTCACGTTGGTCGACGAGAGCGCAACGGCGATCGCCGTGATGCGGCGAAGGTTCACCCACTACCGCGCGACATTTCTGTGAAGTAGCCCGCGGGCCTCGAACTCGGCAAGGAGCTGGTCGGTGACCGGGGCGACGGCGGCCTGCACCACGGGCGAGAGACCCTCCTCGTGTTCGAGGGAGGCTGGTTCGACCCCGAAGAGCCAGAACTCTCTCGGGAGAACCCCGAGCGCCTCCGCCAGACGCAGGGCCATGGGGAGGCCAAAGCCGTGGAGCGTACCCTGGTCGACAGCGGCATCGAGCAGGTGCTGAGCCGTGATGCGTCGGTGCGAGCCGGGTGTCGTTCCCATCCGCACCGCATCCACCACGAACACGCACTCTCGTCCCTCAAAGTCGAGCAGCAGCTCGAGACCTGCCAGGCCGGCCCAGCGGAGTTCGAGCTCAGAAGCGGGATGACGGCCAGTTTCTTCGAGTTTCTGCCTGAGTCGTGCCAGCACCGCGGCACCGAAGCCGTCATCGCCGCGTGCTCGGTTACCGATGCCAAGGACCAGCGTGTGGGTCAATCCAGAAACTCGAGAGTGACGGTGTGCGTGGAGCAGGAGATGCAAGGATCATAGGCGCGCACCAGCATCTCCAGCCGCAAGCGGAGGAGGTCGACGGGCTCACTCAGTAGCGTAGGCACGAGAGCGCGCATGTCGAGCTCGAGGTTGGCCAGGTTCTGACCCGTCGGGATCACGCAGTCGGCCTGGACCACCCGACCCTCCTCGAACTCATAGGCGTGGAAGAGGAGCCCCCGCGGTACCTCACACGCCCCCACGCCCTTTCCCGAGAGCCTCGAGGGCAAGACCAGCGGCTCGGGCGCCACCCCACGGAGAAGCAGCAGATCGACCAACTCGAGGGCATGCTCGACCGCGTGAACGATCTCGACCACTTGAGCGACCGTGTTCTGATAGGGATTGGTGGTGGTCGGCGTGAGGCCGAGCGCGCTCGCCGCAGCTCGTGCCTGCGGGTGCAAAAACGACTGATTGAGCTTGAAACGCGCCAGGGCACCCACCATATAGGAATCACGCTGGTGATGGGCGTGCTTGGCCGAACAGTGCTGCACCACGCGCTCGTTGGTGATCGAGCGGTACTCGCTTTTCGGTACGCAGGTGCCCTCGGAGGTCTGGATATCCCCATCGATGAAGGGGTACCGACCTTCCGCGCGGAGCGCCACGTACTCGGTGTCGCGCTCGAAGTCTGGAAACGTCAGCTGACTGAAGAGCTCTACCGTGGCCTCGAGGTCCGGGCGCGCCGCCAGCAGTTGGTCTTTCAGCCCGAGCAGATCCTCCTTACTGGGGAAGATGGTGAAGCCTCCGACCGCGAGCCCGAGTGGGTGTGTGTGGCGACCCGCGATGACCCGGCACAGATCGCCGGCCAGCTTCTTGAGGCGCAGCGCGCGCCTCACCACCTCGGGGGCGGATTTTGCGAGTGGGAGTACGCTCGACAGGGAGAGTGCATCCGGCGCCACCAGCATGTAGGCGTGCAGGACGTGGCTGTCCAGGATTTCGCCCATGAAGTTGAGTTCACGGAGCAACCGGGTTTGCTCGGTGGGCTGGATGCCGAGCGCCTGCTCGGTCGCGCGAAGGGAGGTGGTGGCATGCCCCACCGCGCAGATCCCACAGATCCGCGAGGTGATGGGTGAGCAGTCTTGGTAGGGCCGTCCTCGCAGCATCGCCTCGAAAAAACGTGGGGTTTCCACCACATCGAAGCGACAGGTCTCGAGCTGACCGTCCTTCACCCGAACCACGATGTTCCCATGGCCCTCGACACGCGTGACGTGATGAACGTTCACGGAGAGGTTAGTCATGACGCGGACCCTCCGAACTCCTTTGGGACAGCGACCAGGTGAGGAACATCCCCAGACTGTCGTCGATCTCCCGATCCGAGAGTCCATGTTCGTGCATCACCTCCTTGAGCGAGGTGAGGTTGGCGTTGGAGGTGAGCCCTCGACACCCCACGCACTTGTAGCCACGGGCCGGGCAGATTGCGTTGCAGCCGGCGCGGGTGATCGGGCCGAGGCAGGTACGACCCAGGTGGTACACGCAGGCGCTCTCCCGCAGTCGGCACTCGATACAGACCGGGTAGTCGAGGAGCTCGGGGATGCGTCCTTGCAGCAAGAGCCCAACTGTGCGCAAAAACTCAGCCTCGCTGATGGGACAACCAGGGACGGCGCAGTCGACAGGGATAACCGCGTGGATGGGGCGAGCCGCGTAGGTCTCGAACCAATCCGCCTGTTCTCCGTAGACCGCGCGGCCCACCTCCTGGCTCGGCATGGAGTTCTTGATGGCGTTGATGCCACCCAATTGGGCGCAGGAGCCTAGGGCGACGACCAGCCCTGCGCGGTCGCGGATCTGACGTAGGCGAGCCTCGTCCGAGGCTCGGGTACAGGAACCCTCGATGAAGGCGATGTCGTAGCGCTCGGCGCCTCCGGTCATGGCCTCGCGGAACTCCACGATCTCGACCACGTCGAGCAGTTCGGGATGGGTTTCGAGGGTGTCGATCACGGTGAGCTGGCAGCCCTCGCAGGACGTGAAGTCGAAGAAGGCCACGCGGGGCTTGGGGGTGACAGACGGGGTCATGCGAACGCCTCCTCCAGTCCCTTGATCTCCGTGTACATGAAGGCCGGACCTCGTTGACAGGTGTAGATGTGGTTCATCTGACAGTGCCCGCACTTTCCGACGCCACAGCGCATGCGCCGTTCGAAGCTGACCCAGATGTTGCCGTCGGCCAAGCCCTTTTGTTTGCATTGGCCGATCACCGACTTGTACATGACGGGTGGGCCGATGATCGCCGCCACCGTGTTGCGGGGATCGACCGGCACCTCGGGGAAGAGGTTGGCAACAATCCCGACGCAGGCCTTCCAGCCCAGATCGGGCGCGTCGACGGTGAGATGCAGATCGACATCGGGGCGCTGTTCCCAAAGAAGCAGCTCATCCTTGAACATCAGATCGGTCGGTGAGCGAGCGCCATAGAGGATTTGGACTCGACCGTAGTTGCCTCGCTCATCCAATACCTGATTGATGAGGGAGCGCAGCGGAGCCATCCCGCAGCCACCCGCCACCAACAGCAGATCCTTGCCACGGAAACGCTCCAGCGGAAAGCCGCGACCAAATGGCCCTCGTACCCCGATCACCGCCCCGGGCGTGAGCCCATGCAGCACACGGGTCAGATCGCCCACACGACGGACCGCCAGCTCAAAGGTGCTGTGGCTCCGGCTCGGGGAGGAGGTGATGCTGATCGGCGCCTCCCCAACCCCAAATACCGTGAGCTGCACGAACTGACCAGGCTGATGGCGAATCGAGAGGTGGTTCGGGAGTGCGATCGTGAACAGCTTCTCGAGCGGGGTGATCGTCTCGACCGAGACCACACGCGCGGGAACTGGCACGTAGATCGAGGGAGACTCAAGGACTTCTTCGAGCAGGCTCCTCATGGCCGGCCCCCGGCAGGTTGAGTGGAGCTTTCGCGGTTCCGCCACAGCTCATTGAAGGTGGTGATTGGAGTGATGTGCACCAGGCATGCCGAGGCGCAGCGTCCACAGCCCACGCAGCCCACCATGTCGTTGGCATCGTATTGGTATTTCCCTTTGCGCAAGAACCGGTGGCGTTGGCGGGCCGCACGCTTCTCGCGGAAGTTGTGGCCGCCAGCGACCAGTGCAAACTCGTTGATCTGGCAGGAATCCCAGGAGCGATAGCGCTCGCCCTCGGTCAGCTCCAGGTTCACGCGGTCTTCGATGTTGAAGCAGTAACAGGTGGGGCAGACCTGGGTGCACATCCCGCACGCCAGGCAGCGCTCCCCCAGCGCTTGCCAGTGGGGGCTTTCGTGTGCGGCGCCGAGCAGGGTGGGCAGATCGGTGACATCGCAATCCAGCCGGTAGGGGAAGCGATCCCATTTGTCCGCGAGCACCCGGTTGCGGCGCTCCAAGTCGGCGGAACTGGCAGCGAAGAATCCCGCGAAACTCGCGATGGCCTGAGAGCCGCGGCTGCTGCCCGTTTCTACACACAAATCCTCTCCGAGATCGACCAGGTGCAGATCGAAGCTGTCGGCGGCAGGACTCGTGGTTCCCATGCTGCGGCAGAACGACTCCTCCGAGCAGGGAGCCAGGCACTCGAGCCCAACCACCAGCGTATTCTCACGCTGTGCGCGGTAGTGCTGATCCGAGAACCCATGGGCGAAGATCCTGTCGAACAGGCGAAATGCGTGCTGATCACAGGTGTGGACTCCGAAGATCACCGACGGTATTGGTTTCACGTGGGGTGTCACCGAGAATCCGGAGGTGTGGTAGGAGTAGAGGAGTTCACGCTGGGGGATGATGCACTTCTTCGGGGGCAGGAGGGTTTGACCGTAGCCGAGGTCCATCTGGTCGGCGCGCTGCAGCACCGAGAAGGCGAAGGCACCATCTCGCTTTACCGGACCAAACACCCGATACTGGGTGATCAGCGCGTCGACCCAGGCCGCCAACTTGGCTTTTGGCAAGACGCTGAACTTGCTCATCGGTCCACTCCCCTTTCTGGAGGAGAACGCCCGATCGAGCTGAACCCCTCAACGAACGCGATCCGTGTGCCTCTAGGGTGGGCCCAACCGGCCTGGCTGCTCAAGAAAAATCGCGAGCGGGCTGGCCACAGCCCGAAGGCGTGGGGGTGGGAGTGTTGCCCACAGCGGTTCCGGTCAGTGTGGCTCGCGGGACGTCGGCGCGGTGGTAGACTCAGACTTCTGAGCCGAGATCCGCCGCAGGATCACCGCCGTCACGCGTCGGCGGACCTCAGCGGAGAGCAGGAGTAGCCACGCGCAGTGGAGAAGAGTGAGCAGATTCTCGAGCGGGTAGAGGGTGCTCGGGTTCATGCCAGACCCCGTGAGGCTGCGAGTGGCCATTCCGAAGTAGGCGATCAGCGCTAGCACCGTGAGGAGGGTGAGCACACGGAGTGGGCGCGGAACTCCGGGTTCGGCCTGGAGCGCGAGCCCGAAGCTGACCAGCGTCAAGAAGGGCGATGCCGCCAGAATGAGCAGCGCCAGAGGATGGGAGGCTAGGAACGGGAGGACGAGGAGGGGTAGGGTCGAGATGGTTCCCAGCCGGCGGAGCAGGGTGGTCACGCCCGAGGGGCGAACCAGGAAGATAGGCGTAAGGGAGAGTGTGGTCACCGTGGCAAAGAAGAGAGAGAGCAGCCCCATCCGGGCCAGTGAGGCGATGCGTGGCCCGTGGGTTTCGGTGAGCAACATCGAGGCTGCTCGCTCGAACATGGCACGCTCGGAAGAGTCAGCGTTCTTCAATGAGGCGGCGAGCAGGATGGCGAGCACGAGCAAGCCGAGCGCCGCACCGACGGCGATGTGGATCATCTGGACCCTGACCAGCGGCGAGCGGAGACGTACCGTGAGTTGGTCGAGGCGCGGCGGGGAGGGCTTCTTCACCCAGGGTCGATACCCGAGGGAGAATAGCCCGTAAAGGGGGAGAGGGCGCTGTCTCGGGCCCGTGCCAGTGTCGGTGTCAAAATGCACAAAACGCGCTTGGTCAATCGGCCTGATCGCGTTCTGCGTTGTCACGACCCAAAGCCCCGGAGTATGCCGGTGGGACCATGACAAAGCGCTTCGCCTCGGTCGGTTGGCTCCTCGTCACGAGTCTCAGCCTCGCTGCGTGCAGCGGTAAGGATGCGGCGAAATGCGCGGAGGCGCTGTCGACTACGCGCCAGGCGCTGACCGCCCAGGATATGACCGCGGCGACTGCCTGGCGCACCTACGCCTACAAACAGTGTGCGGACGCGAGCGAGCTTGCCAACCTCGATCGGGAGATCACCGCGAAACAAACCGAGATCGCGACCAAGGCGGCTGAGAAGACGAAGCGCGCCGCGCGTAAGAAGCAGCTCATCACTCTCTTCACGGATTGGGTGGGTCAGGCGCGGCAAGCGCCGGAGCGGAGCGTGGCCAACGTCACCTGTGAGTCCGAGGATGATACGCGCTTGGTACAGTCGAAGGAGCGGTTCTGCTCGGGGAGCCGGGCCGTGACGGGTGTGGAGGGGACCAATCTCCAGCTCAAGTACTGGGAGAAGACTCCGGCTGAGGTGGCGTTGTTCTCCGTGCGCATGCCCGAACCGGTGACCTGCGCCGAGTTGGGTGAGCATCGCGTGATCGCTGCCAGTACCCTGCCATCTTCGGATGGGCGGACAGTGAAGAAGACCCACTGCGAACTGCTCGGTGCTCCCCTAGCGGGACTCGAGGCACTCTCGATTGAGGGAGCCAATGCCGAACTCCGGGTCTTCTCTCCGAAGATGCGCGAGCAGGATCCGCTGATCCGGACGCTCGCCAAGTAGGCTAATCGAAGACGCTTCTCGGATCACCGAACGCTGCGGGGCGCCACCCTCGGCGTTCACGCGGGCGAATCGGCCCAGGTCTGTTCCTTGACCTCGAGGAAGGTGATCTTCGGCCAATCCTTGCGCGTGGTGTCGAGGTGCCAGGAGTTGCGCGCCAAGAAGACCGGGGCGTTGGCGTGGTCGTCAGCGGCCGAAGACTCGTTCTGCTGAAGGAAATCCCTGAGGTGCTTGTGATCGTCGGTCTCGACCCACCTGGCTGTGTAGTATGAGGTCGGCTCGAACACGACCGGGATCCCGTACTCGGTGCGGATCCGATCGGCGAGCACATCGAACTGAAGGGAGCCGACCACGCCCACGATCGGGCTGCCCCCACTCCTCGGGCGGAAGACCCGGGCGGCTCCCTCCTCGGCCAGCTGCTCGAGGGCGCGGCCAAGGTGCTTGGCCCGCATCGGATCGGTGGCGCGCACGCGCTGCAGAAGCTCTGGCGCGAAGCTCGGGATCCCGGTGAAATTGAGGGTCTCGCCTTCGGTCAGCGTGTCTCCGATCCTGAGCCTCCCATGGTTGGGGATCCCGAGGATGTCACCGGCCACCGCCTCATCGGCGAGCTCGCGATCCTGCGCCAGAAAGAGCATCGGGTTGTGGACCACCAGCGGGTTCTTCGAGTGCACGTGCACCAGCTTCATGCCACGGCGAAAGTGCCCCGAACAGAGCCGGACGAACGCAACCCGATCCCGGTGCTTCGGGTCCATGTTGGCCTGGATCTTGAACACGAACCCACTCACGGACTCCTCATCGGGCGCGACCTCGCGCTCCCTCGCGCGCATCGGCCTCGGTGGTGGGGCGAAGTCGACGATGCCGGTGAGCAGCTCTCGGACCCCGAAATTGTTGAGGGCGCTGCCGAAGAAGACCGGGGTCATGTGTCCTTCGCGATAGGCGGTGACGTCGAAGGGCTTGCAGAGTCCCCGCGCCATCGCCACTTCCTCGCGCAGCCGCGCCACCGCCGACTCGGGGAGATGGCGGTCGAGCTTCGGATCGTCGAGGCCCTCACACACGATGCCGTCGGCGTCGGTCTCCTTGCGCCCGAACAGAAGTAGACGATCCCGGAAGAGATCGTAGCAGCCCAAGAAGTCACGACCCATGCCGATGGGCCAGCTCGCCGGGGTGACGTCCAGTGCCAGCGATTGCTCAATCTCATCGAGCAGGTCGAAGGGCTCCTCGGACTCGCGATCCAACTTGTTGATGAAGGTGATGATCGGCACGTCCCGGAGCCGACACACCTCGAACAACTTCCGCGTCTGGTTCTCGATCCCCTTGGCGGCGTCGATGACCATCACCGCGGAGTCGACGGCGCTCAGCACGCGGTAGGTGTCCTCGCTGAAGTCCTGGTGGCCTGGGGTATCGAGGAGGTTCAGGGTCGTGGACTGCCACTCGAAGGTCATGGCCGAGGCGGTCACCGAGATCCCTCGTTCGCGCTCCACCTTCATCCAGTCCGAATGGGCGCGCCGCTGGTCACCACGCGCCTTCACGGCACCTGCCAGCTGGATCGCGCCGCCGAACAAGAGCAGCTTCTCCGTCAGCGTGGTCTTGCCGGCGTCCGGGTGCGAGATGATGGCAAAGGTCCGTCGGCGTCGGACCAGCGGAGAAAGGGCGCTCATGGGGCGGGGAATGTGAGCGCAATGGGCCGGTGGTGCCAGCTCGGGGATAGTGGTTTCGCGCTCACCCAGGCCGAGCCGTGCTCTCCCCTCCCCAGTTGGCAAGGTGTTCACGCACTTCCAACTTCGGGGCCTCGGTTCCCAGGCCTGAGATCACCAGCACGCGTCCCCGCGCCAGGCGGACGCCGCGTTGCCGGACCAGCTCTTCGGCCAGGTGATTCGGCCCGTTCCCGAGGGAGACCGTGAGCGGCACCACACCCCAGGCCAGGCACCCGAGTCCTCGCGAGTCAGGGGAATCCACACAGGCGAGGATGGGGGCCGACGGGCGCGCGGCGCTCATGGTTGCCACTTCGTTTGCGGAGCTTGCGCACAGCACCACAGCGGCTACCGAGAGTTCTCGGCCGAGCCTGGTTGCGGAGCCTGCGAAGGCCTGGGTCAAGGAGGGACCGAGGGCACTCGGGAGCTGAGTCGGCGTGTACGCGTCGATGTTGCCGAAGGCGCCGTGACGCTCCATATGCGCTTCGGTGGCGACGATCACGCGTACCATGGTGGCTACGGCCGCTGTCGGATGCCTGCCTGCGGCGGTCTCGGCGGAGAGCATCACCGCGTCAGCCCCGCTGCGCACGGCATTGGCGACGTCTGTCACCTCGGCACGGGTGGGTCGCGCGTGCGTGATCATCGACTCGAGCATCTGTGTGGCGACGATCACGGGGCGCTGACGACTGCGGGCGAGATCGACCAGTTCCTCCTGGATGATGGGGACGCGCTCGGGGCTGAGCTCCACGCCCAGATCTCCGCGGGCCACCATGATGGCGTCGCTGGCCAGCAGGATCTCCTCGATGTTCTCGACCGCCTCGGGTTTCTCGATCTTGGCCACCAAGAGCGCTTGTTTGCCCTGCGAACGGAGGAACTCACGCAACTCGAGGACGTCACTGGCACTTCGCACGAAGGACAACGCCAAGAACTCGACGCCGAGCGAGAGCGCAAAGGCCGCGTCATTGCGATCCTGCTCGGTGAGTGATGGGGCTGACACCGCGACGTCGGGCAGATTCATGCCCTTCTTGTCCTTCAGCACGCCACCCTGGATGACCCGGCAGAGCACCATGCGCTCCGCAACGCTCACCACCACGAGCTCGAGGTTTCCGTCGTCGAGCAGGATGCGATTGCCGGCGCGGACGTCGGTCACGAGCGCCGCGTAGGAGGTGGGAATGAGACCTGGCTCGCCGACAACCTCTTCGGTGGTGACCGTGACCATTGCGCCCGTAACCAGCTCGATCTGCCCTTCCACGAAGCGACCCACGCGGATCTTCGGGCCGCACAGATCGGCGAGCAGGGCGATCGGAAGATTGCGCGAGGCGGCCGCCGCCCGCGCGATCTCCGCGCGTTCGCGATGCTCCGCGTGAGTACCGTGGGACATGTTGAGGCGGAAGAGGTTGGCGCCGGCGTCGAGCAGCTCCTCGAGCTTCTCACGGGTGGCGGTGGCCGGCCCCAACGTGGCCACGATCTTGGTGCGGCGGAAGACTCTGTGCTGATGCTCGACCTCTGTGCTCACGGGAACCTTCCTTTTCTCGATGGGATCTGCATCGAGCGACCAGGCGGCGCAACATCCAGCGGACTCAAGGTCATGGCGCCGCCTCGGACCAGGGTGGCAGGTGGGTATCCAGGGCAGTGATGAGCGTGCGGAGCTTCCCCCGCTGCTCGGAGAGATCTTCGGTGGCCACGAGGTGCAGGCTCCTCACGGTCTGGGCCAGGTCCACCACCTCTTTCGGAGCGGTAACCTTGGCGAGGATCTGGGCGGCGGTGGCCAGGTGATTCTGGGCCAACCCGAAGTTGCGCGCCTCGAGCTCGCCCAGGCTTCGGTCGAGGGCTCGACGGGCCTCGAGCTTCGCCACCCGGGCATTGAGTTCAGTGATTTTGGTGGTGCTCTTCGAGAGCTCGGCCGAGTGCAGGGCACGCGCGTCGGTGAGAGCCTTCTCGGCCTCGGTGGCACCGAGCGAACCGCGGAGGTAGCCCACCACGAAGAGGGTGCCGTGCGTCGCGAGTACGATGGACCCGATGAACGCATAGCGCTTGAACGGAGTGTTTGGCGAGGCGCGCTCGGCGGGCGGTGCGTCAACAGGATCGACCATGACCCACGTGATATCGGAGTTGCTGCACAAAGCAAGGGGGTGCCGGGCCGAGTGGAGCTGGTTGCTTGGGCCTCGGGTCAGGGGTAGCCCGGATCTGCTGTGCCAGAGCCACTCAAGAACCGCAGGTTGTCCGTTAGAGACTCGTCGTAAGTTCGAACGTTTCCGCGCGGCGTGCTGTACTCGAGGAAGAGGTTGTCGTCGGTGGAGATGAGCTTCGAGCGTGGCAGCCCTGATGTTTCTCGGTACTCTTCTAGCCATGCGTCGAGGCGCGGCGGATCGAGCAAGAGCCCTTGCTCGACGGCGGCGGCCGACCCGCCAAAGAGAGCCAACACGGGGTCGAGGGTCGACAGCGTGTCGAGGCGAGCGCGCGTGGCAGAACTCGGAGCGCAGTCGTGCCGGCAGGCCACCAGAACGCCCTGCTTGCCGAGGAAGTAAAGCCAGACGCGCGGAAAGTGTTCGCGCAGGGTCTGAAGGATGGTCACGATGTCGCGGTGGCTCAGCCGGTGGAGCTGGACCCACTGCTCGAGGACGCCGTGCTCGCTGAGGCGAGGCAGAAGCAGGCGATAGAACTCGGAGTTGTAGAGGTTGGCGGCCCCGGCAAACCAGATGCTGGACAGTTCGATGCTGATCAGATCGTAGCGGTTCTCCGTCAAGAGCAGGAAGTTGCGCCCGTCGGTGACGTGGACCGCCACCTGGTCTCGATGGATGACCGAGCCGTTGATGGCGGAGAAGTGCCGATCGGCCAGGGTGATGATATCGCGACTGAGATCGACCAGATCGAGGCTCCGAAAACCTGCGTCGGAGAGGACCCGGGCGGTGGTTCCCGTGCCAAACCCGATCAAGAGCGCGCGTTGCCGCTGGTCGGTGTGTAGGAGCGGACACAGCGCGAAGGCCGCCTGGGCTGCCATCTCCCCCGAGTCGTCGGTGCGGTTGTTTCCCTGGAATTTGCCGTTGGTGAGCAGGGTCTTGAATGGGACGCCGGCGTGGCTCACCTGGCTCGTGACGGTGGTGAGCCCTCCGTCGAGGCTCTCGGCATGGTCGATGACCGTGCCGTAGTGCTGGGGCTGAAAGTAGACATTGCCTCCCCCGGCGAGCCGGGTGAGATCGAAGCTCCGGGGTTCGAAGGCCAGCCAGAGACCAAGCAGGATGGTGAGCGCAGCCGCGGGCAAGCGAGCCGGGCGCGCGACGGCACTCTGCGCCAGCGTGGCCAAGAGGAGAGCGAGCAAGATGAGGAGGAGCAGGGTAGGCTTGGAGCCGAGCCGAGGCAGTGCCACGAAGCCAACCACCAACGCCCCGAGGATGTTGCCGAAGGTGTTGCTGGCGGAGACGCGCCCCAGCCACACCAAACGGCGCTCGGGCCAACCGCGGCCCACTGCCTCCAGGGCGAGCGGGAACTGCGCGCCGATGCACAGAGCTGGAGGCAGCATCACCAGCAGGCACACGACGAAACGCACCAGTTCGCGCGCCGCGAAGGTGGCGGTCGGGGCGTGCCCCGCGAAGCTAGCGAACAGATCGGACAGGTGATTCCAGAAGCCCAACCCAAGGAGCAAGCTGAGCGCGAGCAAGAGCTGGCAGGCGACCAGCGCCGGGGCCAACGCGGGACGTTTTTGACCAGCGAGCCACCGCCGCGCCAGCGCGGCTCCCGCCGAGAGCCCGAGCAGGAACGCGAACAGCATCAAGCCGAAGGCGTAGACGCTGGTGCCGGCGGCCACGGCCAAGAGGTGGATGGAGGTGGTCTCGAGCCCAAAGGTCACGAAGCCCCCGACCGTGAGCTGAATGGCCGCGATGATGGCCAGGCGCCGATCGAGCGCGGTTGGCTCGAAGGAACGCGTACCTTCCTCGGTGCCTGTCGGCGCTGGCGCACTCGGCTGAGCCCGGGTGCTCTTGGCGGAGAGAAGGGTTCCGAGCACTGCAACCGAGACATTGAGCCCCACCGCGAGCCCGAGGGACCGGACCACGCCGAGTGAAGGCAAGAGCCAGTAGCTCGTCAGCAGCCCGCCGAGGGCTGCTCCCAAGGTATTTACGGCGTAGAGGGAGCCCGCTGAGGTTCCGAACCCACCGGCACGACTGAGGAAGTGACGCGTGAGGAGGGGGAGGGTGAGCCCCATCAAGAATGTGGGCGGAAGCAGCAGTGCCACCCCGATCGCGAGCTGCAGCCCGATCCAGAGCGGCCTCGCCGGATCTGCGCCCGCCGCGAGGCTGACGTAGGCACGGCGCGCGATATCCAGGGCGAAGGGCGAAGTGGCGCAGATGGCCGCGATCCCAAGCTCGGCGACGGCGTAGCCGAGGATGGGGCGCCGCAGGCGCTCGGCGAGGTGTCCACCCGCCCAGGCGCCGAGGGCGAGCCCTCCCATGTACGCGCCGAGCACGATGGTGCTGGCGTGGGAGGTGCTGCCGAAGGTGAGCGCCAGCCCCTTGGCGTACACCACCTGATACACCAGCGCCGCGAAGCCCGAGCAGAAGAAGATGAGGAGCAGGCCGAACTCGAGCGGGGAGAGGGAATGGCCCTGTGTGGGCGGCGTGGCCTCGACTGGTGCCGCGGGAGCCGCGCCAGGTCCGAGCAGAAGGCAGAGCGCTCCGAGTGCGACGGTGCCGAGCACCGAGACCACGGACTGCGGAAGGCTGAGAAGGACGAGGAGCAGGTGAAGGCCCACCACCGAGAGCCGCAGAGTGCGCGCGCGCGAGGGCAGCGTGCGCAGGGTAAGCACGAGCAGCAGCGCGCCGAGCAAGAGGGGCAGCGAGACCAGACCCGAGCGCGCGGGGTGTGCCGCCGCCGCAAGCGCGCCGGGTTCGAGCAGCTCGAGTGGCTCGATGGGGGCGAGCGCGCCAGGCTCGAGCAACGGCATCGCCAGCATCGCCACCAAGCCGAGGCCGAGTCCGAGCAGCCCAAGGCCGAGCCCGCGCCGCCACGACACTTCCGGCCTGCGGAGGGTGAGGGCCGCTCCCAGCCAAAATAGCCCGTCGCGCACCAGGTGCACGCTCGGATGAGCGGGCAAGAACCGGGGACTCGAAGCGAGCAGCGGGGACCACAGGTGCTCATCCCAGGTCGCGGGACGCAGCACGCAGGTGAGTTGCAGCAGGGTTTCTGTCACCCAGAACAGAGCGAACGGGGCACAAAGCCAAGGCACGAGACCGAGCAGGTCCCGTGGCATCGCGGCTCGAGCCAGTACCACCAAGAGCACCAGCGTCGAGCCGGCGAGCGGGAGCCACTCGGCCAGATCTCGCGGCGCGGCACGCACGATGCCGAGATAATGAAGGAGGAGCGCGAGCGACAGAACCACAAGAACCACGCCCCCGAGCCCTGGTTGGGCCTTGGCTCGCGTGGGGAGGGTGGGGGGCTTTTCCATGCGGCGCGCACTATGCCACAGCGATGCTTCGCGTGGGCAGGAGCCTGGGTGGGGCAAGGGGATAGGGTGCTTGCGCATTAGCCTCACGCTGTCTGGGCCAAACCGCAGAGTGAAGAGCGCCCCCGATTGGTCACCGAAACGGTACGCGATCCTGAGTGCAACCACGTCCGCGCGCGAAGCCATGCCCCAATGTCATTGACGCTGACCCGCTGAGTCGCCTAGCTTGGAGACTTCTTTCACGGAGGCAGGCACATGGGGTTCAACAAGGCGCTGTTCGCTGCTCTGGCTGGGGCGATGATGTTCGGTGGTTGCGGGACAGATACAGGGGGGGGCGAATTTTCCCGTGACACTGCAGTGGGTCAAGTCGGCCAGGAACTGACAGACACGGAATTCTCAGCTGAACTGGCGCTGGTGTCCGACTGGCCCACGGGCTACACGGCCCAACTCACGGTGACGAACCGGAGCGATGTGCCGACCACGACCTGGCAGATCGAGCTCGATCTCAACGACTCCGAGATTCTTCCGGATCCATGGAATGGCAGCTTTTCTGGCCGGTCTGGCGTCGTGACGGTCTCCCCTGTCGCGTTCAACGCGGTCATCTATCCACACTCCAGCATCACGTTGGGTTGGAACGGGACGAAGACGGGCGCAGACTATCAACCACGGATCTTGAGCTTTGGGCGCGATGGAGCCACAAGTCCCGACGGCGACGGGGCGGCAGGTGCCGGCGGTACGGGGACTGAGGGTTCCGCGGGTGGAAACGATCCATCGTCTGGCGGCGAGGCTTTGGGTGGGGGCTTGGGAACCGGCGGAACCGTGCCGGTGTCAAACGTCTGCGTGGACTCGACTGTGCAACTGATCAGCGTCGGGCCAGATCTCGACGGGATCTGGCGTGGGACTGAGTCTCCTGAGACCGGGCGCGATGTGCTGTCGGATCACAGGTTCTTCCTTGAATTCGACCACCCCGTAGATCCTGACAGGGTGCTGTCGTCGGTGTCGGTGAGGGGTCAGGTGGCCTCACTCGCGGAGGGCCGTGCACCCGGCGCTTGCCTTCCCGGCAGAGAAATCACGCGACTCCACCAACCAAAGCTTCGAAGGAGCGTCGTTGGGGATGCGTGGACTCGAAGCCTCGTCTTCGGAGAACGAACTCTCAGCTATCCTGGGGAGTTCAACATCTTCGCTTTGGAGAGCATCTCCGGGCTCCCCAGCATTGGCGGACCGATCGCGGCCAAGGGCAACATCGATCTGTGGAGCTTCTCCCTCAATTCCGGCAATTCGGGCCTGGGACTCTTGAGCGAGGGCAGTGTGACGCTCCAGAATGGCAGCGTCGGCGGGGACTTGGTCACGGCAGCACCAGTGGTCCTGCCGGCCACGATCGGGATCACGGGAAGCATTCTGGTTGGGGCTCCCATCCCCTTCGACGAAGCTTGGTCAGGCCTGCGAGCGATGTCAGCCGAGCTCCGCTCGCTGCCAGCAGGTGGACAGGTCACTGTGACGACGTGGGGAGGGATCGAACTCCTCGGCTCCGATCCAGAGCGGAATGTGTTCCGGGTGGACGCTGCCGTGTTCGCGGGTGTGAACTCCATGCGGCTCTCTACCCCACCAAACTCGATTGCCGTTGTCGATCTGGTTGGAAGAGGGGAGTTCTCGCTCCAGAACGCAGGGATCACGTTGGATGGCGCAGCTCCAGAGCGGATCCTCTGGAACGCTCCAGAATTGACCCAGGTGCGACTATCGGGGCTCTCGTTTCTGGGCTCGCTGCTCGCGCCCGAGGCGATGGTGAAGCTCGACAACGGCGACCTCCAGGGAACCATCGTGGCGCGGAAGGTCGAGGGAACCGGCGCAGTTCAGTATCGACCTTTCGTAGGGCTCTCATCTGTCGAGACACGCGTTCTAGAGCTCGACGTCGATCCGCTTCTGTTTGGTGGCTGTGAGTACGTCCTGACCGTGGACGTGGGCCCGCTCGATCAGCAGGGCCACTGTATGGCAGAGCAGCACCAGATCCCGTTTCGTGTTGCGACCTCAACCAAACCCCCGCACGTTCGTGAAGCAGTGAGGGCGCAATGGCGTCGCGACGGAACAGCTGCGTTCTTCAGGGTTCGAGAGGGCGTGAATCTCACCCTCGACGAAGCGATCGAACGCTACGCGGCCGCGCTTGGTCTCGGAGGCGAAGATTCGTTGGTCGTGCTGTCCAGCTCCGCCCCTTCGGATCTGGTGCCCGGCGCGTACTTGACGCGGCTCGCTCAGCTTCACGACGGAAAGCGAGTCATAGGACACGGCGTGAGCGCCCATGTCCTAAACGGGTTCGTACGGCGTTTCCGTTCCAACCTTGTCCCGGTGGCGGATGCGCCGGAGAGTCACCTCTCCGCCGAAGATGCCGTGGCCAGGGTGGTCTCTGAACTCGCTCTTCCCCCATATCCGTGGGAGCTCGTCCCGAGCGCCTACTCCCCACCAACCGCTGAGATGGTGTACTTCTCCGGCGGAGTCGAGGTGCCCAGGTTGGCATGGCGGGTCAGCCTCGCGACATCCGGCCTCGGGCCGGCCGCAGAGGCATTCGTTGACGCCGAGGACGGGAGCGTGACAGTCAACCAACAGGAATTCTTCTTCTCCTGTGAGAATTTCTCGCGCACGCAGGCTTCGCTCGAGAGACAACAATCGTGGGACGTGCAGACCAGATACAACGGGCTGCAGCAGATCTGGGGGAGCGTCTGGAACGATGACGATGTGCAGTACCATCAGCTCTTCGCCAATCCGAATCGAGCCACGGGGAGTCGAGGGGCAGTGGCGGTGACGATTGGGCAGTGGCAGGAACGTGTCTCCGCAGAGGAACTCGTCCGTTTGACAGCCAAGCCCGTGTGTGATGCCGAAGGCACTTGGGAAGATGACGCGCTCCAGACTGACGCGGTGAGCGCCTTGTGGGGAGTTCAGAATGCGGAGAGCCTATTCGCGCAGTTCGTCTTTCAGGGAGAGCCTTGGCTCGGGATATCTGGCAACTACGGGAGTCCAACGAGCGTGACCAAAGGAGCCCTTCGAATCCTGCTTGACACTGATGGGGTACCGGACGTCAACGACGGTCCTCAGTTGCTGCGGATAGAGGTTGACGAAGGTTCTAGTGGAGGACCCAGGTTGGGCCAGACCATCTACGTGAATCTTGCGCGAGCCTTGGATGTCTACCGCCATCCGGTATGGCCAGATGCTCTCGGCCACGAGTTTGCTCACGGCGTTTTGATGGCAGCACGAGCCCGCCACACCGGAACGGAGTACTCTGATCTCGGAACCACGGGTGAGTCAGCAGCCATCCAGGAGGGATTCGCCGACATTTTCGGAGAGCTCGCCGAGATAGCCGTCACCGGAGCTGAGTTCAGCTGCATGACCCCTTACTGCCTCCGCAACTTCGGTGATCCGGGTGCCTCCACCGCATTCAATTCCGGCGGGGTCGTTCCCAGCCCGAAGGCGGATACCTATGGCGTGGCACCCGCGCCTGGACGAGCTCGCGAGCAGGAGATGTATGTCAACTCGACCGTTCTGAGTCACTGGTTCTACTTGCTCGCGCATGGGGGAGAAGGGACCAATGGGCTTGGCTGCTCCTACACCGTTGGCGGAATCGACCGTTTCGAGGCAGCGAATATCTTGTTTGCGGCGCTGTCGACCGGCGTCGACTCGTATCCCACGTTCGCGGAGCTGAAGGAGGTGACCTTGGACGTGGCCGACGAGATCTATGGACTCGAGCAACGGCTTCAGGTGGAAGCGGCATGGAACGCCGTTGGGGTAGGGGTGTCCGAGCTCCCCACGGATCCCATCCCCATGGAAGGGGCCCTCGTCGACCCCTTCGATGCCGAGTTGTCGTGGCATGCCGCGGACGACGCCTCCTGGGTGGTGCAGGTCGGGAAGAACGGGCAGTGGGAGGGAGCACTGTGGCACGTCGTCCAGCCAGTGCTGTCGGGTGACTCCTTTCGTGTGAGGCTCGATCTCGACCTCGAGCCCAACTCCGCCTACGAGTGGAGGGCACTCAGGTACCCAGGACTCAGCAACGAGGAGTACCCCGTGATCGAAGATTGGGTAGGATGCACCCTGGGTGGAACGTTCCGAACGGGGAACGCGAGACCAGTCGTCGTCTTGCCAACACGCGCTGAAGATGGGCTCTACGAGTTTGACGACTACGAGGGCACAGTCGTTCTCGGCGGTCTTCCCGGAGCCGAGTCTTGGGTCGTCGGTGTGGATCTCCCGGGTGACTGCAACGAACTTCGAGCGCGTGTCTTGGATGGAAGGATGGATGGTATCGCCTGGATTGCTCCGGAAAGTGACGGCTCTGCTGTCGTGCCCTTGGTAGGTTCGTTGTTCCAGGACGATCGTGACACCGACCTCGGTGGCGGCGGCAAACTTCCCGCTATTCCAGGCGAGCCGTACCGGTTGAGTATCATGCCACTCGGCTCCTCTGATACTCCAGGTGACTGCACAACCATTGGCGTTCGCTGGCCGGTGGAGTCCGCTCCTACCGCTGTGGCGCCCGGGAACCGGATCTGCTGGGGCCACTACGGAGACACGGCCGCGTTCTACTACGCGGGCGGTGCTCCGGTGGTGTTCGAGTGGACTCCGGTCACGAGCGCCACCGGGTACCGGCTCGTGTACAGTATCGACAACGATCTGGACGAGGAAGAACCTTGGTATCTTGCGGAGGAGTTGAGCCTTGCGGACGTCACCACCTGTGGTGAGCTCGATCGAAGCGAGGTCCCCTATCGTCAAGACAGCAACCTCTGCTTCGTACGCAGTTTTCCAGATGTGGCTCACGGGCTTGCTCGGTGGCGAGTGGAGGCCATCGTGGACGAGGAGGAGTACTGGACTTCATCACGATTGTGTTTCTGGCAAGGACCAACCAAGCCAGAGATCGTCTGGCCACAGGCCTTCGAACACTGGGTCGAGGATCCGGACACGGGGGCACTGTTGCTCGAGACGATCGAATTCGAGCTGGAGTTCTCCTGCCTCTACGCAGGCTCCATTCTGGTTGACCTTGTCTCGACGGATGGTGAGGTGGCTATCTCGACACTGGCAGACGGCCATTCTCTGGCCGAGGGCGGGCTGGTACTCTCGTTGTCAGTGACCGAAGCCGGACAGGGCAAGGAATTTCTTCTCACATTGACTCCCTCACCGTGGGCGGTGGACGAGGAGTCAAGAAATCTGGACGATCTCTACGTGCTGTCGGAGACCATTGCCTTCTCTGTTGTCGACAATGCGCTCGATGTCGACAACGACGGCGATGGATTCACCGAGTTGGAGGAAGACTGCAACGACGCAGACGGGGGGGACAACGGAGCGACAGTCGAAGACCGGGTTGCCGAAGACCAGTATCCTGGCCTGAACATCAATGAGTGCTGGGGAATCGACCACAACTGTAATGGGGTGCTCGACGAGCTCGTTCCGGGTGACTGCAATGACGACGACGGGGACGGGCACTACCGCTATAGGGACTGCGATGACCAGAACCCGGAGGTCAACACGTCCGCTCAGGAAATCTGCGGCAACGGCATCGATGATGACTGCAATGACTTCGTGGATGACGACTGTGTGGCCGAATGCGCGCAGCTCAATGAGTCGGGAGGTGACGAAGGACTTCTTGATGGTATCCAGGTGGACATGGGCATGGGCTGTGGGACATCCATTCTCTACCTCAATACCTACGATATCCCCGATCAGGTGGTGGTCAAACAAGGCTACAACGTCGTCTTCGACAGCGGGTGCGTCTCGACTGGTGATACTATGTTGGAAGGAGTGGTGGAGTTCTGCGGGAACACGCGCATGTTGACGGTGTTCGTCTATCCATGGTGCGCTGAGTTCGGCGTGCCTGGTCAACAAGAGCCTTTTGGAAGCACAGTCTGGGAGTTCAGCCTGAGCTGCCCTGAACCTGCCACGAACTAGTGGGAGCGGCATGGATACCAAGGAGCCGTGCAAGCGAAGAGAGTGCGCGAAGCCAGGCGGCAGGAGCTGGAGCGCCGGCCTTGCGCTTCTCGCGCTCTCATGCGAGGCGGCGATGCCGGTGGATCCTCCACCTCCCGACTGGCCGCCGCTGTCAGCGTGCCGCGACGCAGAACTTGGAAGTCTCGAGCACTGCGCGCGATGTGGGGACTCTTGTGGCTCAGGAGTATGTGTCAACTTTCGCTGCCAGGACCTTCCGGAGCCCTTCGCCTCCAAGGTAGAGGGACGGATGCTCTCGACGACCGAGGACGGTGTGGTGATGATGACCCACAGTGTTTGGTCGGAGCGGGCGCGTTACTACTTGTATTCGGTCGAAGCCGGACTGGTTGGCAGTTGGTCCATTCGAGACGCGATGTGGGTGCTCACACAGCACAAGGGGACGTACTACGGGCTCAGTCCAGGAGAGAGCCTAGCCGCTAAGGCGGCACGCGTCGATGGGCCATATGAGTTGTTACCGGGGCAACTGCATGGGTACTCGATGGTGGTGGACGGCTTGGACCTCTTCGTGGGTGGCTTCGGCCTGCTCCACTTCGATGGAACTCGTCGGCGTGTGCTGTACCAGCCACCCGACGGTGAACGGGACAAAGTATTCGGCCTCGATGACGCGCGGGTCCATGCCCAGGTGTGGAGAAGCGCAATCGTGGGAGTACTGGGAAAACGTCGAGAGCCTGCGACTTCGCTGTTGGCGATCGATCGCGTCTCGGGTGCGATTAGGCAAGGCCCGCGACTGGCGGACGCGGGTATTCTCGCCCTCCACCCCAACGGTTACCTGTACGTGGCTGGTACAGCCTCTGTCAGCTGTTTGCCAGTCGAGGGTGGACGGTTGCGGCGAGTCTTCGAGACCTGCGGTGCGATCACGGTCATGGGTGTGGTTGGCTCGGATTTGGTGATAGGCATCAAGGAGGACGAGCGCCACGACCTCTTTCGGATCATGGGCCCCGTCTGCACCGCGAGTGCCCCGAGGGAAGAAGGATGAGGGTGCGATTCATCGTGTGCGTGCTGGCGGTGAGCGCCGCGGCTTGCGACAAATCTGAGCTCGCCTGGTCGTGCGACGACGTCTTCGCCACCGATGTGCTCGGGACCATGTTGAGCTTCTCGGGGGACGGGTTCATCTTCGAGAGCGACGAGGGACGGCTCACGCGGAGCTCTTGGGCGCGCGGGACGACAAAGCTCGAGCATCACGAGCTCGCGTTTCGACCGGCGGGGTATCACCATGGTGAGTACATCGGCATCATGGGGGCGCAGGTGGTAAGGGGACCCGATCCGCGTCTGCCCGGGCAACCCGTGGGAGCGGCTGAGGCGTTGAGTGAGCGCACATTGCTGTTCGACGGCACGCGGCTCTATGGTGTGGACCACGAGTTGGTCGAGATGAAGGGTGACGAGCGTCACCCAGTGCTTTCGAAGCTTCCTGTCACCAAGTGGTCGAAGGATCTGGCTGTCGGGTCGCAAACCCAACTCAGCAGTACCTGTGGCTCGGTGTTCGTTCACGATCTGGCGTCAGGGGAGGATGATCTCTACTTCACCTACGGTCTGGTGCAGGCCCACCAGCGTGGGGGATGCGAGATCGACTTTCGGTTTGGTGATCTCTATGCCGTCAAGAGGGATGGGTCGAATGCTCGGCGGCTGGTGGAGGGGGAGCGGATGTTGTTCGTGGCAACGGACGACGCGTTTGTCTACTACTCCGACGTCGACACAATTTACCGCCTGTCGCAACGGGGGCATCGTCACGAGATTGTGCGGAAGGGCTCGGGCCTCATCACGGCGCTCGGGGTCACCGACAACTATGTCTACTACGGCGTCTTGATGCAGTTCACGGATTCGGACGACCCGGTGGCCCATCGGAGCGCTCTGCATCGCGTGAAGAAGCCCAAAGGGGGCTGAGGACAAGCTTTCCCTCTGGCTCTTGCTCACGGCGTGGGCAGGAGCTACGAGAAGGCAGACGCCATGCCACCAGCACACCCGACCGACCAGATCATCATCGAGGATTTGCACGTGGAGTGCATCATCGGGATCCAGCCGGAAGAGCGGGTGGTCCCGCAGCGCCTCTCGGTGTGCGCCGAGCTCTTTCTGGATCTGGCTCGGGCGGCAGAGAGCGAGCGCTTGGCGGAGAGCGTCGACTATCGTCTGGTGACCCACCAGCTGGTGTTCTTGCTCAAGTTCGGGGAGTTTCACCTGCTCGAGACGGCCGCCCACGTGCTCTGTCAGAGCCTGCTTCTGCCGCCCGAGTCTGGGGAGGGGCGGAGCGCGATCGAGTCGGTGCGCCTCAGCCTGAAGAAGCCTGGCGCGCTCGACAACCGCGCCACGCCGTCATTGGTCATCCACCGGGACCAGAGCGATCTGCGCGGTGCGGTCGAGCACAAGCCCTTCGGTACGGTGGACGTGATCCACGAGACGGCGGAGGCGGGCTTCTACCGGTTGAACATCGCTCCTGGGCGTTCGATCGAGAGCCACGTGCACCATCGGATGCGCGAGGCCGAGTTCGTGCTCTCCTCGGGGCTTCTGTGCCAGAACCAGCCCGCGGCTCCGGGCAGCATACGGCTCTGGCCGAAGGAGATGACCCACCGCTACGACAACCCGACCGAGCGGGTTCAGTCCTTGCTCTGCGTGGATCGTCCGCCCTTCGTGGAGACCGACGAGGTCCCCTCAGCGGGGGCGCTCGGGGCGCTCTCGGCCGTGACCGCCTGGGAGCTCTGAGCCGCTGGCGCGGATGGCTTCTCCTCGAGCACGGGCTCGGGGGCGGCCGGTTCCACCTTCTCCTCCACGCTTGGGACGTTTTCCTGAGGACTCTCCTCGAGCTTGGGAGTCGGAGCGCTGACGTGAGGCTTGCTGCGGGGCCGTTCACCGGGGCCCGCGTAATCGATCCAGTAGGCGGAGACGTCCCGCACGTCGAGGTGGCAGAAGGTGGAGTTGGGGTAGTAGCCCACACCGACCTTGGGCAGGGTGCGGAGGTAGTCGCGGAGCACGCTATTGGGGACCCCGGGGATGCTGAAGTCCACGGCGCGTCCGAGGGGGTGCTTCGACTCGGTGGAGTAGGAGGTCATCCGAAGGCCGCTCACGATGCGCAGCGGACGACCTCCGAAGGCGTCGCTCACTTTGCCGAGGAGCTGGAGCAGACGCGCATCCATCCGGTAGTTCTTGAGCGGCCAGGCCAGAACGCGCGACGCGGAAGCGGCACCTTGTGTGACAAGCCCGCCCTTCTTCCCCACCAGTTGCCCCGTCCAGGTCCCGTGGAATCCCACCAAGCTCACGTGGCCAGGTTTACTCGGTCGGCGCAAAAATCCGTGGGGTTTCTCCCGCTCGGCCTTGGCGACCCGGATGGGCTCGGCGGTCTTGCTTCGCGTTGCAGGGGGCGTCTTCGAGGTGGTAGCAAGGGCGACAGGGGCGGGCTCCTTCTGACTCCCCGCGCTAGTTGTCTCGTCGGTCTTGGGGATCACCAACCTCTTGCCCGGCTTGATGGGATCCGAGCGCCGGATCCCGTTCTGCGCGCAGAGCGCCTCGATGGTGACGTTATAACGCTTGGCGATCTTGCCCAAGGTGTGCCCCGGCGCGACGACGTGCTCGAGGGCCATCGCTGGTGAAACGAAACTCACCAAGGCCAGGGCGAGCAGCGAGAGCGGGAGGAGGACGCCGGGTCGCATCGGTCGACCTAGATTGACGCGAGAGAGCCAGAACACCAAATCTCCGGCGTTTTCCTGACTGGGACGACCGTCCGGTCGCCTGAAATGGGGCATTTTTGAGCTGTCTTGGACGGGTTAGCCATCAGGTGAAGCTCCCTCGGTCGGCGCTCGGGCTCAGCCTCGAGCGCGCCCGAGATCGGCCTCGAGCTCAGTGATCTCACGCTCGAGCTCCTCCCAGGCCGCCATCGCCTGCTCGAGTTCCTGGCTGCCCTCCGCCTTTTCTCGTTCGAGGCGCTTCAGCTCGTCGGGAGAGATCCGCTCGAAGAACCCGGGGGAAGCGTAGTTGTCGTCGATCGCGGCGAGCTTGGCCTCGAGTTCTGCCACCCGCAGAAGTGCCGCGTCCCGGCGCGCCGGGAGGGCCTTCAGGCGGTTCTGCTTGCGGCGTTGCTCGTCGCGTTGCTCCAGGGAATCGCGCTTGTCGCGGCCGGCTTGCTCGGCCTGCTCGCGCCGTTGCTCACGGTCCTTCTGCGAGACCACATCGCCGTCGAGATGATCGTCGCCGCACTGAGCGATGTAGTCGGAGTAGCTCCCCGGGTAGTCGCGGTACCCCTCACAACTGAGCTCGATGACTCGGGTTGCCAGCATCGAGACGAACCAGCGGTCGTGGGACACGAAGAGCAGGGTGCCCGTGTAATCCTCGAGTGCTTGAACCAGCGCTTCGATGGCCTCGATGTCCAGGTGATTGGTGGGCTCGTCGAGCAGCAACACGTTGGGGCGCTCCAGCATCAGCTTGGCGAAGACCAAGCGCGCCAACTCTCCGCCGGACAGCGCACCGATCTGCTTATCTACGTCATCCCCGGAGAAGAGCACGGCGCCGAGGGTGCTCCGGATGCTGGTTTGAGTCTCTCGAGGATGCGGATCCCAGAGCGCCGAGAGCAAGCAGACTTCCGGATTCGGGAAGTGCTCGTGCTGATCCTGGGCGAAATACCCGACGTCGGTGCCGGGGGCGAAGGTGGCGGTGCCGGCCTTCTGTGCCAGGCGCCCAGCCAAGATCTTGAGCAGTGTAGACTTTCCGATCCCGTTCGGTCCGATCACCGCGAGCCGCTCCCCACGCTGAACCCGAAATGAGACCTGGGAGAGGACTCTGGTCTCCCCGTAGCTGTGGCCGAGCTCGTTGAGCACGAGTACGTCGTGTCCGCTCGGGCGACTCTCCGCGAAGCGAAACCGTGGCTCTCGGCGCGAACTCGGCGGAAGCTCGGCGAGCTCGATCCGGTCCAGCTGACGAAGGCGGCTCTGCGCTTGGCGCGCCCGACTCGCCTTGTAGCGAAAGCGCTCGACCGTGGCGAGTTGCTCCTTCTTGTACTGCTCCAGCCGGGCGAGCTCCGCCTCCTTCTGCTCGCGGACCAGGCGTTTCTGTTGCTCGAAGGCCGTGTAGTTGCCCGTGTAGGTGGTGATGGTCTGGTAGTCGACGTCGAGGATGTGGGTGGTCACCTGGTCGAGAAACCGCCGGTCGTGGGAGATCACGATGAGGCACCCAGAGAAGTCCGCCAAGAACTTCTCGAGCCAGCGGATGGAGAGGATATCGAGATGGTTGGTGGGCTCGTCGAGGAGCAAGATGTCGGGTTGCGAAACCAGGACCGCGGCGAGTTGGACGCGCAGACGGTAGCCTCCTGAGAGTTCACCGAGGGGACGGCGGTGTCGGTGCGTGGGGATGCCGAGCCCCACCAGGACCGCCGCGGCGCGTGCGGGCAGGGTGTAGCCGCCGCGAGCGCAGAGCAGTTCGTCGAGCTCCGCGACCCGCTCTGCCGGTGTGTCTGGTTCAAGCAACTTCTGTTCCGTGAGCGCCTGGTACACCTCACGGTCGCCTTGCATGGCTACCTCGAGCACCTCGAGGTCGTCGGCGACGAAACGGTCTTGGTCGAGGGTGCCGAGGCGGGCCGCCTTAGGATAGGAGAACTGCCCGTCGCTCGGGGTCTCCTTGCCGGTCAGGATCCGGAGGAAGGTGCTCTTTCCCGAGCCATTGGCCCCCACCAGGCCATACCGTGACCCGCGCCCAAGCTCGAGGGACACCTCAGCAAAAAGTGTGCGCGCTCCGTAGGACTTCCCGAGACGAGAGATAGACAGCATGAGCGAGGCAGAACCAGGATGAGGATGAAGAGGTGCTAAGTGCGAGTTCCGTGCCACCTGACTCGAGCCGCGCCCGCCGGTGTGGCCTGGTGGTGTCAGAAGATGCCGAAGCGAAAGTGGGCGAAGAAGCGCCGGTTCTATACCCCAGGTGATCTCGGTCAAGCCTGAGCGCGGCTGAGAACCATGAAAGTATCCCCCTCCGGTGATGAAGAATAAATCGTGCGGATGATGCTCGCTTGGGCCTTGACAGAAGAGGGGTAAAAGCCGTATCTTACTTATAGATTGGCCCCCGTTATGTTCTCTAGCGGCCCAACGCCGACGGCGAAACGCTCGATTCCGAAAGTGGAATCGTACCCAGGGGTGACAGCTGGAACTAACAGGTCAATCTCGGCACATAAACAAAGGAGGTAGTTCTGCAGTCCGTAAACTTGGCGCCCATGGCGCCCCGGGCTCCAGCGGTTGCAGTCCCTTCCGTGAGTGGTTGGATGGTTCAGCACAAAAAACCCAATGTGACAATGCGCGGTTCAACCGTGAACTAGCCCCGTGGGTTACCACGTGGGCAGTGCCAAGCCTGGCGGGATTCGGTGGCCACCTCGAGGGGCCGACGAGCTTCCCGCCAGAGCTCTTTTTGTAGGCACGAACGCCCCGAGTTTGCGACCATAGCCGAAGGTCGATGGATCTTGCACTCCTCCAGGCACTCGGGACGGCGCTCTTCATTGGAGCTCTGGTTGGTATAGAACGGACGCAGCAGCACGCGGAGGGCACGGAGTTTGCTGGCTTCCGAACCTTCATCCTCCTCGCCGAGTTGGGGGCTGTGCTCGGCTGGGTGTCGACTCGCACCCAGTCGATGGCAGCGTTCGTCGGGGGGCTGGGCGCCGTGGTCGTGATTGTCGGCGTGGCCTACGTGGTCGAGCAGAAGCGCAGCACCGACCCGATCGGGCTCACCACCCAGGTCGCAGCGCTGGTGGTCTACACCCTGGGGGGGATCACGATCATGGGGCACCCGATCCTTGCGGTGGGGATCGCCATCGTAACGGCGGCGCTGCTCGCGACCAAGCAAGCCCTGCACGCGACGGCTCGGCGGATCTCCCACACCGAGCTCTTGGCGGCACTTCGGCTGCTGTTTGCTTCGTTCATCGTGCTGCCCATCCTGCCCAGAGCCCCGATTGATCCTTGGCAGGCCATCAACCCTTACAAGCTCTGGCTCTTGGTGGTGCTGATTTCGGCGCTGAGCATGGTTGGCTACGTGGCGGTTCGGTTCCTCGGTGCGGCACGGGGCCTGCTGGTCACGGCGTTTTTTGGGGGCCTGGTCTCCTCGACTGCCACCACTCTCACCTTTGCCAAACAGAGCCGCGAGGAGGAGCGGCTGAGTCGCTATCTGGCCGCAGGGACGCTCTTGGCCTGGATGGTGATGTTCGTGCGGATCTTGGTGCTGGTGGCGATCCTCCGCTTCTCTCTGGTCGACAGGCTCTGGCTGCCTTGCCTCGTGCTCGCGGTGGTGAGCGCTCTCTTCGGGGTCGTGATCATGGTACGCACTGGGCAAGACGAGCGTGAGCGAGCCTTGCCTCGTGAGGCCAGCTTCCGCAATCCCTTCAGCCTGGTCAGCGCCATGAAGTTCGCGCTGGTGTTCGGCGCGGTTCTGTTGATCACGAAGGTCATCGAACGCCATGCGCCGAGCGGTGGCATGTATCTGCTGGGGGCGATCGCCGGAGCCACCGATGCGGACGCGGTGGTGTTGAGCGTGGCGGGAGTCCCCGTGAGTCAGCTTCTGAGCGAGACGGTGCTGGCGCGCACCATCATGATCGCGGCTGTTGCCAACACGGCGGCCAAGTTCGGGCTGGCGGTGGGCCTTGGTTCGAGGCGCCTCTGGCGTACGCTGCTGGTCCCATCCCTCGGGATCGCTGCCCTGGGCCTCCTCGCGCTGTTCGTGATCCCCTGACGGATCATGTTCACCAGCCGTACGATGAACCTGCTCTTGCTCCGACCCTCCGAGATCGACCGCGAGGGGAGGGTGCGGCTGGGGGGGCGCCGCGCGGTCCATCTGCGGGAAGTGCTGCGCGTGGAGCTGGGTCAGCGTCTGCGTGCGGGGATCGTCCGTGGTCCTCGGGTGCCGGCGATCGTCCGTCAGCTTGGCCCGGAGCTGATCGAACTCGAACTCGAGCTTGCCTCCACCCTCGAAGAGCCAGCGCCGACCTTGGAGCTGATCCTGGCCCTGCCTCGTCCCAAGGCCCTGCCACGCATCCTGGAGGCGGCCGCATCCTTTGGCGTTCGGCGAATCGACGTGGTGAACGCCTGGCGTGTCGACCGTGCCTACTTCGACAGTTCCAAACTAGCACCGGAGGCGATGCTCGAGCACCTGTGGTTGGGCTGCGAGCAGGGGCGGAATACCTACCTCCCCGAGATCGCCGTTCACCGCCGGTTGTTGCCATTTCTCGAGGAGACGTGGCCGATGCGGCGGCGGGCTGAGCCCGAACGCCAACTGCTCGCTCTGCACCCGGAGGCCTCGCATCACTTGGAAGAGGTGGTGGTGCCCTCTCTTGGGGTTCCTCTCACCATCTTCATCGGGCCGGATGGTGGATTCGTCGAGAGTGAGCTGGGGTCCCTGCGTGATGCCGGGGGTCAGTTGGTCGGGCTGGGCAGGGCGGTTCTGCGGACCGAGACCGCAGTCGTTGCCGTCTTGTCACAGCTTGCGCTCTTGGCCCGCCTGGCAGCGAAGTCCACTTTCGTCCGGTGAGTGCCCGGCAAGCCCGCCGGACTCGTGAGCAAAAGCGTCAAGAAGGCTGGTCATAGCTTGCATCTTTTACCCTCGAACCGTACTTAAGCGCCCTCACTGAGCCCTGGCCCGTGCAAAGGGTCGTGATGGCGGCCCCTTCTGGAGAGTCCTCATGAGCAAAGTTCTGATCGTTGGAGCTGGTGGTGTTGGCAGCGTGGTTGCCCGCAAATGCGCGATGGTTCCCGAGGTCTTCCAGGAGATCCTCCTCGCGTCGCGGACCCAGTCGCGCTGCGATCGGATCGCGGCCGAGATCGAAGAGATGCATGGCCGGAAGATCACCACCGCGGCGGTGGATGCCGACAACGTTGGGCAGATGCGCGAGCTGATCGCCCGCTTCGGTCCCGATCTCGTGCTCAACGTGGCCCTGCCCTATCAGGACCTGAACATCATGGACGCATGTTTGGCGGAGCGCGTCGACTATCTCGACACCGCCAACTACGAGCCGCGGGACCTCGCCAAGTTCGAGTATAAGTGGCAGTGGGCGTATCACGAGCGGTTCGCTGAGGCCGGCCTGATGGCATTGCTCGGCTCGGGCTTCGATCCCGGCGTCACGAACGTGTTCTGTGCTTATGCACAGAAACACCTGTTCGATACCATCAAGACCGTGGACATCCTGGACTGCAACGGGGGCGACCACGGGAGGGCGTTTGCCACCAACTTCAATCCCGAGATCAACATCCGAGAGATCACCCAGCGAGGCCGCTACTGGGAGGGGGGAGAGTGGAAGGAGACCGACCCGCTGTCCCTGAGCCGTGACTACGACTTCCCGGGTGTGGGGCAGCGGCGCGCCTATCTCCTTTATCACGAGGAGCTCGAGAGCTTGGTCAAGAACCTCCGAGGGCTCGAGCGCATTCGGTTCTGGATGACCTTCGGCGAAGCGTACCTCACCCACCTGCGCGTGCTCGAGAACGTAGGGATGACGCGGATCGATCCGGTCGACTACAAGGGCACGCCGGTGATCCCGGTCGAGTTCTTGAAGTGCCTCTTGCCGGATCCGGCCAGCTTGGCTGAGGGCTACACGGGCCGGACCAGCATTGGCTGTGAGATCAGTGGTGTGCGCGAGGGCAAGGAGCGCCAGCTCTTCATCTACAACATCTGCGACCACACCGAGTGTTGGCGCGAGGTGCGCGCGCAGGCGGTGAGTTACACCACCGGCGTTCCGGCCATGATTGGGGCCATGCTGATGCTGACCGGAAAATGGCGTGGGCGCGGGGTCTTCAACATGGAAGAGCTCGATCCCGATCCTTTCATGGATGCGCTGAACCTGCATGGCCTGCCCTGGCAGATCCGCGAGTAAAAGATGGAAGGACCCGATTTCGACCTCTCGAACCTCGAGACACCCGCCTATGTCATCGACCTCGGAAGACTGAGAAGAAACCTCGGTCTGCTCGACGTGGTGCAGCAGCGCACCGGGGCGCGGGTGCTCTTGGCGCTGAAGGGCTACGCCGCCCACGCTACCTTCCCGCTGATTCGCGACGTGCTCTCCGGTGCCGCCGCGAGTTCGGTGGCAGAAGCCCACCTGGCGCGCGAGCTGTTCGGCAAGGAGGTGCATGTCTACGCGCCGGCGTTTTCCGAGCAGGACGTGACCGAGCTTCTGCCGCTCGCCGATCACGTGGTGTTCAACTCGGTTGCCCAACTGGAGCGGTTCGGAGCGCGCTTTCGTGGAGGTCCGCGGCGGGCTGAGCTCGGGTTGCGCATCAACCCGGAGCACCGCGAGACGGCCATTGCCCTCTACGACCCCTGCGCACCGGGGTCGCGGCTCGGGGTGCCACACGCGGCGATGCCCGACCGGGTCAAGGGGATGCTGGATGGCCTTCACTTCCATAACCTCTGCGAGAAGGACAGCGACGCCCTCGAACGCACGCTCGAGACCGTGGAGGCCCGCTTCGCGCCGTTCATCGAGGGGGTGAAGTGGGTGAATTTCGGAGGGGGACACCTCATTACGCGCGCCGGCTACAATCTCGAGCGGCTGGTTTCGGTGATTCAAGCCTTCCAGGCTCGACACAAAAAGCAGGTGTATCTCGAGCCTGGAGAAGCCGTGGCCTATGAGACGGGTTGGCTGGTTGGCACGGTGCTCGACGTCTTCGACTACGGTACACCAACGGTGATTTTGGACGTCTCGGCGACGGCTCACATGCCGGACGTGCTCGAGATGCCCTACCGTCCCAAGGTCATCGGCGCTGGAGGACCGAACGAGAAGTCCTTCACCTACCGCCTGGGTGGGCTCACCTGCCTGGCGGGGGACGTGATCGGTGACTACTCCTTCGATGCTCCCCTCACGGTGGGAAGTCAGCTGGTGTTCTGCGACATGATCCACTACACGATGGTCAAGACCACCACCTTCAACGGTGTGCGTCTTCCCAGTATTGTCACCTATGAACCAGAGTCGCGTGACATCAGGACCGTGCGGCGCTTCGGCGTCGAGGACTACCGGTCCCGACTCTCCTGAGAGCTTCCGGAGTCGAGAACGGGGGTGGGGCTGTGCCGGCTCGAGGACTACCGCTCTCGACTCTCCTTTACTCTCGTAGGTGTGCGATGGCGTCGCCTCGCGTCGGAGAGTTCGGTTGTGAGCAGCTCGAACAGGAGCTGGGCGGTGACCAGCAGCACCACTGCGGCGGTCGACTCTGACTTCCGGTTCTGAGCCCACGAGTGGCGAGTTGCTGACGGCTCGAGCCAACCCGCGATCAGCGTCCGCTGCGCGGGGGACAGGCAGGTTCGCACCGCCTCGAGTTCGTCGAGCAAAAGGAGTCTTTGCCACAGCTGGTCGGCCGCCTGCGTCGGGTCGAGCCCACGCCAGCGGGCATGGGCCGCGAGAAGAAGGCGGAGGGCGGTGGCTCGGAGCATGACTACCCTGGGACCGGAGCGCCGAAATCCGGCCAAGACATGGCTGGCTGCCAAGGCCCGACCGGCACAGCCGAGCTCCGCCTCGAGCGCGGTCGGTGCTTTGGAGTCAGCGCCGAGAGGCACCGGAGACGGCGCGGCCTCGCGGTCCATAGTAAAGCTCAGCCTTCGGACCTGTCCTCAGTAGACCTCGAGCTCAGAGAGGTGAAAACAGTTGTTGCTGGTGTTGGTGATCCGCACGTAGCGAGCTTTCTTGTCGATGTCGTCGACCACCCACTTGTCGAACTGCTCCCGCTGCTCCTTGACCTTCTCGAACTTCTGGTTGTCAGAGCTGACCTCGAGGATGAGCGGGATCGCGCGTTCTTGGCAGCAGTCGGCGCGGTTGTAGACGACCACCGACGAGATGGAGTGCAAAACGCCCAGATCGACCGTGACCGTTTGGTTGGGGCGGCACTCGGTGTGAAAGCCGAGATTGGTGGTGTCCCCGTCGACCAAGAGACGGGTGTCGCGGCCAGCGCTCGCGAACAGCGAACTGGTGGTGACCTTCTTCTTGAGTGCAATGTTCGGCTTGGACATCTGTCCAGCGATCAAGCTAAAGATGATGGCCACCACGCCCCCCACCATCACCAGCGCGGCGGCGATCCTGGCGAAGCGCGCGAACAGCACCCGCCCAACCTTGCTCTCGTCGTGCTCCAGCGGCTCGATGATCGCGACCAGCAGGGTTTTGACCGCGGAAGCCAACACACGGCGCTGCTTCGGCTCGAGTTCGGCCAAGCCAGCTTCCCCGTTGACCCGGAGCAACTGGAGCAGGGACGCTTGCTGGGCCTGGGTGAGTCCCTCCAGTGCTTCGCGAATACAAGCGACCTGGCGGAGCCGCTCCAGATCGGCCTCATCGAGGGAGGGTGAAGGTGGCGCGAGGTCGGCGCGGAGACAATGCGCACGGAAAAGCAGTCGCACGGCCTCCGTCTGCAGCAGCAGCACGGCCAGGCTGCTCTCACCACTTTCACCGATCTGAAGGACACCTGCCTGAGCTTGACGCGCCAGGCTGTACTCGGAGTAGCCTGGTTGCCCCGCGCCGTAGCCACGCTTTTTGGCTGCGCTCAGTTGCTCGTCCATCCAGAAAAATCGGCGCAGCGCCGAGGGGCGCGGAGGACTCGCCACGGCCGCGACCTCTTGGGCCGTCGGAGTGGCGGAGGCGACCGAAGACGTCTCGACCGTCGCTGGAGGGGCGGTTGGTGCGGCGGATGGACCCGCCTCACCGGATGTGGCTGCTTCTACTTCTGGGGTGCGCGTCTCGTCGGTCATGACGTCTCCGTCCATACCCTGAACTTGGGTCAAATCCTAGGCCCTCTGGCACGAAGGCTAGCGCGATGCCAGCTCCTCACGGAAGGGGTGGCCCCGGTTTCCGGCTCATCCCGTGCCCCGGCCCCGACCCGCTGAATCTTCCCTCATCCGGTGGAAATGGCTAGAGAAAAGTCGAAGAGGGCCGTCAATCCCCGCGATGCCAACCAACCGTCATCTGTTGGGCACCGACCGGCAGCCAGCCGAGATGTGGCTCGAGCGGGCGAAGGAGGCCCAGAAACCGCGGGAAGAACACGATGAAGCGGCGGGTGACCCGAGTGAGCCCGCTGTCCTTCAGCAACCGGGTGAGCTCGCCGGGGAACAGCAGGATCGCGTCATCGTCGAACTCACACCGCGATACCGCGCGACGTGTCAGGGGGTTGAGCGGGTTGTGCTCGAAGACCACCAACCGTCCTCGACCCGGTTGCAGCCGGCGTGTCAGGGAGGCAAGCAGCGCTGGGCGCTCCTTCGGCATCACGTGGTGAAGCACGTTGGCGACCACAATCGTGCCGAATCCGGTAGCTGGGAGAGCGTCGAGAGAGGTGTGAAAGGTTGCGGTCGGCACCCGCGTCCGCGCCAGGGCTATGCTCTGTTCCGAGATATCCACCCCGTGAACGGTTGGATAGCGCGCCGCCAGGTGGAAGGTGAGGGAGCCCACGCCGCAGCCGTAGTCGAGGACAGGTTCTTGGTAGTCAGGTCCGAGCAGCCGGTGCAGACAACGCGCCTTGTAGTCGGCAAAATAGCCTGGTTGCTCCCCTGAGGTCGCGATGCTATTGGCATGCAATTGCTCGTAAGTGCTGGCATAAGCGTCGAATTTTGCGGGGTTGGCCGGGACGTCGTGCACGGCGTCAGAGGTCGGTTCCATGATTCGTCAAGGAGCCTAGCACGGGTGTGGCCACGGGCTGTCCTCGGTGCTCGCTTCAGACTTGAGGAGGGCTGCTGTGGGGCTTAGCGAACGCATGCCTGCGACCGAACACGGTGTGTCGTGCCGCGAGTGGGAGCCCGTCGACCAGCGCGGTTCAGGGTCAAGGGTGTCGGGGCCTCTCGGAACCGCCCTCTTGCTCGCCCTCGAGCTCTACTCGCTGTGCCTTTTCGTCTACTTCCTCAGCTTGTCGGACAACCTCGTAGATTACGTGAGGCGCAACTCCTTGCCCATCACGCACGATGCTTGGCTCGAGCCGAGGTTGCTTGGTCTTGTCTCTCTCGGGGTGGCGTGCCTGCTGGTTCTCGGGCTTTCGTTGGGTGAGCGAGGCCGTTTCTTTGCACTTGCTGTGATGGTGCGCCGCGCCGCGCCGCTCGCGCTGCTGGGGCCGCTCCCCGCGCTGTTCACTTGGCAAATCTGGACGGGGCGAGATCTCCCCCACCTACTCTCGGTGCTTGGGTTCGCCTTTCTTACCAAACATGCCCTCGAGATCTCGCTCGGCATTCCGTCCAAGAAGGGTGACACCTGGGAGCGGACGTGGGAGGGGCTGCGGGCGATGGGGCAGTGTGTGCCCCGTTCTCTTCCGTTCTTCTTGGTGATGACTGGGGCAGCGCTGTACGCAGCGTTCTTCGCCTATCACACCATCGTGCACCACCGGAATGTGCTTTCGGCGAGCCTCGATCTCGGACTCGAGGACAACCTGGTTTACAACGCGCTCCACGGTGCGAAGCTCTTCAAATCATCACCGTTGGGCGGGCCAAACGCCTCGCATCTCGGATACCACGCGACTTGGTTCGCCTTCGTGTTGGTGCCCTTCTATGCGATCTACCAGAGCGCCGAGACTCTGCTCCTGATCCAGGCGGTGTTGATGGGAGCGGCTGCGATCCCCCTCTATTTGCTCGCCGAGCGCCGGCTCGGGGCCTGGTTGGGGATGGTGATCGCCTATCTTTACCTGCTCTACCCGGGGCTGCACGGCGCCAATCTCTATGATTTTCACTACCTCCCGCTCGGGAATTTCTTCGTCTGGTTCGTGCTCGTTTTCGTGGAGCGTCGGAGGCCGTTCTGGGTTGCGCTCTTCGTTGTCCTCGCGCTCAGCGTTCGGGAGGATGTAGCGCTGAGCCTGGCGATGGCGGGAGGCTTTCTGGTGCTGATTGGGCGCCGCCCGAAGGCCGGCCTGCTGCTGTTCGTGATTGGCGCTTTCTACTTCCTTTTGATGAAAGGGGTGGTGATGCACCGCGCGATGGGGGGTAGCGACGCCTTCGTTCACCAGTACAAGCTGCTGATCCCAGAGGGAAACCGTGGCTTCGCGGGGGTCGTGAAGACCATCCTCAGTAACCCCATCTACACCCTGGGGACCCTGCTCGAGCGTGAAAAGCTGATCTATCTCCTGAAGATCATGGCTCCGCTGGCCCTACTCCCGCTCCGGCGCCCGATAGGTCTCTGGGCTTCGTCGATGGGCTTCGTGTTCACGTTGCTCTCGACCCAGTATCCCCCACTGCTCATGATCTCGTTTCAGTACACCGCGTACTGGAGCATGCTGCTGTTTCCCGCCATCATCGTCATTTTGGTCACGCTTCGGCAGCGAAGGCTCCCAGTGCTCGGTCCGCTGCCTGTCGGCATGACCGCCTGGACGGGAGCATTGATAGCGGCCACCTTGCTCACCTCCTTTCAGTACGGGGCCCTTCTGCAGAGAAACACGGTCTGGGGTGGGTTTGGCCCGTATCATTTCGGTACCACCGAGGCCGATCTGGAGCGTCGTGCCAGCTTGCGGCGCCTTCTCGACAAGATCCCGAAGGATGCCAAGGTCGTGGCGAGCGAGAACATCGTTCCTCAGATCTCGAATCGTCCCGACGCCTACACGCTGCGCACCGGCACCTTCGACGCACAGTATCTGATCTTTCATCACCCCGCTTCGGGCAACGAGCGGCGTAACGTGGAGAAGTTGCTCGGCCCTGGAACCTTCGGTGTGGTCGAGCAGAGCGGTTCGTTCGTGCTGGCGCGCCGTGGTCACGCCACGGCCAACAATGCCCGGTACGTACGGCGCACGGGAGGTGTCCATGATGACGACGGGGAGTGACGACACCAGCCTGGATGTGCCGACCCTGACCAGGCTGGCCCGTGCGTTTTCGGTGGTGGCGGTGGTGGGGCTGTGCCTCGGCGTGCTGGTGGCCTCCCTGTCCATGTGGGAAAAGCTCCCCGGGTTCGTCGCCAGCAATCAGCTGCCGATGCGCGACAGAAAGGGATTGCTGGCGTGGGTGCTGGTCACGGCCGTGGCGTATGGTGTGCTCTCGGTCGTGATGGCCCTTCGCGCTGCGTCCCTGCGCGACTTCGCGGTTCGGCTCGGACGAACCGCGGCGCGTTTCGGTTGGCTTGGACCGGTCGCGTTGCTGCCGCTGCTCTTTTACTCTGCGCTGTGGGAGGGGAGGCTGCTCTCGTTTCTCCTCGCCTGCGCGTTGGTTTCGGTGTCGACCGTGGCGGCTGTCGTCGCATGCCCCATCGAGTGGCGGGGGGGAGGGCTCGAACTCGTGCTGCGTGCCATGGCACCGAGGCCCCGCACGGTGCGGATCGGCCTCGGCAGCGCATCGCTGCTTGTGGTGGCGTTCTGTGCATGGCGCTACTTCGGGCCTGATCCGCTGATTGACGCGCTGTTTTTGCGGGAGCGAGAGCTGCTGATCCGCCTCGGGAAAACCGAAGGCTCGTTCTTCAGTGTGGTGTTGGAGAGCGTGCGAGCGCTCGGGCACCTCTCTCTTCCTGTGCCGCTTCTGGCGAGTCTTGGTGATTTCATTCCTAGCCCACGGTTGCTCCGGGTGCTCCACCTTGGAGCTGTGATCCTGGCCGTGGTTCCGCTGCTCCGGCTCGGCCGGCGCAGGCTGGGTTCTGGTCTCGGCGCCCTGCTGGCGCTCGGGTACGTGGTGCTGCCGCTCGTGCACACGAGCGCGGTCGCCGAACCCTTCCCTCTCGCGCTGGCGCTCCCGTTCTTCTTTTCCGCTGCGCACGCGGTCGAGACGCGAAGAACCTGGTCCACGCTGCTCTTTGGCGCGCTCACGTGCCTTGTCCACGAGCAGGCCTGCTTCTGGTTTGTGCCACTGGCGGTCGTGTTGGGTCAGAGGCCGGGGGAACTGCGGCGCGCGATCGGCTTGTTTCTCGTGCCTCTCGCCTACTTCATCCTGGTGGAGGGGTGGTTACTCCCTTTCGGGGGGGTGACGCGATACACTACGGGGTTCTCGGGCGCCTGGGCTCGACCTGAACCGGGACTGTGGCCGACCTTCTGGGTGCCCCTCGAGAACCCAGGATTCGCGGCCCTGCGCTGGTTCGAGACCCAGCGGCTCGGGTTCTGGTTGGCCATCATCGTTCCGTTTGGCACCCTGTTTCTGAGTGCCCGGTTTCGCCTCCTCTACCTTGTCCCCCCGGCCCTCTTCGCCATCCTTGCCACCACGCGAAACCAGGAGATTTCTCCGTCCGGGCAATACCTGGCTCACTTCGTGGCCATGGGATTCTTGATGATGCTGGCCCTGCTGGCCGAATCGCGGCAGCGCGACGCGCTGGAGGGGACACACCAGCGCTGGGCGCTTGCACTCGGCTGGCTGGCGGCACTCGCGCCGGTGGCCTTCCGCTTCGGTGGGTTGCTCCTGCCCTAGCCTGGAGGTCGGGAAAACCGCTGCTCGGCAGGGTATATAACCGCTCGTGATGAAGCGCCCCGAGCTGTCCCTGGTGATTCCGGTCTTCAACGAAGAGCAAACTCTTCCGGAGCTCGATCGGCGGTTGAAGGGGTTTCTTTCGGCGCTGCCGAATGTGCGCGATGACTTCGAGGTCGTCTTCGTCGACGACGGCTCGAGGGACCGCTCTCGAGAGTTGTTGCTCGAGATGGCAGCCCGAGAGCCTCGATACCGTGTGCTCGCGTTCTCCAGGAATTTTGGTCACCAGCTCGCGATTACGGCGGGAGTCGATCGCGCCGAAGGCGAGGCGGTGGTGGTCATGGACGCCGATCTCCAGGATCCCCCGGAGGTGGTCGGGGAGATGTTGACCCGCTTTCGCGAGGGTTACGATGTGGTCTACGGCGTGCGCCGCAAGCGTCACGGTGAGACGCTCTTCAAGCGTGCAACCGCCGCCTTGTTCTATCGGCTGATGCGCGCGATGACCGGTGTCACCATCCCGCTCGACGCTGGAGATTTTCGCCTGATGAGTCGTCCGGTGGTGCTCACGCTCAGAGCACTTCGCGAGCAACATCGGTTTGTACGAGGGATGGTCTCGTGGGTGGGCTTTCGTCAGATCGCCGTGACCTATGATCGTGAGGCGCGCTTCGCCGGCGAGACCAAGTACCCGCTCAGCAAGATGCTGCGCTTCGCCATCGATGGCATCACCTCGTTTTCCGTGTTCCCGTTGCGCGCTGCCACGGTGCTTGGGGTTCTGGCAGGTTGTGCGGCAGTGTTGGTCGGGATCTGGGCGGTTACCGTCAAGTTCCTCGGGTTGGGCACGGTGCCTGGGTGGACCACCATCATGTTCGCGGTGGCGCTAGGTTCTTCGGCGCAGCTCTTGATGACCGGCGTGCTCGGCGAGTACGTGGGACGGATCTACGAGGAGATCAAACGGCGACCACTTTACGTGGTCGAGCGTGAGGTCAATTTCGAGTCACCCGCTGAAGAGCGTCGGTTTCGTGGTGCCGGGGAGAGCGGGCGAAGCGCGGTTCAGTGTTCGAGGGAACCCTCGCCCGCAGAGCTGGCGGTGCCCTCATCATCCGGTGGCGCGAGCACGGGGTCAACCGAGCCAAGCTCCGAGTCCGGGACCGTGACGAACAGATGATAGAGGATGTGCTCGGTCTGGTCGGGCACGAGCTCGATGTCAAGGCGTGAGCCACCGATCAGCCGCGGAGGGATGACGACGCGTGTCTCCTGCCAGTGGTCGGCCGGGTCAAGCTCGACCCGGCCAACCTCCCGTCCGCCAACCTTGACGCTGAACTGCGTTTCTTCCAGAGGTGCGAGGCGGAACCAGAGTTCCGCTGGTCGGTGTGGGACGAGTCCGGTGACGACGAAGCGGGTCAGGACGCCATCGAACACGAGCCGGCCTGCGTCGAAGACGTCGCGACCAGGATCGTGCGGATCCGCCAAGAGCTTCATCACCACGTAACCGGCGTGACGCGAGCTGAGCTGGTAGGCGTGGCGAAGCTCGCTGGTGATGTCGGCGAAATCCAGTCGATCGACCAGGGTGCGCCCAGACATGTCGAACAAAGGGGATTCTCCAGCGTCGAGCCCATGCCAACGCGCATCGTAGATCACTTTGTCGTCTGCGCCGCAGATCACGTTCCCCCGGATCCGGATCTCGCTGCGATACTGCCCGAACCACACCGGAAGAAGGCCCCACCACGAGGGGTAAAGAACCATCAGCCTAGGTCTTTGTGCTTCGGGGATGTGCTCCAAAAGCTCGATGGTGGCGCCGATCCCGAGGCGGTTCGCCCGCGCGAACGGCAATCCGAAGGTGCCCCCAAGCCCTATCGCGTCAAGGCCCGGTAGCTCCGAGAAGTAAGCGATCGCGCCGGCATCTCCGACCAGCACGCGCCTGGCTTCGGCCGGATCCTCGTTCCTTAGCAGGAGACCGGCGGTCATCTGCTGCTCGGCGATGTTACGGCAGGCGCGCCCGAACAACCAGCGTTGTTGGAACAACCGTGGCAGTTGGTGAGCGACGAAGATGCTGGAGAAGACCAGCGCCGAACCAAGGCTGAGTCCGCCGAACCAGGTGCGGCCGCGCGCGAGGGTGCGAAGGCCGTGGTCGACCAGGCCGGCCACCCCCAAGCAGGCCATCAAGACCAGCCACGCCAGCGCCGGCATCGTGTAGCGATCGTTCTGGTAGCGAACATATTCGTTCGAGGCTACGAGCAGGATCCACCCGATAGTTTGGGCGAAGAGCAGGCTGGCGATCACCCTCGTCTTGGGCAAAGTGAGGCTGACCAGCACCAGCACCCAAAGCACCGCTCCAAACGCACCGTGATCGGCTGCGTGGTAGACGGTGAGTCGGGTGAGTTGGAAGCCGACGTTTTCCAGCCATGCGAGCCCCATACTCCGCGGCTCCATGAAGGGGTGATAGGACAAGAGCTTGACCCAGGCACCCGCGTCGGCATGGCTGCCGGTAAGAAGGAGGTTGAGGCCTGCGCGAAATAGCGTGATGCCGAGGGCAGGTCCGAGGATTAGAAGTAAGATCGTACGTCGCGAGAGATCCCCAGGGTGACGGAGCGCCAGCAGCACCGGCGCGAACAGCAGCACTGTGAGCAACGCCTCAGGGCGGGTGGCCACCAGGAGAAATCCGAGTGTCCCAAGCCAAACCAGCTGGCGTCGCTCCGCCCTGAGCGAGCGGCCATTCTGCGAAGCCAAAGCCAGATTGGCTCCCGTGGCGCAGCCTGTGGCCCAGAGCATCAAGAAGAGCGGGAGTTCCATGCCACTGAACAGCGACCAGCCGAGCACGCCCATGATCGCGATGGCCGGTGGCACGAGCCAGCTTGCACCCGGGAGCAGCCCGCGAAACAACGGGCGGACCCCGAGCAAGAAGCCGAAGACGCCCAGCATCGCCAGAAGATCACTGAAAAGCCCGAGACTTTGACCCTCGAGTCCCGCGAGCACCCCAAAGGCGAGCAGCAACGGATAGGACCAGCTGGTGGCACCGCTGCTGTAGCCGCCCCCCCGGGTCCATTCGAAGGGGCGAAGCTCGGCGAAAGAGCGTGCGAAATCGAAGTGAATGAAGGTGTCGTCGAGCGGGGCCGACCAGAAGATATGCGGGAGGTGTCGGATCGGATCCGACGGATCGAGGGAGCGCCGCGCCACCTCAGCGAAGCTGAGGTGCATCTCGCGGGCGGAGAAAAAACCTCGCGCGGCGAAGGCGGTAGCCACCCCTGCCCAGATTGCGAACAGGACTGGTTCGAGCTCGAGAGCGCGAAGCCAGGCAGGAGCGGAGCGCCGAGGAGCCACGGGAAGGCTGGCTACTCCTTCTTCTGGCTCATGATACGCACGAACGTGGCCACCGCCTCGCTGAGCGCGTGGAAATGGTCGAAGAAACGATCCGTGAACTGCTCGCGGGTCGCGAAGGCCTCAACCACGGCCCAGGTGTTGCTCTCCGCGAGGTAGACCTTCGCTACTTTGGTCTGTGCCGTTGCTGTCCAGGCCGCGAGCGCCGCCAGTTGACCCTCTGCGGCGCTGTCGATTTTCCAGAAATTGGGGAAGGCGAGGCGGTAGCACTCCGGCTCTTGGTCATCGCTCAGAAGGACGTAGGTGCGATCCCCAACCCGGAAGATCAGATTGTCGCTGGGATCGCGCTCCGGAACCAGGTCCCGAGAGCGGAGGAAGGATTCGAAGTGGGTAATGGCTTCGAGGCGGCGGAGAGCCCCCGCTGGCGGCGCGTCCGAAGCGGACGAGGAGGAGCTGTCGGAAGGAGTAGAAGCCATGAGAGAACTCGGCGGAATCCCGGTGAGGAGAGCACTTTTCGGCTCCGCGAGCAACGTCAACCGGGTCGGGTGGCACCGAAGCGCAGGCTTAGGCAAGCTCGGGTGCTGTCCTGCCCCCGAGCCCGGTCTGGCTAGCGGTCCAACGCCACAGGCTCTATGACTCGGTCGGCATGTCATTCCCTCCGTTCCCGTCGCTCATCGTTCGCGCCGACGACCTCCTGCCGCAGGGGAGTTTCGCCGAGGCGCTTCGGCTCGTAAAGCACCCGGATCGCGCGTTGGCGCGTCGTCTGACCGAACTCGTGACACGGCACCGGGTCGCCTTGGTGGCTCACTACTACATGGATCCTGAACTCCAGGGGATGCTTCGTCAGATCGAGTCGCCGTTCGTTGCCATCTCGGACTCCCTGGTGATGGCCGATCGCGCGGTCGAGATGGTGAAGAACGGTGCCGAAGTGGTGGTGGTTCTTGGGGTGGATTTCATGGCGGAGAACGCCCGCGCCATGCTGGACGCTGAGGGGTTCTCCGCGGTCAGAGTGTTGCGCCTGAGTGACCGTGCCATCGGCTGTTCGCTGGCCGAGGCGGCAGAACACCCGCGCTATGCGGCTTACTTGGAGCAGGCCGCCGCAACCCCCAACAGTCTTCACGTCGTTTACATCAACACCAGCCTGCTCACCAAGGCGAGTGCCGAGGCACGGGTGCCAACCATTACCTGTACCTCCTCGAACGTGGTTCGCCTCCTGCTTGCGGCGGCGCGTGCTGATCCGAAGCTCGAGCTTTTCTTTGGCCCGGACACCTACATGGGGCGAAACCTGTCCGAGCTTTTCAAGCTGGTGTCGAGCTGGGACGACGCCCGGATTGGTCTGGCCTACCCCGGCTTCGATGCTCGAGCGATGCGTGAACTCTCAGCGCGCTTCCACTATTTTGGGGAGGGTCACTGTGTCGTGCATCATCTCTTTGGGGAGAGCGTCGCGCGGCGTATCGAAGCCGAGTATGCCGCCGATCTTTGGACCGCACACCTCGAGGTGCCTTCTGCCATGTTCGGGCTCGCACTCCGGGCGATGCAGGAAGGCCGAGGGGTGGTTGGCTCGACCTCCGACATCCTGGATTTCGTGGGACGCTTCGTCGAGACCTGGTGCCGTGAGCCTGGCGCGAGCGCGCAGCGCCGAGTGGTGCTTGGCACCGAGACTGGACTCGTCACTGCGCTCATCGAGCGGGTGAGGCCTGCGCTCAGGGCCGCACCGGAGCCGCGGAGTCTCGAGATTGTGTTTCCGGTTAGCGCCGACGCTATCACCGAGAGTTCCGAGCCGGGCCTGGCGGTGTTGCCCGGCGCGGCTTCGGGTGAGGGGTGCGGCGTCGAGGGGAGCTGCGCGACCTGTCCCTACATGAAGATGAACCACCTCGACGGGCTCTTGCTGCTGCTCGAGCGGCTAGCAGGGCCGACCGCCGAGCTCGAGCCGTTCGCGGCGCAGAGACCGGCCGGCGATGGAGGGATCGCGGGAACCCAAAAACTTGCGGCCCGCACCATCCTTTCCATGCGGGAGTTCGGTCGCCACCAGCGACTATCCGATGAGCTGCTGGCGCGCGTCAAGTCGCGGAAAGTGCCAGGGTGAGCAGGGCGACCAGGTTCTCTGCCGCCTCCCGGAGTTCGGGAGTGAGAGGGTGGCCGAGCTCGAGTTGTTTGGGTTGGATCCCAATCAACGTGACCTCACAACCGGGCGATGAAGTGAGGACGTAGTCGATGATGGTCTGAAGCGGCAAGGCATGGGTGCAGAAGGTCATCCGTGTCAGACGCTCGGCCTCCAAGAGTTCGATGCTACCGGGGGGTGCACCCAGGTCGGCGGCGTCGAGCACCAAAAGGTGCGAGGGCGCGAAACGCCGCATCGGACCAGTCAGGTTCTCGGGGGTCGTGCCGCCCAGGAACAGCGCAAAACGACCGTGAGGGCGAGAAAAACCGGTCAGCGCCGCGGCCACCTCGAGGGCCACCGCGTCGTCGCCCCGAAGCTCGGAACCAACCGCCAGCAATCCGACGTCAGGCGCCGCTCGGAGTCGGCTCGTCAGTTCGCGTTGGAGCGGCAGGAGCTGCGGGGGCAGCGGTCGGGCCATACACCTTTTTTAGCTGTTCGCGGTCGATCACGGCCAGCTCGAACTCCTGGGTGAGTTCGATTCCATCTTTGCGGCAGGTGTCCGCGCACTGTCCGCAGTAGATGCATTTTCCGAGATCGACCTGTGCCTGGTAGGTCTTGTCGGCGATCTTGACGATCATGATCGCGTTGGCCGGACAATCGCGCTCGCAGAGCTTGCAGCCGACACATTTCTCACTGACAAACGAGATCCTTCCGCGGAAGGTCTTGGGCATCGGGGTCTTTGCGGCGGGGTAGGGACGTGTGGCGGCTTTTTTGAAGAGCCCGCCTAGAACCTCGAGCGCCATGGCGCCTGGCCATCTCATGTGACGATCTCCTTGAGAAGCAGGTTGACCACCAGTTGCAGAAACGCGAGCGGCGCCAGATATTTCCAGCAGAAATTGACCATTTGATCGATCCGCAGGCGAGCCATGACCGTCCGCAAGAAGGACAAGATCAGGATCACGAGCTCGACCTTCACCACGAACAACACGAAGGTTCCGATCAGGCTAAGGTCGAACCCGGCCACCTCGAACTCTGGCAAGGAAAGCCCGAACGGCAAGAAGATGGCAGCGATCAGCGCGGCACCGACGATCATCTCGACGTCTACAGCCAGTCGGAACAGGGCCAGGTAACGGCCGCCGTACTCGGTGAAGGTACCCGCCACGATCTCGGTCTCTGCCTCAGGGATGTCGAAGGGAACACGTTCGAGCTTGCCGAGGAGCGCCACCAACGCCACCAGAAAGCCGATCACGTTGAGCAGGCTGAGCCAGGGATGCTCGGCGTAGAAGGCGGCGATCTCCGAGATCGACCAGCTCCCCGCCAGCATCGCCGGTGCCAAGACCGCCAAGAGCAGAGGGATCTCGTAGGCGAAGAGCTGGGTGATGGCGCGGGCAGCACCAATCATCGAGTAGGTGGAGCGGGAGAACCACCCACCGAGAAAGAAGGTCAGAGTAGGTACGGTGAGCAGGTAGAGCACCACCACCAGATCGCCCGTGAATGCCGAGTGTGCCGTGAGCGTGTAGAGCGGTATACAGAAGACCGCCGCCACCGAGGCGGTCAGCGCGATCACCGGCATTGCGCGGAACAGAAGGCCCGCTCCCTCCGGAATCGTATCCTCCTTGGCCGCGAGCTTGATGACGTCCGCGAAGGGCTGGAACCATGGCGGACCAACCCTGTTCTGCATGCGGGCGTAGAGCTTTCGGTCCAGCCACTCCCCGGCCAAAGCGAAGACCAGGAGGAACAGGAACCCAGGGAAGACTAAGACGTTGAAGAGAGCGGTTGCCACTATTTGCCTTCCATTTTCCTGATCAAACGCCGATTCAGATCCGAGAAATCGATCCCGCGGGCCCGGTAGAAGGAGAGACCGTGCTCGCGGATTTGGCCCCAAGTGCGCTGGTGCGAACTCTCCCCTTCTGGTTCGAGCTCGATCATGCGGTCGGTGCAGGAAAAACAGGGATCGATCGCGGCCAGGGTGATCGGCATGTCCGCCAAGTAGCCATTTTTCATCATGAACGAGACTGCCTGGATGTTGACCAGAGTCGGCGCTCGCACCTTGACGCGCTCCGGCTTGTCGGTGCCGTTCGCGCGCACATAGTGGATGTCCTCGCCGCGCGGGGCCTCGTAGCGGCTGACCGCCTCACCCTTTGGGATCTTGCGGGGGGCCTTGGTGGCGATGGGGCCGTCCGGCAGCTTCTGGATCATCTGGCGGATCAGGCTGTAGGTCTGCATCAGCTCTCCGAGGCGGACCAAGGTGCGGCCGTAGACATCTGCTTGGTCGGAGGTGACCACGTCGAACTCGAGCTCCGAATAGATGCCGTACGGGTCGTCTTTCCGCACGTCTCGCTTGACACCGGAGGCTCGTGCCGTCGGTCCCGAGACATTGAGCCGGATGCAGTCGTCGTGGCTCATCTTGCCCACGTTGGAGAGGCGGTTGATGACGGTCAGCTCCTGGCTGGCCACATCGATGTAGTAGCGGGTTCGCTCCTCCAGGGCGTCGACGCCAGTCAGCACCGTCTGCTTCTGCTCATCGGTGATGTCGCGCCGCACCCCGCCGACGGTATTGAAACCGTAGTTTACCCGATTGCCGGTGAGCAGCTCGAGAAGGTCCATCACCACTTCGCGGTCCCGCCAGCTCAACATGAGCAGCGTGTCGAAACCGATCTCGTGCCCGGCCACTCCGAGCCACAAGAGGTGTGAATGGATCCTCTCCAATTCGCCGACCAAACATCGGAGGTAGAGACCTCGCCGAGGCACGTCGATACCGGCAATCTCCTCGACGGCCTGAACGAAGGCGGTGGAATGAGAATGCGAGCAGATCCCACAGATCCGCTCGAGGAGGTAGATATCGTTGAGATAGGGCCGCTCTTCACAGGCCTTCTCGATGCCGCGGTGGTTGTAACCAAGCCGCACGCCCATCTCCGTGACCTGTTCTCCGCGGAGGCTCAGGATGAAATTCTCCGGCTCCTTGAGGGCTGGATGCTGAGGACCGAGTGGAACTCTGACGATTTCTGGATCGCTCATCGGTTCTTCTCCTTGGTCACGTCGGCAGGCTCGGGTTTCCAGTCCTTGCGCAGTGGGTACTGCCCTTCTGGCCAGTTGTCAGGTAAAGGATAGCGTGGCCCCTCCGGCAAACCGTTGATCTGTGCTCCCAGGAGATCGATGATTTCCCGTTCGTAGAGTTCCGCCAACGGATAGAAGCCAATGACGGTTTCGGGTCCTGGCGCATCCTTTGGGGTCTTCACGGTCAGGGTGAGCACGATTCCGGACGGGGCAGCCAAATGATACAAAAACCCAAGCTCTGTGCCCTCATCGGTTCCGGTGATGGTGCAGAGCATGTCGAATCCGAGCGTCTCTTTGACGTACCGTATGACGTCATGGAGCTTTCCAACGGGGACGTCAACCCACAGGCGGCGCACCCGCTGGACTCGGAGCGTCTCGACAAGCTCCGGGAAGGCACGACCTAGCGAATCGGCTACGGCCCTTTCGGCTGGCAAATCGAGGGCTTCAGAGCTGCTGGAGTCGTTGGTCATTCGGGGGATTCTCCCTGGGATGGAACGGCGGAGCGCACCAGATGATCGGGGGCTATCAGCCCCGGTTCCGTGAGGGTATGGCTGGCATCGGCGCGAGGACATTCGATGGGTCCGGCCTGCCCATTCTCAAGGGCTGCGAGCAGCTTCACGACTCCGTCGATGAGAGCCTCTGGGCTCGGCGGGCAGCCGGGGATGTAGGCATGCACCGGAATGAGCGAGCCGATGCCCCCCGTCACGTTGTACAGCCCGGCGAAGACACCGCCGGAACAAGCACAACTCCCCACCGCAACAACGAATTTGGGTTGGGGCATCTGTTCGTAGATACGAAGCAGTCGGTCACGGATCTGGAGTGTTACTGGACCCGAGCAGATCAAGACATCCGCATGGCGCGGTGTGCCTCGAAGGCTGATCCCGAAGCGCTCGAGATCGTATCGGGGTGTGAGTGCCGCTACGATTTCGATGTCGCAGGCATTACAAGCCCCCGAGTTGAAATGAATGATCCATGGGGACTTGAGCCGGGACCAGGTGACGATTCGATCGATGAGCTTCATGCATCACCTCCGATAGAGAACGTAAAGCCCGAGCACGGCCGCCAAGATGTAGAGCAGAGCCATGCCGACCGTGCTCGCGGTGCCGTCGGGAGCGCTCGTGACCACCAGGGCGACCACGTGCAGGATCGTGAAGAAGAAGGCAAACGGGAAGACTTGGCTGTAATCGGGACGAACGATCGGTTGGCCTTCTTCACCGCAGGCATAGGCCTTTGGGTTGGCTTCGTTGCCCGGTGCTGGACGGTAGCGCAGCCGACCCATCAGCCAGAGCAAGCCGAGCGTGGCAAGTAGGACGAGACCGAAGGCGATGAGCGGATTGGTGAGGTTCGGCATGGATCATCCCTTCAAATTGCGCAGGAGTCGCGAGTCGATCTGGCCGGTGTGGCGGCGTGCCAGAAGCACCAGGCCAACGGCGACCACCATCACCACCACCTCAATCACGATCACAGTGATGGAAAGGGCCTGCCCGAGGCCAAGCTTGCCTGTGAGCTTTCCGGTGAGAATCAAGCCAACCGTGACCGCCTTGGTCAGAAGCTCGAGGCCGATGATGGTCCGAATCAAGTTCTGGGTGACCAGCAGCGTGTAGAGGCCAGAAGCTGCCAAGACGACAATCGTCGCGAGATACACGGACAGAAGTTCAGCGCTCATGCTTCTTGGTCTCCTTGAAGAGGACGACGACACCGAACGCACCGGCGAGAAGCACCGTTGCCTGCCCGAGGAGATCGGCGTGGCGCAGTCCCCAGAACACCGCCCGCACATCCGGACCGGGCGTGGCCGGACCAAACGCCGGTAAGGAGAGTTGCAGCACTCCGAGGCCGAGCAAGACGGTAAGAGGCACCAGCACCCAGTAGCGGCGGAGCCGTTCGCGCTGTCGTTCCGGAGGGAGCGGCAGATCCTCGGGTTGGGTCAGGCTGATGATGCTGAGGAACACCGCCGAGATCAGCCCGGCGCACACGCTGAGCTCGAAGACGGCAGCCAGCGGAGAATCGAGCTGGAAGAGCACCACGGTCACCAACACGCTGGTCATGGCCAGCGCTATCACGGCGCGCAGCAGCCGCGTCGAGAGAACGGTGACCACCGCCGCCACCGCGAGGGCCGACAATGTGAGGATTTCGATGAAATGGTCATCCATGGGTTCACCAGGGCAGCTTGCGATCGAGCAGCAAAAAGGACAGAGGCGAGTCGAGTAGGAGTGGGAAGGCTAGCCCCACCAGCACCGTAACCAGGCTCAACACCACTGCGGCGCTGGTCAACCGCGGATCGGCCTCGCGCAGGTCGGACAGCTCCGCCGTCGGCTTTCCGAAGAAGGCGCGGTGCTGCATCACCATGAAGTATCCGAGCGTGAGGATGCTAGCGAGCACCGCGAGCACCGCATAAGCGGGATGATCGCTCTGAAAGAGCGCCACGACGATCAGCAGCTTGCTCCAGAAGCCGGAAAATGGCGGGATCCCCGAAGCCGAGAGCATGCCGATCGCGGTTGTGACGCCGGTGATCGGCATTTTCGCGCCAACCCCACCCAGCTTGGTCATGTCGGTGGTGCCGGTCCGCGACTCGACGGCGGCGGCGTCGACGAACAAAAGAGACTTGAAGACCGCGTGGTTGAAGAAGTGGAAGGCGGCCGCCACGATTCCGAGGCGCGTCCCGGCCCCGAGCGCGAGCACGATGTACCCCACCTGGCTGACGCTCGAGTAGGCGAGCATGCGCTTCATGTCGCTTTGCCCAATGGCCGCCACGGCGCCGACCACGATTGAGACCGCTCCAGCCACCAGCATGATGGTGGAGAGGGTGTGGCCACGATCGGCTGTGAGCATGGCGATGCGGACCAGCGCGTAGATCCCTCCCAGCTTGGTCACGATCCCGCCGAGCAGCACCGAAACGTAGCTTGGCGCCGACCCGTAGGCCCCAGGCAGCCAGCCGTGGAAAGGAACCACTCCTCCCTTGATGAACAGCCCAGAGACGAACAGGCCGAGCCCCAGCCCGACCAGATGATGATTCTGGTGTGAAGGTTCGAGGGCGGCGCGCACCGCCTCGAAGCTCGAGGCATCGGTGCCAAGCACCAAGAGGCCAACGCCGGAGAGCATCATGGCTCCGGCCACGGCGGACAGCACCAGGTACCGGAATGCCCCTTCCACTGCGAACAGGCCGTGTTCCAGCACAATCAGGATGAAGGAGGCGATGGCTGCCACCTCCATGAAGACGTAGAGCGAGAAGAAGTCGGTGACGGAAGCCGTCCCGTTCATTCCGATCAAGGCCACCAACATCAGGCTGGCCAGGCTGTGCTGCCGCCGCTCGTCGGTGAGCTGGTGGGAAGCGACCAGCGCAGCGGCCAGGCCAACCAGACCGATCGAGAACAGCACCAGCCGTGTGAAGGCATCGGCAACGAAGCCAAACCGGAGCTGCTCCAAGAAGGCGGGGCCGTCAGGGGCAACGAACGCCGACGAGCTTCCGATGAACACCGCCTGGGCCGCGAACAGACCTGCTGTCACGTACAGGGAGAAGCTTCGCCGAAGCGCGGGGAACGGGAGGTTCAGGAGAACCAAACCAGCGAGAGGAACCAGGACGAAAAGGGCAAGCACCGGCTGTCTCCGTGTTCTAGCGGCCGAGGGTGAACAGGATTGTGGCCGCCGCAAGCAGCGACCACAGGAGGTAACTCGAGGTATTCCCGGTGTGAACCGCGCGTACCCCGATCGAAACGATGTGTGTCAGGCGAGCGGCCGCGGAAAACAGCCAATCGTTCGCGCGATCGACGCGATAGGCCATCAGGGCGAAGGCGTTCATCACCTTCAGGAACAACTCGTAGGGGTCGAACCAACGGCGCTCGGCGCGGTCAAAAATCCAACCGAGGTAGGGGCTGTGGTGGATGTGGTCGGCGGCGCCGAGGCCACGTCCTGTCAGGCTCACGCCGAACCAGTGGTTGAGGACCGCGCCGGCCAGCACCACCAGGGTCACCACCACCAGCATGACGTTGGTTGGCATTCCGTACACATGATGCTCGCCGCTTTCGAGCACCGCTTGCATCGAATCGGGCAGCATCGGTTGAATCAGATGCAGCACCGGGAGTTCATTGTAGACACCGAAGAGAACACAGGCAGAGGCGATGACCAGCATTGGTACCAGCATCGGCCACGGCGCCTCACGCACGGAACTGGTGGTCTCGGGACGTGGCCCGAAGAAGGCGGCGTGGCCGAGCTTGAGGAATGAGGCGGCGGTGAAGAACGAGCCGACGATAGCCACGCCGTAGAAGATGAACCCTCGCTCCAGGGCGGCGTCGTACACCAGCTCCTTCGAGAAGAAACCGTTGAAAGGTGGCACTCCCGAGATGCTGGCTGCGGCGATCAGAAAGCAGGCAAAGGTGATGGGCATGGCCCGGCGCAGGCCGCCGAGGAGGGCCAGATCGGTGGTCTTGGCTTGACGCTCGACTGCGCCGCTGGTGAGAAACAGGCAGCTCTTGTACATGGCGTGGTTGATCATGTGGAAGAGCCCACCCACGATTCCGACCGGAACCGCGGTGCCAATCCCGAGGATCATGTAGCCGACCTGACTGATGGCGTGGAACGACAAGAGCCGCTTCATGTCCTTCTGGATGAGCGCCATCAATACCGCGAACAGCAGCGTCACCGAGCCGATCACCATCAGCATGGTGCTGACCCAGCTGTCCGGGGTGAGCTGGAAGAGATCCAGCGAAATTCTGCCCAAAAAGTAGATACCGAGCAGCTTCTCGATGCTGGCAGGTAGAAACGCCATGAAAGGCAGGGGAGCATTCACCGCGGCATCCGGGATCCAGCTGTGGAAGGGCATCGAGCCACCCTTGGAGATCGCTCCGATCATCAGAAACACGAACGCGGCGGAGGCTGGGCCGGTGAGGGGGAGATGAATCTCTGTCATCACCAGGTTCTTGTTGACGAACCACACCAGACCAATGCCGAACATCATGCAAAGGTCCGCCACGCCGGCCACAATCAGGGCTTTGGTAGCGGTCGGTGCGGCCCGCTCGCCGCCGAGGGCTATCATGCCGTACATGGTGCCGAGCAGCCCCTCCCAGAAGAAGAGCAGCAGCAGCAAATCGTTCGCGAATACCGCGCCATTCACCAGGCCGAGCGAGATCAAGATGAGCCCGTAGTGGACCTGGGACAGGCGATGCTCGTTCATGAACGACAGCGAGTAGAGCGTGACCAAGAGGCCAAAGCCGGCGGCTGCCGTGGTGACGAAACTAGCCGTGTGATAGCTGCGGAGCGAGAGTTCAAAGGCTTGACCCAACCAGGGCAGCGCGACCACCGTGTCCGGGGTCTGGAAGGTAGATAGGGTAAGGCCGAGGTTGACCAAGGTGCCGACCACGCCCAGGACCGCCGCGTGGCGTCGCAGTGAGGCAGGCATCGCGAGCGCGAGCAAGCCGAGGATTGCGGGCAGGCAGATCGACGCGAGCATGCTGTAAAGCGGTGTCACTTCTGCACCCCCATGGCCTGGACGACGGCGGCTTCGGCGAGGGTGCCGGGCCAGTGAATGGCGATGCCACCAAGGATGGAGAGGATGGCCAGGGCGGCCACGCTCCCCTTCATGCTGAGGGGACCCTCACCAGCCTTGGGCTCGGTCGCGACGGGTCCCAGGAACACTCGATTGTAGACGCGTAAGAGATAGACCATGGTCAGAAACGCCCCAAACAAGAACACCAAGCTGATGGTGTGGTGGCCAGCCTCGACCGCGCCCATCATCACCATGCTCTTGCTGAAGAAACCGCCAAACGGCGGGATACCCATCACCGAAAGCGCGCAGACCAAGAACGACAGGGCCGTGACCGGCATACTGCGGAACAGACCACCGAGCTTGGTGATGTCCTTGGTGTGCGTCTGGTGTTCGATGATCCCGGCGCACAAGAAGAGCCCGCCCTTCGCCAGCCCGTGCATCAGGATGTAGAGCAGCGCGCCGGTAACTGCCATCTCGGTGCCAGCGGCCAAGCCGAGGAAGATGAAGGCAATCTGGCTTACCGTGCTGTAGGCGATGATACGCTTGAGATCGGTTTCGATCAGGGCGGCACCTGCTGAGCAGAGCGCGCTTGCCGCGGCGATCACCAGCACGACCTGATGGCCAAGCTCGCTGTAGGCGAAGCTGGCCACGAACAGCCGAGCGAACACGTACACCCCGATCTTGACCAGCACCGCGGCGTGGAGCAGCGCGGTTACGGGCGAGGGGGCGACGCCGGCGTCGGGGAGCCAGGTGTGGAAAGGCAGGGTCGCCGATTTCGCAAACAGGCCGGCCAAGATCAAAAACAGCGCTAGGTCGTCGATGGGTGCGCCCTTGAGCTGCTCCTTCATAATGGCGAGATCGAAGGAGCCGGTCTGTCGATAGAGAAGGACGAAACCAAGCAGCATCAAGAGTGCGCCGAATACGGTGACCAGGAATGCCTTGTTGGCGCGTATGACGTCGGTTTCCTTGCGGAAAAACCCGATCAGCCGCCAGCTGGCCAGCCCGGTGAGTTCGAAGAAGGTGAACAGGAGCAAGAGATTTCCCGAGAACACCAGCCCCATCATCGAACCCAAGAACAAGACGACCATCAGGTAGTACTCGTTCTGGTGGTCGTAGTGCTCGACGTACCCGAACGAGTAAAGGACGATCACGAAGCTTATGAGGGAGGAGGTGGCGGCGACGAAGGTCGCGAGTCCATCTGCGGCCAGGCGCAAGCCGAACAGGTCGGCGGTCACCACCTGGTTGTCGAACACGGTGCTCGGAATCAGCCAGGCGGAGCCGAGGAACGCCACCAGCACCAAGCCGGCAGCGAGGAGGTTCCGGAGGCTCACCGAACGAACGCCCACCACCGGGAGCGCGAGCGCCCCAAGCGCCGGGACCAGGACGGCAAGAAGGAGAATGGTAGATTCGGTCATCGGGACACCGTGAGCTGCTGGTCCGGAGAGGCTCGCAAGTGGCGAGGAAACTCACAGCCCAGCGGGACATGCAGGAAGGTGCACGACCAGTTGTTTCGGGGGGCAGAGCCTAGTAACCGATCTCCGATCTGTAAAGCCGAGATCGTGGAGATCGTGGTTTCCGTTAGGTTTCCGAGTAACTCAGGGCAAGGAGGGTGTGAACTGGTCGGTTTCGATTGCGCAATTAGTGGCCAGTGACTGGGCAGATTGTTGCGATGAGCGAAACTGAGGACGCAGCGCCGAAGAGTAAGTGCGAAACACACTTCGCGACCGTGGGTCCTCGGGCCGAGCCTTGCTTGCTACATGAGGCATTGCTCGAAGAGGTCGGTGTTCGGGGCCGTCATGGCGCACTCGAACTCTCGGCGGCTTACCTGCTTGGCGCAGCCCCGGACGTTGGGATCTCCCCTGCCCAGGCTGCGGGCTCGCTCGCGCATCCGCTCACGTTCCTCGGGTGAAGACTCCGGACGATCGGAAGCCGCCAGCAGATCTACGTAGCGCAGGAGCATTCGCTCGCATTCCGCCTCGGAGACCGATTGGCAGCCGCACAGGAGGCAAAGCAGCGCCCCAAGGCTGAAACCTCTAAACTCTGACATCAGTCGAAGCACACCTCACGCACTTCCTGTGCGGTTTTGGCCTGACGCACACACGACAAGGCCTGTTCGGTGATGCGCTTACCGATACAGCTCTTCTCCATCGCCCCTTTGACACGAGCGCGGATGGTCTCGATCTGTTGCTCGTCGATGGAGGCATCCGAGCGCCGGGCATCGCGATACTCGAGACGAGCCACGGTGGTGACGATCTCATTGCATTCCGCCTCGGTGGCGGGCCGCCCACAGGCGGTTCCGAGGATGAGGGGGAGAGCAAGCAAGATGCGGGGGAGCATGGCCGAGGCTCGACCATGCCCCGCCTCACCCTCGGCGTAAAGGGTCCCTGGCACCATTTGGTCGAAATCTGGACGGCCGTACAGCAGCGGGTAGAATTCCAGGGATGTCGCGGATTCGCGCCGGGAGCGCCGCAGTTTCGACCCCGGAGTCTTTCCTGCGTAAGGCAACCTTGGCCAAGACGGCCGGGCTACGAGCCAAGTATGCTCGCCGTGGCCTCGACCAAGATCAGGCGATGGCGCGGAGCACGCGAGCTCTCCTCCTGCGGCAGTTGTACCTCTCCTTGATCGAGCGTCGGCGATTCGAGCAAGCGCGGGAACTCGCTGAACAGATGGTAGAGCTGGAGGTGCTGCCGGACGTCGCCCATCACGACGCGGCACGCGCATGCTTGGGTCTCGAGGATGTGGCCCGCGCGGCGGGTCACCTGAGGCTGGCCGCCCGTCTCGGCCCCGCCTCGCGCCGTGCTTTTCACTTCTGGACCCTGGGTGCCGTCCTTTACCTGCATGGTCGCGCCGAGGATGGCGCGCGCGTGCTCCGCCGCGCTGTGCGCTGGGCCACTCGCGAAAAGCCCTTGTATCGCGCCCAACTCGCCCTCGCAGAGCTCGAGGCTGGGCTTCCGATCGCCGATCTGGCGGCGCTGCGTGCCGAGCTGGAGGGATGCCCCTCTGGCCAGGGCTACGGCGAGTACGTTCTCGGGGAGCTTTGCCTGCGGTTGAAGGATGAGCGCGCCGCAGTGGACTACCTGTCGCGATTCGTCGAGCGCACCACCTCAGGTCGTGTTGCCCTTGCCATCGCGCTTTCCGCCGAGATCAAGCGCGCCAAGCGGCACCTGACGCGGATCCGCCGTCGCGCGAGCGGCACCTGACGCGGATCCGCCGTCGCGCGAGCAGACTCTGACCCGGTTCTGAGCGGGCGGGAGAGAGGGCCCAGCTCCTGCTGGCTGCCGGAGTGGCCCGCTCAGGGATGAGGCTGCTGGTCGTTGGGGGCGCCCGGCCACATGGCGGATCTTTGGCTCTGATGGGGGTCACGATCCGAACAGTCGGGGCCTATACGATCCGTCGGAGTCAGAACCGGCTCCGTTCAACTCAAGGAAGACCAACCACATGTTGAAGTCACTCACCCTCGCTGGCTTTTTTTCCACTCTGTTCATGGCGTCCATGGCCTTCGCTGCACCCTCGGCTACCGCCCTCTGCGGCTGCGGCGACAGCTGTCAATGCGGCGACACCTGTGATTGTGGCGCGGGCGCCCTGTGCGGCGGCGACTGCAAGTGCGGAGATGGCGACAAAAAGTGCGACTGCGGAGAGAAGAATCCGTAAGCGCCGAGGCTTTTGAGCTCGCCTCACCCCGTTGGGTGGGGCGAGCTGCCATCACCTCGCCCGAGCAAAGCTCCGGGGATCCGTTGAGCTAAGGCAAAGAGGGGTGGGTTCGTTCTGAACCTCCTTGATTCCAGCTCGAGAATCGAGCTGGCCTTGTAGGCCTGCCACTCCGGGGCTACTGGTAGGTCGTCCATGTCGACGTTGCTTCGGATCCTCTGCTTCGTGTTGGTCTCACGCCCAGCTTGGGCTGCCTCGGGAGCTCGGGACGCGTTCAGTCGTGCACTCGCCGAGGGCCCGACTGCGGCCATCGCCGCGGCCTTCATCGGGGGGCTGCTGGTCAGCCTCACGCCCTGCGTCTACCCCATGATCGCTGTCACGGTGAGCGTCTTCGGAGCCCGCAAGTCAGAGAGCCGGCTCGGTGGGGTTCTTCTGTCGGGCGCCTTCGTGTTGGGCATGGCCGTGATGTTCGTCGGGCTCGGTCTGGTGGCGGCATTGACCGGAGCTGTCTTCGGCAGCCTCCTCCAGAGCACCTGGGTGGTGCTCGGCCTAGCTGCCCTGTTCGTGGTCCTCGCGCTCTCCATGTTTGGTGTGTTCGAGTTCTCTTTGCCCGCTGGCCTCACCAACCGGCTGGCGCGGCTGGGTGGCGGCGGGCTGCGTGGAGCGTTCGTGCTCGGCCTGGTAAGTGGCATCGTCGCTTCGCCCTGCACCGGGCCAGCGCTGACCGGAATCCTTACCTTCATCGCCACCACCCAAGACCTCTGGTTCGGTACCCTTGCCATGTCCGCATTTGCTCTGGGGCTCGGGGTGCCCTTCTTCTTGGTAGGCGCCTTCGCTCTCGAGCTGCCGAAGAGCGGCCGTTGGATGAACACGGTCAAGGCAGTGCTCGGCACCATACTCTTGGTGGTGGCCCTCTACTTCGCGGGGTCGAAGCTTCCAGTGCTCGAGGCCTTGGTTCCGCCCGGTGCCTTGGGTTTCTGGGTGCTTGGCGCGGCGGTCTTGGCAGGTGGCTTGGCGGTGCTTCTGATGCGCTGGAGCGCCACGGCTGCGCCGAGGGTCGCCCGTGCGTTGGCGGTGCTGGCGGTCGTTTCGTTCACCTACTCGGGATTCGCTGGCGTGACCCGGGCCACACGAGCCGACAACATGTTGGAGTGGCAGCACCAGGATCTGGCGGGAGCAGAAGAGCGAGCTCGCGCCGCGGGTCGCCCCTTGCTCGTGGATTTCACCGCCAACTGGTGCGGAGCCTGCAAGGAACTCGATCGGCTGACCTTCTCCGAGCCACGAGTCAAGGCCGAGGCTGGACGGTTCGTAGCCGTCAAGATCGACGCCTCCAACGACGACGATCCGCGGGTGGTGAGCGCGATGCGAAAGCTCGCGGTCAAGGGATTGCCGACGGTGGTACTGCTCGACTCGACGGGGCGTGAGGTGCGCCGTTTCACCGACTTCGTGGCCGCGGAGCCGTTCTTGGCCGCGCTCACTCAGGTCGAATAGCTCCCGAGATCAAGGCTCGAAATCGGCGGGCGGTGCGGTGGGACGCGACGGCGCCGGTGGCGGTGCGGCGGGACGCGGTGGCGCCGGTGTGGCCCGAGCCGGGCCTCTTGCCGTGCTGGCGCGCTTGGTCGTGGCCGGCTTCTTCGCGCCTGCTTCCGCGCTGGCAGTAGGCACTGGTACGAGCGGGATTTCGGTGATGAGCGGTGTCGGATCGGTCAGGCTGCTGCCGTCTCCGGTCGTGAGGGATACCCGTAGCCGTTCGGCGAAGCGAAGACAGCGTTCGCGTGTCTCGCGTCGGCGGGTGTCGAGCAGGGGGATGATACGGCGCGCGTCGGCGAGATTGGTCCGAAGCTCGGCGCGCCGCGCCGCGGGTTGTTCCGCGAAGCTCCGCTCCAGATCCGGCTCGAGAGCGTGCGCGCGGGTCGCGAGCTGCTCGAGGGTTTGTGCCTCACCACGGAGGCGCGCGGCCAGTCGCAAGGCGCGCCGCGCGGCCAGCGTTCCTGCTTCTACAGGCTCGCGGAGCTCCGCGGGCAAGGTGCCCATGACGCGAGTCTGCGCCGAAGTGTCGGCCTCGGAGCGGGCCTCGAACCCCTCCAACACCAGTCGAAGCTCCACCCCAGCGGCCCGAAGCACCGCCGTACGGCGCAGGAGTTCGAGACCGAGTTCTGTCGCTGTTGTCTCTTCGACACCGAGGCTTCTCCCCAGCTCCTCGCGGAACGACCGTTCTTCTTCGGGAGCGCGGGCGAGCAGCACTTGGAGGCGGTGCAGATCGGCGAAGAAGGCGTCGAAGGTCGCTTGACCCGTCGAGTAGGGGAGCCCAGCGCCAACGCGGCTCGCGACGCGAGGCTCTTCCAGGGGTTGACAGCCCGTTTCGAGCAGGAGTGCGCTGAGCAGAAGGAGAGCGAAGGGAGCGTGTTTCATGGCGTGCAGGAGAGCGAGGTCGCCCAGAGCTCGCCGGTTCTACCCTGGCTTGTGACGAAGACGACCACGATGCGATCGGCGGTGGAAAGAAGGGCACCCAGGCCGGCGTTGGTGTTGGGTGGCGACAGCGTGAGCGCGGCTCCGATTGGGGAAAGCGAGCGATCGAGGAGTTGCGTTCGCACCTCGCGTGCTCCGGCGGCTCCCTCGAACCAAGTGACAAGGAGGGCGTCTGAGCCAACCGGTGCGGCGCAGGGTGCAATGGCATCCCCACCGGGACCACCCAAGGGCAAGGGCAGGCTCGTGATGGGGCTGGGGGTGCCTCGAGGGGGGACGCGGCTGAGCCCGATCCCCCAGCTTTGGTCTTGTGCTTCGCGCTGGGCAAACGTTACGACCGCTCCACTGGGTCCGACGTTGAGCGAAGGGTTGCCGACGAATCGACTGCGCGGTTGAAGCTCGGTCGGTGGGGTCTCGGACTCCCCATTGGCGGAGAGCCAGCCGAACACGATGCGCCCGGTGAGTCCGCCAGCGCGCAGTGCCACGGCGTGGCCGCCGTCGGTGTTGGTGATCACCCTTGGTTCAGTCAGGGAGCGTCCCTCTGGGAGCGACCAGAGCAGCGAGGGTTCCGACCCGTCGCGGACGCGGGCCAGCCCCTGATCGGTGGCGCCGAGTACGAAGCTCTGTGGTGCCGCGACTGGACGGGGTTGCGCGAGGATACTCTTTGTGTCTGACACCAGGAATACGCCATCCCCGGCGGGGACCACGCTGGCGATCTCTGTGTTGCCGACCAACTGGAACGGGAAGCTGACCGTGAGCGTGGAAAGCTCCAGCAAGGCTCCGGTCGCGGCGTTGGGCGTGCTCGCAAAACCGATCGACAGGGTGTCTCCGGAGGGTGAGAGTTGGAGGGTCGGTACCACACCGACCTGGATCAGCGGCGCGATCCGCCGTGCTGCCCCGACCACCACGCACCCTGGGTTCTTGGTCGTTCGAGCGTGCTTGATCTCGGTTCCGCTTGCCACGGGGGCAGCCGTGACGGTCGCCGAGGTGACCACGTTGTCCGAGTGTGACGTGGGTCGGGTGGTGAGGAGCGTGCCCAACACACCGGTCGTGAACGCGATGCCCGCGACACCCAGCATGAGGTAGGTCGTGCGTCGCGGAGTCGGTGCGGGTTCGGTGAGCAGCTCTTCCTCGTGGACCGTCTCGGCACGCTGTGGATCCTGATGGTGAGGGACGGTGGCGAGATCGGACTCGGAGACCAGCGGGCTCGAGACCTCCTCGCGAGGGAGGTCCGTGGGAGGACTTCCGAGCGCCAGGCGGTGCGATGCGCCATGGGTGGCTGGCGCGCGCTCTTCCTTGCGCAGGACGGCGGCGTCGCCGGGAAGCGGCTGGGGACGCAGGGACCGATCGGAATGGAGTTCGAGCGGATCGAGATCGTCGAATTCCTCGTGAGGCTCCGGGCCGCGGTTGGTACCCATCGGCGGCGGCGGGACGGCTCCGGGAGGCCGGAGGGTGCCAGTCGTGGAGCGCTCGGTGGGCTCTTCGATCGGGGCTGGCGTCGGTCGTCTGAGCTGCGGACGGATGTGGGGTGGAGGCGGCACCGGGGTGCTGAACCGGACCCGGAGGGGTTCGCGCTCCACCGTCTCGGTTTCGGCGGCGGTGGAGGGAAGGGGGGGAGGGGTGCGGGTCCGACTGTCGAAACTGGGTGGTTCGGGGGCCAGGGAGAGTTCTCGCAAGATGGTCGAGAACTGAGCTACGCGGTTTGCCTTCATCCACGTCTTCCACCCCGGGTGCCAGAGCCAGGCATCGGCAGGGATGCTGCGTGCCGCAAGGCGGCTCACCAGCTCTCGCTCGTGGATCTGGCTCGGCTTGTCCTTGCCACAGCTCCAGTACCAGTCATCCCGCACGGTCGACTCGTTGCTCCTTTGCTGACGCCACGGTGGCGTAGACCACTCGGATCCGGGGTGAAGATGTCTTTGGGACCCTGTGGTCCGTTCAGATTACCCCAGATCCTCTGGCGCGGGCAGAACTCTGAGGTGTTCGCCTCACACCAGGGCCAGCGCTGGATTGTTGGCCGAGCGGGTTCTCCCCACCGGGATCCATCGGTAGGGTGGACCCGAGGCGATGCCCACCACCGTGAGGGTGGTGCTGTCGAGAAAGGGGAGCGTTGCCCAGTATGGCTGCCGATCCTTGGGATCGGTCGCAGAAGGCGCCACCTGCAGAAGGGGTACGAGGGCAAAGGCTCGCTCGGTAAGCCTTGGATGGGGCACGCGCAGCTCACGGGTCGCAACGCAGGTACTCCCTGCCCAGAGCAGATCGAGATCGAGAGTTCTTGGTCCCCAGGGGATGGTGCGCACCCGTCCGAAACGGTGCTCGATCCGGAGGAGTCTCGCGAGCAGAACCGCAGGTGGGAGGTCAGTGCGGAGGCGGGCGGCCGCGTTCAGGTAGTCGGGTTGCCGAGGCCCGCCGACCGCCGGATTTTCGAAGAGGTGCGACAGTCCGAGGACGTCACCGAGCCGCTCCAGCGCCTCGAGTGCTCCCACGAGAGTGGCTTCCCGGTCTCCAAGGTTTCCTCCAAGCCCAATTACGTAATCCAGCGTCGTGGCCACAGAGCCCACAACCTAGTCCCAGCTTCCCGCGCCGCAAGCGCCCCAGCGCGCCGACGTGCTATGGAAGTGGTCCAAATGTTCCCGGTCTTTGGGCTGACGGCCGGAGAGGCCTTCATCGTGGGTTTCCTCACGTTCTTCATCGTGTCGGCGCCGCACTGGCCGAGGCTCGGGGCCTGGCTCGGACGTCGCGTCGACCGGGCGCGCGCGGCGTCACCGCGCAATAAGTAGCAGGACCCTCTCCCCCTACAATAGACTCGAGAGACCGTGGAGTCCGCCCCCGTCGACCATGCCCCGAGCGATCCTCGTGAGGAGTCGCTGCTGCTCGTCAGCGACACCTCGACCGAGGCCGAGCGCCTGATCGCGTCCTTGCGGGTACGTGGGTTCAAGGTGCGTGACGTGCCCCTCGTTTTGCTGGCGAGTCGCATCGAAACCCAGCGACCGAAGCTCGTGATCTGTGACGGTCGGGCACCGCAGGTGTTGTCGGTGCTCGAGCGCATCAAAAATGGGAGTTGGGGCAAGACCGTCGAGATTCTGCTGCTCGGTGGCGACGCGACGTTGGTGCAGGCCGGGCTCTCGGTGCTTCCGGACATTGCCGAGCGGATCTACGCGAGGCCCATCGACGTCTATTCGGTCTTGCAGCGGATTGAGGAGGTCTTGGGTCTTCCAGGTGGTCTGAGTGGTAGCGCGCGGTCGTTGGCCGCTCTGCCGCGGGTGGTCGGGCCCACCTCGGCGCCAGCCGGGGCAAATCGCTTACCCACGCCTGTTCCCCGAGGTCGGCGTACCCCCTTGCCTCACGGCTCTGTGCCTCCGCGCGCACCCGGGAGTCTCCTACCGAAACATCGCACAGACGACGCCGAGGCAAAACCGGTGGTTGCGACCGTAGCGATGAGTCCGGAGCTGGAGGGTTTGCTCTCGGACGCCGAGCGACGCCTGGAGGGGCGCTCTGGGAGTCCCCATCCTCCGTCTGGTCACCAGCATCGACTCACTCCGGAGGAGGAGCTCGACGTGATTTTGCCTCCTGACGTGCTGGCCGCGCTCGACGAGTCGATCGAGCTGGAAGACGAGGATGAAACCAGCACGCCTGGTCCGCGCGGGAGCGAGCACGCCGAGCTTCGCCCAAGTGGCAAGACCTCGCCGCGCGCGATGGTCACCGAGGGCACTGGTGCTCGAGCGACGAGCGAGGGGGAGACCGGGATCGGTCGTTTCGCTCCGCGTGGGCTTCCGCCTTCGCCTCGTGAGACAGAGGCACGTCAGGGAGTGGATCGAGGTCGGGTTCGCGTTCCCTCCGCACCACCAACCGGAACCGACGCGGCTGTGGAGCGACACCATCTCGGCGCGACGCACCACCTCGACGAGCGGACTGGGATGCCGGTGTTCGAGCGCGGTGGCACTCATGCGGGGACCAACCCAGACTCTCGCCTCGAGGAACCGATTCCCGAGACGGCCTCCGCACCGAGCACCCCTCGGGGCAGGGACGATGACGAACGCGATTCCTCCTCGACCACACCCCCGCGCGTCGCACGCGCGCCGTCGCTTGCGCCTCGCCTGCGGCTCCCCGCTCCAGCATCCTCACGAGGAGCGGGCGCGCAAGCGCGTTCCAAAGCCTCAGTGAGTCTTGGACCGTCGTTGTTGCCGCCTGAGCGGCAACCGGGTGTGCACGGCATGGTGAGCTTGGCGCCCGATTCTCACTCGCGTGGATCGGAGACCGAGTCGCGTCAGGCAGAGAGTGTTCGCGACCGGGGCACCGAGCTGCGGGGTGAGGGACCGTCGTCCGCGCGGCACGCGATTCCCGAACCCGGTCTCGAGCCAAGCCCCGCGGGTTACCACGAGCTACCCTCGGAGCCGCGTCGCGGGGTGCCGTCCGAGCTGCGACACGAGCTACCCTCGGAGCCGCGTCGCGGGGTGCCGTCCGAGCTGCGACACGAGC